>NZ_JBEAIO010000047.1:0-95218 GCF_040065095.1 Klebsiella sp. CN_Kp091 | reverse complement strand
GCTTCTATGGAAGTTCCGGCGCCGTTCGCGGGTACCGTAAAAGAGATCAAAATCAACACCGGCGACAAAGTGTCCACCGGCTCCCTGATCATGATCTTCGAAGTGGCGGGCGCTGCGCCTGCAGCCGCTCCGGCACAGGCTGCCGCTCCGGCTGCAGCGGCACCGGCTGCTGCAGCCGGCGTGAAGGATGTTAACGTACCGGATATCGGCGGCGACGAAGTTGAAGTCACCGAAGTGATGGTAAAAGTCGGCGATAAAGTTGCCGCTGAGCAGTCACTGATCACCGTCGAAGGCGACAAAGCTTCTATGGAAGTTCCGGCGCCGTTCGCGGGTACCGTAAAAGAGATCAAAATCAGCACCGGCGACAAAGTCTCTACCGGCTCTCTGATCATGGTCTTCGAAGTGGAAGGCGCCGCGCCTGCTGCTGCTCCAGCTCAGGCTGCTGCACCGGCACCGGCTGCTGCACCGGCACCGGCTCAGAAAGCTGCCGCGCCGGCTGCGAAAGCAGAAGGTAAAACCGAATTCGCTGAAAACGAAGCTTACGTTCACGCGACTCCGCTGATTCGCCGCCTGGCGCGCGAGTTCGGCGTAAACCTGGCGAAAGTGAAAGGGACTGGCCGTAAAGGTCGTATCCTGCGCGAAGACGTTCAGGCTTACGTGAAAGAAGCGGTTAAACGCGCTGAATCCGCACCGGCTGCTGCCGCAGGCGGCGGTCTGCCGGGCATGCTGCCATGGCCGAAAGTTGACTTCAGCAAGTTTGGCGAAATCGAAGAAGTGGAACTGGGTCGTATCCAGAAAATCTCTGGCGCTAACCTGAGCCGTAACTGGGTGATGATCCCGCACGTTACGCACTTCGACAAAACCGATATCACCGATCTGGAAGCGTTCCGTAAGCAGCAGAATGCCGAAGCTGAGAAGCGCAAACTGGACGTGAAATTCACCCCAGTGGTCTTCATCATGAAAGCCGTTGCCGCTGCGCTTGAGCAGATGCCGCGCTTCAACAGCTCGCTGTCCGAAGACGGTCAGCGTCTGACGCTGAAGAAATACATCAACATCGGTGTGGCGGTTGATACTCCGAACGGTCTGGTGGTTCCGGTCTTTAAAGACGTGAACAAGAAGAGCATCACCGAGCTGTCTCGCGAACTGACCACCATCTCGAAGAAAGCGCGCGATGGCAAGCTGACTGCTGGCGAAATGCAGGGCGGTTGCTTCACCATCTCCAGCATCGGCGGCCTGGGTACCACCCACTTCGCGCCGATTGTTAACGCGCCGGAAGTGGCCATCCTGGGCGTGTCTAAGTCCGCGATGGAGCCGGTATGGAATGGTAAAGAGTTCGTTCCGCGTCTGATGATGCCGATCTCTCTGTCCTTCGACCACCGCGTCATCGACGGTGCTGATGGTGCCCGCTTCATTACCATCATTAACAACACCTTGAGCGACATTCGCCGCCTGGTGATGTAAGCGAAAAAGCCGGCCTGACGGCCGGCTTTTTTCTGATAACCTCAGGCTGTTGAGGATTATCAGCAACAAAGGACAAAATCGTTTGCCGTTTGTTGTTTAAAAATTGTTAACAATTTTGTAAAATACACGCGGATAGAACGTCCCGGTGGACTTGGGCGTAATAATAAAAGCGTCAGACCCGCCGGATATAAATTACAGAGGTCATGATGAGTACTGAAATCAAAACTCAGGTCGTGGTACTTGGGGCAGGTCCTGCAGGCTACTCTGCAGCCTTCCGTTGCGCTGATTTAGGTCTGGAAACCGTCATCGTAGAACGTTACAGCTCCCTGGGCGGCGTTTGCCTGAACGTGGGTTGTATCCCTTCTAAAGCACTGCTGCACGTTGCTAAAGTTATCGAAGAAGCGAAAGCGCTGGCCGAACACGGCATCGTTTTCGGCGAACCGAAAACCGACATTGACAAGATCCGCACCTGGAAAGAAAAAGTCATCACTCAGCTGACCGGTGGTCTGGCTGGCATGGCCAAAGGTCGTAAAGTGAAGGTGGTTAACGGTCTGGGTAAATTCACCGGCGCTAACACCCTGGAAGTTGAAGGCGAAAACGGCAAAACCGTGATTAACTTCGACAACGCGATCATCGCGGCGGGCTCCCGTCCGATTCAACTGCCGTTTATCCCGCATGAAGACCCGCGCGTTTGGGATTCCACCGACGCTCTGGAACTGAAATCTGTACCGAAACGCATGCTGGTTATGGGCGGCGGTATCATCGGTCTGGAAATGGGTACCGTATACCATGCGCTGGGTTCAGAGATTGACGTGGTTGAAATGTTCGACCAGGTTATCCCGGCTGCCGACAAAGACGTGGTTAAAGTCTTCACCAAACGTATCAGCAAGAAATTCAACCTGATGCTGGAAACCAAAGTAACTGCCGTTGAAGCAAAAGAAGACGGTATTTACGTTTCCATGGAAGGCAAAAAAGCCCCGGCGGAAGCGCAGCGTTACGACGCGGTGCTGGTGGCTATCGGCCGCGTGCCGAACGGTAAAAACCTCGACGCAGGCAAAGCCGGCGTGGAAGTTGACGATCGCGGCTTCATTCGCGTTGACAAACAAATGCGCACCAACGTGCCGCACATCTTTGCTATCGGCGATATCGTCGGCCAGCCGATGCTGGCGCACAAAGGCGTACACGAAGGTCACGTTGCCGCAGAAGTTATCTCCGGCCTGAAACACTACTTCGATCCGAAAGTTATCCCGTCTATCGCCTACACCGAGCCAGAAGTGGCATGGGTTGGCCTGACTGAGAAAGAAGCGAAAGAGAAGGGCATCAGCTACGAAACCGCCACCTTCCCGTGGGCTGCTTCCGGCCGTGCTATCGCTTCCGACTGCGCAGACGGTATGACCAAACTGATCTTCGACAAAGAGACCCACCGTGTTATCGGCGGCGCGATTGTCGGCACCAACGGCGGCGAGCTGCTGGGTGAAATCGGTCTGGCTATCGAAATGGGCTGCGACGCGGAAGACATCGCGCTGACTATCCACGCTCACCCGACTCTGCACGAGTCCGTTGGCCTGGCGGCAGAAGTCTTCGAAGGTAGCATTACCGACCTGCCAAACGCGAAAGCGAAGAAAAAGTAACTTTTTCTTTCGGGTAAAATGCATAAGCGGCTCTCAGAGCCGCTTTTTTTATCGCTAATGTTTAGAACTATGTCAGTGTTCACAAACCGCTACACCTCATACATACTTTGAAAATAGTCACTCAGTAAACTAATAGGCAGTTAATTATGTATCTGAGGTGTGAGATGAAACGCTTGTTAACCACGGCGCTGTTAGCGACGACATTAGTTTCCGGTATGGCCTGTGCGGCCGATGCGGTCATTCCCTGGGCTGCGAACAGCGGCGGCACTGAAAATAGCCATATTGCGGCGATGGGCCAGGATCTGAATGCGCAGCATCAGTTGGTAACGAAAACTACTGAAGGGGTGTGGGCGGCGAATTCCGGGAGCATCAGCTCGGATGAAGCGGCGCTGACCAGTCAGAAACCTGCTTTTGCCGGTTATCCGGAGCTGATGCCGCACCAGGGCTAAGCACCAGAGAGTGCCCGGTTGCTATCGCGCAACCGGGCATTTTTTTATTGATTGACCGCCTGCCATCCGGCTGCAGAATCGGGGGCAAAATGCGTAATTGCCTGCGCTTTCGTCGCGCTCTCTTCGCCCAGGTTCGCCTGCCAGACCTTATCGTTCTGATCGATCATGAAGCTCATCACCCCGGTTTCTCCCCACTCTACCGGCCATGCCAGTAAAGCGACGCCTTGATTATCGTTATCGGCGATAATGCGGAAGCGGTAGCCATGATACCCGGCGCCGGGCTCCGTCGGGCTGAATGCCGGCCCCAGCGGGCTTGGCGTTTCACCCGGCGAGGTAGGCCAGTACAGGCCATCTTTTTTGCCTTCGCTGCTGATGATTTTTTGTGCCCAGCGATGATTCATTTGATAGTAATCCTGCTGGGCATCAACGTAGGCGTGCATGGCGGCAATTGCCGACAGTTCATTGCGGCCGATGGCGCGTGTGAGAATTTCATCTTCCCCGGCCGCCATATCAAAACGCCAGCCCTGTTCATCTTTGACAATGGGAATCGGCAACCGCCACGCTTCGCTACCGACATCGAGCCAGGCGCTGTTACCCTGCTGGACAATGACGTGTTTCACCTGCCAGTCGCGCTGAAAGCGGTCGACGGCATTGGGATCAATACCATCGGTGGGTAAAAACTGCTGCCAGTTATCGCCGAGCAGATTATTGAGCGCGGCTTTATCACGATGATTGAGCGCATCGGCCAGCGCGCTTGCCGCTTTCTCCGGCGTGGGGAACGGTTGCTGGGCGAAGGCGGCGAGCGGCGACAGCATTAGCGTGAATAGGGCGATCTGTAATGGTTTTCTCATCTGCTCATCCTCAGCGACGACGCAATTCATGATGTTCGGAAAGACGCTCTCTGGCGGCGCCGCGCTGTTCGCTGCTCAAGCCGGAAATATTGCGGCTTTGCAGCCCGCGCGCCTGCTGCGATTGCCAGGAGGGGGAGCGACTTTCGTTGCCGCTTAAGGCATTGGCGCGTGCCGTGCTCACCGCTTGCTGACGTTGGGCCGGCGTCGCGGAGTGAATCTGCTGACGGCGCTGTTGTTGCTGAGGCGTAGGAGTTTGCACGTGGCTCTTCACGGCGTCGCGATGCTGTTGCTGCTGCGGCGTTGGATGTTGCAGCTGCGTTTTCGCCGCTTCGCGACGCTGCTGTTTGGCAGGCGTCGGCGTGCTGTCGTAGCCACGGTAGCTGCTGCGCTGGGTGGCCTGCTTCAATTGTTGAGAAGCCGCCTGACGCTGCGCATCGCGAGAGGCGTTATTAGCCGCAAGCTTACCTGCGCTGGCGGCAGGCGCGTTGGGATGCTGGAGCTGCGTCATCGCCGCTTGCCGTTGAGCGTTGCGATCGACCGGCGCGTGTTGGGTCGCGCTAAGTCCGCCGGGCACATTGGTCTGATGATAGCGCTGGGCGACATTATTATTCGGATAAGGCACGTTGCCGCGATAGGCGGGGTTATGCTGCCAGTTAACATGGTTACCCGGCAGATTCTGCCCGGTAATGCGGTTGAAATTATTCACATTAATATTGATGTTATCGCCATTGTGCTGGTAGCCGCCGTGATGGTAATCGTCATCATGATGATGGTCATCATCATCCCAGTCGATGCTGCTGAAAAGTGCCCAGGTGGTGGCGACGCCAAGGCTGTAACCAAAACCTTTGACGAAGCTATCGGTGAACTGCTCTCCCGGAGGCGGCGGCAGATAGACCGGGGGATAGGCGCTATTCGGCCAACTGCCGTAGACGGTCGAAGGGTTATAGCTCGGAACGTATACCACTTGCGGGTTAGTCGGTTCAATTTTGATAATCTGCGAAGGCGCTGGCGATGCCGTTGAGCTTGTCGAGGATGATACCGTGCTATTGCTATTCGATGACCTCGAAGAGGCGGGTGCCGAGGCCGTGACGGTCACTTTCTGTTGCGGTGTGGATTTCAATGTCCCGGTTTGTTGGGCAATGGCGCGCAGACGCTGTACGGAATCCATCACATCGTGCGGCTGGGCTAAAAATGCGTCGCCAAGGTTTTCCACCCACGGCGGATTTTCGCCCATCATTGCCAGCAGGGTGGGAAAAGCGACGAGGGATTTGACGCTCGGATCCCACGGTTGGCTGGCAACGGCCTGAACGGCCGCGTCGCCTTTCATCGATGGGTTATCCTGCGACCACTGCACCGCCTGCATAACGTTGTCCGGATAGGTGGAGGCCATCAATACCTGCGAGAGCAAACTATCCGGGTAGAGCGCAATAGGCGCGACCCATTGGTCGATTTGCGCCTGGGTATAGGTGGCCGCGACCGGTTGTCCCGCCGCCGGTGCAGTCGGGGATGCTGGTGCTGGTTCCGTTGTGGGCTGCGCCGTCACCGGCGCTTCAGCGATAGTCTCTGGGGTACGGCTTTTAACATATAGCGTTCCCGCCGCCGCGAGTAAGCCTGCGCTGCAGAGCAGGGCGATAATATGGGGTTTGAACGGTAGTGACATGGAAGCTCCTGACACAGAAATGTTACCCATCTCGCTAAAGTATCGGCGAAAACGGTACGTTACGGGAGTATATGAAGACGATATTGTTTTTTTTGATTTTTGTTGGGATCCTGACATTAAATCTGTAACAGAAATAAATTTATCTACCAGCATTTGAACAGAAAGCCTGCAATATCCTGCCCTTAACGATTCAGCTAAATTTTAATGTTGCTTTTTTGTAAACAGATTAACACCCTTCAAAAATCCTGCTATGCTGCCGTCGCGGTATCGGGCATTTACCCTACAAACTGCTGTCTCACAGGAGCGTGAAGAAAATCGCCTACCGCATTTTACAATGAGAGCGAGGAGAACCGTCGTGCTAGAAGAATACCGTAAGCACGTAGCTGAGCGTGCAGCCATGGGGATTGTTGCCAAACCCTTAGACGCAACCCAAATGGCCGCGCTGGTAGAACTGCTGAAAAACCCGCCAGCGGGTGAAGATGAATTCCTGTTAGATCTGCTTACCAACCGTGTACCGCCGGGCGTCGATGAAGCCGCCTATGTTAAAGCCGGATTCCTTGCCGCTATCGCCAAAGGCGAAGCGACCTCCCCACTGGTTACCCCTGAAAAAGCCGTTGAACTGCTGGGCACCATGCAGGGCGGTTACAATATTCACCCCCTGATTGAAGCGCTGGACGATGCCAAACTGGCGCCGATTGCCGCGAAAGCGCTGTCCCATACCCTGCTGATGTTCGATAACTTCTATGACGTAGAAGAGAAAGCCAAAGCGGGTAATGAGTACGCTAAACAGGTTATGCAATCCTGGGCTGATGCCGAGTGGTTCCTGAACCGTCCGCAACTGGCGGAAAAAATCACCGTTACCGTCTTCAAAGTTACCGGCGAAACCAATACCGATGACTTGTCTCCGGCGCCTGATGCCTGGTCCCGTCCGGATATCCCACTGCACGCTCTGGCGATGCTGAAGAACGCTCGCGAAGGAATTGAACCGGATCAGCCGGGCGCGGTCGGTCCGATTAAACAAATTGAAGCGCTGCAGCAGAAAGGCTTCCCGCTGGCCTACGTTGGCGACGTTGTCGGTACCGGTTCTTCGCGTAAATCCGCCACCAACTCGGTGCTGTGGTTCATGGGCGACGATATCCCGAACGTACCGAACAAGCGCGGCGGCGGCCTGTGCCTGGGCGGCAAAATCGCGCCTATCTTCTTCAACACCATGGAAGATGCGGGCGCGCTGCCTATTGAAGTGGACGTGAGCAACCTCAACATGGGCGACGTCATTGACGTTTACCCGTTCAAAGGTGAAGTGCGTAACCACGAAACCAACGAGCTGTTGGCAAGCTTCGAACTGAAAACCGATGTACTGATCGACGAAGTGCGCGCCGGTGGCCGTATTCCGCTGATCATCGGTCGCGGCCTGACGACCAAAGCGCGCGAAGCGCTGGGTCTGCCGCACAGCGATGTCTTCCGTCATGCGAAAGACGTAGCGGAAAGCAACCGCGGCTTCTCTCTGGCGCAGAAAATGGTTGGCCGCGCCTGCGGCGTTGCCGGTATCCGTCCGGGCGCTTATTGCGAGCCGAAAATGACCTCCGTCGGTTCTCAGGACACCACCGGTCCAATGACCCGCGATGAGCTGAAAGACCTGGCGTGCCTGGGCTTCTCCGCTGACCTGGTGATGCAGTCCTTCTGTCACACCGCAGCTTATCCGAAGCCGGTTGACGTCACCACGCACCACACTCTGCCGGACTTCATCATGAACCGCGGCGGTGTTTCACTGCGTCCGGGCGATGGCGTTATCCACTCCTGGTTGAACCGTATGCTGCTGCCGGATACCGTCGGTACCGGCGGTGATTCCCATACCCGTTTCCCGATTGGTATCTCCTTCCCGGCGGGCTCTGGTCTGGTGGCCTTCGCCGCCGCGACCGGCGTGATGCCGCTGGATATGCCGGAATCAGTACTGGTGCGCTTCAAAGGTAAAATGCAACCGGGCATTACCCTGCGCGATCTGGTTCACGCCATCCCGCTGTATGCTATCAAGCAGGGCCTGCTGACCGTTGAGAAGAAAGGGAAGAAAAACATCTTCTCTGGCCGCATCCTTGAAATCGAAGGTCTGCCGGATCTGAAAGTCGAGCAGGCATTTGAACTGACCGATGCTTCCGCCGAGCGTTCTGCTGCTGGTTGTACCATCAAGCTGAACAAAGAGCCGATCGTTGAGTATCTGAACTCCAACATCGTCCTGCTGAAGTGGATGATCGCAGAAGGTTACGGCGATCGTCGTACGCTGGAGCGCCGTATCCAGGGCATGGAAAAATGGCTGGCGGATCCGCAACTGCTGGAAGCCGACGCTGATGCGGAATACGCGGCAGTGATCGACATCGATCTGGCGGATATCAAAGAGCCAATCCTGTGTGCGCCGAACGATCCGGACGATGCGCGTCTGCTGTCAGACGTGCAGGGTGAGAAGATCGACGAAGTGTTTATCGGTTCCTGCATGACCAACATTGGCCACTTCCGTGCCGCAGGTAAGCTGCTGGACAGCCATAAAGGCCAACTGCCTACTCGCCTGTGGGTGGCGCCGCCAACCCGTATGGATGCCGCGCAGCTGACTGAAGAAGGCTACTACAGCGTGTTTGGTAAGAGCGGCGCGCGTATCGAAATCCCTGGCTGTTCCCTCTGTATGGGCAACCAGGCGCGCGTGGCTGACGGCGCGACGGTCGTGTCGACCTCTACCCGTAACTTCCCGAACCGTTTAGGTACCGGCGCCAACGTCTATCTGGCATCTGCCGAACTGGCGGCGGTCGCTTCTCTGCTGGGCAAACTGCCGACGCCGGAAGAGTACCAGACCTTCGTCGCTCAGGTTGATAAGACGGCGGAAGATACCTATCGCTATCTGAACTTTAACCAGCTGGATCAGTACACTGAAAAAGCTGACGGCGTGATTTTCCAGACCGCTGTGTAATCCGTTCGGTCAGCCTGGCTGACCGTTTGGCTACAAACTCTCCAATGCCCGCTGAACATTGCATCAGCGGGCATTTTTATTTTTAAACCTCCCACCCGTTGCGCTTTTTTTCTTCCTGTCTGCTGCGATAATTAGGTTATGGGTACAGTGCAGCGGTGACGCATTGCCCTTGCAGAGGAAAAGATTATGGATTACGAATTTCTGCGCGATATTACCGGTGTGGTAAAGGTGCGAATGTCGATGGACCACGAGGCGATTGGTCACTGGTTCAACGAAGAGGTGAAAGATAACCTGGCCCTTCTGGATGAAGTGGAACAGGCAGCGCGCACCGTGAAAGGCAGTGAACGTTCCTGGCAGCGGGCCGGCCATGAATATACGTTGTGGCTGGATGGCGAAGAAGTGATGATCCGCGCCAACCAACTGGAATTTTCCGGCGATGAAATGGAAGAGGGGATGAACTACTACGACGAAGAGAGCCTCTCTCTTTGCGGCGTGGAGGATTTCCTGCAGGTGGTTGCCGCATACCGTGAATTTATGCAGCAGCGTTAATGATTCGTTTTGTGCCGGGCGGCGCGCAACCGTAGGCCCGGCAAGCAAAAGCGCCGCCGGGCATTTCAGGCATTACACCGCAGGTATATTGCGGGCGTAATAAATTTCCCGCATCTCTTTCCACAGCAGGTCGGTAATCACCTTGCGCTCTTGCTCGCTTAACTCTTCCGGTTTGGTGTGGAACATGTAGTGTTTCAGATCGAACTCTTTCAGCATCATTTTGGTATGGAACATATTTTCCTGATAGACGTTCACGTCCACCATGTCATACAGCGACTTCATGTCTTCTGACATGAAGTTCTGAATAGAGTTGATTTCATGATCGATAAAATGCTTCATGCCATTGATATCACGGGTGAAACCACGCACGCGATAATCAATGGTTACGATATCGGATTCCAGTTGGTGAATCAGGTAGTTCAGCGCCTTCAGCGGTGAAATCACGCCGCAGGTGGAGACTTCAATATCGGCGCGGAAGGTGCACAGACCGCCTTCCGGATGGCTTTCCGGATAGGTATGCACGCAGATGTGGCTTTTATCGAGATGTGCGACCACGGTCTCAGGCAGCGGGCCCGGATGCTCGCTCTGATCGATAAGCTGCGGGTCGATAGGCTCTTCGCTAACCAAAATGGTGACGCTTGCGCCCTGCGGTTCATAATCCTGGCGTGCGATGTTGAGTATGTTGGCGCCAATGATTGAACAGGTCTCGGAGAGGATTTCCGTCAGGCGATTGGCATTATAGAGTTCATCGATATAGGCGATATAGCCATCGCGCTCTTCGGCGGTTTTAGCGTAGCAGATATCGTAAATACAAAAACTCAGGCTTTTAGTCAGGTTGTTGAAGCCGTGCAGCTTAAGCTTTTTCAATTTGGTTCACCTCCTCGTTTCAGGTTAGCTGGCGGACAGCGCATCCAGCAGGTACTGCGGTAGCGCGAAAGCCGCGGTATGAATTGCCGGGTTGTAATAACGGCATTTCAGCCCGGCGCTATGGAAGCGGGCCTGAATAATTTCCGTCGACAAATGACGCAGAGCTTCATTATCGGTCGCCCAGGCAAAGGTCATGATGCCGCCATAGTAGGTCGGGATTGCCGCCTGATAGAAGCTGACATCGTTGAAGTAATGGCTGAGTTTGCGATGGCTGCCTACCGCTTCATCCTGCTGCAGGAAGCTTACGCCGTTCTGAGCAACGAAAATTCCGCCGGGGTTCAGGCAACGTTTACAACCGGCATAAAACGCCGAGGTAAACAGGCTCTCACCGGGGCCAATCGGGTCGGTACAGTCGGAGATAATGACATCAAAGGTTTGTGACGTTTGGTTGACGAAGTTCACGCCGTCATCGATCACCAGCGTAAAGCGCGGGTCGTCATAGGCGCCGGCGTTATGGTTTGGGAGATACTGACGGCAGAACGAGACCACCCCGGCGTCGATTTCCACCATGGTAATGGTTTCGATATGTTGATGGCGGGAGACTTCGCGCAGCATCGCGCCATCGCCGCCGCCAATGATCAGCACGTGCTTTGCGTGACCATGGGCCAGCAGCGGAACGTGGGTCATCATTTCATGATAAATAAACTCATCGCGCTCGGTGGTTTGCACCACGCCATCAAGCGCCATCACGCGGCCAAATGCCGCATTTTCGAAGATGATTAAATCCTGATGATCGGTCTTCTCATGGTACAGCACGTTATCAACGGTAAAATATTGACCAAAATGGTCGTGCAGCGTCTCATGCCACTGATTACTCTCGGCCATGGCTTACTCCTCCTTTGTTAACTTCTGTCGCGCCCGCAAAGCGGGCACCACATCATAGCCAACTATAGGTAGAGATTGATATGGCGAATAGTAAACCATCTGAAGTTTGGCGGAACTCTCGCTTAGCGTGAGGCTTTCGGCGCAGATGCTTTAGGCTGTTGGTCGCTGTTGGGCCTGGCGTCAACAATTCGCACGGTATACACCATCGTCGAGCCAGGCGGAATTTTTCCAGGGATTCCTTTGCTGCCGTAGGCCCGCTCCGGTGGAACAACAATAGTGATGGCGCCATGGTTATTCAGGCGTTTAAGCGGTTCGCGGAAGGTCGCGGGATACTGACTTAGCGCCTGTGACCAGACCTTATCTTCGGCTTCCATATCGTTTATCACGGTACCGTCGATCAAGCTTTCTTTGATAACGACGGTGACGATATCGTTATCAGCGACCTTACCTTTACCGGGGTAGTCTATACGGCTGTAAATACCCGCTTTAAGCGCTACGCCTTTCTGCGCGGCAAATTGCTGTTGATACTTTTTGCCTTCGCGGAGAGTGTGTTGCTCAAGCTTATCAATGTTCTTGTATAACCGCTGCGAGACGTCGAAAAGCGCCTTATTGCGCGCTTGTTCATCCAGCGCCGGCTTACCGGCAAAAACATCGTTAATGCCCTTAAGAACGGTTTCCTGTTGCAGGTTTAACCCCTTAGCGGCCTGGCTGGACAGCGTTTTAAGCGCATCTTGCCCTATCGACACGCCAACCGAATATGCCTGCTGCTGTGGAGCGCTGCTGAGGTTTAGCGTGGGTGCTTTGGCTGTCGTGGCGGCGGTGGTTTTTACGCCGGCGAGTTCGGCGCTCAGTTTCTGCTGCTCCGCCATTGCCGTAGCCAGCTTATCGCTCAGCGCCTGCTTGTCTGTCTCCAGCGCGTTGAGCTGTACCTTTTGCGCCTGCAGAGCGGCGGCAGAGCGTTTGAGATTATCCGCGGCGTCGACTTTTTCCTGCTGGACGGTATGGACTTGCTGAACAAGCCGTTTGTTTTCCGTGTCCAAAGCAGCGATCCGGCGCTGGAGCTGTTCGATAGTGTTATTCATCGCTGCATTATCTACCGTCGCTGGCATCCTGGCGGGAGGTGGCGATTTGAGCTGTGCCTGTAGTTGGCGGATGGTCTTATCTTTGTCGGCGATGAGAATTTTTTGCGCGGCCAGTTTTTTGTGCAGCGCTGCCGTGTTGTTCTCGCTGACCTTGGCGGGTTTACTGACCTCCGGTGCCGGAGGTATCTCTTTCTTCTCTTTTTTCTCCTGCTGCTGGACATAGTTGAGAAACGCAGGCGCGCCGTCATCCGCGTGCGCATGACTAATAAAAAGGGACGCCAGCAAAATGAAGGCCAGCGTCAATATATTAAGGCGATTTATCATGGCGCCTGTCACTTCACCGCATTATCGCCGCGCATGACCAGGCTATCGATCAGCGACTTTTCAATATCGGCGCAAAGCTTAATGGATTTAAATTGATACATGGAATCGATGCCCTGACGGGTTGGGTCGGCGACTTTCGTACGCACCGAGTTATATTGCGACGCCGCGCCTATCAGGGCGGTGAATTCACTACCCAGTCTTGAAGCTTCTTTCGGATTGACTTCTTTTAACGAATCCAACGCCTGGCGGCAGGCATTAAGTCGCTCCTGCTCAGCGGCCAGCCGCAGCTTTTCATTCTGCTGCGCGTCGGTGGCGATGGCGATTGGCGGCGTTATGGGAGCGTTAGCCTGACGATGCGCCTGGCAGCCAGCTAACATGAGAACAGTGAACGGAAGTAAGCGAAAAACAGGTGAGATATTCAAAATGTCATTCCATTGCAATAAGAGAGGTTGCAGGCGATTTTAATTAGCCAGCAGGTCTTTGCAATAAACGATGAGTTGAATTGTTTACTCTCGAATGTGATTTTTACTGATAAATTAAGCTTACAGTTAATTAATAAAAACAGAGAATAACCGAGAGCATGAAATAAAAATATTGTTTAATGAATTCATGTTTAGTCAATATTAACGGAGATGGGAAGTCAGAAATCTACAGAGACAGCCGCATCGCCGCGGCTGCAGATAGGCTTACTTCACATAGGCCAGCAGGCTAAGGGAGTCACGCGCCAGAGCTTTGCACTTTTTGGCGGTCGGGATTTTGATACCGCTGAGATCGCGATAGCTGTCCTCACCTAATGCTTTCATATTAAAGCTATCGTAGTTGCTGAGATCCCATTGGTTTTGCTGGGCAAAAAAGACCAGCGCGCGGCGAATTTGCGTATTTGGCAAATTTTGATAGCCGCAATCGTTTTTCAGGAATACAAATACCGCCGTTAAATCAGCCATATCTTCCGCTTCGGACTCGTTTAATGCATAGCTATTGGCGGAGAGGGCGAGCAGGCTGCCAAACAGCATTGTTCTGAAAAACGTCTTCATTTTTTCTACCATTGAAACACGGACAATCAAAGTTAGCATACTTCTTTACACCACGCAGAGCTTTATTCACAAGCTTCTGCTTGACCTTCCCGTTGCGGGAGGGTTTAAGCTTAAATATTCACCAGCAGAATAAAAGGATGTGAAAATGCAACGTCGTGAGTTTATCAAATTAGGCGCCGCGCTTGGCGCGGTCAGCGCCTTACCGCTCTGGAGCCGTTCGGTATTCGCTGCCGGCCGTCCGGCTTTGCCGGTTCCGGATTTATTGACCGCCGACGCCCGCAATCGCATTACGCTGACGATTCAAGCCGGAAAGACGCAGTTTGGCCCGCATCTTGCGACGACCTGGGGTTATAACGGCAGCCTCCTCGGCCCCGCGTTGAAGCTGAAGCAAGGTGAAGCGGTAACGGTAGATATTCATAACCGCCTGGCGGAGGAGACCACGGTCCACTGGCACGGACTGGAAGTGCCTGGCGAAGTCGATGGCGGTCCGCAGGGCATCATCGCCGCAGGAGCCTCAAGGACGGTGAAATTTACGCCGACGCAGCGAGCGGCAACCTGCTGGTTCCATCCTCATCAGCATGGTAAAACCGGCCGTCAGGTCGCGATGGGGCTGGCGGGTTTGGTGCTGATTGAAGATGTCGAAAGCGGGCAATTACTGCTACCGAAGCAGTGGGGAATTGATGATATTCCGGTGATCGTGCAGGACAAAAGATTCAATGCCAATGGCGAAATAGATTATCAGCTCGATATCATGAGCGCCGCCGTTGGCTGGTTTGGCGATACCCTGTTGACGAACGGCGCGCTGTATCCCGAACACGCTCCGCCGCGCGGTTGGCTGCGCCTGCGTCTGCTTAATGGCTGTAATGCCCGCTCGCTGAATTTCGCTACCAGCGATCGCCGCCCAATGTACGTAGTAGCAAGCGACGGCGGCCTGTTGGCGGAACCGGTCAAAGTGAGCGAACTGTCGGTGCTGATGGGTGAACGATTTGAGGTGTTGATTGATACCCGCGATGGGAAGGCATTTGATCTGCAGACGCTGCCGGTGAGCCAGATGGGGATGGCGATTGCGCCATTTGATAAACCGCAACCGGTGCTCCGTATACAGCCGCTATTGATCCCGGCCTCCGGTAAGTTACCCGATACTTTGGCGGCGATGCCTGCGCTGCCCTCACTGGAGGGGCTGACGCAGCGCACGCTGCAGCTGTCGATGGATCCTATGCTCGACATGATGGGAATGCAGGCGTTGATGAAGAAATATGGCGACCAGGCGATGTCCGGTATGAACCATGGGATGATGATGGATCATGGTGACATGGGCAATATGAATCATGACCAGATGGAGACTATGAACCACGGCGGCGGCATGGCGCATGGAACCTCATCAGGAAAGGGCTTCGATTTCCATAACGCCAACCGCATCAACGGCAAAGCCTTTGATATGAATGTGCCGATGTTTGCCGCGGCCCGAGGTCAGTACGAGCGCTGGCTGATCTCCGGCAAGGGCGACATGATGTTGCATCCTTTCCATATTCATGGCACGCAATTCCGTATTCTGAGTGAAAATGGCCAGGCGCCGGCGGCGCATCGTCGCGGCTGGAAGGATACGGTAAGAGTGGAGGGCGGGGTGAGTGAAGTGCTGGTGAAGTTCGATCATCAGGCGCCAAAGGAGTTTGCCTATATGGCGCACTGTCATCTGCTGGAGCATGAAGATACCGGGATGATGTTGGGGTTCACCGTTTAGGGCTGTGCGACCTGCCGCCTTCTCCTGTGAGGGGGGCAAATAAAAAAACGGCAACTTTCGTTGCCGTTTTGCATTTTACTTCGCATCATCCGGTAGCGCGTAGGCAACGATGTAGTCACCCATCTTGGTACCGAACGAGCCGTGACCGCCTGCAGAGATGACAACGTACTGCTTGCCATTCACTTCATAGGTCATCGGCGTCGCCTGGCCACCTGCCGGCAGACGCGCCTGCCACAGTTTTTCGCCATTGCTCATGTTGTAAGCGCGCAGGTAGTTATCGGCGGTGGCGGCGATAAACAGCACGTTACCGGCGGTTGAGATCGGACCGCCCAGCATCGGCATACCCATATTGAACGGCAGCGGGACAGGCAGCGGGAACGGCAGACTATCCTGCGGCGTCCCGATGCGTTTTTTCCACACCACTTCATTGGTCTTCAGATC
Organism: Klebsiella sp. CN_Kp091; assembly: GCF_040065095.1. Taxonomy (NCBI): domain Bacteria; kingdom Pseudomonadati; phylum Pseudomonadota; class Gammaproteobacteria; order Enterobacterales; family Enterobacteriaceae; genus Klebsiella; species Klebsiella sp. CN_Kp091. The sequence goes on along the minus strand of NZ_JBEAIO010000047.1, from coordinate 79,290 downwards.
CAGCGCCGAGATATAACCCCATGCCGGTTGTTTACACGGCAGGCCAAACGGCGACAGGAACGGGTTCAGGGTGACGCCGAACGGGACGCCATACTGCGGCTGAACGCCGGACTCGGTACCAGAGCCTTTCGCGTCTTTTGGCGGTTCCATCGGGTTGCCCGGGCCGCGCGGGATTAATTTAGAGACGAACGGCAGCGCCATCGGGTTGGCGATAGCCACCTGACGGTTTGGATCGACGGAGATACCGCCCCATTCAAACATCCCCAGGTTACCAGGGAACACCAGCGTGCCCTGTTCAGACGGCGGAGTGAAGATACCTTCATAGCGCATCTGATGGAAGATAACGCGGCACACCAGCTGGTCAAACATGGTGGCGCCCCACATGTCTGCGCCGGTCAGGTCTTTCTTCGGACGGAAACTCAGCTCGGAGAACGGCTGGGTTTTAGCGACATAATCGCCTTTCGCCGCACCTTGCGGAACCGGTTTTTCCGGCGCCGGGACCACCAGTTCGCCATTACGGCGATCCAGCACGAAGATGTTGCCGGTCTTGGCCGGAGCGTAAATCACCGGTACGGTTTTACCGTTCACATCAATGTCGGCCAGCGTCGGCTGCGACGGCATATCCATATCCCACAGATCGTGGTGTACGGTTTGGTAGCTCCACGCCAGTTTCCCGGTGGTTGCGTTCAGCGCCACGATAGAGCTGGCGTAACGTTCCTGTTCCGGCGTGCGGTTGCCGCCCCAGATATCCGGGGTGGTAACGCCCATCGGCAGATAGACTAAATCCAGCTTCGCGTCATAGGCGGCAGGCGCCCAGGAATTAGGTGAATTGAGTGTGAAGTGATGCTCATCGCTCGGGATCGCATTAGGGTCTTTCGCGCCCGGGTCGAAGGCCCACAGCAGTTTACCGGTATTCACATCAAAGCCGCGGATAACGCCTGATGGCTCGCGGGTTGAGAAGTTATCGGTTACCGCGCCGGCAATGACGATAGTCTTATCGGTGATAATCGGCGGCGACGTCGGTTCATACATACCCGGCGTGGTTACCGGCATATTGGTTTGCAGGTTGAGAATGCCTTTGTTGGCAAAGGTTTCGCACAGCTTACCGTTGTCGGCGTTCACCGCGAACAGACGGCCATCGTTGACCGGCAGAATAATACGGCGCGGGCAGTCGGCGACGACGTCGGCAGGGGCGTTATCCGCTTTCGCTTCATGATAGGAAACGCCACGGCAGGTCACGTGCTGGAACGACGGATCGGCGTTCAGCTGCGGGTCAAAATGCCACTTCTCTTTACCGGTGGCCGCGTCAAGCGCGAACAGACGCTGGTGCGCGGTACACAGATACAGCGTGTCGCCAACTTTAATCGGCGTCACTTCGTTAGTGATTTCACCCGGATCGTTCGGCTGCTTCAGGTCGCCGGTGCGGAATACCCAGGCTTCCTTCAGGTTCCTCACGTTGTCGGCGTTAATTTGCTTCAGCGGCGAATAACGCTGGCCTTCCTGGTTACGGCCATAGGCCGGCCAGTCGCTATCGGCGACGGTAGAAATCGGCGCGGCCGGCGTCGCGTCAGCGCTCAGCGTACCGTTCACCTCCTGCGGGTCGTTGAAACCGGCCCAGGTCAGGATCCCGCCGCTAATCAGCAGGGCGATAACCAGACCGCCAACGGCGCCGGCGGAAGGGACCGGCAGCCGACGCCAGACAAATGGCAGAATCAGCCAGATGCCAAAGAAGACCAGGATGTCGCTACGCGGCGTCAGCGCCCAGAAGTCGAAACCGACTTCCCATACCCCCCAAATCATGGTTGCCAGCAGCAGGGCGGCATACAGCCACAGCGCTGAGCGCTTGCCGCGGAACAGCATGACGGTGACGGCCAGCATCACCAGGCCTGCGATAGGGTAGTACCATGAACCGCCGATAGCGGCCAGCCATACCCCACCGATTAACAGATACAGGCCACAGAAGGCGGCAAATAGCGCCGTCAGCGTGACGAGTAACCGTGATTGTTGAGATTTTGTTTCTGCCATAGAAAGACACTCTTCAGTTGTTAATTTTTTAACTGCAATTAATTATAGGATTTAACAACTGTGATCGGAATCACAAATATGGCTTTATTATTCACTGCACCGAAGATTTCGTTTTGCTGGTATACTGTATCGCTTGCCGGTCAACGTCGATGTGAAAGCAACGGCTTTGAAGATTTATTCTAAGAATCAAATGGTTAGTTTAATGAAACATACTGTAGAAGTGATGATCCCGGAAGCCGAGATCAAAGCGCGTATCGCCGAACTGGGTCGTCAAATTAATGAACGCTACAAAGACAGCGGCAGTGAAATGGTGCTGGTGGGTCTGCTGCGCGGTTCATTTATGTTTATGGCTGACCTGTGCCGTGAGGTTCAGGTGCCGCATGAAGTCGACTTTATGACCGCCTCCAGCTATGGCAGCGGCATGTCCACCACACGTGATGTCAAAATCCTTAAAGACCTGGATGAAGACATTCGCGGTAAGGACGTACTGATCGTCGAAGACATCATCGATTCCGGCAACACCCTGTCTAAAGTGCGCGAAATCCTCAGCCTGCGCGAGCCGAAATCACTGGCTATCTGTACGCTGCTGGATAAACCAAGCCGTCGTGAAGTGAACGTCCCGGTGGAGTTTGTCGGTTTTGCGATTCCGGATGAGTTCGTGGTGGGCTACGGTATCGACTACGCTCAGCGCTATCGTCATCTGCCGTATGTCGGCAAAGTGATCCTGCTGGACGAGTAATTATTGTTGCGGTCCCGGATAGGGCGAGCGCCTTATCCGGGGCGGTGAGGGCGGCGGCTATTTATGGTTGGCGTGCTTGCTCTTGAGATTGGAAATCCCGTGGCGATAGCGCTGCTCGAGGGTTTCCCGGCTGACGGCGGTGACATCAAGATCGCGCAGTAGTCCGTCGTGAATACCATAAGCCCAACCGTGGATCGTCACTTTTTGTCCACGTTTCCACGCCGACTGCATGATCGTCGAGTGTCCCAGGTTGTATACCTGCTCCATCACGTTCAGTTCGCAAAGTGTATCCAGACGCCGCTCTTCCGGCATTTCACCGAGCAGCGAGCTGTGTTTAAACCAGATATCGCGAATGTGCAGCAGCCAGTTATCAATAAGCCCCAGTTCCGGGTTTTCGACCGCCGCCTGTACGCCGCCGCAGCCGTAGTGGCCGCAGATAATAATGTGTTCGACTTCCAGTACGTCAACGGCGTATTGCACCACCGACAGGCAGTTCAGATCGGTGTGGATCACCAGATTGGCGACGTTACGATGTACGAACAACTCACCGGGTTCCAGGCCGGTTAAGCGCTCTGCGGGGACGCGGCTATCGGAACAGCCAATCCACAGAAAACGCGGTTTCTGCGCCTGCGACAATTTCGCAAAGAAGCCGGGGTCCTCTTCCACCAGCATTTTTGACCATAGTGCATTATTGCTGATGAGTGTATCTATATCATTCATGGACGTTTACGGCCTGTAACCAAGTAAGTGCGTTGCGCTAATATAGGGTAAGCTCACCTTTTTGAAAACAATCTTTACCCGTCATACTTCATGCTGCAGGTGCGTTGGCTGCACTCGTTCACCCCAGTCACTTACTTATGTAAGCTCCTGGGGATTCGCTCATTTGCCGCCTTCCTGCAACATGAATTATTTGGGTAAATTAGATGTGAAGACACGAGAAGAGATATTTAATGACCATTGCTCTGGAATTAAAACAGCTCAAGAAAACCTATCCCGGCGGGGTTCAGGCGCTGAAAGGCATTGACCTGCAGGTTGAAGCCGGCGACTTTTATGCGCTGCTGGGCCCGAACGGCGCGGGGAAATCCACGACTATCGGCATCATTAGTTCGCTGGTTAATAAAACCTCCGGTCAGGTTAACGTATTTGGTTACGACCTGGAAAAAGATGTGGTGAACGCCAAACGCCAGCTCGGGCTGGTGCCGCAGGAGTTCAACTTCAACCCGTTCGAAACCGTACAGCAGATCGTGGTTAACCAGGCGGGTTACTATGGCGTTGAGCGTAAAGAAGCTATCTTGCGTAGCGAAAAGTATCTGAAACAGCTCGATCTGTGGGAAAAGCGCAATGAACGCGCGCGTATGCTCTCCGGCGGGATGAAGCGCCGCCTGATGATTGCCCGCGCGCTGATGCATGAGCCGAAGCTGCTCATTCTTGATGAACCCACCGCTGGCGTTGATATCGAGCTACGTCGCTCGATGTGGGGTTTCCTCAAAGATCTCAACGATAAAGGCACCACCATTATCCTCACGACCCACTATCTGGAAGAAGCGGAAATGCTGTGTCGTAATATCGGCATTATCCAGAGCGGCGAGCTGGTGGAAAATACCTCGATGAAGGCGCTGCTGGCTAAGCTGAAATCGGAAACCTTTATCCTCGATCTGGCGCCGAAAAGCCCGCTGCCAACCCTCGACGGGTATCAGTACCGGCTGGTTGATACCTCGACGCTGGAAGTTGAAGTGCTGCGCGAGCAGGGGATTAACAGCGTTTTCGCCCAGCTAAGCGCCCAGGGCGTGCAGGTATTAAGTATGCGTAACAAGGCCAACCGTCTGGAAGAGCTGTTTGTCACGCTGGTGCACGACAAAAAAGGAGAATCAGCATGATGCAGCTGTACTGGGTCGCGCTGAAAAGCATCTGGACCAAAGAGATCCACCGGTTTATGCGTATCTGGGTTCAGACGCTGGTGCCGCCGGTGATCACCATGACCCTCTATTTCGTCATCTTTGGCAATCTGATCGGCTCGCGGATCGGCGAGATGCACGGTTTTACCTATATGCAGTTTATCGTGCCGGGGCTAATTATGATGGCGGTGATCACCAACGCCTACGCTAACGTCGCTTCGTCGTTCTTTAGCGCCAAGTTCCAGCGCAACATTGAGGAGCTGCTGGTGGCGCCGGTGCCAACCCACGTGGTGATCGCCGGTTACGTCGGCGGCGGGGTGGCGCGTGGGCTGTGTGTCGGCATTCTGGTGACGGCTATCTCGCTGTTCTTCGTCCCGTTCCAGGTTCATTCCTGGCTGTTTGTCGCCCTGACGCTGATTTTGACGGCAATTCTGTTCTCGCTGGCGGGGCTGCTCAATGCGGTGTTTGCGAAAACCTTCGACGACATCAGCCTGATCCCGACTTTCGTGCTGACGCCGCTGACCTACCTGGGCGGGGTGTTCTATTCGCTGACGTTGCTGCCGCCGTTCTGGCAGGCGCTGTCGCATCTCAACCCTATCGTCTACATGATTAGCGGCTTCCGTTTTGGCTTCCTCGGCATTCATGACGTCCCGCTGGCGACCACCTTTGGTGTGCTGGTGGTGTTTATCGTGGCCTTCTATATTCTGTGCTGGTACCTGATCCAGCGTGGGCGTGGCCTGCGTAGCTAATCCTCTCTACAAGCGCCCCCGCTAATTTCACCTTGCCGGGGCGCTAAGCGGTAATTTTTGATACCCATCACCCCACCTCAACGCTTGCCCTGCTAAATTGTTTGCCTGCTAAGGAGGTAGGCGATGTTAGGTTGGGTAATTACCTGCCATGATGAGCTGGCGCAGGAGATGCTGGATCGTCTGGAGAAAAAGTTTGGCCCGCTGGCGCAGTGCCGGGCGGTGAATTACTGGCGTAATCTGAGCGTCAATATGCTGAGCCGCATGATGTGCGATGCGCTACATGCCACGGACTGCGGCGATGGCGTGATTTTTCTCACCGATAAAACCGGTGCCGCGCCATATCGCGCCGCCGCGCTGATGAGTCACAAACACACCCACTGTGAAGTTATTTCCGGCATTCGCTATCCATTGCTGGAGGAAATGTATTTACAGCGCTATACCCTCAGCAGTGATGCCTTCCGTAATGCTATCGTTAGCGCTGGAGGCCCGACGGTGAGCAGTCTTTGGCATCAACAGCAAAAGAATCCGCCTTTTCGTCTACTGCATGATACGTTCGGAAATTAGGCATTAGCATTGATGCCGCTTTTGTTACAATGGCGGCATTCAGGTTTACCGGTTCGATGCGCATGTTTGCCCGAGTCATAACATTATTCCTTTTGCTGACGTCAGTCAGCGTTTCCGCCAGCCTGCTCAGCCAACAGGGCGTCCCCGCACGCTATATGCAAATCACAGAAGATGCCGATATCTGGGCGCAGGTCGGCAACCATGTAGTGAGCGTCGGCAACGTTCGCGCCGGGCAGATCCTCGCCGTGGTGCCGACCACGGCAGACTATTATGAATTCAATTTCGGCTTCGGTACTGGCTTTATTGATAAAGGGCATCTGGGGCCGGTGCAGGGCGCGAAACGGGTTGAGGATAATCTGGGTGATTTACATCAGCCGTTGAGCAACCAGAACCTGCTGACCTGGAAAGACACGCCGGTTTATGATGCGCCGTCAGTGGGCAGCCCGCCGTTTGGCACCCTGGCCAATAACCTGCGCTATCCCATTATCAGCAAGCTGAAAGACCGCCTTAATCAAACCTGGTATCAAATTCGTATCGGTAACCGGTTGGCGTGGGTAAGCAGCCTGGACGCGCAGGAGGATAATGGCATCCCGGTACTGACTTATCACCATATTCTGCGTGATGAAGAAAATAGCCGTTTCCGCCATACCTCGACCACCACCTCGGTGCGCGCTTTCAGTAACCAGATGACCTGGCTGCGTGACCAGGGCTATACCACGCTGACGATGTATCAACTGGAAGGGTATTTACGTAACAAGGTTAATCTGCCTGCGCGCTCGGTGGTGATTACCTTTGATGACGGCCTCAAGTCGGTGAATCGCTACGCTTATCCGATCCTCAAGCAGTACGGCTTCCACGCTACGGCATTTATTATCTCGTCGCGGATCAAACGTCATCCGCAAAAGTGGGATCCGAAATCGCTGCAGTTTATGAGTATCTCTGAGCTCAGACAGATTCAGGACGTGTTTGATGTGCAGTCGCATACCCATTTTCTGCACCGGGTCGATGCCGCCCGTCACCCGATATTACTCAGCCGGAATTATCACAACATTCTCTTTGATTTCGAGCGTTCCCGGCGAGCGCTGAGCCAGTTTAACCCGCACGTGCTGTATCTTTCGTATCCGTTCGGCGGCTATAACGCCACGGCGGTCAAGGCGGCGAACGATGCCGGTTTTCATCTGGCGGTAACGACGGTGAGAGGGAAGGTGAAACCGGGGGATAATCCGTTCCTGCTGAAGCGGTTGTATATCCTGCGTACCGATTCGCTGGAGACGATGTCGCGGCTTATCAGCAATCAGCCGCAAGGGTAAACCGGCGCTGCGGCTGAGCGCAGCGCCGCAAGAATCAGGCGACCTGCACCGGAATAGCTTTCGCCTGGCGCTTCATTTCGTTATCGCCTTCGAAATAGGCGATCTTCGGCTGCCAGGTGCGGGCTTCTTCGTCAGACATGGTCACGAAGCTGGCGATAATGAGGATATCGCCGACGCTTGCGCAGTGCGCCGCAGCGCCGTTGACGGAGATAATCTTCGAACCACGCTCGGCGGCGATCGCATAAGTCGAGAAACGGTTACCGTTGGTCACGTTCCACAAATGAATGGCTTCATTTTCCAGAATACCGGCCGCTTCGAGGAAATCCTGGTCAATGGCGCAGGACCCTTCGTAATGCAGGTCAGCCTGCGTGACTTTAACGCGGTGGAGCTTGCCCTGCAGCATATTACGCATCATAACTTCTACCTTCCAACCTTTATGTAGCAAAGCGGACACGGCATCCGCTTTGAGAAAATAACCCGATTTTTCGTTCCAGGCTACTGGCCCAGCTTGACGATTTTGTTATCAATCAGACGCGCCTGGCCCAGCCATGCCGCCATCAGGATCACCGCGCGTTTGCTGGCATCCGTGAGCTCCAGCAGGGTGTCGGCATCACGGATCTGGATATCGTCGGCGCGAAAACCTGATTCGTTGAGCTCCTGCTCGGCGATGGCAATGATTTCCTCGAGGTTACGCTCGCCAGCGGCAAGTTTGTCCGCCACCGAACTCAGCACTTTGTACAGACCCGGGGCGATTTTACGCTGCTCGGCGGTCAGATAACCGTTGCGCGAACTTAGCGCCAGGCCGTCTTTCGCGCGGATAATCGGCACGCCGACGATCTCGATGTCGTAGCCCATATCGGCGACCATTTTGCGGATCAGCGCCAGCTGCTGGAAATCTTTCTCGCCGAAGCAGGCGACATCCGGCTGCACCAGGTTGAACAGTTTGCTGACAATGGTCGAGACGCCGCGGAAGTGGCCAGGGCGGCTGGCGCCTTCCAGCATGGTCGACAGACCAGGAACGTCAACGAAAGTCTGTCCTTCAGTACCCTGCGGATAAATTTCCGCCGGCGCCGGAGCAAAGACAAAGTCGACCTTGCGCTTGTTCAGCTTTTCGCAATCCTCCTGCAGGGTGCGCGGATAGCGCGCCAGATCGTCCGGGCGGTCAAATTGCATCGGATTCACGAAGATACTGACCACCACGACATCCGCGCAGGCTTTGGCTTCATCGACCAGCTTCATATGGCCATCGTGCAGGTTGCCCATGGTGGGAACCAGCGCAATGCGCTTGCCTTCCTGGCGTAAACGACGGATATGCTGGCGCAGCAGCGGCAGGGTTTCAATTATCAGCACAACAAGACTCCTTAATGGAAACTATGTTCTTCGCCCGGATAGGCCCCGGATTCGACTTCGGCAATATACTGCCGTACCGCGGCGCGGATGTCGCCCGCTTCTGCGAGGAAATTCTTCGCGAATTTAGGAATGTGGCCGCCGGTGATCCCGAAAGCGTCATGCATCACCAGGATTTGCCCGTCGGTGACGTTACCTGCGCCGATGCCGATAACCGGGATCGTCAGCGCTTCGGTAATGCGTTTTGCCAGCTCTACCGGCACGCACTCCAGCACCAGCAGCTGCGCGCCAGCCGCTTCCAGGGCTAACGCGTCATCGAACAGCGCCTGCGCCGCATCGCCGCGCCCCTGAACTTTATAGCCGCCAAAAACGTTCACCGACTGCGGCGTCAGGCCGAGATGACCACAAACTGGCACCGCGCGTTCCGCCAGCATCCTGACGGTATCAGCCAGCCACGCGCCGCCTTCAAGTTTGACCATATTGGCGCCGGCGCGCATCACGACGGCGGCATTTTCGAAAGTTTGCTGCGGCGTGGCGTAGGCCATAAACGGCAGGTCGGCGAGCAGCAGACTGTTCGGCGCGCCGCGACGAACCGCGCGGGTGTGGTAAGCGATATCGTCAACGGTCACCGGCAGCGTGGAGTCGTGGCCCTGTACCGTCATCCCCAGCGAATCGCCCACCAGCAGAACGTTAATGCCTTCATCGGCAAAAAGCTTAGCGAAGCTGTAGTCGTAGGCGGTGATAGTGGCGAAGCGCTTTTTCTCCTGTTTGCATTTCTGCAGCAGGGCAATGGTGGTCGGTTTCATAACGTTTCCTGATGATGAAAGTCATATTAACCGGCATTCTAACAGCAGCATTCAGGGGGGCAATGATTTTGGGCAACCGATTACCACTATCGCCGTAAATGCTAAAAAAGGGAGTAGGGGTTACCAGAGAGCGGGTTTTTCGGCGCCCAGATTTTCCAGCTCGGCGCGAAGGGCGAGGCCATCGGGGAAGTGGAGCTGTGGGGCGATTTCAAACAGCGGCCAGAGCATAAAACCGCGATTTTTCATATCGTAGTGCGGCACCGTCAGACGCTCGCTGTTAATGACCGCATCGCCAAACAGCATGATGTCGAGGTCCAGCGTACGCGGCCCCCAGCGTTCGGCTTTGCGCTCCCGTCCCTGCTGCAGCTCAATGCGCTGAGTGTGATCGAGCAGCGCTTCTGGCGCGAGCGAGGTTTCAAGCGCGACGGCGGCATTGAGATAGTCGGGCTGATCCTGCGGCCCCAGCGGCGGCGTACGGTAGAGCGAAGACACGCTCGCCACGCGGCTGTCCGGAATGTCGGCCAGCGCGCGGATAGCGGCATTCACCTGCTCGAGCGGCGAGGCGAGATTACTGCCAATGGCGATATAGACCAGGGTCATGCGTTACCCTGACGCGGCGCGCGTTTACGCGGGCGGCGATGGCGGCGGCGCGGAGCGGGATCGTCGCCGAGATCGTTGAGCATATCTTTCTGTTCCGGCGGCGCGGCCACCTGGAACTCACCCCACCATTTGGTCAGGCGCTGCAGTTCGTGGTTGTTCTCGGCGCCTGCGCGCAGTTCAAGCAGGTCATAGGCGGCGCGGAACTTCGGATGCTCCATGAGTTTCCACGCGCGTTTGCCCTGACGGCGGGACATACGTAGCTGCAACTGCCAGATGTCGCGCACCAGGGTGGTGATGCGTTTAGGGATTGCCAGCGTCCGGCAGGCTTCATCCAGTACATCGTTCATCGCCAGCGCGAAGGCGTCGTAATAGGCCAGCCCGCTCTCCTGCGCGATTTTCTGCGCCATTTCCAGCAACGGATACCAGAACATGACCGCGAACAGGAACGCTGGATTGACGCGCATATCGTTATGCAGGCGGTTATCGGTATTCTTCAGCACCTGGATAATGATACGTTCCATCGGGCTATCGCCACGCTCGGTGAAGTAGCGGGTGATTGTCGGGAACAGCGGCTGGAACAGGCTGTATTCGCGCAGCAGTTGATAGGTTTCATAACCATAACCTGCCTGCAGCAGCTTCAGCACTTCTTCAAACAGACGCGCTGGCGGTACGTCGTGTAGCAGGGCGGCCAGACGCGGAATTGGCTCGGCGCTTTCGGCGCTGATGCGCATATGGAGTTTGGCGGCGAAGCGTACCGCGCGCAGCATCCGCACCGGATCTTCACGGTAACGGGTTTCCGGGTCGCCAATCAGGCGAATTACCCCTTCCTGCAGATCGCGCATTCCACCAACGTAGTCACGTACGGTGAAATCCGCCACGCTGTAATAAAGGCTGTTGATGGTGAAGTCGCGGCGCTGGGCATCTTCTTCGATAGAGCCGAAGATGTTATCGCGCAGCAGCATGCCGTTCTGGCCGCGCTGGGAGGTGACGCGGTCGTTGGTGTGGCCTTCGTGATGGCCGCGGAAGGTGGCGACTTCAATGATTTCCGGCCCGAACATCACGTGCGCCAGGCGGAAGCGACGGCCGACCAGGCGGCAGTTGCGGAACAGTTTACGTACCTGATCCGGGGTCGCGCTGGTGGTGACGTCAAAATCTTTTGGCTTCTTGCCCAGCAGCAGGTCGCGAACGCCGCCGCCGACCAGGTAAGCTTCGTAGCCCGCCTTGTTCAGTCGATAGAGCACCTTGAGCGCGTTTTCACTGATATCTTTGCGGGAAATTGCATGCTGTTCACGCGGGATCACCGTCATATGCGTTTGTTCGACGGCGGCAGCCTCTGCCTCGCGCTCTTCACGGCTTAGCACCTTGCGGCAAAAATTAGCGACTCGGGTAAAAATGGTGCACCTCGTAGTGTCAGACGAACTTCGGATAAAACATTACTCTATGGGCTTCAGGTTGCATTTAAACGGCAAATTCAGGGGCAACCTGAAGGGCGACGAGCAAAAATAGCGGCTAATCATAGCTCAGCGGGAGCCATTTGAGAATGCTGGATTTTTGCAGGCTGCCAGTTGGCTACCGCTTGTTTGAGTAAATCTTCAATACTCAGCGCTTGCCAATCCTCGACGACATCCTGATTCAAAAATGTTAATGCCCGCACAATTTCCGGGCGCGGATCGCCCTCCGGCAGGGCCGGGGCGTGGTTCTGTTTTGAGAGCTTATTACCTTCGGCATTCAGCGCCAGCGGCAGGTGCACGTAGTCTGGTACAGGCCAGCCAAAGTGTTGATACAGCGAAATTTGTCGTACCGTTGGCTCGATAAGATCGGCGCCGCGAACGATTTCGCTGACCCCCTGAAAATGGTCGTCAACCACCACCGCCAGGTTATAGGCGAACAGCCCGTCGCGACGATGGATGATGAAATCTTCCCGCGCGAGCGGTTCGTCGGCGACGAGGATCCCGCGCAACTGGTCATAAAATTCCAGTACCGGACGGGTCTGGCGCAGGCGCAGCGCGGCGTTTTCGGCGCCAAGGCGCAAATCGCGACAGTGACCGTCGTAGATCCCCCCGACGCTGTGAATGCGCGCGCGGGTGCAGGTGCAGTAGTAGCAAAGATCCCGATCGCGCAGCCAGGCGAGGCGTTCGCGATAAGCATCGTGCCGCTGGGATTGCCACAGTACTTCGCCGTCCCAGTGCAGACCGTAGCGATCGAGCTGTCGCAAAATGGTGTCGGCGGCGCCAGGAACTTCCCGCGGCGGGTCGATATCTTCAATGCGTACGCGCCAGATACCGCCTTTCGCCCGCGCTTGTAGATAGCTGCCAAGGGCGGCGATTAATGAGCCGAAGTGGAGTTCGCCGGAAGGTGAGGGAGCAAAGCGCCCTATATAGTCTGAGTCGGTCATGTTAAACACAAGGGGAATCAGGCGGGAGAAACTCCCGCCAGAGAGTGAGGTAGCTGGGATTAACCCGCCATCTGTTTTTCGCGAATTTCCGCCAGCGTCTTGCAGTCGATGCACAGGTCAGCTGTTGGACGCGCTTCCAGACGGCGAATGCCAATCTCCACGCCACAGGATTCGCAGAAGCCGAAGTCTTCGTCTTCGACTTTTTTCAGTGTTTTCTCAATCTTCTTGATGAGTTTACGTTCGCGGTCGCGGTTACGCAGTTCCAGGCTGAACTCTTCTTCCTGCGCGGCACGGTCGACCGGGTCCGGGAAGTTGGCAGCTTCATCCTGCATATGCGTTACGGTGCGATCCACTTCATCCCTGAGTTGATTACGCCATGCTTCAAGAATGCGCTTGAAGTGCGCCAGCTGGGCTTCGTTCATATACTCTTCGCCCGGCTTCTCTTGGTACGGCTCCACCCCAGCGATGGCGAGAATACTCAGGGACGATGTTTTACGGTTTTGCCCTTCTTGCATGTTGCTTCTCCTTAACACGCACTATCGATCCCCATGTGGGGGAAAAATCAGGCCGCTATAAATAGCAGATGCTTTTCCGGATAGCAATTATCTAAACGTTACACTTGACAACGCTGTGAAGAAAAGCGTATTTGCGCTCGCGAACCGGACACAATTTAGCCTTTTAATTACCGGGGGTTAACGCCACGGCAATCGGCTTATTCAGAGTCATCATTTTGGTAGAAAGTTCCGCTTTCCAGGCGAGAATTTCTACCCCCTTTTCCTGCGCCTCTATCAACAGCTGTGCGTATTTGGCATCAATATGATGCGCGGGTGAGAAACGGTCTATCGCCGAATGCAGCACGGCGAATAAAATCACGGCCCGATGGCCTGCGGCCGCGACGCTCATTAGCTCCCGCAGGTGCTTCTGGCCGCGTGCGGTAACGGCATCGGGAAAATAACCGTACTCTTTTTCCGCCAACGTAACCGATTTCACTTCAATATAGCAGTTACGGCGGCCTTCTGCCTGTAACATAAGGTCGATTCGGCTATTTTCTTCGCCATATTTTACTTCGCTTTTCAGAATGTTATACCCGGCAAGCTCAGGGATATTTCCGGCGAGTACCGCCTCCTTCGCCAGAGTATTGGCCCGCAGCGTGTTGACGCAGATCACCGCGCCCTGTTGGGTTTCAGTTAATTCCCAGGTATGTGCATATTTACGTTTAGGATTATCGGAAGTGGAATACCAGACGGTATCGCCCGGCGCAGCGCAGCCGGTCATGGCGCCGGTATTCGGGCAGTGCAGCGTCAGCTCCTGGCCCTCCGGCGTGACGACATCGGCCAGAAACCGTTTGTAACGTTTAATTAAAGTGGCGGACTGCAAAGGCGGAGTGAACAGCATCAGAGTTCCCTGGTAAATGGATAACGTTCCAGCACGTTGTAGCGGGTGCGACCGCGGAGAAAGCTGGACTCATAAAGCACGAATTCGTTGACCGGCACCTGCCAGCAAAAACCCGGCGGCGGGATCGGCACCGCGTGGCGGGCGTCGCGCAGGAGGGTGATATGCGGATGAAACGGCTGCGGGCTTTGATAGCAGCCGCTTCGCGCCGCCTGAGCGCGCAGCATATTTGCCAGCTGCAGCATGCCGCGCGGCGGCTGGCGGGTACCGAGCCAGACTACGCGAGAGCGCAGCCACTGGCCGGCGTCGTCGAGCGTCAGGGTAAATGGCGGTTGTTGAATGCGTCCGGCCATTGCCGACAGCGCGCGCTGTTTTTCAGCGCTGACGTCGCCGAGAAACGCCAGCGTCAGATGTAGGTTATCGGCGGCGACCGGCCTTCCGGCATCGTCGGAAAAATGGGCGGCGCGCCAGTGAATAATCTGTTTCTGTATCGCTTTCGGCAGTTCAAGAGCGAAAAACAGCCGTTTCGGCTCGGACATGATAGAGACTCGGTAATGAATTACGGGGATGCTACAATGCTTGCCCTCGAATGTTAACCTCCGGAGCCTTTCGTGTCCTCATTGCCGGTTGCCGCAATTCTTCCCGAACTTCTTTCCGCCCTGCAGCAGGCGCCGCAGGTGCTGCTTAACGCCCCTACCGGCGCGGGTAAATCAACCTGGCTGCCGCTACAGATCCTCGCCGACGGCAACATCGACGGCCGGATAATTCTGCTGGAGCCGCGGCGGCTGGCGGCGCGTAACGTCGCCCAGCGCCTGGCGGAGCTGCTGGGAGAAAAACCGGGAGAAACGGTAGGCTACCGGATGCGCGCCGAAAGCTGCATAGGGCCAAATACCCGTCTGGAAGTGGTCACTGAAGGGATCTTAACCCGCACTTTGCAGCACGATCCGGAACTTTCCGGCGTGGGGCTGGTGATCCTCGATGAATTTCATGAACGTAGCCTGCAGGCCGATCTGGCGCTGGCGTTGTTGCTGGATGTCCAGCAGGGGCTGCGTGACGATCTCAAGTTATTGATCATGTCGGCGACGTTGGATAACGATCGTCTGCAGCGCCTGTTGCCGGAAGCGCCGGTGGTAGTTTCCGAAGGGCGTGCGTTTCCGGTTGAACGTCGCTTTGCGCCGCTAGCGACCCATCAGCGTTTTGCCGAAGCGGTAGCGATCGCCGCCGCGGATCTGCTGCGTGAGGAGCAGGGCTCGATGCTATTATTCCTGCCGGGCGTTGGCGAAATTCAGCGCGTACAGGAACAATTAAGCGAGCGCGTAGCCAGCGATGTGCTGTTATGCCCGTTGTACGGCGCGCTGCCGCTGAGCGAACAGCGCAAAGCGATTCTCCCGGCGCCTGCCGGAATGCGCAAAGTGGTGCTGGCGACCAATATCGCTGAAACCAGTTTGACGATCGAAGGCATTCGCCTGGTGGTCGACAGCGCTCAGGAACGGGTCGCGCGCTTCGATCCGCGCACCGGCCTGACCCGGCTAATCACCCAGCGGATAAGCCAGGCGTCAATGACCCAGCGCGCCGGTCGCGCCGGGCGTCTGGAGCCGGGGATCTGCCTGCATTTGCTGGCGAAAGAGCAGGCGGAGCGCGCGGCGGCGCAGAGCGATCCGGAAATTCTGCAAAGCGATCTGTCGGGTCTG
Source organism: Klebsiella sp. CN_Kp091 (assembly GCF_040065095.1). Classification (NCBI taxonomy): domain Bacteria; kingdom Pseudomonadati; phylum Pseudomonadota; class Gammaproteobacteria; order Enterobacterales; family Enterobacteriaceae; genus Klebsiella; species Klebsiella sp. CN_Kp091. The sequence goes on along the minus strand of NZ_JBEAIO010000047.1, from coordinate 63,777 downwards.
CTGCTGGAGTTGCTGCAGTGGGGCTGCCGCGATCCGGCCGAGCTTCGCTGGCTGGATCTACCGCCGGCGATAAATCTGGCGGCGGCGCGGCGTCTGTTGACGGCGTTATCGGCGCTGGAGGGCGAACGCCTTTCGGCTCACGGGCGCAAAATGGCGATGCTGGGTAATGACCCGCGTCTGGCGGCCATGTTGACGGCGGCCGATTCCGCGGATGACGCGGCGACGGCGGCGAAACTGGCGGCTATTCTTGAGGAGCCGCCGCGCGGCGGCAGCAGCGATTTAGGCGCCGCGTTTGCGCGCCAGCAGGGCAACTGGCAGCAGCGGGCGCAGCAGTTATTGAAGCGGCTGGCCAGCCGAGGCGGTCAGCCTGATGCTGAGCGGATGGCGGCGTTGCTGGCTCCAGCCTTTGCCGACCGTATCGCCCGTCGACGCGGCCAGGAGGGACGCTATCAGTTGGCTAACGGCATGGGCGCGATGCTGGATGCCGATGATGCGCTCGGCCGTCACGAATGGTTAATTGCGCCGCTGCTGCTGCAGGGCAGTTCGGCGCCCGATGCGCGAATTTTGCTGGCGCTGCCGCTGAACATTGACCAACTCGTCGCGCAGCGCCCTGAGCTGATACAGCGCTCCGATACCGTGGAGTGGGATGAAGCGCAGGGGACGTTAAAAGCCTGGCGGCGTAACTGTATTGGCCAACTGGTGATAAAAACCCAGCCGTTGGCGAAGCCGTCGGAAGCGGAGCTGCATCAGGCAATGCTCAACGGTATTCGCGATAAAGGGCTCAGGGTGTTGAACTGGACGCCGGAGGCTGAACAACTGCGCCTGCGTCTGCACTGCGCCGCGCAGTGGTTGCCGGAAGCAGGCTGGCCAGCCGTTGATGACGCATCGCTGTTGGCTGCGCTGGAGGCATGGCTGTTGCCGCAGATGACCGGCGTGCATTCGCTTCGGGCGCTTAACGCGGTGGACCTGCGGCAGGCGCTGCAAAACTGGCTGCCGTGGACGTTACGCCAGAAGCTGGATAGCGAGCTGCCGACCCATTACACGGTGCCGACCGGTAGTCGTATCGCCATTCGCTATCATGAAGATAACCCGCCGGCGCTGGCGGTACGGATGCAGGAGATGTTTGGCGAGGCGACGACGCCGCGCATTGCCGAAGGGCGGGTTCCCCTGGTGCTGGAATTACTTTCGCCGGCGCAGCGACCATTACAAATTACCCGCGATTTGAGCGCCTTCTGGCAAGGGGCGTACCGCGAGGTGCAAAAAGAGATGAAGGGGCGCTATCCGAAACATGTCTGGCCGGATGACCCGGCGAATACCGCGCCGACCCGGCGGACGAAAAAATACAGCTGAGGCGCCGCGCCCTTGCTGTGGGCGCGGTTCCGAAAATCGCTGGCCGCAGTCACACGGCGCAATATTTATGTTATTAAAAAACATCATATTTTACCGTTTATCGCGTTTTGCGGTTGTAAAATGCTGGTTAAGAATGTCGCGGATTAGTGCTATTCTCTGTGGCCTGGACAATTCGTGCTATGTCCGGAGATATTCTTCAGCTTAAACAGATAATTATATGATTTGTTTAATGAATTATTCTTCGAAGATGATATGAAAGACGTCGGCCGCGGCAGCGCGGCGGGTGTGAAATTGAGAGATATCTTCTTCCTCCTAAAGGGGGAAGTATTGAGAATCAGGCCTTTACGCCTGAAAGTTGCGGAGAAAAAGCATGGCGGGAGATGACCGCGAGCCTATCGGACGTAAAGGGAGACCTTCACGCCCGGCAAAACAAAAAGTCACCCGTCGCCGGGTCCGGGATGAGGACTACGACGATGATTACGATGACGATTATGAGGATGAACGACCGATGCCGAAGAAAGGAAAGGGCAAAGGCAATAAGCCTCGTCGTAAGCGCAGCTGGCTGTGGCTGCTGGTCAAGCTGGGGATTGTCTTTGCGGTAATTATCGCCGCCTATGGCGTCTACCTCGACCAGAAAATTCGCAGCCGCATTGACGGTAAAGTCTGGGAACTGCCGGCGGCAGTGTATGGCCGGATGGTCAACCTTGAGCCGGATATGCAGATCAGCAAAAACGAGATGGTGCGCCTGCTTAATGCGACCCAGTACCGTCAGGTCAGCGCAATGACGCGTCCTGGCGAATACACCGTACAGGCTAACAGCATCGAGATGATCCGTCGTCCGTTCGATTTCCCGGATAGCAAAGAGGGGCAGGTGCGCGCGCGTCTGACCTTTGATGGCGATCATCTGGATACCATCGAGAATATGGATAACAACCGTCAGTTCGGTTTCTTCCGTCTCGATCCGCGCCTGATCACCATGCTGCAGTCGGCGAACGGCGAGCAGCGCCTGTTCGTTAAGCGTAGCGGTTTCCCGGATCTGCTGGTGGATACCCTGCTGGCGACCGAAGACCGCCACTTCTACGAGCATGACGGCATCAGCCTGTACTCAATGGGCCGCGCGGTGCTGGCGAACCTGACGGCGGGGCGTACGGTGCAGGGGGCGAGTACCCTGACCCAGCAGCTGGTGAAGAACTTGTTCCTTTCCAGCGAGCGTTCCTACTGGCGTAAAGCCAACGAAGCCTATATGGCGCTGATCGTCGATGCCCGCTACAGCAAGGATCGTATCCTTGAGCTGTATATGAACGAAGTGTATCTCGGCCAGAGCGGCGATAACGAAATCCGCGGTTTCCCACTGGCGAGCCTTTACTACTTTGGCCGCCCGGTGGAAGAACTGAGCCTTGACCAGCAGGCGCTGCTGGTCGGGATGGTCAAAGGCGCGTCAATCTACAACCCGTGGCGTAACCCGAAACTGGCGCTGGAGCGGCGTAACCTGGTGCTGCGTCTGCTGCAGCAGCAGAATGTTATCGACCAGGAGCTGTACGATATGCTGAGCGCGCGTCCGCTGGGCGTGCAGCCGCGCGGCGGGGTGATTTCTCCGCAGCCGGCGTTCATGCAGATGGTGCGTCAGGAGCTGCAGGCGAAACTGGGCGATAAAGTGAAAGATCTCTCCGGCGTGAAGATCTTTACCACCTTTGACCCGGTAGCTCAGGAGGCGGCGGAAAAAGCGGCCATTGAAGGGATCCCGGTACTGAAGAAACAGCGTAAGCTGCCGGATCTGGAAACCGCCATGGTGGTGGTCGACCGCTTTACCGGTGAAGTCCGGGCGATGGTCGGCGGCGCGGAGCCGCAGTTTGCCGGCTACAACCGCGCGATGCAGGCGCGTCGTTCGATTGGTTCGTTAGCGAAACCGGCCACTTATCTGACCGCGCTGAGCCAGCCGAACCAGTACCGCCTGAATACATGGATTGCCGATGCGCCGGTGACGATCCGCCTGGCTAACGGCCAGACCTGGTCGCCGCAGAACGACGATCGTCGCTTTAGCGGTCAGGTGATGCTGGTGGATGCGCTGACCCGTTCGATGAACGTGCCGACGGTTAACCTCGGGATGTCGCTGGGTCTGCCGGCGATCACCGATACCTGGCAGAAGCTGGGCGTACCGAAAGACCAGCTGAATGCGGTTCCAGCGATGATCCTTGGCGCCCTTAACCTGACGCCAATCGAAGTGGCGCAGGCATTCCAGACCATCGCCAGCGGCGGTAACCGCGCGACGCTGTCGGCGCTGCGTTCCGTGATTGCTGAAGATGGTACGGTGCTGTACCAGAGCTACCCGCAGGCGGAACGCGCCGTTCCGGCGCAGGCGGCCTATATGACCCTGTGGACCATGCAGCAGGTGGTGCAGCGCGGTACCGGCCGTCAGCTTGGCGCCAAGTATCCTGGCCTGCATCTGGCGGGTAAAACCGGGACCACCAACAACAACGTGGATACCTGGTTTGCCGGTATCGATGGCAGCCAGGTGACGATTACCTGGGTTGGCCGCGATAACAACCAGCCAACCAAGCTGTACGGGGCCAGCGGCGCGATGTCGATTTATCAGCGCTATCTGGCTAACCAGACCCCGACGCCGCTGGCGCTGACGCCGCCGGAAGACGTGGTGGATATGGGCGTGGATAGTAATGGTTACTTCCAGTGCAGCGGCGGTATGCGTACCCTGCCGGTGTGGACCACCTCGCCGGATGCGCTGTGCCGTCAGGGCGAAGCCCTGCAGCAGCAACAGCAGCAACAACAGGAAGCCAATAACCCGTTCAACCAGTCCGGGCAGCAGCAGCCTGCTAACCAACCGCAGCAGCAACAGCAGCAACCTGCGAAGCAGGAGAAGAGCGATGGCGTGGCCGGCTGGATTAAAGATATGTTTGGCGGCAACTAAAACCGTTTAAGCTGAACGTCTGAACAGCCCCTTAATACGAAAGTATTAAGGGGCTTTTTTATTGTGGGCATCTGCGTAACACCGTGATAACTCCCTAATAACCGTCTGGTTATTTATTAATCCCTTGGCATTTCGTTCCCGGCATAGCGCTTGCCTTAGATTCCGCGTTTCGCCTATTATGTCACCCGTCATAATAATAATTCTCGTTTACGTTATCATTCACTTTCATCAGAGATATACCAATGGCGCGTCTTAAAACTGCTCAGCCAAATCACTCGCTGCGTAAAATCGCAGTCGTAGTAGCCACGGCGGTTAGCGGCATGTCTGTCTATGCACAGGCTGCGGAACAACCGAAAGAAGAAACCCTCGTCGTTACCGCGGCGCCCGCCAGCCAGGAAAGCGCCTGGGGACCGGCTCCGACTATCGCGGCGAAGCGTTCCGCCACGGCGACCAAAACCGATACTCCCATTGAAAAAACGCCGCAGTCTATCTCCGTGGTGACCCGCGAAGAGATGGACATGAAGCAGCCGACAACGGTTAAAGAAGCGCTCTCATACACCCCGAGCGTATTCTCTACCCGCGGTAGCTCGACCACCTATGATGTAGTCACCATTCGTGGATTCACCACATCCAGCACGGTGAACACCAACCAGTATCTGGATGGCATGAAGCTTCAGGGTAACAACTACTCTGAAGTCTCCATGGATCCGTATTTCCTGGAACGCGTGGAAGTGATGCGCGGGCCAACTTCGGTGCTGTACGGCAACAGCAACCCGGGCGGTATCGTCAGCATGGTCAGCAAGCGTCCGACCACCGAGCCGCTGAAAGAAGTACAGTTTAAGATGGGCACCGATAACCTGTGGCAAACCGGTTTCGACTTCAGCGACGCCATCGATGATGACGGCGTGTGGTCTTACCGCCTGACCGGATTAGGCCGCAGCCAGGATGCGCAGCAGCAGATGGCGAAATCGACCCGTTACGCCGTCGCTCCGTCTTTCAGCTGGCGTCCGGATGATAAAACCGATTTCACCTTCCTCAGCAACTTCCAGAATGACCCGTATGCCGGCTATTACGGTTGGCTGCCGCGTGAAGGCACCGTGGTGCCGTATTACGATGCCAACGGTAAGGCCCACAAGCTGCCGACCGATTTCAACGAAGGCGAGTCCGATAACAAGATGGCGCGTCGCCAGCAGATGGTTGGCTATAGTTTCTCCCACCAGTTCGATGACACCTTTACCGTACGTCAGAACCTGCGCTATGCCGACGTGCATACGCTGTATCGTTCGGTCTACGGCAATGGTTACCAGGAGCCGGGGAAAATCAATCGTGCCTACGTGCGTTCCGATGAGCACCTGAATACCTTTACCGTTGATACGCAACTGCAGTCTGATTTCGCCACCGGCGCGGTGAATCACACGCTGCTGACCGGCGTCGACTACTCGCGGATGCGTAACGACGTTGATGCAGATTACGGTACGGCCGATGCCATTAGCATGACCAATCCGCAGTACGGCAATCCAAACGTGAACGTCAACTTCCCGTATGCGGTCCTTAACCGTATGGAGCAGACGGGGCTGTACGCGCAGGATCAGATGGAGTGGGATAAGTGGGTGATGACCTTAGGCGGTCGTTACGATTACGCCACCACGTCTACCTTCACCCGTTCCACCAGCAGCATGGCGGAGAATCACGACCAGCAGTTCAGCTGGCGCGGCGGTATCAACTATCTATTTGATAACGGCATCTCCCCGTACTTCAGCTACAGCGAATCGTTCGAACCGGTATCGGGTTCCAATAGCACCGGCAAGCCGTTCGATCCGTCGCGCGGAAAGCAGTATGAAGCCGGCGTGAAGTATGTGCCGAAAGATATGCCGGTGGTGGTAACCGCGGCGGTCTATCAGCTGACTAAAGATAAGAACCTGACGGCAGACCCGAACGATCCGACCGGACTGTTCAGCGTACAAACCGGTGAAATCCGCTCCCGCGGCTTTGAGCTGGAGGCGAAAGCGGCGGTCAATGCCAATATCAACCTGACCGCGGCGTATAGCTACACCGATGCCGAGTACACCCACGACACCGTTTTCGAAGGCAAGCGCCCGGCGGAAGTGCCGCGTAATATGGCCTCACTGTGGGCGGATTACACCTTCCACGAAACTGCGCTCAGCGGGTTGACCATTGGCGCGGGCGCGCGTTATATCGGTTCTACAGTCAGCTACTACAAAAATGACACCAGCACCGGTAAGAAAAATGACTCCTTCAATGTGGCCGGTTATGCGCTGATGGATGCGACGGTGAAATACGATCTGGCGCGCTTTGGTCTGCCGGGGTCTTCGGTCGGCGTCAACGTCAACAACCTGTTTGACCGCGAATATGTCTCCAGCTGCTATAGCGAGTACGCATGCTACTGGGGAGCGGAACGTCAGGTTGTTGCTACCGCAACCTTCCGCTTCTAACTACTCACGGGCGCGGTTCGCTGCGCCCAATATCAGGTTGTTGCTATGCAGGAACAGACTCCGCACTCTGAGACGACGTTTGCGTTAAATCGCGTGACCTTTCGCGTGCCTGGCCGCACGCTGCTTCATCCCCTTTCGTTGACCTTCCCGGCAGGAAAAGTCACTGGCCTGATTGGCCATAACGGTTCCGGCAAATCCACGTTACTGAAAATGCTTGGCCGCCATCAGCCGCCTTCCGAAGGCGATGTGTTGCTGGACGGCCAGCCGCTGGACAGCTGGAGCAGCAAGGCGTTTGCCCGCAAAGTGGCCTATCTGCCGCAACAACTGCCGGCGGCGGAAGGGATGACGGTGCGCGAACTGGTGGCGATTGGCCGCTATCCGTGGCACGGCGCGCTGGGGCGCTTCGGCGTGGCGGATCGCCAAAAAGTAGAAGAGGCGATTGCGCTGGTGGGGCTGAAACCGCTGGCGCATCGGCTGGTGGACAGTCTTTCCGGCGGCGAGCGCCAGCGCGCGTGGATCGCCATGCTGGTGGCGCAGGACAGCCGCTGTTTGCTGCTTGATGAACCGACGTCGGCGCTGGATATCGCCCACCAGGTCGATGTGCTGGCGCTGGTGCATCGTCTCAGCCAGCAGCGCGGCCTGACGGTGATCGCGGTCCTGCACGATATTAATATGGCCGCCCGCTATTGCGATTATCTGGTCGCGCTGCGCGGCGGTGAAATGATCGCCCAGGGGACGCCCGCGGAGCTGATGCGCAGCGAAACGCTGGAGCAAATCTACGGCATCCCGATGGGGATCCTGCCGCACCCGGCGGGCGCAGCGCCGGTAAGTTTTGTCTATTGATGGAAAATTCGAACTTCTTCTCACGCCGGCGCCTGTTGACGGCAATGGCGCTGTCGCCGCTGCTGTGGCAGATGCGCGGCGCGCAGGCGGCGAACGTTGACCCGCAGCGCGTCGTCGCGCTGGAGTGGCTGCCGGCCGAACTGCTGCTGGCGCTCGGCGTTACGCCCTACGGCGTGGCAGACATTCCCAACTATAACCTGTGGGTCAATGAGCCGGCGTTACCCGCCTCGGTGATTGATGTCGGCCTGCGCACTGAACCCAATCTTGAATTACTGACGCAGATGAAACCGTCGTTTATCGTCTGGTCGGCAGGCTATGGCCCGTCGCCGGAAAAGCTGGCGCGTATCGCGCCCGGTCGCGGTTTCACCTTCAGCGACGGCAAACGGCCGCTGGCGATGGCTCAGCGTTCGCTGCTGGAAATGGCCGATCTGCTGGGTAAACAGCAGCAGGCGAAGCGCCATCTGGCGGAGTTCGACGCGTTGATGGAAAGCCTGCGTCCGCGATTTGCCGACCGTGGCGATCGCCCGCTGCTGATGATTTCGCTACTTGATGCCCGACATGTGCTGGTATTCGGCGAGAACTGCCTGTTCCAGGAAGTGCTCGATCGTTTTGGCATCAAAAACGCCTGGCGCGGTGAAGCGGCATTCTGGGGCAGTATCACCGTAGGCATCGATCGGCTGGCGGAATTTAAAGAGGCCGATGTTATCTGTTTCGATCACGGCAACGATCGGGAGATGGCCCAGATGATGGCGACCCCGCTGTGGCAGGCGATGCCTTTCGTGCGCGCCGGGCGTTTCCAGCGCCTTCCGGCGGTATGGTTCTATGGCGCGACGCTGTCGGCGATGCATTTCGCCCGCGTACTGGCCGATGCGCAGGGGAGGGCGGTATGAACGCGCGTTTCTCGCCGTTAGCCATTATCCTGTTGGTCGTGTTGCTGGTTGCCGCTTTCGCGCTGAGCATCATCAACCTTCAGGTTGCTTTACCTTACGCGCAGTGGCGTCAGGCGCTGTGGCAGCCGGATAGCGATAATATCGCCCAGATGCTGTTCCATTACAGCCTGCTGCCGAGGCTGGCTGTATCGCTGCTGGTCGGCGCCGGGCTGGGGCTCGTTGGCGTACTGTTCCAGCAGGTGCTGCGTAACCCGCTGGCGGAGCCGACCACGCTCGGCGTCGCCACCGGCGCGCAGCTTGGAATGACGGTGACGACGCTATGGGCGATCCCCGGCGTGCTGGCGTCGCAGTTTGCCGCGCTGGCAGGCGCTTGTCTGGTCGGCGCGCTGGTGTTCGGCGTTTCGTGGGGCAAACGTCTGTCGCCGGTGACGCTGATTCTGGCCGGTCTGGTGGTGAGTCTCTATTGCGGCGCGGTCAATCAGCTGATGGTGATTTTCCATCACGACCAGCTGCAAAGCATGTTCCTGTGGAGTACCGGGACGTTGACGCAGACCGACTGGAGCGTGGCGCAGCGCCTGTGGCCGCAGCTGCTTGGCGGCGCGATGTTGACGCTGCTGTTGCTACGCCCGTTAACGTTGATGGGGCTGGATGATGGCGTGGCGCGGAATCTCGGGCTGGCGCTCTCTCTGGCGCGCCTTGGCGTCTTGACCCTGGCGATAGTAATAAGCGCGCTGCTGGTCAACGCGGTCGGTATTATCGGCTTTATCGGTCTGTTCGCGCCGCTGCTGGCGAAAATGCTCGGCGCCCGCCGCCTGCTATCGCGGCTGGTGCTGGCGGCGCTACTTGGCGCGTTGATCCTGTGGCTTTCCGACCAAATTATTCTCTGGCTCAGCCGGGTATGGCGGGAGGTGTCGACCGGGTCAGTCACCGCGCTGATTGGCGCGCCTTTATTACTGTGGCTGCTGCCGCGGCTGCGTAGCATCAGCGCGCCGGTGATGAATGGCGGCGATAAAGCGCTGATTGAGCGCCGCAACGTGCAGTGGTTCGCGCTGGGCGGATTGGCGCTGATGCTGTTGGCGGTAACCGCCGCGCTGACCTTTGGCCGCGATGCGCAGGGGTGGCAGTGGGCCAGCGGCGATCTGCTGGAGCAATTGATGCCCTGGCGCTGGCCGCGGGTGTTCTCGGCGCTGTTCGCCGGGGTGATGCTGGCCGTCGCGGGTTGCATTATTCAACGCCTGACCGGTAACCCGATGGCCAGCCCGGAAGTGCTGGGTATCAGTTCTGGCGCGGCGTTTGGCGTGGTATTGATGCTGTTCTTTGTGCCGGGCAACGCCTTTATCTGGCTGCTGCCAGCCGGCAGTCTTGGCGCGGCGGCGACGCTGCTGGTTATCCTGGTTGCCGCCGGGCGCGGGGGATTCTCGCCGCACCGGATGTTGCTGGCGGGGATGGCGTTGAGTACCGCCTTCACCATGCTATTGATGATGTTGCAGGCCAGCGGCGATCCGCGAATGGCGCAGATCCTGACGTGGATGTCCGGTTCGACCTATAGCGCGACGCCGGAGATGGTGCTGCGTAGCGGGGTGGTAATGCTGGCGCTATTGGCGCTGGCGCCGCTCTGCCGCCGCTGGCTGACCATCCTGCCGCTCGGCGGCGAGGCGGCGCGAGCGGTAGGGATGGCGTTGACGCCATCGCGTATTGGGTTGCTGCTGCTGGCGGCGAGCCTGACGGCAACGGCGACGCTAACCATTGGGCCGTTAAGTTTCGTTGGTTTAATGGCGCCGCACATTGCGAGGATGATGGGATTCCGCCGGACGATGCCGCATATGGTGATTTCCGGGCTGATTGGCGGGATGCTGCTGGTGTTCGCCGACTGGTGCGGGCGAATGATCATGTTCCCTTACCAAATCCCGGCAGGTTTGTTATCGACGTTTATCGGCGCGCCGTATTTTATCTATTTGCTGAGAAAGCAGAGCCGCTAACGATCCCGATTGTCTCAACATCCCCGGTGGCTACAGCGCCGCTCGATTTGGTAGCCCGGATAAGGCGCAGCGCGCCGCCTCCGGGAACATCCCCGGTGGCGCTAGCGCTTACCGGGGCTACGGCTCTGCGCGATTTGGTAGCCCGGATAAGGCGCAATGCGCCGCCTCCGGGAAAATCCCTGCGCCACCAGGCATTCAAGTACCTTACAGCTTGGCAAACACCCGACGCGCGGCGTCGATAGTGTTGTTGATATCCTCTTCGCTATGGGCGACGGACATAAAGCCGGCTTCAAACGCCGACGGGGCGAGGTAAACCCCTTCTTCCAGCATCAGGTGGAAGAAACGCTTGAAACGTTCAACATCGCACTTCACCACGTCCTGATAGCAGGTGACGGTTTCGGCATCGGTAAAGAAGATACCGAACATGCCGCCGACATTATTCACCACCAGCGGGATCCCGGTTTCGCGCGCCGCGTTCAGTAGGCCATCCGCCAGTTGATTGGTCAGCTCGGTCAGGGTTTCATGCACGCCCGGCTGCGCCACTTCGCTTAAGCAGGCGAAGCCTGCGGCCATGGCGATAGGGTTGCCTGACAGCGTACCGGCCTGGTATACCGGACCGGTCGGCGCCAGCGCGTCCATGACCTCGCGGCGGCCGCCGAAAGCGCCCACCGGCATACCGCCGCCGATGATTTTACCCAGACAGGTCAGATCCGGCTCCACGCCGTAATAAGACTGGGCGCCGGCCAGCGCGACGCGGAAGCCGGTCATCACTTCGTCAATAATCAGCAACGCGCCGAATTCGTCACACAGCGCGCGCAGGCCCGGCAGGAACTCCGGCTGCGGCGGAATGCAGTTCATATTGCCGGCCACCGGTTCAACGATGATACAGGCGATATCCTGCGGATACTGTTCAAACGCCGCGCGAACCGAAGCAAGATCGTTATAGGTGCAGGTCAGGGTATGCTTCGCGAAATCGGCCGGTACGCCCGGCGAGTTCGGCTGGCCGAGGGTCAGCGCGCCGGAGCCGGCTTTCACCAGCAGGCAGTCGGCATGGCCGTGGTAGCATCCTTCAAACTTGATGATTTTGTCGCGGCCGGTGAAGCCGCGCGCCAGGCGAATGGCGCTCATGGTGGCTTCGGTGCCGGAGTTTACCATGCGCACCATATCCATGGTCGGTACCAGTTCAGTAACCAGTTCCGCCATTTTGACTTCCATTTCGGTTGGCGCGCCGAAGCTTAACCCGCGCTCTGCCGCTTCAATCACCGCGTTACGAATGGCCGGGTGGTTGTGACCCAGCACCATTGGGCCCCAGGAACCGACATAATCGATATAAGCTTTACCATCGACATCGTACAGGTAGGCGCCATCCGCACGTTCAATAAACAGCGGGGTGCCGCCGACGCCAGTAAAGGCGCGGACCGGCGAGTTGACGCCGCCGGGGATAAGTTCGCGGGCGGCGTTATACAGATTTTCAGATTTGCTCATGGCCAGGATCCTGGTTCGTGAATAAAGTTATCGGGCTATTCTAAGTTATTCCATGAAGGTTATGAAAGTTTTGCCCAATTGAAACATTAAGTAGACGAAACAATTTTTTGGCGACGCGCGGCGCGGAGGCGGCTAGAATGCCTCTCTTCTCATTTGTATTACCAATAAATGATAATGGCATGAAAGCAGAAACTCCCTCTTTTGAAGCACATCAGTTTGTTCGCGTGCGCCGTAGCGATGCGGTCCGCCGGTTAATTCAACGCGACAAAACGCCGCTGGCGGTATTGTTGATGGCGGCGGTAGTCGGCACGCTGGCCGGGCTGGTGGGCGTGGCGTTTGAAAAGAGCGTGAACTGGGTACAGAACCAGCGAATTGGCGCCCTGGTGCAGGTGGCGGACCACTGGTACCTCGTCTGGCCGCTGGCCTTTATCCTGTCGGCGCTGCTGGCGATGGTCGGTTATTTTCTGGTGCGCCGCTTTGCGCCGGAAGCCGGCGGTTCCGGGATTCCGGAAATCGAAGGCGCGCTGGAAGAGCTGCGCCCGGTTCGCTGGTGGCGCGTGCTGCCGGTAAAATTCATCGGCGGCATGGGAACCCTGGGCGCCGGGATGGTGCTGGGGCGCGAAGGGCCGATGGTGCAGCTTGGCGGTAATATTGGGCGCATGGTGGTGGATGTGTTTCGTCTGCGCAGCCCGGAAGCGCGGCACACGCTGTTGGCTACCGGTGCGGCATCGGGCCTCTCCGCGGCCTTCAACGCGCCGCTGGCGGGGATCCTGTTTATCATCGAAGAGATGCGCCCGCAGTTCCGCTACAATCTGATTTCGATTAAAGCCGTGTTTACCGGCGTGATCATGTCGAGCATTGTATTTCGCATTTTTAACGGCGAAGGGGCGATTATCGAAGTCGGCAAACTGAGCAATGCGCCGGTGAATACCCTGTGGTTGTATCTGGTGCTGGGCATGATCTTCGGTTGTTTCGGGCCATTGTTTAATGCTCTGGTGCTGCGGACGCAGGATATGTTCCAGCGTCTCCATGGCGGCAATATCAAAAAATGGGTGTTGATTGGCGGGCTTATCGGCGGGCTGTGCGGTCTGCTGGGCCTGATGCAGCCAACGGCGGTGGGCGGCGGCTTTAATCTGATCCCCATCGCTGCAGCCGGTAACTTCTCGGTTGGGCTGCTGCTGTTCATTTTTATTGCGCGCGTCATCACCACGTTGCTGTGCTTCTCTTCCGGCGCGCCGGGGGGGATTTTCGCCCCGATGCTGGCGCTCGGCACGCTGCTGGGGACGGCATTCGGCATGGCTGCCATCCCGCTGTTTCCGTCCTATCATCTGGATGCCGGTACCTTCGCTATCGCCGGGATGGGGGCATTGCTGGCGGCTTCGGTACGCGCCCCGCTTACCGGGATTGTGCTGGTGCTGGAGATGACCGATAACTATCAGCTCATTTTGCCAATGATTATTACTTGCCTTGGGGCAACACTATTGGCGCAGTTCCTCGGCGGTAAACCTTTGTATTCGACCATTCTGCAGCGTACTCTGGCGAAACAGAAGGCCGAAGAGGCGGCGAAAGCGCAGCAGGTACCCCGGGAGAATACTTGAACGATTTACCAGGGTATTAGATAATGGCTCAAAAGGTCCGGTTATTCTTTAATCGGCCGGAAGTATTAATGGGAGCAAAAAATGAGTGATGACGTAGCGTTGCCGCTGGAGTTCACCGAAGCCGCAGCGAACAAAGTAAAACATCTGATTGCGGATGAAGACAATCCGAACCTGAAACTGCGCGTGTACATCACCGGCGGCGGTTGCAGCGGTTTCCAGTATGGCTTTACCTTTGACGATCAGGTCAACGAAGGCGATATGACTATCGAGAAACAGGGTGTCGGCCTGGTGGTTGACCCAATGAGCCTGCAGTATCTGGTTGGCGGCGCCGTCGACTATACCGAAGGTCTGGAAGGTTCGCGTTTCATCGTGACCAACCCGAATGCGAAAAGCACCTGCGGCTGCGGCTCCTCGTTCAGCGTTTAAAGGTAGTCACACTAGCTCTTTGCCACAGAGAGCAACGAATACGAAAAACGGTAACCATGAGGTTACCGTTTTGCTTTTATTACCGTCCGTTATCATCCAACGCAAAGGTCGGCAGCTTGAGGTGCCAGCGAATCGCCGCCAGGCGTATTACCAGCGTCACCACCATCCCTAACATCGCCGAGTTTTCCAGCGACAGCTGAAAGGTGTAGTGCGCCGTCGCGTGCACGATACCGCCGACAATGCAGGCGGTGGCATAGATTTCGGTGCGCAGAATCATCGGAATTTCTCGCGCCAGCACGTCGCGGATAATCCCGCCGCCGACGCCGGTGACCACGCCCATGCAAATAGCTACCAGCGGGCCGGTATGGGCAATAAAGGCTTTATTCACGCCGATGCCGACAAACACCGCCAGGCCGACGGCATCTAATACCGGCAGTACCCATTTCGGCATGCGCCGTGGCTGGCGTACCAGCAGAATCGTTAACATACTGGTGACCATCGCCACGACCAGATCGGTAGGGTCCTTAACCCAGAACACCGGGCCATTGGCCAGCGCCATATCGCGGATCGTCCCGCCGCCCACGGCGGTAACCACGCCTAATACCAGCACGCCGAAAGGGTCCATGCGTAATTTTCCCGCCAGCAATACGCCGGAGATAGCAAATACGGCTGTGCCAATAATATCCAGCCAATAGACAAGCATCGTCAGTTCCCGCTATAAGCCTGCTGCCAGGCGGTTATTTTACCTGCTCAAGCGCAGTACAGAGTTGTTTTGCGGCAAGGATAATACGTGGGCCCGCGCGTTCAAACCAGTCGCTATGTAAGGCGATGAGCGAAATTGTGAGCTGATTTTGCCAATAGCGATCCACGGCGGGGATTTTACTGGCGTCGCCGGTGATGACGATAGCCTGCGGATGCCGTGACAGCACCTGTTCGCGGCTGACCTGCGGCCAGGGAACGCGGCTGGCGGCAAAAATATTTTCTCCGCCGCACAGGCTCAATACTTGATTCTGGATCGAGGCGCTATTGCTGGTGAACAGCGGGTTGGCGCCGAACTGTAAAAATACGCGCTTTTTCGGCACGGTGGCATAGCGGGCTTTTAGCGCCTGGTAATCGTCTTGCATCGCCTGCGCGGCCTGACGGGCTTTTTCCGGCTGCGGGCTCCACGGCGCCAGCATCCGCAGAGCGCTAATGATTTGCTCAATCGAACCCGTTTCGACCCAGATAACCTTGATTCCCAGTGAACTGAGCTGATTGACCTGGCGTTCGGCATTGCCGCCGCGCCACGCCAGCACCAGATCGGGCTTCAGAGCGACAATACGTTCAAGGTTCATTCCCTGCCAGCTGGCGACTTGTTCGATTTTAGCCGCGGCGGGAGGGTAGTCGGAATAACTGCTGACGCCGACCGGCGTAATGCCGGCAGCAAAGGCCAATTCGGTGTTGGCCGGGGAGAGCGTCACCACCCGCGGCGCGGCGAAAAGCCACGCCGGGGCGAGTAACAGCAGGGCGGTTAACGCCTTCTGTAGCGACTTAGCCACGCGCCAGGTTCTGCACCAGATTTTCCACCATCAGGGTGGACTGCTTGGCGGCAACGGCGAGGAACTCGTCGAAGCTGAGATGCGACTGCTGGTCAGCGACGTCAGAGATTGCTCGTACCACCACAAATGGAATACTGAAGTTATGGCAGACGTGGGCGATGGCGGTCGCTTCCATCTCTACGGCAACGGCCAGCGGGAAGTTGTGGCGGATTTTCGCCAGCCCTACCGAGCCGTTGATGAATGCGTCACCGCTGACAATCAGCCCGCGAACGGCGTTGAGATTCAGCGCTTTGATGCAGGTTTCCGCGGCGGCAATCAGTTTGTCATCAGCTTTGAAACCCGCCGGACAGCCCGGCAGTTGGCCGTATTCATAGCCAAACGCGGTGACGTCGGCATCGTGATAACGCGCTTCGTCAGAGACCACGATGTCGCCGACTTTCAGCGTCGGCGCCAGACCGCCCGCGGAACCGGTATTGATAATCACATCCGGCTTGCAGCGCTCCAGCAACAGGGTCGCGCCCATGGCGGCTGCCACTTTACCAATGCCGGATTTCAGCAGAGCAACCTCGGTACCGTGAAGTTGGCCGGTGTAGATTTCGCTACCGCCGATAGAGATAGTCTGGCGGTTCTCGATTTTGTCGCGCAGAAGAGTAACCTCCTCTTCCATGGCGCCAATAATGCCAATTTTCATAGATTTACTCGCGATATGTCAGGATTAGCTGCATAGTCTATCATGCGCTTAAGGGGAAGCGTATTGCTCGCGCGGGAGAGGCTATGGCAAATATTGATTTTCGCAACAAGATTCACTGGCGTCGGCGCTACCGTTCGCCGCAGGGGGTAGAGACGGAACGCGAGATCCTGCGGGTGTTTGAAAGCGATCGCGGGCGCATTATCAATTCTCCGGCTATCCGGCGGCTGCAGCAAAAAACCCAGGTCTTTCCACTTGAGCGCAACGCGGCGGTCCGCACACGTCTCACCCATTCGCTCGAAGTCCAGCAGGTCGGGCGCTACATCGCCAAAGAGGTGCTAAGCCGCCTGAAGGAGCAAAAGCTGCTGGAACGCTACGGTCTGGATGAACTGAGCGGCCCGTTTGAAAGCGTGGTGGAGATGGCCTGCCTGATGCACGATATCGGCAATCCACCATTTGGCCATTTTGGCGAAGCGGCAATTAACGATTGGTTCAGCAAACGGCTAGCGCCGAAAGATGCCGCCAGCCAGCCGTTAAGCCAGGATCGCTGCCAGGTTGACGCGCTGCGTCTGCACGACGGCGAAGGGTTGCTCAACGAACTGCGGCGTAAAGTGCGTCAGGATTTGTGCTGCTTTGAAGGTAATGCGCAGGGGATCCGGCTGGTGCACACGCTGATGCGTATGAATCTGACCTGGACCCAGGTCGGCTGTATCCTCAAATATACGCGACCGGCGTGGTGGCGGGGAGAGACGCCAGCCAGCCATAGCTATTTAATGAAAAAGCCTGGTTATTATTTAGCCGAAGAAGAGTATATCGCACGGCTGCGTAAAGAATTGGATCTGGCGCCTTACAATCGTTTCCCATTAACGTGGATTATGGAAGCTGCCGATGATATCTCATATTGTGTTGCTGACCTCGAAGATGCGGTGGAAAAAAGGATATTCAGCGCGGAGCAATTGTATCAGCATCTGTATGACGCATGGGGCGTTCATGAAAAAGGATCGCTGTTCGCACAAGTCGTAGAAAACGCGTGGGAGAAATCGCGCGCTAATTCACTCAGCCGCAGCACTGAAGATCAGTTCTTTATGTATTTACGGGTCAATACGCTGAATAAACTGGTGCCTTATGCGGCGCATCGATTTATCGAAAACTTACCGGCCATTTTTAGCGGCGACTTTAATCATGCGCTGTTAGAGGACGATAGTGATTGTAGTCAGCTACTTGAACTTTATAAAAACGTCGCCATAAAACAGGTGTTTAGCCATCCTGATGTTGAACAGCTGGAATTACAGGGCTACCGCGTTATCAGCGGGCTGTTGGATATCTACGAGCCACTGCTGAAATTATCGCTGGAGGAGTTCAGCCAATTGGTGGAACAAGAGCGGGTACGCAGTTTGCCTATTGCTTCGAGATTGTTCCAGAAACTCTCAACCCGACATCGGTTGGCTTATGTGGAGGCGGTAAATAAGCTTTCGCGCGATACCGAAGAATATCCCGTGCTGGAGTATTATTACCGTTGTCGATTGATTCAGGACTATATCAGCGGAATGACGGATTTGTATGCGTGGGATGAATATCGTCGTCTGATGGCGGTGGAATAAGTCTGAGTTTTGTAAAGACGGACAATAAATTTTTACTTTTACCGAAACTTAACTCTGGAACTTCGCGCTATAAAATGACTCTGAGAGTGCGTACACAGCAACTTTTTCGTTATCCGAAATTTGAAATTGAGATTGAAACCTATGAAAAAAACCACGTTAGCAATGAGTGCTCTGGCTCTGAGTTTAGGTCTGGCGTTGTCCCCGCTCTCTGCGAGCGCGGCTGAAACGGCTTCCTCGGCGACCACTGCGCAGCAGATGCCGAGCCTGGCGCCGATGCTGGAAAAAGTGATGCCGTCTGTGGTGAGCATCAACGTTGAAGGCAGCACGACTGTTAACACGCCGCGGATGCCGCGTAACTTCCAGCAGTTCTTCGGTGACAACTCGCCGTTCTGCCAGGACGGTTCGCCATTCCAGAGCTCCCCATTCTGTCAGGGCGGCGGCCAGGGCGCGCCTGGCGATAACGCGCAGCAGCAGAAATTTATGGCGCTCGGTTCCGGGGTCATCATTGATGCGGCCAAAGGCTACGTGGTGACCAACAACCATGTGGTCGATAATGCCACCACGATTAAAGTTCAGTTGAGCGATGGCCGTAAATTCGACGCGAAAGTCGTTGGTAAAGATCCGCGCTCCGACATCGCGCTGATTCAAATTCAGGATCCGAAGAACCTGACGGCGATTAAGCTTGCCGACTCTGACGCGCTGCGCGTCGGCGATTACACCGTGGCTATCGGTAACCCGTTTGGCCTCGGCGAAACCGTGACCTCCGGTATCGTCTCCGCCTTGGGCCGTAGCGGCCTGAACGTGGAAAACTATGAAAACTTCATCCAGACCGATGCGGCTATTAACCGCGGTAACTCCGGCGGCGCGCTGGTGAATCTCAACGGTGAGCTGATCGGTATCAACACCGCGATCCTTGCACCGGACGGCGGCAACATCGGTATCGGCTTTGCTATCCCGAGCAACATGGTGAAAAACCTGACCGAGCAGATGGTCAAGTTTGGCCAGGTGAAACGCGGCGAACTGGGAATCATGGGTACCGAGCTGAACTCCGAGCTGGCGAAGGCGATGAAAGTCGATGCCCAGCGCGGCGCGTTCGTAAGCCAGGTGATGCCGGGCTCTGCGGCGGCGAAAGCGGGTATTAAAGCCGGCGACGTGATTACTACCCTGAACGGCAAGCCGATCAGCAGCTTCGCGGCGCTGCGTGCGCAGGTCGGTACGATGCCTATCGGCAGCAAAGTCGAGCTGGGCCTGCTGCGCGACGGCAAGCCGGTCAACGTTACCGTTGAACTGCAGCAGAGCAACCAGAACCAGGTTGACTCCAGCAGCATCTTTAACGGTATTGAAGGCGCGGAAATGAGCAACAAGGGCCAGGATAAAGGCGTGGTGGTGAGCAACGTGAAAGCGGGCACCCCGGCGGCGCAGATTGGTCTGAAGAAAGGCGACATCATTGTCGGCGCTAACCAGCAGCCGGTGAAAAACATCGCCGACCTGCGCAAAATCTTCGACGCGAAACCGTCTGTTCTGGCGCTCAATATTCAGCGTGGTGATACTTCTATCTACCTGCTGATGCAGTAACTGATACTAGCGTGAATGCCCCTTTCCCGGTATGGGAAGGGGGCTTTTTTATTCTACCCGCCGGTTCTGTGATTCCCGCCACAACTCCATACTTCTTTGTCATGCTTTGTGCATATGCACAGTGCGTCCTCTTCGTCACTCTTTTATGCTGATGCCCTGCTCAGGGGAGGGTTACATGGCTGGCTGGCATCTTGATACCAAAATGGCGCAGGATATCGTGGCGCGAACGATGCGCATCATTGATACCAATATTAACGTAATGGATGCCCGCGGGCGCATTATCGGCAGCGGCGATCGCGAGCGTATTGGTGAATTGCACGAAGGCGCGCTGCTGGTGCTATCGCAGGGACGGGTGGTTGATATTGATGATGCGGTCGCTCGCCATCTGCACGGCGTACGTCAGGGGATTAATTTGCCGCTGCGTCTTGAAGGGGAGATCGTCGGCGTAATTGGATTAACCGGCGAGCCCGAATCGCTGCGCAAGTATGGTGAGCTGGTGTGTATGACCGCGGAGATGATGCTCGAACAGTCGCGACTGATGCATTTGCTGGCGCAGGACAGCCGCCTGCGTGAAGAACTGGTCATGAACCTGATTCAGGCGGAAGAAAATACCCCGGCGCTCAACGAGTGGGCGCAGCGACTGGGCATCGACCTCAATCAGCCGCGGGTGGTGGCGATGATTGAGGTCGATAGCGGCCAGCTTGGCGTCGATAGCGCGATGGCGGAATTGCAGCAGCTGCAGACGGCGCTGACCACGCCGGATCGCAACAACCTGGTGGCGATTGTCTCGCTGACCGAGATGGTGGTATTGAAACCAGCGTTAAATGCCTTTGGCCGCTGGGACGCCGATGACCACTGCAGGCGCGTTGAGCAACTGATTGCCCGTATGAAAGAGAACGGCCAGCTGCAGTTCCGCGTTGCGTTAGGTAATTTCTTTACCGGACCCGGCAGTATCGCACGTTCTTATCGGACCGCACGCACGACGATGATGGTAGGTAAGCAGCGAATGCCGGAGAGCCGCAGCTATTTTTATCAGGATCTGATGCTGCCGGTGCTGCTGGATAGCCTGCGCGGCGGCTGGCAGGCCAATGAGCTGGCGCGCCCGCTGACGCGGCTGAAGGCGATGGATAACAACGGCCTGCTGCGCCGCACCTTGCAGGCATGGTTTCGTCATAACGTGCAGCCGCTGGCCACGTCAAAGGCGCTGTTTATTCATCGTAATACCCTGGAATATCGGCTCAATCGGATTTCGGAATTGACCGGGTTGGATCTCGGGAGTTTTGACGACCGTCTGCTGTTGTACATTGCATTGCAGCTGGATGAGCAACGCTAAAAACACTCCCGCCTGAGGCGGGAGTGGAAATGACGGACTACAGGCGCTGTAGCCCGCGAGCGGTCACTTGCCAGGTGACGGTATTGGACTGTTGCCAGCTATTGCCATTGAGCGGGTTAATAATAACGGAACGATTTCCCGCTTCGGCATGGAAGACTTCAATGGTATAGCCTTCCTCCAGCATAGCGGTATCAACATAGTCGCCCAGCTGCGACGATCCTTTGATCGACTGACGATACACCACCGAACCGCGCGTATTGTAGACATTGACCGTGGCGTATGTGGTCGTAAAGTGCTTGTTCGGCACCACTGGACTCGCGGTAAAGGTCAGCAGACTGTTACCAATATCCAGCTCCATCGCGGCAAAGCACACGTCATCATCGCCAAGCAGCTGCCAGCTGAAGCAATCGCCATACAGCGCGGTGGCCTCCTGAGTTTCCTCTTCTGTACCAGCGGCTTCCTCATCCGGCACATCATGTGCGAGCGCAAAGGCTTCGAGACCCGTTTTCACCACGCGCCAGCGGTTATGTTGCTTAAGGGGGACGGCGTTTTGGGTTGTGCCATTCGTGGCGCTGGAGCGGAATGCTTCATCATGGAAAATATCGATGATCATCCCTTCCGCGAGAGCGATAGTTTCACTGTTTGCCAGATTGTTAGTTGCGCCGGCATAGCTGCGTTGATAAACGACCGTATCGTTCTCGTCGCTGACCGTAATGCTGGCATAAGTATGGGCGACGTAATACGAGTGCGGCGTACCGGCCCGCGTGGCGACCGTCATCGCGCGCTGTTTATTATCAATAACGATCTGGCAAAACTCGTTATTGCCCTGACCGCGGAGATTGAGCGTCACGCTTTTGCCCGTCAGCTCGCCAGGATCGTCATTAGCCAGGGGCAGGACATCGGCATAGGCTTTCAGCAAGCGGCTGCGCTGGGGTTCTTCAATATGAGGGAGCATCAGCCAGAGGTCGTTTTTACAGACGCACTCTTCCTGCGCTAGCAGCGAGGGCTGGCTCCGGATCGCCTGGGCGTTGTGCTCGAAAATAGCCTGTAAATCATCCGCCGGATTATTATTGAGGATAAAGTTATACAGACCATTATCATCAATGCGTATCAGCTGGTATTTCTCGCGTGCGACCAGCGTTAAATATCCGAGAGAAGCTTTCAGCCGTCCAGGTTCCACGTGAGTAATGTACAGGTGATAGTGAGGACTGAATGGGATAACGACTTTTCCTGTGGCGCAATTGGTACCGGTCATGTTGCGTTCGAATACTTTTTCCCCACTGGCGGAAAGTACGCTTACCGCAGCATACAATGCCCCAGGGTAGTAGCTGTGCGGCGTAGAGCTGGTGACATTAAGAATAAGCTGCTGATTTTCGTAATCGATATCAAGGCGGGCGAAAGGCGCGTCACTAAGCCCTAAAAAGGTTATTCTCACGTTACGTTCGCTGGTATCGTTTTGTGGAATGTAGTTAACGGTAACCGCGTTGGCGCCTTCTTTTACGGTGAGATAGCTGATGTCCGGGCGATATTTTTGTGAACGACCTTTTGGAAGCTCAATCTGATACACGCCAATTGGCATCTCTTTCAGGGTCAGGGCGTCCCCATCAATAACCAGTGAATAATGGTTACCGCAATTATCCTTGATAGTCAGCGTCTGACCGTAAATTTGCTCCGGATGATCGATATTCAGCGTCAGGGTTAGCGTCCCCGTTTTACCTAATATTGCCAGCTCGCTGTTATCCACCAGCCAGAAGAAGGAATCCAGCCCTAACTGCTGGCGCGCGCTATCCCACTCGCTTTGCGGCAGAAAACGATACAGTGGATAGAGCGGTTTTGTCGCCAGTGAAACGATATTTTCCCGGGTGGCGTGCTTCAGCGTTAAACCGCAGAGATCGATAAACGGCGTCACATCATATCCCGCAGAGGTAGCAATGGCGGTTGCCAGCATATCGGCAAGCTGATGATCGGTCGGCTGGAAGCCATCGCTGTTGGCGAGTTGGCGATAATTCTGGTTAAAGACGCGGAAAGCGTTGGCGCCTGCTTTGAATAACATCAGCATCAGGAATTGCAGGCGAGGACGCAAACCCCAACTGGTGACCGGCGTCTTATCGGTAATATAGTTTATCAGCTGTGCTTCTTGCACGGCCAACTGCCCATAGTTGTATAACCAGCCATCGGTATAGAGATGATTATCCTGACTCAGCGTGAGCTGTTGATAAAAGGAGGCGTAAATATTGTTCCACACTTCGCTGACGGACAGCGTGGGATCTTGCATAAATTTACCCTGATAGCCGTGGCCAATTTCATGCAGGATAACCCACTGCGTGGCGACGTTATCCAGCCAGCCTTCGCCCACCGTTGCGGCGGTTTGCGCGCACCAGCTGCTATTATAATAGGCCGCGCCGACGCCATGTTTATCCGCCCGCAGAAAATAGCGGTTAGCAACATCCTGATTCCATTGTGAATCTGGATTATTGCTTAGCCCGGCCCACTCGTTATAACAGGTGAAAAGGTGATTATAGAAACGGTGTAATGCCGCTAATCCCGCTTTCAGCGCATTATCGCGGTCGGCATAGGGTAGCAGCAGGTTGATAACATCCAAATCAATCAGCGCGAACGATGATTTATTATTCTCCCAGCCAAGGAAAAACGCCTCTTCAGATTGCCCTGATTTCCAGCTGGGGAGCGGTTTCGTCGTCGCGGGTTGCTGGTAAACCACGGAGAACTCGCAGGGGCTGTCGGTAAATAATGTATCGATAAAAGGGACGGAATCGACGGTGGTGCTGATCGTTTTCCAATTGGTGGTCAGGGCGCAGGTTTTCTCCAGCGCGGTATCGTCGCAGAGCAGGCGCAGGGTCGAGATGCCGTTGCTGAGATCGGTTTGTCGAATTTGCAGTACGGTATTGGCGGGTAGAATAAACCCCAGCGCCTGACGATCGTGCTGCCGCCCTTTTTCAAAACCGGCTTTATCCAGCCAGGGGGCCGATGGCAGGGTATAACATTTTTGTTCAATTTCCTGTGTCATAGAGCTATCTCCTTTTAAGCGGAAACTGAACATAAACGAAATGAAATTTTAAGTAATTCATATGGATAGGGTTGTGATGTGAAATGATGTCAGTGAGGGATAACTGAGGTTTGCTGATGGCGAAGATGATCTACGGCTAAGGAAACAGGGGATGGGGCAGGGGAAGAGGGCCAGTCGCTGGCCCTATCAGGCTGATTTATTTACGCGTCAGCTTTTCCAGATCGGCTTCAATTTCGCTGATCTTATTGGTGACCACGCTTTCCAGATGGCGTAAATCGTCAAGGATCTTACGCTTGAGGTCGATTTCTGTGCGATCGCGCTGGCAGAGCTGGTCCAGCTCGTCGATCACATAGCGCAGGTTCGGGCTTATCTCCTGCACCTCTTTGTAGCCCTGACCGACGCCGTCGGCGACCACGGTTTTACGCTGGCGTGGGTATTTAAACTTCACGCTTTTGGCGAAGAATTCGCCTTTATCTTTCTGGAAATAGATCTTCAGGATGTCGTTGTTAGCTTCCTGGCGCAGGCTATAGCGATCGATTTCATCAGGATTGGTAATGCCAAGACTTTTCAGATTATCGTACATAACGGTACCTTTGATATCATCATAACCATTGAATAATTAACGAAAAAATCCATCTTCGCCAGCGTCAGATATAAAAAAAGCGGGATATCTCCCGCTTTTTGTTCTGCTTAGTCGATGGTGCGCAGCAGTTCGTTGATGCCGACCTTACCGCGGGTCTTCGCATCAACCTTTTTCACGATCACCGCACAGTACAGGCTGTATTTGCCATCTTTCGACGGCAGGTTGCCGGAAACGACAACCGAGCCCGCCGGCACGCGGCCGTAATGGACTTCACCGGTTTCGCGGTCGTAGATTTTGGTGCTCTGGCCGATGTACACGCCCATGGAGATTACCGCGCCTTCTTCAACGATAACGCCTTCAACGATTTCAGAACGCGCGCCGATGAAGCAGTTATCTTCGATGATAGTCGGGTTAGCCTGCAGCGGTTCGAGAACCCCGCCGATGCCAACGCCGCCGGACAGGTGAACGTTTTTACCGATCTGTGCACAAGAGCCGACGGTGGCCCAGGTATCAACCATGGTGCCTTCATCAACGTAAGCGCCGATGTTGACGTAGGACGGCATCAGCACGGTATTGCGTGCGATGAACGCGCCCTGGCGGACGGCAGCCGGCGGCACTACGCGGAAGCCTTCTTTCTGGAAGCGCGCTTCGTCGTAGTCGGCGAATTTCATCGGAACTTTATCGAAGTAGCGGCTTTCCGCACCATCGATAACCTGGTTATCGTTAATACGGAAAGAGAGCAGTACCGCTTTCTTCAGCCATTGATGCGTTACCCACTGACCATCGATCTTCTCAGCGACGCGCAGCGCACCGGAATCCAGCAGGGCAATAACCTGGTTAACCGCTTCGCGGGTTACGGTATCCACATTTGCCGGCGTGATGTCGGCGCGACGCTCAAAGGCGGACTCAATAACGTTCTGTAACTGCTGCATTGTTTCTTTCCATTCACTTAAAAAAAATACGTTACCCTTTATCGTTTGGATTGAGGGCCTCTGTCAACCGTTGTTGCACTTCTTGTTGCAGCTCATTATTAAGGGCACGCCGGTCGGCGGTGGCGATTATAAATAAATCTTCTACTCGCTCACCAATTGTCGTAATTCGGGCTCCGTGAAGCGATATTCCGAGGTCGGCAAACACCTGGCCGACGCGGGCGAGCAGCCCTGGCTGATCGAGCGCAATGAGCTCAAGAAATGATTTTCTGTCGGTATGGGTCGGCAGAAAATTCACTTCAGTGGCGACGGAAAAGTGGCGTAGTTTCGCCGCCTGACGACGCGGGGCCGGCGGCTCCCAGCTGCGTTGGGTTATCGTCTGCTCCAGACCGTGACGAATCGCTTCGTGGCGATCGGCGGAAAGCGGGCTGCCGTCGGGTTCAAGGACGATAAAGGTATCCATCGCCATGCCATCGCGGGTGGTGAAGATCTGCGCATCGTGAACGCTGAGGTTGCGCCGATCCAGCTCGCCGCAGACGGCGGCGAACAGGTAAGGGCGGTCCGGACTCCAGATGAAGATCTCGGTGCCGCCGCGGGTGGCCCGTGAACTCAGCAGGATCATCGGCTTACTGAGATCGTGCTTCAGCAGGTTGCGGGCGTGCCAGGCGAGCTGATTCGGCGTGTGCCGCACAAAGTAGTTCGCCCGGCAGCGGTTCCAGATTTGGTGTAGCGCCTCTTCATTGATATTGTCCATGCGCAACAGCGCCAGCGCCTGCAGCTGATGGTGGCGTACGCGTTCGCGCATATCCGGCGTACTTTGCATACCGCGGCGCAGCTGTTTTTCGGTGGCGAAATAGAGTTCGCGCAGCAGGCTTTGCTTCCAGCTATTCCACAGCGTTTCGTTGGTGGCGCAGATATCGGCGACGGTCAGGCATACCAGATAGCGCAGTCGGTTTTCTGTCTGCACTTCTTCGGCAAACTGTTTAATGACCTCCGGGTCCTGAATATCGCGGCGCTGGGCGGTTACCGACATCAAGAGATGCTGGCGTACCAGCCAGGCGACCAGTTGCGTCTCCCGTGAATTGAGCCCGTGGAGCTCGGCGAATTTCAGCACGTCTTCGGCGCCGAGAATCGAATGGTCGCCGCCGCGGCCTTTAGCGATATCGTGAAACAGGGCGGCGATGAGGATAAGTTCAGGATGGGCCAGCCGCGGCCACAGCTCTACGCACAGCGGATGGCGGCTGCGGGTCTCTTCTTTCGCGAAGCTTTCCAGCTTTAACAAGACGCGTATGGTGTGCTCGTCGACGGTATAGGCGTGAAACAGGTCGAACTGCATCTGGCCGACAATATGCGACCACTGCGGCATATAGGCCCACAGCACGCTGTGGCGATGCATCGGCAGCAGGCCGCGACTCACCGCGCCCTGGTGGCGCAGCATGCTGAGAAAGAGGGTTCGCGCCTCCGGGATATAGCACAGCGGCTGCGTCAGGTGGCGGCGCGCGTGGCGCAGATGACGCAAGGTGGTGGAGTAAATACCGGTGATGCTGCTGTTACGCACCATAATAAAGAACATCCGCAGAATCGCCTGCGGCTCGCGCATAAACAGGGTATCGTCACGCAGGTCTATCAGGGTGCCGCGCAGTTGGAAATCATCATCAATAGGCCGCGGCTTTTCGTTCTCGGTTAGCGCGAGGATCGCCTCGTCAAACAGCTGCAGCAGCATGTTGTTGAGTTCGCTCACCCGGCGCGTAACGCGGAAGAAATCTTTCATCATGTGTTCGATCGGCTGATTACCTTCGCCTTCATAGCCGAGGCGGTGGGCGACATTCAGCTGGCGATCGAAAAGCAGGCGGTTATCGTAGCGATTCACTTCAAGGTGCAAAGCAAAACGGATGCGCCAGAGCTGGTGCAGGCACTCGTTAAGCTCGTTGCGCTCGGCTTCGGTGAGGAAGCCGAAACCGACCATTTCATCAAGCGAGGTAGCGCCGAAGTGGCGGCGGGCCACCCACTGCAGGGTATGTATATCGCGCAGGCCGCCGGGGCTGCTTTTGACGTCAGGCTCCAGGTTGTAACTGGTGCCGTGGTAGCGCTGATGACGGACATTCTGCTCGTCAACCTTGGCGGCGAAGAACTTTTCCGACGGCCAGAAGCCGTCGCTAAAAATATGTTTTTGCAGTTCAAGGAACAGCGCGACGTCGCCGATCAGCAGGCGGGATTCAATTAAATTGGTGGCGACGGTGAGATCCGAAAGTCCTTCCAGCAAACACTCTTCGAGGGTGCGCACGCTGTGACCCACCTCCAGCTTGACGTCCCACAATAGCGTCAGCAGTTCGCCGACCTTTTGCGCCTGGTCGTCCGGTAGCTTTTTACGGCTGAGGATCAGTAGATCGACGTCGGAGAGCGGATGCAACTCGCCGCGACCATAGCCGCCGACGGCCACCAGCGCCAGGTCGCAGACGGAGTCAAAACCGTAGTCGACCCACAGCCGCTGCAGCAACTGGTCGATAAACTCGGTGCGCGCCGCGATGAGCCGCTCTGCGGCGATGCCGTTATCAAACGCCTCTCCGAGCCAGTGCTGGAAGGTATCGATGTGCGCCTTGATTGCGGCACAGTTCAGATCGCCCTGCGGCCAGCTCACGGGATGTTCCGGCGGGATGGGCAGAAGGGGGGAAGCTGTGTCAGGGAAAGAGTTGCTCATCGCGTCACCATAAGAAAAAGCTATCTAATAAAAAAGCCGGCGGGCGCCGGCTTTTCATTATGCATCGTGCGAGATTATCGCCGGGATGGTGTCATCCTTGCGTAGCGTCAGAATTTCGCAGCCGTTATCGGTTACCACAATAGTATGCTCGTACTGCGCAGACAAGCTACGGTCTTTGGTTTTCACCGTCCAGCCGTCCTTCATGCTGCGGATCTCTTTCTTACCGGCGTTGACCATCGGTTCGATGGTGAAGGTCATACCCGGCTTGAGCACCACGTCGGTTTCCGGCGAGTCATAGTGCAGTACCTGTGGTTCCTCGTGGAAGCCGCGGCCGATACCGTGCCCGCAGTATTCACGTACCACGGAGAAACCTTCCGCTTCGACGAATTTCTGGATCGCCGCGCCGATCGCGCGCAGGTTAATACCCGGTTTGACCATCTTCAGCGCCAGATAGAGGCTTTCCTGAGTGATGCGGCACAGGCGCTCGCCGAGGATAGTCGGTTTGCCGACGATGAACATTTTTGAGGTATCGCCGTGGAACTCATCTTTAATCACGGTCACGTCGATATTGACGATGTCGCCGTCTTTCAGCAGCTTGCCGTCATCCGGGATGCCGTGGCACACCACTTCATTAATAGAGATACAGACCGATTTCGGGAAGCCGTGATAGCCGAGGCAGGCGGAGACCGCTTTCTGCTCATTAACAATGTAGTCGTTGCAGATGCGATCCAGTTCGCCGGTGCTGACGCCCGGTTTGACGTAGGGTTCGATCATTTCCAGCACTTCGGCGGCCAGACGGCCGGCAACGCGCATTTTTTCGATGTCTTCAGATGTCTTGATAGAGATAGCCATGGAATATGTCCAGCAGTGTCGATTTTTTCGACAATAATAGATTAAGTCCTGTCAATGGTAACAGTCCGGGTACGTTGGTGCCAAATTGAGAATCATTAACAGCACGCGACGTCAACAAGAGTTGGTGTCTGGCCAGGTTTTGTGGTATAAAGCGCGCCGGACTTCCGTTCCATCTCAGATACACAAGGATGGGCGTAAGCGACATACTCATATTGTGTAAATAACACACACGTATCGGCACATATTCCGGGGTGCCCTTTGGGGTCGGTAATATGGGATACGTGGAGGCATAACCCCAATTTAATCTATAGAGGTTTTAAACATGGCAACTGTTTCCATGCGCGACATGCTCAAGGCTGGTGTTCACTTTGGTCACCAGACCCGTTACTGGAACCCGAAAATGAAGCCTTTCATCTTCGGCGCGCGTAACAAAGTTCACATCATCAACCTTGAGAAAACTGTACCGATGTTCAACGAAGCTCTGGCTGAGCTGAACAAAATCTCTGCCCGTAAAGGCAAGATCCTGTTCGTTGGTACTAAGCGCGCTGCAAGCGAAGCGGTAAAAGAAGCTGCTAACAGCTGCGACCAGTTCTTCGTGAACCATCGCTGGCTGGGCGGTATGCTGACTAACTGGAAAACCGTTCGTCAGTCCATCAAACGTCTGAAAGACCTGGAAACTCAGTCCCAGGACGGTACTTTCGAGAAGCTGACCAAGAAAGAAGCGCTGATGCGCACTCGTGAGCTGGACAAGCTGGAAAACAGCCTGGGCGGTATCAAAGACATGGGCGGCCTGCCGGACGCACTGTTCGTTATCGACGCTGACCACGAGCACATCGCTATCAAAGAAGCAAACAACCTGGGTATCCCGGTATTTGCTATCGTTGATACCAACTCTGATCCGGACGGCGTAGACTTCGTTATCCCGGGTAACGACGATGCAATCCGCGCAGTTAGCCTGTACCTGGGCGCTGTTGCAGCTACCGTTCGTGAAGGTCGCTCTCAGGACCTGGCTTCTCAGGCGGAAGAAAGCTTCGTAGAAGCTGAATAATAAGGTTTAAGCCCTTATTAGTACCGTGTATGAATAGGGGCCAATTTTAGGCCCCTTTTTTCAATTTATGCTGTTTGGCCGCAGGCCGGGCAGTTTCCACATCTCCCGAGGATTTTAGAATGGCTGAAATTACCGCTTCCCTGGTAAAAGAGCTGCGCGAACGTACTGGCGCAGGCATGATGGATTGCAAAAAAGCACTGACTGAAGCTAATGGCGACATCGAGCTGGCAATCGAAAACATGCGTAAATCCGGCGCGATCAAAGCGGCGAAAAAAGCAGGCAACGTTGCTGCTGACGGCGTGATCAAAACCAAAATCGACGGCAACTACGGTTACATTCTGGAAGTTAACTGCCAGACTGACTTCGTTGCTAAAGATGGTGGTTTCCAGGCATTTGCTGACAAAGTACTGGACGCCGCTGTTGCTGGTAAAATCTCCGACGTTGAAGTTCTGAAAGCGCAGTTCGAAGAAGAACGTGTTGCCCTGGTTGCTAAAATCGGTGAGAACATCAACATCCGTCGTATCGCTATCCTGGAAGGCGACGTTCTGGGCAGCTACCAGCACGGTGCTCGCATCGGCGTTCTGGTTGCCGCTAAAGGCGCTGACGAAGAGCTGGTTAAGCAGCTGGCAATGCACGTTGCTGCAAGCAAGCCGGAATTCGTTAAGCCGGAAGACGTTTCTGCTGAAGTAGTAGAAAAAGAGTACCAGGTTCAGCTGGACATCGCGATGCAGTCCGGTAAGCCGAAAGAAATCGCAGAGAAAATGGTTGAAGGCCGCATGAAGAAATTCACCGGCGAAGTTTCTCTGACTGGTCAGCCTTTCGTTATGGAACCGAGCAAATCTGTTGGTCAGCTGCTGAAAGAGCACAACGCCGACGTTACTGGCTTCATCCGCTTTGAAGTGGGCGAAGGCATCGAGAAAGTTGAGACTGACTTTGCAGCAGAAGTTGCTGCGATGTCCAAGCAGTCTTAATTTTTAAAAAAAGGAGCCGCCTGAGGGCGGCTTCTTTTTGCGCCTCTCTTGTAAAATCAGCCAATCGCTTATAGTGACTGCGCTGAACGATGGCATACAATGTCGTCAGAATTAACTCATCTCAATCGTTGACAGTCTCAGGAAAGAAACATGGCTACCAATGCAAAACCCGTCTACAAACGTATTCTGCTGAAGTTAAGTGGCGAAGCTCTGCAGGGTTCAGAAGGCTTCGGTATTGATGCAAGCATACTTGACCGTATGGCTCAGGAAATCAAAGAACTGGTTGAACTGGGTATTCAGGTTGGCGTAGTGATTGGTGGCGGTAACCTGTTCCGTGGTGCTGGTCTGGCGAAAGCGGGTATGAACCGCGTTGTGGGCGACCACATGGGCATGCTGGCAACGGTCATGAACGGCCTGGCAATGCGTGATGCGCTCCATCGCGCCTATGTGAACGCTCGCCTGATGTCCGCAATCCCGCTGAACGGCGTGTGCGACAACTACAGCTGGGCGGAAGCGATTAGCCTGCTGCGTAACAATCGCGTGGTGAT
Organism: Klebsiella sp. CN_Kp091; assembly: GCF_040065095.1. NCBI lineage: Bacteria > Pseudomonadati > Pseudomonadota > Gammaproteobacteria > Enterobacterales > Enterobacteriaceae > Klebsiella > Klebsiella sp. CN_Kp091. Next base: position 32,441 of record NZ_JBEAIO010000047.1, on the reverse strand, counting down.
CCTCTCCGCGGGTACCGGCAACCCATTCTTTACCACCGACTCCGCAGCCTGCCTGCGCGGTATTGAAATCGAAGCCGACGTGGTTCTGAAAGCGACCAAGGTTGACGGCGTGTTTACCGCTGACCCGGCGAAAGATCCTTCCGCTACCATGTACGATCAGCTGACCTATAGCGAAGTGCTGGATAAAGAGCTGAAAGTGATGGATCTTGCCGCCTTCACCCTGGCGCGCGACCACAAACTGCCAATTCGCGTATTTAACATGAACAAACCAGGCGCGCTGCGTCGCGTGGTCATGGGCGAAAAAGAAGGCACGTTGATTACGGAATAATTCCCGTCGGCGCTAATTCCGGGTAATATTCCGCTTTACTTTAGCGGGGAAGTTGCCCGGTTAATTGAATTAATCAGGACTATACTTAGCTCACTTTCGCAGTGGGCGACCGTGTGGTCTGTCTGAGACAAGTTTTCAAGGATTCGTAACGTGATTAGCGATATCAGAAAAGATGCTGAAGTACGCATGGAAAAATGCGTTGAAGCATTCAAAAACCAAATCAGCAAAATTCGCACGGGCCGTGCTTCTCCAAGCCTGCTGGATGGCATCATCGTGGAATACTACGGCACGCCGACCCCGCTGCGCCAGCTGGCAAGCGTTACGGTGGAAGATTCCCGTACGCTGAAAATCAACGTCTTCGACCGCTCTATGAGCCCGGCCGTTGAAAAAGCGATTATGGCGTCTGACCTGGGTCTGAACCCAAGTTCTGCGGGTAGCGATATCCGCGTTCCGCTGCCGCCGCTGACTGAAGAACGTCGTAAAGATCTGACTAAGATCGTGCGTGGCGAAGCTGAGCAGGCGCGTGTCGCCGTGCGTAACGTTCGCCGTGACGCGAACGACAAAGTTAAAGCTCTGCTCAAAGAGAAAGAGATCAGCGAAGATGACGATCGCCGCTCTCAGGACGACGTGCAGAAAATGACTGACGCCGCCATTAAGAAAGTTGATGCGGCGCTGGCAGAGAAAGAAGCGGAACTGATGCAGTTCTGATTTTCTGCCGCTACGCAGGCCCGGGGCATTCGGGGCTGCGTAAAGTCTGAAACGCCGTACAGAAGACCGTACGCTCAATATTTGGGATTGCGTTAAAATCGCTGGCCTTGTAGCCTTCCTTTTTATACCGAAGGTCATTCGCCGCCGTTTTAGCCCCGAGGATTGATGCGTAAAGGGCTTGCTGGCGGCGTTTTGCTTTTTATCCTGTCACAATTCTTCTGGACGTCTCATGAAGCAATTAACCGTTCTCGGTTCGACCGGTTCAATCGGCTGCAGCACGTTGGACGTGGTGCGTCATAATCCCGAAAGCTTTTCCGTCGCCGCGCTGGTCGCGGGGAAAAATGTCGACCGTATGGTTGAACAATGTCTGGAATTTTCTCCCCGATTCGCGGTGATGGATGATGCGCAAAGCGCTGAGCGTTTGCGTACGCTGCTGCGTGAACAGGGCTGCCGCACCGAAGTGCTGAGCGGCAAGCAGGCGGCGGCTGATGTCGCGGCGCTGGATGAGGTCGATCAGGTGATGGCGGCCATCGTTGGCGCGGCCGGCCTGGCGCCGACGCTGGCGGCAATTCGCGCCGGCAAAACGGTACTGCTGGCGAACAAAGAGTCTCTGGTAACCTGCGGCCGCCTGTTTATGGACGCGGTTCAGCAGTATGGCGCTCGACTGTTGCCGGTTGATAGCGAACATAACGCGATTTTTCAGAGTTTGCCGGAAACAATTCAAAACCATCTGGGATACGCTGACCTGACGCAGAACGGCGTCTCGTCGATTCTGCTGACCGGTTCCGGTGGTCCTTTCCGGGAAACGGCGATTTCTGAGCTGGCGGCAATGACGCCGGATCAGGCTTGCCGCCACCCGAACTGGTCAATGGGACGCAAAATTTCCGTTGATTCCGCCACGATGATGAATAAAGGGCTGGAGTACATCGAAGCCCGCTGGCTGTTTAATGCCTCTGCGCAGCAGATGGAAGTCATTATTCATCCGCAATCGGTGATTCACTCCATGGTTCGCTATCAGGACGGTAGCGTATTGGCGCAATTAGGCGAGCCGGATATGCGCACGCCGATCGCCCATACCATGGGCTGGCCGCAGCGCCTGAACTCCGGCGTTAAACCGTTGGACTTCTGTCAATTGAGCAACCTGAGCTTCTCGGCGCCGGATTACGATCGTTATCCGTGCCTCAAGTTGGCGATGGACGCTTTTGATGTCGGCCAGGCGGCGACGACGGCGTTGAATGCCGCTAACGAAGTCTCGGTGGCGGCGTTTCTGAATAGTGAAATCCGCTTTACCGATATTGCGGCAGTGAACCAGGCGGTGCTGGATAATATGGCGCTCAATGAACCGCAAAGCATTGATGAAGTGGTTGCAATTGATGCCGAAGCACGCGTCGCCGCACAGCGACAACTTCGATAACACATGGCGCAGGGGAGTCCCTACAACGCGTTGTGATATTTGTGGGCGCTGGGCTTCAGTGATATAGTCTGCGCCACCCGATCGTTGCATTTTGTTGTGAAAGATTACGGTGGCCGTGGCAAGACACGGCTTTTTTGCGTAAAGCTTTTGGTTGTTCTCTGCGATTGGCTGTAGCTCCGGCGCCGGATAAAAATGCGTATTCAGCGCTGCCCGGCGGCGTGTGTGTTGTGGCTAAGCTAATCCTTATTATGGACTTAAAACGCGTTATGTTGTCTGCTAATCAAACTGTCAGCAAAATGTCGCCTGCACATGGTTGTCGCCATGTCGCCATTATCATGGACGGCAACGGTCGTTGGGCGAAACAACAAGGTAAAATTCGCGCCTTTGGCCATAAAGCTGGAGCGAAATCTGTTCGTCGCGCGGTCTCCTTCGCGGCGAATAATGGTATTGAAGCATTAACGCTTTACGCATTCAGTAGTGAAAACTGGAACCGTCCGGCGCAGGAAGTGAGCGCGCTGATGGAACTGTTTGTCTGGGCGCTGGATAGCGAAGTAAAAAGCCTGCATCGTCACAATGTCCGCCTGCGGATTATCGGCGAGACGACGCGTTTTAATGCCCGGCTGCAGGAGCGCATCCGTAAGGCGGAGGCGCTAACGGCAAACAATACGGGGTTAACGCTGAATATCGCCGCTAATTACGGCGGCCGCTGGGATATTGTCCAGGGCGCGCGTCAACTGGCCGAACAGGTACAAAAAGGGTTGTTAAAACCTGAAGAGATCACGGAAGAGATGCTTAGCCAGCAGGTGTGTATGCATGAACTGGCTCCCGTTGATTTAGTTATTAGGACCGGGGGAGAGCACCGAATAAGTAACTTTTTGATTTGGCAAATTGCCTATGCCGAACTTTACTTTACGGATGTTCTTTGGCCCGATTTTGCTGAACAGGACTTTGAAGGTGCACTCCATGCATTCGTTAGTCGAGAGCGTCGTTTTGGCGGCACAGAAGAGCCGGGTGGCAGTCATGCCTGATGGGGGTCACTTTTGCTGAAGTATCGCCTGATTTCCGCTTTCGTTTTAATTCCCGTCGTTATTGCGGCGCTTTTTCTATTGCCGCCCGCGGGCTTTGCTATCGTCACCCTGGTCGTTTGTATGCTCGCCGCGTGGGAGTGGGGGCAATTAAGCGGTTTTACCTCAACGACGCAGCGCGTGTGGCTCGCGGTGCTTTGCGGCCTGCTGTTGGCGCTGATGCTCTTTATGTTGCCCGAATACCACTATGACGCGCATCAACCGATGGTTGAGGGATCGTTATGGGCCTCGTTTGGCTGGTGGATTGTCGCGCTGGTGCTGGTCCTCTCTTATCCGGCCTCGGCGGCGTTGTGGCGCCATTCAAAAGCGTTGCGTCTGATCTTCGGCTTGCTGACTATCGTCCCGTTTTTTTGGGGCATGCTGGCGCTGCGCGCATGGCATTACGCCGATAACCACTATAGCGGCGCGGTGTGGTTGCTGTACGTCATGATTCTGGTGTGGGGCGCGGATTCCGGCGCCTACATGTTCGGTAAAATGTTCGGAAAGCATAAGCTGGCGCCGAAGGTTTCTCCGGGTAAAACCTGGCAGGGCTTCTTCGGCGGCCTGTTGACGGCAGCCGTTATCTCTTGGGTTTATGGCGTATGGGCTCATCTGGATGTCACCCCAACCGTGTTGCTGATTTGCTCGGTGGTGGCGGCGCTGGCTTCAGTGCTGGGCGATTTGACGGAAAGTATGTTTAAACGTGAAGCCGGCATCAAGGATAGCGGGCATCTGATCCCTGGACATGGCGGTATTTTAGATCGCATTGATAGCCTGACGGCTGCGGTGCCGGTGTTCGCTTGTCTGCTGTTGTTAGTCTTCAGGACGATTTGACGGAAGGTTTTATGCTGAGCGTTCTCTGGAATTTGGCCGCTTTTATTATTGCGCTTGGCGTACTGATCACCGTGCACGAGTTCGGCCATTTCTGGGTGGCTCGTCGCTGCGGCGTGCGCGTTGAACGTTTTTCCATTGGTTTTGGTAAAGCGCTGTGGCGCCGCGTGGATAAGCAGGGGACCGAGTTTGTTATCGCGCTGATCCCGCTCGGCGGTTATGTGAAGATGCTCGACGAACGCGTCGAACCGGTGGCGCCGGAAATGCGTCACTACGCTTTCAATAATAAAACCGTTGGTCAGCGCGCGGCCATCATTGCCGCAGGCCCTATCGCCAACTTCATTTTTGCCATCTTTGCCTACTGGCTGGTGTTTATCATCGGCGTCCCTGGCGTGCGTCCGGTTGTTGATGAAATATCGCCCAATTCCATCGCTGCGCAAGCACAAATTGCAAAAGGAATGGAACTTAAAGCGATAGATGGCATCGAAACGCCTGATTGGGATGCAGTACGTATGGCGTTAGTCGCGAAGATTGGCGACCAACAAACAATACTTACCGTCGCCCCTTTCGGGACGAACCAACGTCAGGATAAAATCCTCGACCTGCGGCACTGGGCGTTTGAGCCGGATAAGCAAGATCCGGTGGCCTCGCTGGGCATCAAGCCGCGTAGTGCGCAGATTGATACCGCGCTGGCTGAGGTACAATCTCAGTCGGCCGCGCAGAAAGCAGGTTTGCAAGCGGGAGACAGGATCGTTAAAGTCGATGGTCAACCGTTAACGCAGTGGATGACGTTTGTTAATCTGGTGCGTGACAATCCGGGCAAGGCGCTGGCTCTGGAGGTCGACAGACAAGGTACGCCGCTGTCGTTGACCCTGACTCCGGATACGAAGTCGGTAAAAGGCAAGGCTGAAGGGTTTGCAGGGGTAGTGCCAAAAGTTATCCCGCTGCCTGATGAATACAAGACAGTGCGTCAGTACGGGCCGTTTGCCGCCATCGCCGAAGCCACGGATAAAACTTGGCAACTGATGTCGTTAACGGTCAGGATGCTGGGCAAATTGATAACCGGTGATGTCAAACTGAACAACCTCAGTGGGCCGATCTCTATCGCTCAGGGGGCTGGAATGTCAGCGGAATTTGGGTTGATTTACTATCTGATGTTCCTTGCGCTGATTAGCGTGAACCTCGGAATAATCAACTTGTTCCCGCTACCCGTCCTCGACGGGGGGCATCTGCTGTTTTTAGCGATTGAAAAGCTGAAGGGCGGGCCGGTATCCGAGCGAGTTCAAGACTTTAGTTATCGCATTGGCTCAATACTGCTGGTGCTGTTAATGGGGCTTGCACTTTTCAATGATTTCTCTCGGTTGTAAGAGAGTTTGTTAGGAAGAACGCATAATAACGATGGCGATGAAAAAGTTGCTCATAGCGTCGCTGCTGTTTAGCAGCGCGACTGTATACGGTGCTGAAGGGTTCGTGGTGAAGGACATTCATTTCGAAGGCTTGCAGCGTGTCGCTGTTGGTGCGGCCCTCCTCAGCATGCCAGTGCGTCCTGGCGATACGGTGACCGATGATGATATCAGTAACACCATTCGCGCTCTGTTTGCCACTGGCAACTTTGAGGACGTCCGCGTCCTGCGCGATGGTGATACCCTGCTGGTGCAGGTGAAAGAGCGCCCAACAATTGCGAGCATTACCTTCTCCGGCAACAAGTCGGTGAAGGATGACATGCTCAAGCAAAACCTTGAGGCATCCGGCGTTCGCGTTGGGGAATCTCTCGATCGCACCAAGCTTGCCGATATCGAAAAAGGGCTGGAAGATTTCTACTACAGCGTCGGTAAATATAGCGCCAGCGTAAAAGCTGTCGTGACGCCGCTGCCGCGTAACCGCGTCGACCTGAAACTGGTTTTCCAGGAAGGCGTCTCGGCGAAAATCCAGCAGATTAACATTGTCGGTAACCACGCATTCACCACTGACGAACTGATCTCACACTTCCAACTGCGCGATGAAGTACCGTGGTGGAACGTCGTCGGCGATCGTAAATACCAGAAACAGAAACTGGCGGGCGACCTTGAAACCCTGCGCAGCTACTATCTGGATCGCGGTTACGCGCGTTTCAACATCGATTCGACGCAGGTTAGCCTGACGCCGGACAAGAAAGGCATCTATATCACCGTTAACATCACCGAAGGCGAGCAATACAAGCTCTCCGGCGTGCAGATAACGGGCGATCTGGCGGGCCATTCGGCGGAAATCGAATCGCTGACCAAAATTGAGCCGGGCGAGCTGTATAACGGCACCAAAGTGACCAAAATGGAGAATGATATTAAGAAACTCCTCGGTCGCTATGGCTACGCCTATCCGCGCGTTCAGTCGCAGCCCGAAATCAACGACACGGATAAAACCGTGAAGCTGCATATTAACGTTGATGCCGGTAACCGTTACTACGTGCGTAAAATTCGCTTCGAAGGTAACGACACCTCCAAAGATTCCGTACTGCGCCGCGAAATGCGCCAGATGGAAGGGGCGTGGCTGGGCAGCGACCTGGTTGACCAGGGTAAAGACCGTCTTAACCGTTTAGGTTATTTCGAAACCGTCGATACCGATACCCAGCGCGTGCCGGGTAGCCCGGATCAGGTTGATGTCGTTTACAAGGTGAAAGAACGTAACACCGGTAGCCTGAACTTCGGTATCGGTTACGGCACCGAAAGCGGCGTCAGCTTCCAGGCGGGCGTACAGCAGGATAACTGGTTAGGTACGGGTTACTCGGTTGGCATCAACGGGACCAAGAACGACTACCAGACCTATGCTGAACTGTCGGTTACCAACCCGTACTTCACCGTAGATGGCGTGAGCCTCGGCGGTCGCCTCTTCTATAACGACTTCGATGCGAATGACGCGGATCTGTCTGACTATACCAACAAAAGCTATGGTACAGACGTCACCCTCGGCTTCCCGATCAACGAATACAACTCGCTGCGTGCAGGTTTAGGTTATGTTCATAACTCCCTGTCCAACATGCAGCCGCAGGTGGCGATGGATCGTTACCTTGACTCTGTAGGGTCAGACAGCACCGGCAGCTTTACCGCGAATGACTTCACCTTTAACTACGGCTGGACCTATAACAAGCTGGACCGTGGTTACTTCCCAACGGAAGGTTCGCGCGTCAACCTGAACGGTAAAGTGACCATTCCGGGGTCAGACAACGAATACTACAAAGCGACGTTGGATACCGCGACGTACGTGCCGATCGATGACGATCACCAGTGGGTTGTACTGGGACGTACCCGCCTGGGTTATGGCGACGGTATCGGCAGCAAAGAGATGCCGTTCTATGAGAACTTCTACGCCGGTGGTTCAAGTACCGTGCGTGGCTTCCAGTCGAACACCATCGGCCCGAAAGCGGTCTATAAATCCGGGGCTTATGCCGGAGATAATAGCGACTACGAAGAATGTTCCAACTCTGACGGTTCATACTGTAAATCAGACGATGCGGTCGGCGGTAACGCCATGGCGGTCGCCAGCCTGGAGCTGATTACCCCGACGCCGTTTATCAGCGATAAATACGCGAACTCGGTACGTACCTCCATTTTCTGGGATATGGGTACCGTGTGGGATACAAACTGGGAAAATACCGCGGCGACCCGAGCCGCAGGCGTGCCTGACTACAGCGATCCGAACAACATTCGTATGTCTGCGGGTATCGCGGTACAGTGGATGTCGCCGTTGGGGCCGTTGGTCTTCTCCTACGCCCAACCGTTTAAAAAGTACGATGGAGACAAAGCCGAGCAGTTCCAGTTTAACATTGGTAAAACCTGGTAATTGTTGGCAACAACGGAATGTAAGTGCAGTATAGCGCTGACTGTAGGCGATAGCGGATGCTATCGCCTGGCCACGCAAATAACGGTACCCCTGGGTACTCATGGGATGGTAAGGAGTCAATTGTGAAAAAGTGGTTATTAGCTGCAGGTCTGGGTTTAGCAATGGTAACTTCCGCTCAGGCGGCAGATAAAATTGCAATGGTTAACATGAACAACCTGTTCCAACAGGTAGCCCAGAAAACTGGCGTTTCCAACACGCTGGAAAATGAGTTCAAAGGCCGCGCTAGCGAACTGCAGCGTTTGGAAGGCGATCTGCAGTCCAAAATGCAGCGTCTGCAGTCTATGAAACCGGGCGCAGATCGTAGCAAGCTGGAAAAAGACGTGATGTCTCAGCGTCAGTCCTTCGCGCAGAAAGCACAGGCTTTTGAGCAGGATCGCGCACGTCGTTCCAACGAAGAACGTGGCAAACTGGTTACCCGTATCCAGACCGCCGTTCAGAGCGTAGCGAAAGATCAGAGCATCGATCTGGTTGTTGACTCTAATGCCGTCGCATACAACAGCAGCGATGTGAAAGACATCACCGCTGATGTACTGAAACAGGTTAAATAAGTAATGCCTTCAATTCGACTGGCTGACTTAGCACAGCAGTTGGATGCAGAGTTACACGGTGATGGCGATATCGTCATCACCGGCGTTGCGTCCATGCAGAGCGCTAAAGCAGGCCAAATTACTTTCATGGTAAATCCTAAATACCGTGAACACCTGGCCGCTTGCCAGGCCTCCGCCGTTGTGATGACGCCGGACGATTTACCCTTTGCCCACGGCGCCGCGCTGGTAGTGCGTAATCCCTACCTGACCTACGCGCGCATGGCTCAAATTTTAGATACCACGCCGCAGCCGGCGAAAGACATCGCGCCAAGCGCGGTGATCGATCCCACGGCGAAGCTGGGTGACAACGTCTCCGTTGGCGCAAATGCCGTTATCGAATCCGGCGTGGTGCTGGGCGATAACGTGGTTATCGGCGCAGGCTGCTTCGTTGGCAAAAATAGCAAAATCGGCGCCGGCTCGCGTTTATGGGCCAACGTTACCGTTTACCATGAGATTGAGATCGGTGAAAATTGCCTGATCCAGTCCAGTACGGTGATCGGCGCGGACGGTTTCGGTTACGCTAACGATCGCGGTAATTGGGTGAAGATCCCGCAGCTTGGTCGCGTTATTATTGGCGATCGCGTGGAGATCGGCGCCTGTACCACCATCGATCGCGGCGCGCTGGACGATACCGTGATCGGCAATGGCGTTATCATTGATAACCAGTGCCAGATTGCGCACAACGTGGTGATTGGCGACAATACCGCCGTCGCTGGCGGCGTGATTATGGCCGGCAGCCTGAAAATTGGCCGTTACTGCATGATTGGCGGCGCCAGCGTGATTAACGGCCATATGGAAATCTGCGATAAAGTCACCGTTACCGGGATGGGGATGGTTATGCGTCCTATCTCTGAACCTGGCGTCTATTCCTCAGGTATTCCGCTACAGCCGAACAAGGCGTGGCGTAAAACTGCGGCGCTGGTGATGAATATTGACGAGATGAGCAAGCGCCTGAAAGCGGTTGAGCGCAAGGTTAATCAACAAGACTAATTCATCATTCGGTCACGTTACATTCCCGGCCTGTTGCATTCGTTAATAAGATTGCCGCAGGCCGTGTTATTATTGCCTTTTAGTATATTTAGACAGGAAGAGTATTTTGACTACTGACACTCATACTCTGCACATTGAAGAGATTCTGGAACTTCTGCCTCACCGTTACCCGTTCCTGCTGGTAGACCGCGTGCTGGATTTTGAAGAAGGTCGTTTTCTGCGCGCAGTAAAAAATGTTTCCGTAAACGAGCCGTTTTTCCAGGGGCATTTCCCTGGTAAGCCGATTTTACCAGGCGTTCTGATTCTGGAAGCGATGGCGCAGGCCACCGGTATTCTGGCATTTAAAAGCGTTGGAAAACTTGAGCCGGGCGAGCTGTACTACTTCGCGGGTATCGATGAAGCGCGTTTCAAACGTCCGGTAGTACCAGGCGATCAGATGATTATGGAAGTCACTTTTGAGAAAACCCGTCGCGGCCTGACCCGTTTCAAAGGCGTTGCGCTGGTTGACGGTAAAGTGGTTTGCGAAGCGACGATGATGTGTGCGCGTAGCCGGGAGGCCTGATACGTGATTGATAAAACCGCCTTTATTCATCCTACCGCCATTGTAGAAGAAGGCGCCGTCATTGGCGCTAACGTTCACATTGGTCCGTTTTGTATTGTGGGCGCCAACGTCGAAATTGGCGAGGGCACCGTACTGAAGTCTCATGTTGTCGTGAATGGCCACACAAAAATTGGTCGCGACAATGAGATCTATCAGTTCGCATCTATCGGTGAAGTCAACCAGGATCTGAAATATGCTGGCGAGCCGACCCGAGTGGAAATTGGCGATCGCAACCGCATTCGCGAAAGCGTCACCATTCATCGCGGTACAGTACAGGGCGGTGGATTAACGAAGGTGGGCAGCGATAACCTGCTGATGATCAACGCCCACGTGGCGCATGATTGTACGCTTGGCGACCGCTGCATTCTGGCCAACAACGCGACGCTGGCCGGTCACGTATCTCTGGATGATTTCGTCATCATTGGCGGCATGACTGCAGTACATCAGTTCTGCATCATCGGCGCGCACGTTATGGTAGGCGGCTGCTCCGGCGTCGCTCAGGACGTTCCGCCGTTCGTGATTGCCCAGGGCAACCACGCCACGCCGTTTGGCGTCAACATCGAAGGACTGAAACGCCGCGGCTTTAGCCGTGAAGCGATTACCGCGATTCGTAACGCCTATAAACTGCTGTATCGCAGCGGCAAAACGCTGGACGAAGCCAAGCCGGAAATCGCCGAACTGGCGGCTCAGCATCCCGAAGTTCAGCCGTTTGTCGATTTCTTCGCCCGTTCAACTCGCGGCTTGATTCGTTAATGGCCGAACAGCGTCCCCTGACGATTGCCCTGGTCGCCGGAGAAACCTCCGGCGATATTCTTGGCGCCGGTCTCATCCGCGCCCTCAAAGCACGCGTCCCTGATGCGCGCTTTGTCGGCGTGGCGGGGCCGCTGATGCAGGCGGAAGGATGCGAAGCCTGGTACGAAATGGAAGAGCTGGCGGTGATGGGCATTGTTGAAGTGCTTGGTCGCCTGCGCCGCTTACTGCATATTCGCGCCGATTTAACGCGCCGCTTCGGCGAACTGCGTCCCGATGTCTTCGTTGGCATCGACGCCCCTGATTTCAATATTACCCTCGAAGGTAACCTGAAAAAGCAGGGCATCAAAACCATTCATTACGTCAGCCCGTCCGTTTGGGCATGGCGACAAAAACGCGTTTTCAAAATTGGCAGATCCACCGATCTGGTTCTGGCATTCCTGCCTTTCGAAAAAGCGTTTTACGACAGATTTAACGTTCCCTGCCGTTTCATCGGCCACACCATGGCGGATGCCATGCCGCTGGATCCTGACAAGGGCGCGGCACGTGGCCGTCTGGGTATCCCGCATGATGTTCACTGCCTGGCGCTGCTGCCCGGTAGCCGCGGCGCGGAGGTCGAAATGCTCAGCGCCGACTTCCTGAAAACCGCGCAGCTTCTGCGTGGTACCTATCCCGATCTGCAGGTTGTGGTGCCGCTGGTCAATGCGAAACGGCGGGAACAGTTTGAACGAATAAAAGCGGAGACGGCGCCGGATATGACGGTGCACATGCTGGACGGTCAGGCGCGCGATGCGATGATCGCCAGTGATGCTGCGCTGCTGGCCTCGGGGACGGCGGCGCTGGAGTGCATGCTGGCGAAATGCCCGATGGTCGTTGGCTACCGTATGAAGCCGTTTACCTTCTGGCTGGCGAAGCGGTTGGTGAAAACCGATTATGTTTCCTTGCCAAATCTGCTGGCCGGGCGCGAGCTGGTGAAAGAGCTGCTGCAGGATGAATGCGAGCCGCAGGCGCTGGCCGCCGCGTTGAAGCCGCTGCTGGCCGACGGCAAAACCAGCCACGATATGCATGATACTTTCCGCGCGCTGCATCAGCAGATCCGCTGCAACGCGGATGAGCAGGCGGCGGACGCAGTACTGGAGTTAGCAAAATGATGGAGTTCGTCTATCCACATACCCATCTGGTCGCCGGCGTCGATGAGGTTGGCCGTGGGCCGCTGGTCGGCGCGGTGGTCACTGCGGCGGTGATCCTTGATCCGCGTAAGCCGATCGTGGGCCTCAACGACTCTAAAAAATTAAGCGAAAAGCGCCGCCTGGCGCTGTTCGATGAAATCAAAGATAAAGCGCTGTGCTGGAGCCTGGGTCGCGCCGAGCCGCATGAAATCGACGAGCTGAACATCCTGCACGCCACGATGTTGGCGATGCAGCGTGCCGTCGCTGGTCTGAGTATTACCCCTGAGTTCGTGCTTATCGACGGCAACCGCTGTCCATCGCTACCGATGCCGTCGCAGGCGGTAGTGAAAGGCGATAGCCGGGTGGCGGAAATCAGCGCAGCGTCTATTCTGGCTAAAGTCACTCGCGACGCCGAAATGGCTACGCTGGATATTGCATTTCCGCAATACGGTTTTGCCCAGCACAAAGGCTATCCTACCGTTGTACATCTGCAAAAACTGCAGGAACACGGCGCAACAGAGCACCACCGGCGTAGCTTCGGCCCGGTGAAACGCGCGCTGGGCCTGGCGTCCAACTAAGTCACTGGGATTTAAAGATGTCTGAACCACGTTTCGTACACCTGCGGGTGCACAGCGACTATTCCATGATCGATGGGCTGGCGAAAACCGGGCCGCTGGTGAAAAAGGCGGCCGCTTTGGGCATGCCTGCGCTGGCGATCACCGATTTCACCAACCTCTGCGGTCTGGTTAAGTTCTACGGAACGGGCCATGGCGCCGGGATTAAGCCAATTGTCGGCGCTGACTTCCATGTTCAGTGCGATCTGCTTGGCGATGAATTCAGCGAGCTGACGGTTTTAGCGGCCAACAATACCGGCTATCAGAACCTGACTCTGCTCATTTCTCGTGCCTATCAGCGCGGCTATGGCGCGCTGGGGCCATGGATCGATCGCGACTGGCTGGTTGAGCATCAGGAAGGGCTGATTCTGCTGTCCGGCGGGCGTAAAGGCGACGTTGGCGTCAGCCTGATCCGCGGAAACATGCCGCTGGTAGAGCAGTGTCTCGCCTTCTATCAACAACATTTTCCGGATCGCTACTATCTGGAGCTGATCCGTACCGGTCGTCAGGACGAAGAAAGCTATCTTCATGCCGCGGTTCAACTGGCGGAGGAGCATGGTTTGCCGGTAGTGGCGACCAACGATGTGCGCTTCCTGGAAACCGGCGACTTCGACGCTCATGAAATTCGCGTCGCCATTCATGATGGCTTCACCCTCGACGATCCGAAGCGTCCGCGCAACTACTCGCCGCAGCAATATATGCGCAGCGAGGAGGAGATGTGCGAGCTATTTGCCGATATCCCGGAAGCGCTGGAAAACACCGTTGAGATCGCCAAACGCTGCAACGTTACCGTGCGCCTTGGCGAATACTTCCTGCCGCAGTTCCCGACCGGCGACATGACCACCGAAGATTTCCTGGTAATGAAGTCGAAAGAGGGGCTGGAAGAGCGTCTCGAATTCCTGTTCCCGGATCCCGAAGAGCGCGCTAAGCGTCGCCCGGAATATGACCAACGTCTGGATGTCGAACTGCAGGTTATCAACCAGATGGGGTTCCCTGGCTACTTCCTGATCGTCATGGAATTTATCCAGTGGTCGAAAGATAACGGCGTGCCGGTAGGGCCGGGACGCGGTTCCGGCGCCGGCTCGCTGGTAGCCTACGCGCTGAAAATTACCGACCTTGACCCGCTGGAGTTTGACCTGCTGTTCGAACGTTTCCTTAACCCGGAACGTGTTTCGATGCCCGACTTCGACGTCGATTTCTGCATGGAGAAACGCGACCAGGTGATTGAGCACGTTGCGGATATGTATGGCCGCGACGCGGTATCGCAGATCATTACCTTCGGTACCATGGCGGCGAAGGCGGTTATTCGCGACGTGGGCCGCGTGCTGGGCCACCCGTATGGCTTTGTTGACCGAATCTCCAAGCTGGTGCCGCCGGATCCTGGCATGACGCTGGCGAAAGCCTTTGAAGCGGAACCGCAGCTGCCGGAAATCTACGAAGCGGACGAAGAAGTTAAAGCGCTGATTGATATGGCGCGTAAGCTTGAAGGCGTGACGCGTAACGCCGGTAAGCACGCGGGCGGCGTGGTTATCGCGCCGACCAAAATCACCGATTTCGCGCCGCTGTACTGCGATGAGCAGGGGCTGCACCCGGTTACCCAGTTTGATAAGAACGACGTTGAATATGCCGGGCTGGTAAAATTCGACTTCCTCGGCCTGCGTACGCTGACCATCATCAACTGGGCGCTGGAGATGATCAATAAGCGCCGGGCGAAGAACGGCGAAGGGCCGCTGGACATCGCCGCGATTCCGCTGGATGACAAGAAAAGCTTCGACATGCTGCAGCGCTCGGAAACCACCGCGGTCTTCCAGCTTGAATCGCGCGGCATGAAAGATCTGATTAAACGTCTGCAGCCTGACTGCTTCGAAGACATGATCGCACTGGTGGCCCTGTTCCGTCCGGGCCCGCTGCAGTCGGGGATGGTAGATAACTTTATCGACCGTAAGCACGGCCGTGAAGAGATTTCCTACCCGGATGTGCAGTGGCAGCACGAATGTCTGAAACCCGTACTGGAGCCGACTTACGGCATCATCCTGTACCAGGAACAGGTCATGCAGATTGCCCAGGAGCTCTCTGGTTATACCCTCGGCGGCGCGGATATGCTGCGTCGTGCGATGGGTAAGAAAAAGCCGGAAGAGATGGCCAAGCAGCGCGGCACCTTTGAAGAAGGGGCGAAAAAGCGCGGCGTGGACGGCGAACTGGCGATGAAAATCTTTGACCTGGTGGAGAAATTCGCCGGTTATGGATTTAACAAATCCCACTCCGCCGCCTATGCGCTGGTTTCCTACCAGACGCTGTGGCTGAAAGCCCACTATCCGGCCGAGTTTATGGCGGCGGTAATGACCGCCGATATGGACAACACCGAGAAGGTGGTGGGCCTGGTCGATGAATGCTGGCGCATGGGGCTTAAAATCCTGCCGCCGGACATCAACTCCGGTCTGTATCATTTCCACGTCAACGACGACGGGGAAATCGTGTATGGTATCGGCGCCATTAAGGGCGTCGGCGAAGGCCCGATTGAAGCCATCATCGAAGCGCGTAACAATGGCGGCTACTTCCGCGAGCTGTTTGACCTGTGCGCCCGTACCGATATCAAAAAGCTCAATCGCCGGGTACTGGAAAAACTGATTATGTCCGGGGCGTTCGACCGCCTCGGCCCACATCGCGCGGCGCTGATGAACTCGCTGAACGATGCGCTGAAAGCCGCCGATCAGCACGCCAAAGCCGAAGCGATTGGTCAGGCGGATATGTTCGGCGTGCTGGCGGAAGAGCCGGAGCAAATCGAGCAATCCTACGCCAGCTGCCAGCCGTGGCCGGAGCAGGTGGTGCTGGATGGTGAAAGGGAAACGCTGGGGCTGTATCTGACCGGCCACCCGATTAACCAATACCTGAAAGAGATCGAACGCTACGTTGGCGGCGTGAGACTCAAAGACATGCACCCGACCGATCGTGGTAAAGTGACCACGGCGGCGGGGCTGGTTATTGCTGCGCGGGTAATGGTCACCAAGCGCGGCAATCGTATCGGCATCTGTACGTTGGATGACCGTTCCGGGCGTCTGGAGGTGATGTTATTCACCGACGCTCTGGATAAATACCAGCAGTTGCTGGAAAAAGACCGCATACTTATCGTCAGCGGACAGGTCAGCTTTGATGACTTCAGCGGGGGCCTTAAAATGACCGCCCGTGAAGTCATGGATATTGACGAAGCCCGGGAAAAATATGCTCGCGGGCTTGCTATCTCGCTGACGGACAGGCAAATTGATGACCAGCTTTTAAACCGACTCCGTCAGTCTCTGGAACCCCACCGTTCGGGAACCATTCCAGTACACCTCTATTATCAGAGGGCGGATGCGCGCGCGCGGTTGCGTTTTGGCGCAACATGGCGCGTCTCTCCGAGCGATCGTTTACTTAACGATCTGCGTGGCCTTATCGGCTCGGAGCAGGTGGAACTGGAGTTTGACTAATACAGGAATACTATGAGTCTGAATTTCCTAGATTTTGAACAGCCTATCGCAGAGCTGGAAGCGAAAATCGATTCCCTGACTGCAGTAAGCCGTCAGGATGAGAAACTGGATATTAACATCGATGAAGAAGTGCATCGTCTGCGCGAAAAAAGCGTAGAGCTGACGCGCAAAATCTTCGCCGATCTTGGCGCATGGCAGGTAGCCCAACTGGCGCGCCATCCACGTCGTCCCTATACCCTGGATTATGTCCGCCTGGCTTTCGACGAATTTGACGAGCTGGCAGGCGATCGCGCCTACGCTGACGATAAAGCTATCGTTGGCGGTATTGCGCGTCTTGATGGTCGCCCGGTGATGATCATCGGTCATCAGAAAGGCCGTGAAACCAAAGAGAAGATCCGTCGTAACTTTGGTATGCCGGCGCCGGAAGGCTACCGCAAAGCGCTGCGCCTGATGGAAATGGCTGAGCGTTTCAAAATGCCGATCATTACCTTTATCGACACCCCTGGCGCCTATCCGGGCGTTGGCGCGGAAGAGCGCGGCCAGTCGGAAGCGATTGCCCGCAACCTGCGTGAAATGTCGCGTCTGAGCGTGCCGGTTATCTGCACCGTGATTGGCGAAGGCGGCTCTGGCGGCGCGCTGGCGATTGGCGTAGGTGATAAGGTCAACATGCTGCAATACAGCACCTATTCGGTTATCTCGCCGGAAGGCTGCGCATCTATTCTGTGGAAAAGCGCGGATAAAGCGCCGCTGGCCGCGGAAGCGATGGGTATCGTTGCCCCGCGCCTCAAAGAGCTGAAGCTGATTGATTCCATCATTCCAGAACCGCTGGGCGGCGCCCACCGTAACCCGGAAGCGATAGCGGCGAGCCTGAAGGCACAGCTGTTGGCCGACCTGGCTGACCTGGATACCCTCAGCGAAGAAGAGCTGCGTAACCGCCGCTATCAGCGTCTGATGAGCTACGGCTACGCCTGATTATTCAGCACATTATTTTCTCTAAGGGGCCGGATTTCCGGCCCCTTTTTTTATCATTTTTCTACTGAGGCAAGATGATGCGCCAATGAGGTAATGTGATTAGCCGATGATGTCCTTCTCCCGTGACACTGCGCTAACTGCCGGGGACAACGCCTGGGCAGACCGTTCACAAGGAAAAGGAGAATAATATTATGGCAATTCATAAAACTGTCGCCTTGAGCGCCGTGGCCGCAGGGATCATGTTAAGTCTGAGCGCCGCACAGGCTGCGCCGCTGCTCAGCGCCACTGAAGCCACCACCATGACAGCCAGCGAGCTGGCGGCGAAAGAAAAAGCATTAACCGATTTTCCTCTAATGGACGCGGTGAAGTCTTCTATTCGTACCCTCGATAACGCTTCAGTCGAAAAGATTGAGCCCGGTCGGGCGGCTAACCCGGAGAACGTTAAACGCGTTGAAGGCATGCTCAGCGAGCAGGATTGGGATTATCTGTTCCCGATGCGCGCGCCGGAATATACCTACAGCAACTTCCTGAAGGCGATTGGTAAATTCCCGGCGGTCTGCGGCACCTACACCGACGGTCGTGATAGCGACGCAATCTGCCGTAAATCGCTGGCTACCATGTTTGCCCACTTCGCCCAGGAAACCGGCGGTCACGAGAGCTGGCGCGATATTCCGGAATGGCGCCAGGCGCTGGTCTATCTGCGCGAAGTTGGCTGGACCGAAGGACAAAAAGGCGGCTATAACGGCGAATGTAACCCGGATGTCTGGCAGGGGCAGACCTGGCCTTGCGGTAAAGATGCCGATGGCGATTTCCTCAGCTATTTTGGCCGCGGCGCTAAACAGCTTTCCTATAACTACAACTACGGACCGTTCTCCGAGGCGATGTATGGCGACGTCCGTCCGCTGTTGGATAAACCACAGCTGGTGGCGGACTCATGGATGAACCTCGCCAGCGCGGTCTTCTTCTTTGTTTACCCGCAGCCGCCAAAACCCTCCATGCTGCACGTTATCGACGGCACCTGGCAGCCAAACGATCGTGATAAGAGCAATGGCCTGGTGCCGGGGTTTGGCGTGAGCATCCAGATCATCAACGGCGGCGTCGAATGCGGTGGCTCCACGGAAAATGCCCAGTCGCTTAACCGTATTGCCTATTACAAAGAGTTCGCCAACTACCTCAAAGTGCCTATTGCTGATGATGAAGTGCTGGGCTGTAAGAACATGAAGCAGTTTGATGAAGGCGGTGCCGGCGCGCTGCCAATCTACTGGGAACAGGATTGGGGATGGGATCCGAACAGCGCAGACGGCAAAACCAATGCCTGCCAGCTGGTGAGTTATCAGACGCCGTACAGCGCGTTCAAAGAGGGGGATTACAGCAAATGCGTGCAGCACTACTTCAACGTAACCGTGGTTGATGATGCGGGTAGCGATGGCGCGTCTGATAAGACGGATGACGTTACGCCTGCCCCACAGGTAAACGTGGCGCCGGTGGCGCGTATTGCCGGCCCGGTGGGCGCTGTTGAAGCCGGTAGCCTGGTGTCGCTGAGTGCGGAAGGCTCTACCGATGCTAACGGCGATAAGCTGAGCTATAGCTGGATGTCGCAGGATGGGCAGACGTTAAGCGGCGCGGATAAAGCGGTTATCAATTTCAGCGCGCCGCAGAGCGACAAAGATGCTCAGTATGTGGTTAGCCTGACCGTCAGCGATGGTAGTCTGTCCAGTACCGCAACCTACACTCTCAATGTGAAGGCGAAAACGCCGGCAGAGGAAGCGAAGGATGAGCCGGCAGGCGATAGCGGCGTCATCAGCTATCCAGCGTGGAGCGCCAGCCAGAGCTGGAAGCCGGGTGACATCGTCAATAACCACGGCGCGCTTTTCCAGTGCAAGCCCTTCCCGGAAGGAGCCTGGTGCAACGTGGCGCCAACTTACTACGAACCGGGCGCAGGTCTGGCCTGGGGGGATGCGTGGAAGGTGCTGTAATCATCGCTTTGCTATGATTCAGGACTAAGATAAATCCGCCAGTGCTAAGCACTGGCGCGATTGATATTATGCTTACCTTAGGTAAATCCAGGAGGAAAGCGTGAATATCATCGCCATCATGGGGCCCCACGGCGTCTACCATAAAGACGAACCGATCAAAGAGCTGGAAGCCGCTCTGCAGAAGCAAGGATTCCAGACCATCTGGCCGCAAAACAGCGCCGACCTGCTGCAGTTTATCGAACACAACCCGCGTATCTGCGGCGTTATCTTTGACTGGGACGAGTACAGCGTTGATTTATGCAGCGATATCAATCGACTGAACGAATACCTGCCGCTGTATGCTTTTATCAATACGCACTCGACGATGGACGTCAGTAGCCAGGACCTGCGCATGGCGCTATGGTTCTTCGAATATGCGCTGGGTCTGGCGGAAGATATCGCTACCCGCATTCGCCAGTATACCAATGAATATCTGGACAACATCACGCCGCCATTTACCAAAGCGTTATTTAACTATGTGCAGGAGGGGAAATATACCTTTTGTACCCCCGGACACATGGCGGGAACCGCCTACCAGAAAAGCCCGGTCGGCTGCCTGTTTTATGATTTTTTCGGCGGTAATACGCTGAAGGCCGATGTTTCTATCTCCGTTACCGAACTGGGGTCGCTGTTGGACCATACCGGCCCGCATCTGGAAGCGGAAGAGTATATTGCCCGCGCCTTTGGCGCCGAGCAGAGCTACATGGTGACCAACGGTACCTCGACTTCAAATAAAATTGTCGGCATGTATTCGGCGCCCGCTGGCAGTACGTTGCTTATCGATCGTAACTGCCATAAATCGCTGGCGCATCTGCTGATGATGAGCGATATCGTACCGCTATGGCTAAAACCGACCCGTAACGCGCTGGGGATCCTCGGCGGCATCCCGAAACGGGAATTTACCCGCGACAGCGTCCAGCACAAAGTCGAGACAACTCGCGGCGCGCAGTGGCCGGTGCATGCGGTGATCACCAACTCCACCTATGATGGGCTGTTGTATAACACCACCTGGATTAAACAAACCCTTGACGTGCCGTCGATCCACTTCGATTCCGCCTGGGTGCCTTATACCCACTTCCACCCGATTTATCAGGGGAAAAGCGGTATGAGCGGCGACCGCGTACCGGGGAAAGTGATCTTCGAAACCCAGTCGACGCATAAAATGCTGGCGGCGTTGTCACAGGCTTCGCTTATCCATATTAAAGGCAGCTACGATGAAGATACCTTCAATGAAGCCTTTATGATGCATACCTCTACCTCGCCAAGCTATCCGATCGTCGCCTCGATAGAGACCGCGGCGGCGATGCTGCGCGGTAACTCCGGAAAACGCCTGATTCAGCGCTCCATCGAACGCGCGCTACATTTCCGTAAGGAGGTTCAGCGCCTGCGTGAGGAGGCTGACGGCTGGTTCTTCGATATCTGGCAGCCGGAAGAGGTCGAAGAAGCGCAATGCTGGCCTGTTTCCCCTGGAGAAACGTGGCATGGATTCCAGGACGCCGATGCCGACCATATGTTCCTCGATCCGGTCAAAGTCACGATTCTCACGCCGGGTATGGACGAGCAGGGCAATATGGCGGAAGAGGGGATACCGGCGGCGCTGGTGGCGAAATTCCTCGACGAGCGCGGCGTGGTGGTGGAGAAAACCGGGCCGTACAATCTGCTGTTCTTGTTCAGTATCGGTATTGATAAAACTCGAGCGATGGGCCTGCTGCGCGGTCTGACCGAGTTTAAACGCGCCTACGATCTTAACCTGAGGGTGAAAAACATGTTGCCGGATCTCTACGCTGAGGATCCGGACTTCTACCGCAATATGCGCATCCAGGATCTGGCGCAGGGGATCCACCGCCTGATCCGTCAGCACCAGCTCTCACAGCTGATGCTGCGGGCGTTCGACGTGTTGCCGGAGATGAAAATGACCCCGCATCAGGCCTGGCAGCGACAGATTAAGGGCGAAGTAGAAACCATCGAACTGGAGAAACTGGTGGGGCGTATTTCGGCAAATATGATCCTGCCGTATCCGCCTGGCGTGCCGTTGCTGATGCCGGGAGAGATGATCACCGAAGAGAGCCGCGCGGTGCTCGATTTCCTGTTGATGCTCTGTTCGATCGGCCGCCACTACCCAGGTTTTGAAACCGATATCCACGGGGCCAAACGTGATGAAGATGGCGTCTACCGTGTACGAGTCTTAAAAAATAATTAGGGGCTTGCGCGGCGGCGGGCGGCGCGAGTAACGTGTTGGGCTTCAACAGGAGGAGAACAACCATGCTGGGTTTAAAACGGGTTCACCATATTGCCATCATCGCGACAGACTACGCGAAGAGCAAAGCGTTCTATTGCGACATCCTCGGGTTTACGCTGCAAAGCGAGTTCTACCGCGCCGAGCGTGATTCGTGGAAGGGCGACCTGGCGCTGAACGGCGAGTATGTCATCGAACTGTTTTCGTTCCCGTTCCCTCCTGCGCGTCCAAGCCGCCCGGAAGCCTGTGGTCTGCGCCACCTGGCGTTTAGCGTCGACGATATTGATGCCGCGGTTGCGCATTTGCAGGCGCACGGCGTCGCCTGTGAAGCTATCCGCATCGATCCGTTTACCGATAAGCGTTTTACCTTTTTCAACGATCCCGACGGCCTGCCGCTGGAGATTTACCAACAGTAATACTTGCCAGAACCAGCCCTGGCGCGTAACGTGCCGGGCTATCTCTTCTTAGCTGCATACGCACGATCATGACGCCGGATATTGCCTCATCGCTTCGACCACATCGTCAGTTTCTGCTGGCCTTCAGCGGCGGCCTGGACTCAACCGTCCTGCTGCACCGGCTGGTACGCTGGCGCCAGCGCGAGCCAGCGGTTCAACTGCGCGCGATTCACATTCACCATGGCCTGAGCGCCAACGCAGACCACTGGGTCGAGCATTGCGAACAGATTTGCCAGCAGTGGCAGGTGCCGCTACAGGTGGTGCGCGTAACGCTGGCGGATGAGGGGTTGGGGATCGAAGCGCATGCTCGCCAGGCGCGCTATCAGGCCTTCCGTGAAGCGCTTTTGCCAGGTGAAGCGTTATTGACGGCACAACATCTCGACGACCAATGCGAGACTTTCCTGCTGGCGCTCAAACGCGGTAGCGGCCCGACCGGCTTATCGGCGATGGCGGCCTGTAGCGAGTTCGCTGGTGGCAAATTGCTGCGTCCGCTGCTCAATGAGAGCCGTGAATCCCTGCATCAGTGGGCGCTGACTTATCAACTGCGGTGGATTGAAGACGAAAGTAATCAGGACGATGCCTACGATCGTAACTTTCTGCGCCTGCGGGTGGTACCGCTACTGAGCGAGCGCTGGCCGCATTTTGCCGAGGCCGTTGCCCGCAGCGCCAGCTTATGTGGCGAACAGGAACAGTTGCTCGATGAAATGCTGTCGGCGGAGCTCGCCGCGCTGGTCGATGAGCGCGGTTCGCTGGCGATAGAACCGCTAAGCGCGATGAGCGCGGCGCGTCGTGCGGCGCTGCTGCGCCGCTGGCTGGCCTCCCAACAGGCGCCGATGCCGTCGCGCGAAATGCCGGAGCGCATCTGGCAGGAAGTGGCGCTGGCGCGTGAAGACGCCGCGCCTTGCCTGCGGTTAGGCGGTTTTGCCGTCCGGCGCTACCAGCAGCGCCTGTATTGGGTAAAGCATCTGCCTGGCCTGACCGAGCGTGAGTTGCCATGGGAGGACCCCACTACACCGTTAATATTGCCGGAAACGCTGGGAGAACTGGCGTTGCAGTCCGGCGGGCCGTTACGCATGCCGCGCGCGGATGAGCCGGTATCGATACGTTTTTGCGCCAGCGGTAATCTGCACATCGTTGGGCGTCCGGGCGGGCGTAAGCTTAAGAAAATCTGGCAGGAAATGGCGGTCGCCCCCTGGCGTCGGGATACTACGCCGCTGCTATTTTATGGCGAAACGTTGATTGCGGCGGCCGATGGACTGTTTGTCACCAGAGAGGGGCAAGTGCAGGAAGGCGAGGGGTTACAGCTGGTATGGCGGAAAACGGGCGGCTAAGCCGCCCGATGGGCTTCAGGATTCGCTGACCACCACGGTGCCAATTTCCGGGTGGCTGAAACTGGCGATTTTATCCAGGCGTAGCTCGCGGACGTTACCGGCAAGTTCTACCACCAGATACTCGACATTTTTACGCGAGATAAGATCGTTCGCTTTGGCCTGCAGCTGTTCACCATCTTTCAGGGCCAGCGCCAGCACCAGGTGATGCTGGCAGGCAAGCTCGAGGTTGTCATAATCATCGCAGTTAATGGGTTGATAAGTATCATTCATTGACATAATCGCTCACCAATAAGTTTGCCGCCGCATAAGCGGCCTTTTCCCTGACTGACTCCGAAAGGGCCTGATCCGCCGCAACCTCATTTAATACTTTCAACGCGCAGCCCAGCGCATCCGGGATATACCCTAAGTCTCCGCTGGCTATTTCCGCATACCGCTTGCGTATTAACTCACAATATTGATCCACATGCCCTCCTGTCAGCGTTCTGACTTAACCGTGGGATGCAAGTTTAAGCCTACGAAGATAAACTCTGTTTAGCAAGGTGACTATACCATAGTCATCTAAGCAATATCAGCAGGATGAAAGGAGTACCTGCGATTGCCGACAGCCTTTTGTCGCCAGTTTCGCTACAATGTACGCCATTTTTTTCAGGAGTTTATTCATGGCGCTGAAAGCGACGATTTATAAAGCTGTGGTGAATGTTGCCGATTTGGATCGCAACCAGTTTCTGGATGCTAACCTGACGCTGGCGCAACATCCCTCAGAAACCCAGGAGCGTATGATGCTGCGCCTGCTGGCGTGGATCAAATATGCTAACGAACGCTTGCAGTTCACCCGCGGGTTGTCCTCGGATGATGAACCGGAGCTGTGGCAATTAAACGACCATTTGGGCGTCGATCTGTGGATTGAGCTGGGGTTACCGGACGAGAAACGCCTCAAGAAAGCCTGCTCGCGGGCGCAGGAGGTGGCGCTGTTTGCCTATAATAGCCGAGCGGCTGAAATCTGGTGGCAGCAGAATCAGAACAAGCTTGCGGCGTATCCGAAGCTGACCATCTGGTATCTTGATGATGCGCAACTGGCGCAGCTGAGCGCTTTTGCCGATCGCACCATGACGCTGCAGGCAACCCTGCAGGACGGGGGTATCTGGTTATCTGACGATCGGAATAATCTGGAAATTCATTTAACGGCCTGGCAGCAGCCGGCATGATAACGATTAGCCGCAGCGTTTCCATCCCGGATGAGGAGATCTCGCTTACCGGGGTCCGCGCACAGGGGGCGGGCGGTCAGCATGTGAATAAGGCCTCGACGGCGATTCACTTACGTTTTGATATTAAAGCATCGAGCCTGCCTGAGTTTTATAAAGAACGCCTGCTCGCCGCCAGTCACCACTTAATTTCTGCTGACGGTGTGGTTATCATTAAGGCTCAGGAATATCGCAGCCAGGAGATGAATCGCGAAGCGGCGATCTCGCGACTGGTTACGCTGATAAAAGAATTAACCGCAGTGCAAAAAAGCCGCCGGGAGACGCGACCGACTCGGGCGTCAAAAGAGCGACGACTTGCCTCCAAGGCGCAAAAGTCCTCAGTCAAAGCGCTGCGTGGGAAAGTTCGCCATTAAGAGGCGTGGCGGACGGGTGGAATGGATTATAAGGAATTCACAGTGAAGAAAATTGTATTTTCGCTCGCAGCGGCCTGTTCGCTCTTTGCGCTGTTTGGCTGCAATCATCGCGCTGAGGTGGAGACGGTTCAGCCGGCGGCGATGGAAGAGCTGAAACCGATGCAGCAAAGCTGGCGCGGTATTTTGCCTTGCGCGGATTGCGAAGGGATTGAAACCTCTTTGTTCCTTGAGAAAGATGGCACCTGGGTAATGAATGAACGTTATCAGGGCGTTAGCCGCGAGCCGTCATCTTTCGCTTCATATGGGACCTGGGCGCGTACCGCCGATAAACTGGTCTTGACCAATAGCAAAGGCGAGAAATCCTACTATCGGGCGAAAGGCGACAAGCTGGAAATGCTCGATCGTGACGGCAACCCGATTCAGTCAACGCTTAACTATACGCTGGAGTCGGTGAAAGCCAGCCTGCCGACGACACCGATGGCGATGCGCGGGATGTATTTCTATATGGCGGATGCGGCAACCTTTACCGATTGCGTCACAGGTAAAACGGTGGCCGTTGCCAATAACGCTCAGCTTGAACGTGATTACGCCGCCGCGCGCGGGACCGATACTCGTCCGGTACTGCTGGTGGTAGAAGGGCACTTCACTCTCGAAGCGAACCCGGATACCGGCGAGATGATGAAAACGCTAATGACGGATAAAGACAGTAAATTTATTCCAGGTAAAGATTGCGGTAAGTAATCCGTGCAGTTGTAATTAAAAAGGCCTCGCTATTGCGAGGCCTTTTAGCTTTAAAGGGGAAATTAACCTTTAATTTGCTGCACCAGGTAATTCACAATATCCCCGGTCTTAATCAGCTGTTTCTCGCCGTTGCGACGATGTTTGTATTCAATATCATCGTTGTCGAGGTTACGATCGCCAAGCACGATGGTATGAGGGATGCCGATCAGCTCCATATCGGCGAACATCACGCCCGGACGCTCTTTACGATCGTCCATCAGCACGTCGATGCCATGCGCACGCAGTTCAGCATAGAGTTTCTCGGCCAGCTCCTGCACGCGATAGGACTTGTGCATGTTCATCGGCAGAATAGCGACCTGGAACGGCGCGATAGCGTCCGGCCAGATAATCCCGCGATCGTCAAAGTTCTGCTCAATAGCGGCGGCCACCACGCGGGTCACCCCAATGCCGTAGCAGCCCATGGTCAGGATCTGGTTGCGGCCATCTTCGCCCTGCACCGCGGCATTCATTGCCTGAGAGTACTTGGTGCCCAGCTGGAAGATGTGGCCCACTTCGATACCGCGTTTGATAAGCAGAGTGCCTTTTCCATCCGGGCTCGGATCGCCGGCAACGACGTTACGAATATCAGCAACTTCCGGAGTCGCGACATCGCGATCCCAGTTGATGCCGAAGTAATGTTTGCCATCAATGTTAGCGCCGGCGGCGAAATCGCTCATGGCCGCGACGGTACGGTCGATAACTACCGGAATCGGCATGTTAACCGGACCGAGAGAACCCGGGCCCGCGTTAACGAGAGCGCGGATCTCTTCTTCGCTGGCGAAGGTCAGCGGGCTCGCGACCTGCGGCAGTTTTTCCGCTTTTACTTCGTTGAGTTCGTGATCGCCGCGTACCAGCAGGGCGACCAGCGGGTAGCTGCTATCTTCTACCGCTTTCACCAGCAGGGTCTTCACGGTTTTTTCGATTGGCAGATTGAACTGCTCAACCAACTCGGCGATGGTTTTCGCGTTCGGCGTATCCACCAGCGTCATCTCTTGCGTCGCTGCTGCGCGCGGTTCTTTCGGCGCGACGGCTTCGGCAAATTCAATGTTCGCCGCGTAGTCGGAGCTGTCAGAGAAGATCACGTCATCTTCGCCGCTCTGCGCCAGTACCTGGAACTCATGGGAAGCGCTACCGCCGATCGAACCGGTGTCAGCCTGTACCGCGCGGAAATCCAGCCCCATACGGCTGAAGATTTTGCTGTAAGCGGTATACATCGCGTCGTAGGTTTCCTGCAGCGATTCCTGAGAGGTATGGAAAGAGTAAGCATCTTTCATCAGGAACTCACGGGAGCGCATCACGCCGAAACGCGGGCGAACTTCATCGCGGAACTTGGTCTGAATCTGGTAAAAGTTCAGCGGCAGCTGTTTGTACGAGTTCAGCTCATTGCGAATCAGGTCAGTAATGACCTCTTCGTGAGTCGGCCCGAGGACGAATGGGCGATCGCCACGATCGGCAATGCGCAGCAGCTCAGGGCCATATTGCTCCCAGCGACCGCTCTCCTGCCACAGTTCAGAAGGCTGAACTACCGGCATTAACACCTCGATAGCACCGGCGTTGTTCATCTCTTCACGCACGATGTTCTCGACTTTTTTCAGAACGCGCACGCCGGTCGGCAGCCAGGTGTACAACCCTGAGGCCAGCTTGCGGATCATCCCGGCGCGCAGCATCAGCTGATGGCTGATGACTTCGGCGTCGGCAGGTGTCTCCTTCAGAGTGGAGAGCAGATATTGGCTAGTACGCATGTTGTTACGGTTCCATTTGGACGATCGGAACAGGCTGGAGAGCCAGCCTGAAACAAAAAAAGTGGTTTAGTTTACCAGTGTGGCAAAGATGCCAAAAGAGAGGAAAATAAAATTAGCGCGGTTCGAGAGAAAAGACTTCAAAACCGGAGGGGATTACCCGCCAGCGCACGTTGAAATCGAGCAGCCAGACGGCGTAGGTTTTCCCTGCTTCTTCCTCTTTGCGATAAGCCGGACGCGGATCCTGCGCCAGTACTTCACGGATAAACGCTTTGATATGCGGGTAGCGTTTTTCAAGCGTGAGTAACTGTGCTTCTATTTCCGGCGTAAAGCTGACATTCATGCCTGCCAGCGGCGCCTGTTGCGCATAGCTGGCGCTGGCATCAGGCAGGGCTTCGGCAAAGGGAAGATAAGGTTTGATATCAACCACCGGCGTGCCGTCAACGAGATCGAGGCTGCCAAGTTCCAGTATTACCTGATCCTTCTGGCAGCGAACGCCTTTCAGTTCAACCAGCGACATGCCGATAGGGTTGGGGCGAAATGTCGAGCGGGTCGCGAAGACGCCCATGCGCGCGTTGCCGCCAAGGCGGGGAGGGCGCACGGTCGGGCGCCAGCCGCCAGCCATGGTCTGATGAAAGACGAACAGCACCCACAGATGGCTGAAGTTTTCCAGTCCACGCACGGCGTCAGCCTGGTTATAAGGCGCTAATAGATGCAGTTCTCCGCCGCCGTGTTCAACCAGACCAGGCTGGCGAGGAACGGCAAACTTCTCTTTATACGGCGAGCGGATGACGCCTATCTGCGCGAACTGAAATGCACTCATTGCGCCGAGACGTTAAGCGCTGAACCCAGGCAAACGGCCTGACGGTAGCAGCCTGGCGTACCGCTGGTCACTTCGCAGCTGTGCAGCAGCACGGCGTTGGCCTTCATTTTGGCCGCGTTGATTTGCATGCGTTTACGGGCGGTCGGGATGTTCGGCGGGGAGTCCTGGTTTGAAGCCTGGCATGATTCGCCGCTCACTTCACCCAGATCGCGGAAAGGTTTCCCTACCAGCGCGGCGGCATCGGTATAGATTCTAACCGGTGCGGGACGTGAGACTTTTGGTTTAGCCGTTTCCGTCTGGACTGGCGTGGTTGCGGTGCTTTTAACAGGCTCAACGGGGGATCTGCTTAGCATAGAACAACCGCTTAACATGAGTGCTAACAAACAGACCGGTAAAGCACGCATAGTATTTCCTCAATGAATTATAAAACAGGGCGCTATTGAATCAGGTGCTTGCATAAATGACAAGACGGGCATAAAGCCCGTCCTGAATGATATTACGCTGAAAGCAGATTACCAGCCTTTCACTGCGCCACCGTTAAAGATTTTGTTAGCGGCTTCGTAAACTTCATCGCTTTGGTAAGCCTGAACAAATTTCTTAACATTTTCCGCGTCTTTATTATCTTCGCGGGCGACGATCAGGTTTACGTATGGCGAGTTTTTATCTTCAACGAAGATACCGTCTTTCGCCGGCGTCAGGCCAATCTGGCTGGCGTAGGTGGTGTTGATGACCGCCAGAGCGATCTGCGCGTCGTCCAGAGAACGCGGCAGCTGTGGCGCTTCCAGCTCAACAATCTTCAGGTTTTTCGGGTTTTCAACCACGTCCAGAGACGTCGGCAGCAGGCCTACGCCTTCTTTCAGTTTAATCAGACCCACTTGCTGCAGCAGCAGCAGAGAACGGCCGAGGTTGGTCGGGTCATTCGGTACGGCAATCTGTGAGCCCGGCTGCAGTTCGTCCAGAGATTTGATTTTCTTCGAGTAGCCAGCGATCGGATAGACGAAGGTGTTACCGACGGAAACCAGTTTATAACCGCGATCTTTAATCTGCTGGTCGAGATACGGTTTGTGCTGGAAGGCGTTAACGTCGATGTCGCCTTTGCTCAGCGCTTCGTTCGGCAACACGTAGTCGTTGAAGGTTACCAGCTCAACGTCGAGGCCATACTTCTCTTTTGCCACTTTCTGCGCGACTTCAGCAACCTGCTGTTCCGCGCCGACGATCACGCCGACTTTAATATGGTTAGGATCTTTTTCATCCTGACCGCAACCCACCAGAGCCAGAGAACCGATTAATGCGCCAACTGCCGCAAAGGTTTTGAAATTAAAGGCCATGTTATTTCCTTCCTGTAAGAATTAGTGTTGTGTGTCAATAACGTTATTTGTGAGTCACAGCCCGGACGATACGATCGCCAGAGAATTGAATTAAATAAACCAGAATAACCAGCAATACCAGTACGGTATTCATTACCGTCGCGTTATAGCCGATGTAACCGTACTGATAGCCAATCTGACCCAGACCACCGGCACCGACCGCACCGCCCATCGCGGAATAACCCACCAGGGTGATGAGTGTGATGGTGGCGGCGTTCACCAGACCCGGCAGCGCTTCAGGGAGCAGAACTTTACGCACGATCTGCAGCGGCGTTGCGCCCATCGCGCGTGAGGCTTCGATAAGCCCGGTTGGGATCTCCAACAGCGCGTTTTCCACCATACGCGCGATAAACGGCGCGGCGCCAACCGTTAATGGCACAATCGCTGCCTGCAGGCCGATCGAGGTACCGACGATCACGCGGGTAAACGGAATCATCCACACCAGCAAAATAATGAATGGAATCGAGCGGAAGATATTCACCAGCGCCGATAGCGTACGATACAGTCGGGCGTTGGCGGCAATCTGCCCCGGACGGGTAACGTACAGCAGTACGCCGACCGGCAAGCCGAGCACAAAGCCAAAGAAGCCGGAGACAAACGTCATAGCCAGCGTTTCCCACACGCCGCGAACCAGCAGCCAGATCATTGGTTCAGACATATCCCAGTACCTCTACTTTTACATGATGTTCCTGCAGCCAGGCGATCGCCGCCTGGGTATCTTCTGGTGTGCCGTGCATTTCAGTCAGCATGATGCCGAACTTCACTCCGCCGGCGTAATCCATCTGCGCGCTAATAATGTTGTTATTCACATTAAAGCGGCGGGCGGTTTCCGACAGCAGCGGCGCATCGACGGAATGGCCGGTGAACTCCATACGCAGCATCGGCACGCTGTCAGGCAGCGGCGTGGGCTTCAGGCGCGCCTGATAGTCATCCGGAATATCCAGATGCAGGGTAGATTGAATGAACTGTTGGGCGAGCGGCGTCTTAGGATGGGAGAAGACTTCGCTCACGGTGTCCTGCTCGATCAGTTGACCATTGCTAATGACCGCCACGCAGTCGCAGATACGTTTAACCACGTCCATTTCATGGGTGATCAACAGAATGGTCAGCCCCAGACGACGGTTAATGTCTTTTAACAGTTCGAGGATCGAACGGGTCGTTGCCGGGTCGAGCGCGCTGGTGGCTTCATCGCACAGCAGCACCTTTGGATTGCTGGCCAGAGCACGGGCAATCGCCACGCGTTGTTTCTGGCCGCCGGAGAGGTTTGCCGGATAGCTGTCGTGCTTATCGCCAAGACCAACCAGGTCAAGCAGTTCATTAACGCGGCGTTTGATTTCCGCCGGCGGCGTGTTGTCCAGCTCAAGCGGCAGCGCCACGTTGCCGAAAACGGTACGTGAAGCAAGCAAATTAAAGTGCTGGAAGATCATGCCAATCTGACGGCGCGCGCGAGTCAGTTCTTTTTCAGTCAGCGCGGTGAGTTCCTGGTTATCAACCTGCACGCTACCTTCGGTTGGGCGTTCCAGCAGGTTAACGCAGCGAATCAGCGTACTTTTACCTGCGCCGGAAGCGCCGATCACGCCGTAAATTTGCCCGGCAGGGACATGCAGGCTGACATCGTTCAGCGCCTGTATGGTGCGGTTCCCCTGCTGGAACACTTTGGTAATATTCGAAAGTTTAATCATCAGTTATTTATTATCGTTTAGCCGTTTGCCGTGGCATTTTCTTCTGCCGTGTCCAGGCGATGCCTGTCAATGAAATGGATGTTAAGGCATCCAGACGTCTAAATCAATCTGACTCTTTATAATGAGCACTTTCTTGCATGCCGAAACATGCGATACTAACGGCATTAGCCTTTATCAGGAGCAAACCGGTGGCAAAGTCTGTACCCGCAATTTTTCTCGACCGTGACGGCACGATTAATATCGATCATGGTTATGTCCACGAAATCGACAACTTTGAGTTTATCGACGGCGTCATTGATGCCATGCGTGAACTAAAGGCAATGGGATTTGCGTTAGTGCTGGTGACCAACCAGTCAGGCATCGCGCGCGGTAAATTCACGGAAGCGCAATTTGAGACCCTCACCGAATGGATGGATTGGTCGCTGGCAGACCGCGGCGTGGATCTCGACGGTATCTATTATTGTCCGCATCACCCGCAGGGGAGCGTTGAAGAGTTCCGCCAGACCTGTGATTGCCGTAAGCCGCATCCAGGGATGCTCATTTCCGCACGCGATTTCCTGCATATTGATATGGCCGCTTCTTATATGGTGGGCGATAAACTCGAAGACATGCAGGCGGCTGCGGCGGCGAATGTCGGAACGAAAGTGCTGGTGCGTACCGGTAAGCCGGTTACCGAAGAAGCGGAAAGCGCCGCAGATTGGGTGCTAAATAGCCTGGCGGACCTGCCTGCTGCTATCAAAAAGCAGCAAAAATAAGCGTTGCGTATAAAAGATGAGCGGTTGAAATAAAAATGTATTTTTCCGCTTGTCATTCCCGGCGGGCTCCCTATAATGCGCCTCCATCGACACGGCAGATGTGAATCACTTCACACAAACAGCCGGTTCGGTTGAAGAGAAAAATTCTGAAATTCAGGGTTGACTCTGAAAGAGGAAAGCGTAATATACGCCACCTCGCGACAGAGCGCTAAAGCGCGTCGCAACTGCTCTTTAACAATTTATCAGACAATCTGTGTGGGCACTCAAAGTGACAT
>NZ_JBEAIO010000046.1:0-95409 GCF_040065095.1 Klebsiella sp. CN_Kp091 | reverse complement strand
TTGCATCTGCGGTCCGAAGAGGATGAGAACCTCCGGGGGCAGAGGTTCGACTCGAGCGTAGCGAGAGAACGTTGCGTCAGCAACGGCCCGTAGGGCGAGCCACGAAGTGGCGAGTCATCCTCTATCACCGACCAAATTCGAAAGCCTGCTCAACGAGCAGGCTTTTTTGCATCTGCGGTCCGAAGAGGATGAGAACCTCCGGGGGCAGAGGTTCGACTCGATCGCAGCCCGGTAGCCCGGCTCAGCGCAGCGCAAGCCGGGGCGAAAACCCCGCCAGAGTCACAAAAATCGCATCTCCCCAGGTATCTCGCTAGCTGTTCGCTATTTTGTGACATCTTCCATTGCATTTTTTTATCGATGAACAGATCTTTTTTCGCGAAGCTTATGGCTAACTACAGCATTTTCCGCTGTGCGTTTTAACGTTCGCGCTATTAATCGCTCACATAATGGTCACACGGGAAGAAATTTTCACCATTTTTAAGAATTGTTTATCACCAGATGTTGCAAACTATTAAGGGCTTTATTCTGGTTTATTGCCGGTAGCATAAATTTCTCTGCTGAAAATAGCGCCATCAAGTTTTTTTAATCTTTGCCCACCGATTCTCACCCCTGACGCAAAACCCGGTTAGCTGTATTGACGTTTCTCCATTCTGTTGACAGATTGTACGGCATGAGGGGCATTTCATGGAGAATCCGTACTGCAACTCAGTCGTTTTAGCGAACGGAATCCCCATCTCTCTCAACGCCTTCGGGCACCACCGACCAGACCGGGTAAAAAATAAATAAAGGTCTGGCGGCTATATGCAAACAACATCACAGTTTTGGAGCAGAATAATGAGTATTTCCTTGAAAAAGTCAGGGATGCTGAAGCTTGGTCTGAGCCTGGTCGCCATGACCGTCGCCGCAAGCGTACAAGCTAAAACCCTGGTTTATTGTTCTGAAGGTTCGCCGGAAGGCTTTAACCCACAGCTATTCACCTCTGGTACCACCTATGACGCCAGCTCGGTGCCTATTTACAACCGCCTGGTTGAATTCAAAACCGGTACGACAGAAGTTATTCCTGGCCTGGCTGAGAAGTGGGATGTCAGCGAGGACGGTAAAACCTATACCTTCCACCTGCGTAAAGGCGTGAAGTGGCAGGATAATAAAGACTTTAAACCAACGCGCGAGCTGAATGCCGACGACGTGGTGTTCTCCTTCGACCGCCAGAAAAATGACAAAAACCCGTACCATAAAGTCTCAGGCGGCAGCTATGAGTACTTCGAAGGGATGGGCCTGCAGGACCTGATTAGCGAAGTGAAGAAAGTGGACGATAATACCGTCCAGTTCGTGCTGACTCGCCCGGAAGCGCCGTTCCTTGCTGATCTGGCGATGGACTTTGCTTCTATCCTGTCGAAAGAATACGCCGACAATATGCTGAAAGCCGGCACGCCGGAAAAAGTAGACCTTAACCCAATCGGTACCGGTCCATTCCAGCTGCTGCAGTACCAAAAAGACTCGCGCATTCTGTATAAAGCCTTCCCGGGCTACTGGGGCACCAAGCCGCAGATCGATCGCCTGGTCTTCTCCATCACTCCGGACGCTTCCGTACGCTACGCCAAGCTGCAGAAAAACGAATGCCAGGTGATGCCGTATCCGAACCCGGCTGACATCGCGCGCATGAAGGAAGATAAAAACATCAACCTGCTGGAACAGCCGGGTCTGAACGTGGGTTATCTCTCCTTCAACACCGAGAAAAAACCGCTGGATAACGTCAAAGTTCGCCAGGCGCTGACCTATGCGGTGAACAAAGAAGCGATCATCAAAGCCGTTTACCAGGGCGCAGGCCAGTCGGCGAAGAACCTGATCCCGCCGACCATGTGGGGCTATAACGATGACGTTAAAGACTATACCTACGATCCTGAGAAGGCGAAGCAACTGCTGAAAGAAGCAGGCATGGAAAAAGGCTTCACCATTGACCTGTGGGCAATGCCGGTACAGCGTCCGTATAACCCGAACGCGCGCCGTATGGCTGAAATGATCCAGGCCGACTGGGCGAAAGTCGGCGTACAGGCCAAGATCGTCACCTACGAGTGGGGCGAGTACCTGAAACGCGCGAAAGCGGGCGAGCATCAGACCGTGATGATGGGCTGGACCGGCGACAACGGGGATCCGGATAACTTCTTCGCGACCCTGTTCAGCTGCGCCGCGGCGAAAGACGGCTCTAACTACTCTCGCTGGTGCTATAAGCCGTTTGAAGACCTCATTCAACCGGCGCGCGCCACCGACGACCACAACAAGCGTATTGAACTGTACAAACAGGCTCAGGTAGTGATGCATGACCAGGCTCCGGCGCTGATCATCGCCCACTCCACCGTTTACGAGCCAGTGCGTAAAGAAGTCAAAGGCTATGTGGTTGATCCGCTTGGCAAACACCACTTCGATAACGTCTCTGTCGAATAATAAGCACGATGCCTGACCCCCTCTCCCCGCGCGGGAGAGGCGGGGGGCGTATTCCCGCTATTCGGGGAATACTTTTGTGAGCAATACAGACGCCTTGTCACCAGGCCTGGCGTCACTATAGAGAAACCGGGTTATGTTGCAGTTTATTCTCCGACGTTTGGGACTCGTCATCCCGACATTTATCGGTATTACCCTTCTCACCTTTGCTTTCGTTCATATGATCCCCGGCGATCCGGTGATGATTATGGCGGGCGAACGTGGTATTTCCCCCGAACGTCACGCGCAGCTGCTGGCCGAAATGGGCCTTGATAAGCCGCTGTGGCAGCAATATGCCCATTATATTTGGGGCGTACTGCACGGTGATTTAGGGATCTCGCTGAAAAGCCGAATTCCCGTGTGGCAAGAGTTTGTGCCTCGCTTCAAGGCCACCCTCGAACTGGGCGTCTGCGCGATGATTTTCGCCGTCGCCGTCGGTATTCCGGTGGGCGTGCTGGCTGCGGTAAAACGCGGCTCCATCTTTGACCACACTGCCGTGGGGCTGGCGCTGACCGGCTACTCGATGCCTATCTTCTGGTGGGGCATGATGCTGATTATGCTGGTTTCGGTGCAGCTGAATCTGACGCCGGTCTCCGGGCGTATCAGCGATACGGTATTCCTTGACGATACCCTGCCGCTGACCGGTTTTATGCTGATTGACACCGCCATCTGGGGCGAGCAGGGCGACTTTATTGATGCCTTAATGCATATGATCCTACCCGCCATCGTGCTGGGTACGATTCCGCTGGCGGTTATCGTGCGTATGACCCGCTCATCGATGCTGGAAGTGCTTGGCGAGGATTACATCCGTACCGCACGCGCTAAGGGGTTGACCCGCATGCGGGTGATTGTCATCCATGCGCTACGCAACGCGATGCTGCCGGTGGTGACGGTGATTGGTCTCCAGGTGGGCACGCTGCTGGCGGGCGCCATTCTGACCGAAACTATCTTTTCGTGGCCAGGTTTAGGCCGCTGGCTCATCGATGCGCTACAGCGCCGCGATTATCCCGTTGTGCAGGGCGGGGTTCTGCTGGTGGCGACGATGATTATTCTCGTCAACCTGCTGGTCGACCTGCTGTACGGCGTGGTGAACCCGCGTATCCGGCATAAGAAGTAAGGGGCCATCATGTCACAAATTACAGAAAATAAAGTTGTCGCCGCACCGGTGCCAATGACCCCGCTGCAGGAGTTCTGGCACTATTTCAAACGCAATAAGGGTGCCGTCGTCGGGTTGGTGTATGTGGCGGTGATGATTATCATCGCGGTATTCGCCAACTTTCTCGCCCCTTATAACCCGGCGGATCAGTTCCGTGATTCGCTGCTGGCGCCGCCGTTCTGGCAGGATGGCGGCAGCCTGGCGCATCTGCTTGGCACCGATGACGTGGGTCGCGATATTCTCTCACGCCTGATGTACGGCGCGCGCCTGTCGCTGCTGGTGGGCTGTCTGGTGGTGGTGCTGTCGCTGATCCTCGGCGTGGTGCTGGGGCTGGTTGCTGGCTATTTCGGCGGGGTGGTGGACTCCATCATCATGCGTGTGGTCGATATCATGCTGGCGCTGCCGAGCCTGCTGCTGGCGTTGGTGCTGGTGGCTATCTTCGGACCATCAATCGTCAATGCTTCGCTGGCGCTCACCTTCGTCGCCCTACCGCACTATGTGCGTCTGACGCGTGCGGCGGTGCTGGTGGAAGTGCACCGCGATTACGTTACCGCTTCACGCGTGGCGGGCGCCGGCGCAATGCGCCAGATGTTCGTTAATATTCTCCCTAACTGTCTTGCGCCGCTGATCGTTCAGGCGTCGCTGGGCTTTTCTAACGCCATTCTCGACATGGCAGCGCTGGGGTTCCTCGGCATGGGCGCGCAGCCGCCGACGCCTGAGTGGGGCACCATGCTCTCCGACGTGTTGCAGTTCGCGCAAAGCGCCTGGTGGGTGGTGACCTTCCCGGGTGTGGCGATCCTGCTGACGGTGCTGGCATTTAACCTGATGGGTGACGGTCTGCGTGACGCGCTCGATCCCAAACTGAAGCAGTAAGAGGTTCGAGATGGCGTTATTAAATGTAGATAAGTTATCGGTGCATTTCGGCGATGAGAATGCGCCGTTCCGTGCCGTAGACCGCATCAGCTATAGCGTGAAGCAGGGCGAAGTGGTCGGCATCGTGGGGGAATCGGGTTCCGGTAAGTCGGTGAGCTCGCTGGCGATTATGGGGCTGATTGATTACCCCGGCCGGGTGATGGCGGACAAACTGGAATTTAACGGCCGCGATTTGCAGCGTATTTCGGAAAAAGAGCGGCGCCAGCTGGTGGGGGCGGAAGTGGCGATGATCTTCCAGGATCCGATGACCAGCCTCAACCCGTGCTTTACCGTCGGCTACCAGATTATGGAAGCGATTAAGGTCCATCAGGGCGGCAATAAGCAAACCCGCCGCCAGCGGGCGATCGATCTGCTGAACCTGGTGGGTATTCCTGACCCGGCGTCGCGGCTGGACGTTTATCCGCACCAGCTTTCCGGTGGGATGAGCCAGCGCGTGATGATCGCGATGGCGATCGCCTGCCGGCCAAAGCTACTGATTGCCGATGAACCGACCACCGCGCTGGATGTGACCATCCAGGCGCAGATTATCGAACTGCTGCTGGAGTTGCAGCAGCAAGAGAATATGGCGTTGGTGCTGATTACCCACGATCTGGCGCTCGTAGCGGAAGCCGCGCATAAAATTATCGTCATGTACGCGGGTCAGGTGGTGGAGACCGGCGATGCGAAAGATATCTTCCGCGCGCCGCGTCATCCTTACACCCAGGCGCTGCTGCGCGCGCTGCCGGAGTTTGCCCAGGATAAAGCGCGTCTGGCGTCGTTACCGGGCGTGGTGCCGGGGAAATACGATCGTCCGAATGGTTGCCTGCTGAACCCGCGCTGCCCCTATGCAACGGATAAATGCCGGAGCGAAGAGCCCGCGCTCGCGGATCTCGACGGCGGCCGTCAGTCTAAATGCCACTACCCACTCGATGATGCCGGGAGGCCTGGATTATGAGTACGCAAAAGGTCGCCACGCAACAACCGCTGTTGCAGGCCATTGATCTGAAAAAACACTATCCGGTAAAGAAGGGGCTGTTTGCTCCGGAACGGCTGGTGAAAGCGCTGGACGGCGTCTCCTTTACTCTTGAGCGCGGTAAAACGCTGGCAGTGGTGGGGGAATCAGGCTGCGGCAAATCGACGCTGGGTCGTTTGTTGACGATGATTGAAATTCCGACCGGCGGTGAGCTGTATTATCAAGGGCAGGATCTGCTCAAGCACGACCCGCAGGCGCAAAAGCTGCGGCGGCAAAAAATCCAGATTGTATTCCAGAACCCGTATGGCTCGCTGAACCCACGTAAAAAAGTGGGGCAGATTCTGGAAGAGCCGCTGTTGATTAACAGCAGTCTGAGCAAAGAGCAGCGACGTGAAAAGGCGCTGGCGATGATGGCGAAGGTGGGCCTCAAAACGGAGCATTACGATCGCTACCCGCATATGTTCTCCGGCGGTCAGCGTCAGCGTATCGCCATTGCTCGCGGGCTGATGTTGGATCCGGACGTGGTGATTGCCGATGAGCCGGTTTCCGCGCTGGATGTTTCGGTACGCGCCCAGGTGCTGAACCTGATGATGGACCTGCAGCAGGATTTAGGTTTGTCCTACGTGTTTATCTCCCACGACTTATCGGTCGTCGAGCACATCGCTGATGAAGTTATGGTGATGTATCTTGGCCGCTGCGTGGAGAAGGGGACCAAAGACCAGATCTTTAATAACCCACGTCATCCGTATACCCAGGCGCTATTGTCGGCGACGCCGCGTCTGAATCCGGACGATCGTCGCGAGCGTATCAAGCTGACCGGCGAACTGCCGAGCCCGCTGAATCCGCCGCCGGGCTGCGCCTTCAATGCGCGCTGCCGCCGACGCTTTGGCCCATGCACCCAGCTTCAGCCGCAGCTTAAGGATTACGGCGGCCAACTGGTGGCCTGCTTTGCCGTTGATCAGGATGAGAATCCGGAGAAAGCGCGAGCGTGATGGTAGGCGGGTTGTCGCGTGATGAATTCTGCGGGGGAGGGCTGGAATGTGCCTCGCAGATTGCCGAAGGGCGTGGTGAAGGCGATGACACGGAGCAGTAGAATCGACGCCAAGCCGGGTTCGCCCGGTGAGGCGCAATGTTGCGGGGGCTTGAACCCCGGCGGCATAGATAAGTTGCTGGAAAGAGAAAACCCTCGCACGTTGCTGGTGTTAACCAGGCAACTGAACGAGGGCTATCACTAACTCCAAGCAAGTTAAAGATAGCCGCGAACGGTTGCCATTGCAATACAGGCGGCTCTATGACGCTCACACAGTTAGGTCTGATCTTATGGGACGATCTGGCGGCGCCGATAATCGCTGGCATTGTGGTCAGCATTATCGTCAGCTGGATGCATAACCAGAAGTGACGGACCGGCGGGCGTGAGTCTGCTGCGTTGGCAATTTGCGCCCGAACAGGCCGCAGGAATTCTCCTGCGGCCTTTTTCGTTTTGCCAG
Source organism: Klebsiella sp. CN_Kp091 (assembly GCF_040065095.1). Taxonomy (NCBI): domain Bacteria; kingdom Pseudomonadati; phylum Pseudomonadota; class Gammaproteobacteria; order Enterobacterales; family Enterobacteriaceae; genus Klebsiella; species Klebsiella sp. CN_Kp091. Next base: position 88,403 of record NZ_JBEAIO010000046.1, on the reverse strand, counting down.
GCTGCACGAAGAATGTGGTTGGTTGCTGGAATGCGCCTCGCAGATTGCCGAAGGGCGTGGTGAAGGCGATGACACGGAGCAGTAGAATCGACGCCAAGCCGGGTTCGCCCGGTGAGGCGCAATGTTGCGGGGGCTTGAACCCCGGCGGCATAGATAAGTTGCTGGAAAGAGAAAACCCTCGCACGTTGCTGGTGTTAACCAGGCAACTGAACGAGGGCTATCATAACTCCAGACAAGTTAAAGATAGCCGCGAACGGTTGCCATTGCAATACAGGCGGCTCTATGACGCTCACACAGTTAGGTCTGATCTTATGGGACGATCTGGCGGCGCCGATAATCGCTGGCATCGTGGTCAGCATTATCGTCAGCTGGATGCATAACCAGAAGTGACGGACCGGCGGGCGTGAGTCTGCTGCGTTGGCAATTTGCGCCCGAACAGGCCGCAGGAATTCTCCTGCGGCCTTTTTCGTATTTACTGCGGATACGGTACCCAACTGCCGCCGTTGAGCTGCACGTAAGGTTTGCCTTGATACTGAATGACAATAGCGTTGGAGTTTTCCGATACCGCAGCGGTTTGCGGCAGGTTAGCGGTGTATTGCTGCCAGTTGACGTTATCCTCGGCAAACATCTTACCGTCCAGGGCGCGTACCACCAGTTCAGAAACTGCGAGGTAGCTGGAAGGCTGAGTGATTTCCACCGCGGCGCCCTGATGCGGCGCCTTCATGCCGAAGAATTTCACCGCCGCCGGCACGTTAGTGATCGACGGGCTTGGAATATCGCGCAGCCCGGAGACCTGCATTTTATCACCCTTCAGCGCGCCGCCGTGTTCTGGCACCACCACCACCATCACTTTACGCCCGGATTTTTCCAGCGCGGTGAAGAAGGCATCCAGCTCATCAAAGAATTTCTGCGCGCGGGCCTTATAGTCGGCCGTTTTGCTTTGGCCGGGATAATGGTTGCCATCGTGCAGCGGCAGCGTGTTGTAGAAGGTCGCGGTACGTGGCGTGTTGAGCTTTTCTGTGGTTTGTAGCCAGCGATCGAGCGTTGCCCGATCGTCATAAACCGGCGATCCGTCGAAGCCCTGGAGAATAACCGGTAAACCACTCTGATCCATTAATGGACTCTGCATACCGCCGAGCGAGCGAACCTCTTTGAGGAAGTCGCCGAATACGCCGTTATGTCCCAGCATCAGCTGTTGGGTAAAGCCGAGTTTGGCCAGATTTTCGAACAGATAGCACTCGTTGCCCGACGGCTGATACAGGTTGTTATGTGATAGCTGGCCGCAGCTGGCGCGCAGCAGGCGAACCGCTGCCGGGCCGCTGTAGGAGGTGGCGGAGTTGAAGTTTTTGAAGACGATATCGAAATGTTTCCACAGTGGATGGTCCATCAACCCGGCAGCCTCAATGTCTGACCATGACAGGGAACAGATATTGATTACCAGCAGATCGAACGGCTGCGCATCACCAGGAAGCTGATCCGGGAACGGTGTTTTTCTTTTCTGTTCAGAAGCATAGAAAGTTTTCAGCCAGTTGCTAAGGTTAGCCGAGGTGGGCGGTTCGGTCTGCGGCGGGATATCGCCGCTGGCGTCAGCGCTGGCGGATGCCGCGGCTGTTGTCGTTCCACCAGTCGTTGCCGCGGGCGTGGCCGCAGCGGTGGTCGGCTGGCCGGCGGGCCACAGAGTAAAGGAGGGCAGCAGCGGGCTGATAACCAGCCAGACCATGATCGCCGAAACAAATACGGTAACGCGCAGCCACTGGCTAATGAATAGCCACAGCACCAGCAGTACAAAGAAGGCGCCGACCATATTCCAGTTAATAAAGCGGGTGATCAGGTCCCAAATGTAATCGGCGCTGAAACCGGCGATTTGCGAGCCCTGGCTCATAATGCTTTCCGGACCGGGTAACCAGGTATCATGCCAGAACAGGGCAAAGCCGAGCGGAATCGCTATCCAGTGGCGTATCCGGTGCAGTTTTTCGCTGGGGATCGGCACCAGCAGAAAGGCGAGGAACACCAGGTTAAGCATTGGATGGAAGTTCAGGTATCCCGCCCACAGCAGGGCAAACTTCACGAGAAAATAGAAGTTCCAGCCAGACAGGCCGCGCCAGTACTGCCATAGCGGAAGCGGCGTAGCGGTAGTTTTTGTTTTGGTCATTTTTTCAGTTTGCCCTGCCTGGTCGCGTTATCCCGGCGCAGCACGCCGGCCGGTTTCACGTAACGGGGTTTAAAGAACATCAAACGTAAAGTCGTGCGAATACGGCGCTGATAATGGCGCGTTAGATACCCCAGCGGAAAAAACAGCAGGGCGCACAGTACAATCAGCTGAATGATATCGGCGATAGACATCATGACCGCGGTTCTCCGTCGGTGGAGAGGCGCCAGGGTTCCGGGATTCGCCGCCACTGGCGACCATCGTGCTTAACGTTAAGGGCTTCGTTTTTGCCCACCGTAATTGGCAGCGGCGTGTTCCAGTTGTCCGGGGAGAGGCCCCGCATCAACAGTATTTCCGCAGAAATTTGCTTGTCTTCGAACCAAATCATACGGTTAGAGAAAATGTCTCCAGTCGGTAATGGGAAGATATGGTTTAACGCCGTGTCCAGATCGTTTACCCGGCAAAACGATAAAAACAGCACTAATCGATTATTACCGATCGTCACGATATCGCCCATGCGGTTGGGTTTACACAGGGTTAACGCCTGTTCGACACGTAGTCCCGGCGCGGGGCGCAGCGCCACCATCACCCCTTTACTATCCGGCGGCAGCAGCGTGTTGCCCATGATATTGCTGACCGCTTCGCAGAAGGCGTCCCACTTTTGATAGCCGCGAAGTTTAAGCGGCCGGCTCCAGGTTAGCAGCGTGTTGAAGTCTTCCGGAACGTGGCGAGTAAACTTCTGTTTTTGCACGCTTTCAATCAGCGTCAGGCAGCGTGAAAGCCCGGCGCTGCAGGGGATCACCATGTTGGCGCCGCTGCTTAGCAGCAAGCGTTCATCGGTGGCGCGCAGGCTTGGCGTTTGTTCGCGTACCACGATTTTTAAGGCGCTGCCGCGCTGGCGGCGCAGGATATGGATATAGCGGCCGAGCTGCTCTATTTGTTCGTTCTGGGTGATGGAAAATAGCAGGGTGGCCGCTTGCGCGGTACGACCGGCTTCAAAGACCGCATCGTTGGTTTCGAACAGCGTCCAATACTCGGAAAGCGCAGGCGCCCCTTCCAGCACGCGCAAATTACTGAGGACGATTTTTTCGTCGCTGCGTGGCTGTACCACAGCTTCTTCGTTCTGCGCCAGCCGCCAACCCTCATCATCGTGTAAAATAACCAGTTGCTGCTGTGCGCTAATACCTTTCTCGCTTCCCCACCACGCGATATCAAATAGATGGCTGTCGCCCTGATAACGAATGCTTGCCAGCCCGGAAAGGGCGCGGTACTGGCGTAATAATGGAGAAAGTTGTTTATCGGTATCGTTAGCCGAATTAAGTACCATAAGAGAGCAGTTATGGTATTTGGTCCATCGATTAGATTTTTCTACCCAATGGAGTAATTCATCTATTTTTATATTTTGCCAGGAATTTTCTGTACATAGCAGAATAAATAAATAGTTGCCAGGTTCCATAGAACAAAGTATATCGCGGTGCAGCTCCTGCAGGCCTTCCGGGCGATCGGGCATAGTGAATAATGCGATTTTGTTGGGACCGCGATCTTTTTTTAATGATATGACTTCATTAGGTTTTTTACCCATCACTATGGCCGCGACCTTGCTGTCCTGCGCCTGGCTTTCCAGCGTTTGATTCAGCAGGCTGACGGCGTCGGCATAGCGGTCGACATTAAGCCACCATACCCCGCCAACGGGCATATGGCATACTTCGTCCCATAACGATGAAATACCCAACGTATATACAATATCCACGATGTCCCTCGCGCGCCCTATTTACAATGATTAGTTTACTAGCGAAAGCGTGAGAGTAAACCTAACATTGAAATTAAAGGACATCAGTTTTAGCATGTACACGTAATTTTAGGGATGAGCGGTTTACACTTCCTGGTTTTATAATGTGTTTTTCGAATGGACAGAGAAATGCCGGAAAAAGACCCTGCGGTACCTGGCGATGCGACGCTGGGATATACCTTCCAAAATGATTTCCTGGCATTAAGCCGGGCATTTTCCCTGCCGGATATTGATTACCACGACATTTCCCGACGCGAACAGCTCGCTGCGGCGTTGCAACGCTGGCCGCTGTTGGCCGAATTAGCTGAGAAAAAGTAAGGAAGCCGTCGATGGCGATTCTGGGATTACAAGGCATACGCGGCGGCGTAGGCACCACATCTATTACCGCCGCACTGGCCTGGGCACTACAGCTGCTCGGTGAAACTGTGCTGGTGATCGATGCCAGCCCGGACAATATGCTGCGCTTTTTCTTCAACGTTGATTTCGACCATCGCAACGGCTGGGCACGCTCGTTGATTGACGGTGGTGACTGGCGCGACGCCGGACTGCGCTACACCGCGCATATCGATCTCCTGCCGTTTGGCCGACTGACGCCTGGCGAACGTGAGCACGTTGATAAACTCAGTTCAGCGCTTGAACCCATCGCGGAACAAATCAAATTGCTCGACCAGCAGGGAAGCCACCGCTGGCTGCTGATTGATATACCAGAGGGTTATTCTCCGCTTACCCGCGAGTTGCTGAGCGTGTGCGATCGTGTGCTACAGGTTGTGCACCCGGACGGCAACAGCCATATTCGCCTGCATCAGCAGGCGCTGCCTGCCAACGCGGATATTTTGATTAACGACCTACGCGTAGGCAGCCAACTGCAGGAAGATCTCTATCAACTATGGCTGGAAAGCCAGCGGCGGATCCTGCCGGTCACGATTCACCGCGATGAAGCGATGGCGGAGTGTCTGGCGGCGAAACAGCCGCTTGGCGAATATCGTCAGGATGCCCTGGCGGCGGAAGAGGTGCTGACGCTGGCCAACTGGTGCCTGCTGCACTATGCCAGAGAGGGGACGGCATGATCCGCCTGAGTACGTTGCTGCTGGCGCCGCCGGTGGGCGAGCGCTTGAGCGAACGTTATGATGACTATCGTCAGCATGGCGCGTCGGTGCTTTCGGCTTTTCTCGGTTGCCTGTGGGTGTCGTTGGCGTGGGCGTTAATGCCGCTTGAGACGCCGCGCTGGCAAGCTATTCGCGAACACCATGCCGACTATTTTCCGCATATTAATCCGCATCGCCCACGCCCGTTAGATCCGCTGCGCTATTTGCTGCAGTCGCTCTGGCTACTGGCGACCCGGGTGCCGGAACCGGATAAAAAAATTAACTGGCGCTCGCTGGCGGCGTTGGAAGGGGTTCACGGGCGCTACGCGCAGTGGATGGAAAAATTACCGGAAAAGGTCAACACCCGTACCGGCCACCTCGATAAGCAGAAAGAGCTTGAGCACCTGCATCCGCAACTGCGGCGGCTAGTGCTTGGCACCGTCACCTTCTTCTCACTGATTCTGGCGTTGTTGTGCATTACCCAGCCGTTTAACCCGTTGTCACAGTTTATTTTCCTGCTGCTGCTGTGGGGCGTCGCGCTGCTGGTGCGGCGTATTCCGGGGCGTTTCTCCGCCCTGATGCTGATCGTGTTGTCGCTGACCGTTTCCTGTCGCTATATCTGGTGGCGCTATACCTCCACGCTTAACTGGAACGATCCGGTCAGCCTGGTATGTGGGCTGATCTTGTTGTTTGCCGAAACCTACGCCTGGATTGTGCTGGTGCTGGGCTATTTCCAGGTGGTGTGGCCGCTTAATCGCCAGCCGGTGCCGCTACCGGAAGACATGAACGAATGGCCGACGGTGGATATCTTCGTCCCGACCTACAACGAAGACCTTAGCGTGGTGAAAAATACCATCTACGCTTCGCAGGGTATCGACTGGCCGAAGGATAAGCTCAATATCTGGATCCTTGATGACGGCGGGCGCGAAGAGTTTCGCCAGTTCGCGAAAGACGTCGGCGTCCATTACATCGCGCGTACCAGCCACGAACATGCCAAGGCCGGTAATATCAACAATGCGCTGAAGTATGCGAAAGGCGAGTTCGTCTCTATTTTCGATTGCGACCACGTGCCGACCCGTTCCTTCTTGCAGATGACCATGGGCTGGTTCCTGAAGGATAAAAAGCTGGCGATGATGCAGACGCCGCACCACTTCTTCTCGCCGGATCCGTTCGAACGCAACCTGGGCCGTTTTCGTAAGACGCCGAACGAGGGGACGCTGTTTTACGGCCTGGTGCAGGACGGCAACGACATGTGGGATGCGACCTTTTTCTGCGGATCCTGCGCGGTCATTCGCCGCGGCCCGCTGGATGAAATCGGTGGTATCGCCGTTGAAACGGTCACCGAGGATGCCCATACTTCACTGCGTCTGCATCGTCGTGGCCATACCTCCGCCTATATGCGCATCCCGCAGGCGGCGGGTCTGGCGACGGAAAGCTTATCGGCGCATATCGGCCAGCGTATTCGCTGGGCGCGCGGGATGGTGCAAATTTTCCGTCTCGATAACCCCTTATTTGGTAAAGGGTTGAAGCTGGCGCAGCGTATCTGTTACGTCAACGCGATGCTGCACTTCTTGTCCGGTATCCCACGGCTTATCTTCCTCACCGCGCCGCTGGCATTCTTGTTGTTACACGCCTATATCATCTATGCGCCCGCGTTGATGATCGCGCTGTTCGTGCTGCCGCATATGATTCACGCCAGCCTGACGAACTCGAAGATTCAGGGTAAGTACCGCCACTCCTTCTGGAGTGAAATCTACGAAACGGTGCTGGCATGGTATATCGCGCCGCCGACCTTCGTCGCGCTGATTAACCCGCACAAAGGCAAGTTCAACGTCACCGCCAAAGGCGGACTGGTGAAAGACGAGTATGTCGATTGGGTTATCTCCCGCCCCTACATTTATCTGGTATTGCTTAATCTGGTGGGCGTGGCGGTCGGCATCTGGCGCTTTATGTACGGACCCGAGAACGAAATTTTGACCGTCTGGGTCAGTATCATCTGGGTGTTTTATAACTTAATCATCCTTGGCGGCGCCGTGGCGGTGTCGGTGGAGAGCAAGCAGGTGCGGCGTTCGCACCGCGTAGAGATGTCGATGCCGGCGGCGATTGCTCGCCCGGATGGTCACCTGTTCTCCTGTACCGTTCATGACTACTCCGACGGCGGGCTGGGGATAAAAATTCACGGCGAAGCGCGGGTACTGGAAGGGCAACACGTGAATTTGCTGCTCAAACGCGGACAGCAAGAATACGTTTTCCCGGTTCGCGTCGCGCGGGTGAACGGCGGTGAAGTCGGCCTGCAATTGCTGCCGCTGACTAACCAGCAACATATTGATTTTGTGCAGTGTACGTTTGCCCGCGCTGATACGTGGGCGCTTTGGCAGGACAGCTTCCCGGAAGATAAACCGATGGAAAGCCTGCTGGATATCCTCAAGCTGGGGTTCCGTGGATATCGTCACCTGGCGGAGTTCTCACCGCCGTCGGTGAAGGTTATTTTCCGCTCGCTCACCTCGCTGGTGGCCTGGGTTGTATCATTTTTACCGCGCCGTCCCGAACGTGCCGCGGCGGTGCTCTCGGCAGAACCGGCAATGGCTCAACAATGATGATAATGCGATGAAAAGAAAACTTTCCTTGATTTGTGCAGTGGCGGTGGGAATGAGCAGCTGGTACCCCTTCGCAACATTTTCGGCTCCGGCGGTGACGCCTAATGCCGCGGTGGTCGACGCTCCCGCCACAACGGTTACGGCTCAGCCAGCGCCGGTGATTAACGATAGCCAGCCGACCGCGGCGGTTATCGATCCTGCCGCGCCGGTGGTGGTGGCGGACAATATCCCGACTCGCGACGTGAAGCTGACTTTCGCGCAAATCGCGCCGCCGCCGGGTAGCATGGTGCTGCGCGGTTCGCATCCTGAGGGCGCCGTAGAGTTCGGTATGCGCAGCGATGAGGTGGTCGCCAAAGCGCTGCTCAATCTTGACTACACGCCGTCGCCTTCGCTGCTGCCGGTGCAGTCTCAACTGAAGGTTTATCTTAACGACGAGCTGATGGGCGTACTGCCGGTCACCAAAGAGCAACTGGGTAAAAAAGTGAGCGCCCAGATCCCCGTCGATCCGCTGTATATCACCGATTTTAACCGCGTGCGGCTGGAGTTCGTCGGCCACTATCGCGACGTTTGCGAAAACCCGGCCAGCAGTACGCTGTGGCTTGATATCGGCCGTGAGAGCTCGCTGGATTTAACCTATCAGTCGCTGCAGGTACGTAACGACCTGTCCCACTTCCCGGTTCCGTTTTACGACTCACGCGACAACCGTCCGCTGACGTTGCCGATGGTTTTTGCTTCTGCGCCTGACGTCAAACAGCAGCAGGCGGCGGCGATTGTCGCCTCCTGGTTTGGCAGCAAGGCCGGCTGGCGTGGTCAGCAGTTCCCGGTCCGCTTCAATGAGATACCGGAACGTAACGCTATCATCTTCGCGACCAACGATAAGCGTCCGGACTTCCTGCGCGACCATCCGCCGGTAAAAGCGCCGACCATCGAAATGGTCAACCACCCGAGCAACCCCTACGTCAAGCTGCTGGTGATCTTCGGCCGTGATGATCAAGATCTGCTGGTGGCGGCGAAGGGTATTGCCCAGGGCAATATTCTATTCCGCGGCGATAGCGTGGTAGTGGATGGCGTGAAAGAGTTGAAGGCCCGCCAGCCGTATGACGCGCCAAACTGGGTTCGTACCGACAGGCCGGTGACTTTCGGCGAGCTGAAAACTTATGAACAGCAGCTGCAATCAAGCGGCCTGGTGCCAGATTCGATTAACCTGGCGCTGAATCTGCCGCCGGATCTGTACCTGCTTCGCGCCAACGGCATCGATATGGACCTGAAATATCGCTATACCATGCCGCCTATCAAAGATAGCTCGCGGATGGATATCAGCCTTAACGATCAGTTCCTGCAGTCGTTTAGCCTCAATAGCTCGCAGGATGTGAATAAGCTGATTTTACGCCTGCCGGTGCTGCAGGGGCTGTTGGATGGCCAGAACCAGGTGACCATACCCGCGCTGCGCCTCGGCGCGATGAACCAGCTGCGCTTCGATTTTCAGTATATGAACCCGATGCCGGGCGGCAACATCGATAACTGTATCACCTTCCAGCCGGTGCAGAACCACGTGGTGATCGGCGATGACTCCACCATCGATTTTTCGAAATATTACCACTTCCTGGCGATGCCGGACCTGCGCGTCTTCGCTAATGCCGGTTTCCCGTATACCCGCATGGCCGATCTCTCTCAGACGCTAATCGTGGTGCCGAAAACGCCTGATGCGGGTCAGGTGGAGACATTGCTGCAGGCGGTAGGCGGCATTGGCGCGCAGACCGGGCTGGCGGCTATCAGCATGCAGATGACCGACGACGGCAACCAAATTAAGGGCAAAGATGCCGATCTGATGCTGATTGGCGCTATCCCGCCATCGCTGAAAGACGATACTAAAATCAATCTGCTGGTCGAGGCGACCAAAAGCTGGGTGAAAACGCCGATGCGTCATTATGACCTGGCTAGCATCTATCCGGACGATGACGCCCGCACGCCGCATACGCGGACCGATATCACCTCTTCCGGGCCGATGGCGGCCATTATTGGCTTCCAGTCGCCGTATAACGACCAGCGCAGCGTGATCGCCCTGATGGCCGATAGCCCGCGAGGCAATGAGCTACTCACAAACGCCTTAAATGACAGCGGTAAACGGGCGGCGATGTTCGGTTCGGTGGCGGTGATTCGCGAATCTGGCGTCAATAGCCTGCGGGTTGGCGATATCTATTATGTCGGCCACCTGCCGTGGTTCGAGCGCATCTGGTTTGCGCTCTCCAGCCATCCGATACTGTTGGCGATTCTGGCGGCCGTCAGCATTGTGCTGCTGGCGTGGGTGCTGTGGCGCATGCTGCGTATTCTCAGCCGTCGCCGTCTTGATCCTGATGATGAGTAATTGCTGATGAACGCATTTCGTGGGGTACTTCTCTCGGTATTCATACTGGCGGCGGGGCAGGTTAGCGCCGCCTGCCAGTGGCCCGCCTGGGAGCAGTTTAAAAAAGCGTATGTCAGCGCCGAAGGGCGAGTCATCGACCCCAGCGATGCGCGCAAAATCACCACCTCCGAAGGACAAAGCTACGCGTTGTTTTTCGCCCTGGCGGCCAACGATCGCCAGGGCTTCGATAAGCTATTCCAGTGGACGCAGAACAACCTGGCGCAGGGCGATCTGCGCGCCCATCTGCCGGGATGGCTATGGGGGAAAAAAAGCGAGGACGAATGGACGGTGCTGGACAGCAATTCGGCATCGGATTCTGATTTGTGGATTGCCTGGTCACTGCTGGAAGCCGGACGCCTGTGGAAGGTCGCTAACTATACTGAGGTAGGAAAAGCGCTGCTGGCGCGGATTGCCGATGAAGAAGTCGCCGATGTTCCGGGACTGGGGCCGTCGGTACTCCCGGGGAAAGTCGGTTTCGCGGACGACAAGGGCTGGCGCTTTAACCCAAGCTACCTGCCGCCGCAGCTCGCAACCTATTTTACCCGCTTTGGCGCGCCGTGGCTGAAGATCCGCGACAGCAATCTGCGGCTGCTGCTGGAAACGGCGCCAAAAGGCTTCTCGCCGGACTGGGTGCGCTATGAGAAAGGCAGCGGCTGGCAGCTGAAAACCGATAAGCCGATTATTGGCAGCTATGACGCTATTCGCGTCTATCTGTGGGTCGGGATGCTCAATAACGCCGATAAACAAAAAGCGCCGCTATTGGCGCGTTTCAAACCGATGACGACCCAGACTATCAAACAGGGATTGCCGCCGGAAAAAACCAATATCGCCAGCGGGAAAACCACCGGTGAGGGGCCGGTTGGTTTCTCGGCTTCCATGTTGCCGTTTTTGCAAGATGACGACGCCCGCGCGGTACAGCGTCAACGGGTCGCCGATCATTACCCCGACGCGGACGCCTACTACAGTGCGGTGCTGACGCTGTTCGGCCAGGGGTGGGATCAACATCGTTTTCGTTTCGCCGCGGGTGGCGAATTACAACCTGACTGGAACCAGGAATGCGCAAGTTCTCACTAAGCTTCATCACGCTGTCTGTCAGTCTCGCGCTGCTGCCGCTGGCGCAGGCGGCGAATACCCCTGCGCAGCAGCATCTGCTGGAACAAGTGCGTCTCGGCGAGGCGAGCAACCGTGAAGATCTGGTGCGTCAGTCGCTTTATCGACTGGAGCTAATCGACCCGAATAATCCCGATTATCTCGCCGCCCGGGCTCGCTACCTGCTGCGCCAGGGCGACACCGCCGGCGCGCAAAAGCAGCTCGATCTGCTGGCGAAACTGGCTCCTGAATCATCGGCGCTAAAAGCGACGCGCAGCGAGATCGATCTCAGCGGAGGCAAAGGTCAGCAAGAACTGCAGCAGGCGCGCCTGCTAGGCGTTTCCGGGCACGTCGACGAGGCCATCGTCGCCTATGAAAAACTATTCGACGGCGTTCCGGCGGATGTTAATTTTGCTATTGAATACTGGACACTGGTCTCGCGTTTGCCGGCGCGGCATAACGAAGGCATTAGCCAACTGAAAAAACTGAATGCCAGCTCGCCGGGTAACGTGGCATTGCAAACGACATTGGCAAAACAGATGTTTGCCGATAATAAACCGGATGAAGGTTTCGCTTATCTCGAACAGATGTCTCGATCGGCCGCCGGGCGAGATGCGGCTTCGGCGATGTGGTTTGATGAAATTAAAAATTTGCCGGTTAGCCGCGCCAGCGTGCAAGCGCTGCAGCGTTTTCTGGTCGTATTCACCACCGGAGAAACGGTTGCTAATGCCCGGGTGCTACTCGATAAGCAGCAAACTCAACTGAAAGATCCGACTTTCCGCGCTAAAAGCGAAGGACTGGCGGCGGTGAAATCCGGTAATGCGGCGCAGGCGGTGGCCGATCTGCAGCAGGCGGTACGCGCCGATGCCCGCGATAGCGATGCCGTCGGCGCGCTGGGCGCTGCCTACTCACAGCGCGGCGACCGGGCGCGGGCGGTGGCGCAGCTCAATAAAGCGATCGCGATGGATCCGAAAAGCCCGAATCGCGATAAGTGGGACAGTCTGCTGAAGACCAACCGCTATTGGCTGTTGATTAAACAGGGCGATAACGCGTTGAAAGCAGGCCAACTGGCGCAGGCGCAAAACGCCTATGCCCAGGCGCAGCGGGTGGATAACACCGACAGCTACGCGGTGCTGGGGTTAGGCGATGTCGCCGCGGCGCGTAAAGATGACGCTGCCGCCGAACGCTACTATCGACAGACGCTGCGGATGGATCGCGGCAATAATCTCGCGGTACGCGGTCTGGCGAATGTTTATCGTCGTGAATCGCCGGAAAAAGCCAGCGCCTATATTGCCAGTCTCCCCGCTAGCCAGCGGCGTAGTATTGATGATATTGAACGCAGCCTCACTAACGACCGACTGGAAAAACAGGCCGAAGCGCTGGAAAACCAGGGCAACTGGGCGCAGGCCGCGGAGGTGCAGCGGCGGCGTCTGGCGTTGGATCCCGAAAGCGTGTGGATAACCTATCGGTTGGCGAAAGATCTGGTCAGCGCCGGCCAGCGGCCGGAAGCGGACGCGCTGATGCGTAACATGGCCAACCGCAAGCCGGGCGATGCCGAACGGGTTTACGCCTACGGCCTCTATCTGTCCGGTAATAATCAGGATGATGCCGCGCTGGCGCAAATTAACGCGCTGCCGCGCGGACAGTGGACCGACAATATTCGTGAACTGGAAGGGCGTCTGCAAAGCGACAAAGTGATGCGCGAGGCCAACCAACTTCGCGATAGCGGACAGGAAAGTCAGGCTATCGCCTTGATTAAACAGCAGCCGGAATCGGTACGCTACGATCTGACGTTGGCGGATTGGGCGCAGCAGCGCGGCGATAGCGAGGCGGCGATAGCCCAGTACCATCGGGTGCTGAGCCAGCAGGCTGATAATGGCGATGCGCGCCTGGGACTGGCGGAAGTCTATCTTGCTGAGGGCGATAAAAATGCCGCCCGCGCGCAGGTCGCGCAGTTGAAGGATGCGGATACGGAATCGATCAACATGCAGCGCCGGGTAGCGCTGGCCCGCGCCGGATTTGACGATACCGCGGGCGCGCAACAAATATTCGACCGCATCGTGCCGCAGGCGAAAAGCCAGCCGCCATCGATGGAAAGCGCGCTGGTGCTGCGTGATGCCGCGCGCTTCCAGACGCAAACCGATCAACCACAGCAGGCCCTGGAAAGCTATAAAGACGCGATGGTGGCCTCGGGCGTGACCCGCGTTCGCCCGCAGGATAATGAGGCCTTTACCCGCCTGACCCGCAACGATAGCCAGGATGACTGGCTGAAGCGCGGGATCCGCAGCGACGCCGCCGATCTCTATCGCCAGCAGGATCTTAACGTTACCCTTGAGCACGACTATTGGGGATCGAGCGGCACCGGCGGTTATTCAGACCTCAAAGCGCACACCACCATGCTGCAGGTGGACGCGCCGCTGTATGACGGACGGATGTTCTTCCGTACCGATGTGGTGAATATGAACGCCGGGACGTTTTCCACCAATAGCGACGGCGGCTACTCGCCGAGTTGGGGGACCTGCGGCGAAATTAGCTGCTATGGCGGTAGCAAAAACCAGAGCGACGGCGGCGCCAGCGTGGCGGTCGGCTGGAAGAACGACACCTGGAGCGGTGATATCGGCACCACGCCGATGGGCTTTAACGTGGTCGATGTCGTGGGGGGGCTGAGTTACAGCGGCGATGCCGGCCCGGTCGGCTATACCGTCAACGTCCACCGGCGGCCCATTTCCAGCTCGCTGCTCTCCTTCGGCGGGCAAAAAGATAATCCTAACGACGGCCACACCGGTACCACCTGGGGCGGGGTACGCGCCGCCGGCGGCGGTATCAGCCTGAGCTACGATAAAGGCGAGGCTAACGGCATCTGGTCATCGCTGGGTGCTGACCAACTCACCGGCAAAAACGTCGAGGACAACTGGCGCGTGCGCTGGATGACCGGTTACTACTATAAAGCGATCAATGAAAATAATCGCCGGGTGACCGTCGGCCTGACCAATATGATCTGGCACTACGACAAAGACCTCAGCGGCTATACCCTGGGTCAGGGCGGTTACTACAGCCCGCAGGAGTATCTCTCTTTCTCGGTGCCGGTCATCTGGCGTCAGCGTACCGAAAACTGGTCATGGGAACTCGGCGGGTCGGTATCGTGGTCCCATTCGCGCACGCAAACTCAGGCGCGCTATCCGTTGCTGAATTTGATTCCGTCGCAGTATCGCTACGAGGCCAGCCAGCTAAAAGAACAGGGTAGCAGCAGCCAGGGCTTCGGTTATACCGCGCGGGCGCTGGTGGAACGGCGGGTTACCGGCAACTGGTTTGTCGGCGCGGCGGTGGATATTCAGCAGGCCAAAGATTACACGCCGAGCCACGCGCTGCTGTACGTGCGCTATTCCGCTTCCGGTTGGCAGGGCGATATGGATATGCCGCCGCAGCCGTTGGTGCCTTATGCGGATTGGTAGCAGATTAGCCTGATTTCTACGGCTAATCGCCAATCCACCGCGCTGTTCGCGTATACTCGCCGTACCTCGCCCGCAGCTTTCGGGAAGAACCCGCCTTGCGGGCGAGAGCGAACCATTTGCGTATATAATCAGCCTGAAAACGACCGGTATCGATGGATCTTGCCGGATAGTCGTTCAGTTTCAGTGGAGAACACAGTTGCGCGTCAGCCGCTCACTTACAATTAAACAGATGGCGATGGTCGCGAGCGTGTCCATGGCGTTTGTCCTGGTCTTTTGTTCTATTTTGCTGTTTCACTTTGTGCAACAGAGTCGCTATACCACGGCCACGCAATTAGAAAGTATCGCCCGTTCCGTTCGCGAGCCGCTGTCGGCGGCTATTTTGAAAGCCGACATTCCCGAAGCGGAAGCCATTTTGGGCCGCATTCAGCCTGCTGGCATCGTCAGCCGGGCGGATGTGGTGCTACCGAATCAATTCCAGGCGCTGCGGATGCGCTTTATACCCGAGCGTCCGGTGCCGGTGATGATCACTCGCTTGTTTGAACTGCCGGTGCAGATATCTCTGCCAATCTACTCGCTGGAACGCCCGGCTAACCCGCAGCCGCTGGCTTATCTGGTACTGCAGGCGGATTCCTATCGCATGTACAAATTCGTCATGAGCGCGCTTGCGACGTTGGTGACCACTTACTTACTTTTGGTGCTGGTTTTAACGGTAGCGCTCACCTGGTGTATCAACCGACTGATTGTTCGCCCGCTGCGCGCCATCGCCCGCGAACTCAACGATATTCCGCCTCAGGATCGTCTTGGACATCAACTGAGCCTACCGCGACTGCACCAGGACGATGAAATTGGCATGCTGGTGCGCTGCTACAACCGCAATCAGCAGTCTTTGCTGCGCCAGCATGATGAGCTATCGCTGCAATCGACCCGTTTTCCGGTGTCTGAGCTCCCCAACAAAGCCTTTTTGATGGCGATGTTGGAGCAGACCGCGACCCGTCCGCAGCCTTCGGCGCTGCTGGTGGTGGCGTGTGAAACCCTGCAAGATGCCGCGGGCGTCCTGAAAGAGAGCCAGCGCGAGATGCTGCTCTTAACGCTAGTCGAGAAACTAAAAGCAGTTATCCCGGCCAATATGGTACTGGCGCAGGTGAGCGGTTACGATTTCGCCATTTACGCGCCCGGACTTAGCGAGCCTTGGGAAGCGGTTTCGCTAAGTAAGCGAGTGCTCACTTCTATTAGCGAGCGATTGCCGCTGCACGGTGTCCAGCTGCGCCCCTGTGCCAGCGTCGGCATCGCGATGTTTAATAGCGAGCTGAACGCCGAACAGTTCTATCGCCGTGCGGTTTCCGCCGCGGTGACGGCACGGCGTAAGGGTAAAAATCAAATCGAGTTCTTTGACCCTGAGCAGATGGAAAAAGCCCAGCGCCGGTTAATGGAAGAGCACGACATCCTCACCGCGCTCGATAATCAGCAGTTCGCCATCTGGTTCCAGCCGCAGGTGGATATTGCCAGCGGCGATATTTGCGGTGCGGAAGTTCTGCTGCGTCAGCGACAGGCCGATGGCAGCTGGTCGCTACCGTGCGATCTGATTGAGCGAATTGAAAACTGCGGGTTGATGGTGCCGGTAGGCTATTGGGTAATGGAAGAAGCCTGCCGTCAACTGGCAGCCTGGCAGCAGCAGGGCATCATGCTGCCGCTGTCGGTGAATGTCTCGCTACTGCAGTTGTTGCATCCCGAGCGCGGCGTTGAGCTGTTGGCACTTATTGAACGCTACCGTATCGCCCCCGGCACGTTGGTGCTGGAGGTGACGGAAAGCCGCCGCCTTGACGATCCACAGGCGGTGATTGCCCTGCTGCGCCCGCTGCGCGACGCCGGTACGCGTATTGCGCTGGATGATTTCGGCATGGGTTATGCCGGGTTGCGCCAGCTGCAACATATGAAATCGCTGCCGGTGGATATTCTGAAAATCGACAAGGCGTTTATTGATATGGTGCCGGATGATACCAGCATGGTCCCGGCGATAATTCAGCTTGCGCGCGGGCTCAAGCTGCGGATCGTCGCTGAGGGCGTCGAAAAAGAAGAACAGCTGAAATGGTTGCAAGCGGCTGGGGTGGACATCGCCCAGGGTTACCTGTTTGGTTGCGCCTTACCGCTGGAAAGCTTCATGCAGCGCTTCCTGCACGCTGAAAAGGATGATGCAAGTTTGTAACATTTTTAGTTGTTTGTGCGAGTCAGCTCAAATATTTTAACAATTCCGTTGCAACTTCGCGGTTACTTATTTCTGAAATGTTTCCAGGGTGTTATTTTTAAGCCACAGACACAGATAACCTTTCATTGTCTGTGGTTATTCCCAAAGGACACCCTATGAAACTCTCTCTCTTCAAAAGCCTCTATGTCCAGGTTTTATCGGCCATAGCCATCGGTATTTTGCTGGGCCATTTCTACCCGGAGCTTGGCGCGCAGATGAAACCGTTCGGCGACGCTTTCGTAAAACTGATTAAAATGGTCATTGCCCCGGTTATCTTCTGTACCGTTGTGACAGGGATTGCCGGGATGGAAAGCATGAAGGCCGTTGGTCGTACCGGTGCGGTGGCGTTACTCTACTTTGAAGTGGTGAGTACCATTGCGTTGATTATCGGTCTTATCATTGTCAACGTGGTGCAACCCGGCGCGGGCATGAACGTCGATCCGGCGACGCTGGACGCGCACGCGGTGGCGGTCTATGCCGAGCAGGCTAAAGATCAGGGTGTTGTCGCCTTCTTACTCGATATTATCCCGGGAAGCGTAATTGGCGCTTTCGCCAGCGGTAATATTTTGCAGGTGCTGATGTTTGCCGTCCTGTTTGGCTTTGCGCTGCATCGTTTAGGTAGCAAAGGGCAGCTGATTTTCAACGTCATTGAAAGCTTTTCGCAGGTCATTTTCGGCATCATTAACATGATTATGCGCCTGGCGCCGATCGGTGCTTTCGGGGCCATGGCATTTACCATCGGTAAATACGGCGTCGGTACTCTGGTACAGCTGGGCCAACTGATCATCTGCTTCTACATCACCTGTATTCTGTTCGTGGTGCTGGTACTGGGCTCTATCGCGCGGGCTACCGGCTTTAGCATCTTCAAGTTCATTCGCTATATCCGTGAAGAGCTGCTGATTGTGCTGGGTACCTCCTCTTCGGAGTCCGCGCTGCCGCGAATGCTGGATAAGATGGAGAAGTTGGGTTGCCGCAAATCGGTGGTGGGGCTGGTAATACCGACCGGCTACTCCTTCAACCTCGACGGCACCTCCATCTACCTGACGATGGCGGCGGTGTTTATCGCCCAGGCCACCAATAGTCATATGGATATCTTCCATCAGATCACCCTGCTGGTGGTGCTGCTGCTCTCTTCGAAAGGGGCGGCGGGCGTTACCGGTAGCGGATTTATCGTACTGGCGGCAACCATCTCCGCGGTGGGGCATCTGCCGGTGGCGGGTCTGGCGCTGATTCTCGGTATCGACCGCTTTATGTCGGAAGCGCGCGCGTTGACCAACCTGGTGGGTAACGGCGTGGCGACCGTGGTCGTCGCGAAATGGGTGAAAGAACTCGACGCCAAACAGCTCGATGATGTGTTGAATAACCGCGTTCCCGCGGACAAATCACAAGAATTATCCTCGTAATTCCTCATGTTATGCCCATGAACTATGGGCTCCTGCGCAAAATTAGGTATCATTCCCCTTCTGGGGGAATGATACCTCATGATTATTTTACGTCTTCATGCGACATTTTCGCCTTCGCGTGGTCTAACCGACGTATTTGATTCAACACCTTTTTCGGCAACCCGGCGATGGGTTGCCTATGTAACCAGGAATGTTCATCAGGGGTTCACATGCAGGGCACAAAAATTCGACTCTTAACCGGTGGTTTGCTGATGATAGCGACGGCCGGTTCTGTGCAGGCAGAAGCGCTCCAGCCGGACCCGGCCTGGCAACAGGGGACTTTGGCGAACGGTTTTTCGTGGCAGGTGCTGGCCACGCCGCAGCGTCCTAGCGATCGCGTCGAAGTCCGCCTGGCTGTGAATATTGGCTCGCTGAGCGAAAGCACTCAGCAGAGCGGCTTCAGTCATTTCATTCCGCGCCTGGCGCTGACCCAAAGCGGCAGCCTCCCGACGATGCAGGCGCGTTCGCTGTGGCAGCAGAGTATTGACCCGAAGCGTCCTCTGCCGCCGGCGATCGTTTCTTACGATTTCACCTTGTTTAATCTGAGCCTGCCGAACAACCGCAACGACCTGCTTAAAGAAGCGTTGAACTGGCTGGCGGACGCCAACGGTAAGTTGAGCATCACCCAGCAAGCGGTCAATCATGCGCTGCAGGGCAGCGATATGGTGGCGACCTGGCCGCTGGATACCCAGGAAGGCTGGTGGCGCTATCGCCTGAAGGGCTCAACGATGCTCGGTCACGATCCGGCGGCGCCGTTGAAGCAACCAGTTGATATTAAACAGCTGAAAGAATTTTATCAGAAATGGTACACCCCGGACGCGATGACGCTGATTGTCGTCGGTAACGTCGATAGCCGCAGCGTCGCGGAGCAAATCAACAAAATCTTCGGCGAACTGAAAGGTAAACGCGAGACCCCGGCGGCGGTGCCAACGCTTTCACCTCTGCCAGCTACGCCGGTTAGCATCATGACCGATGCCGTACGTCAGGATAAGCTGTCGATCATGTGGGATTCCCCATGGCAGCCGATCCGCGATTCCGCCGCGCTGCAGCGCTACTGGCGCGATGACCTGGCTCGGGAAGCGCTGTTCTGGCACGTGCAGCAGAACCTGAGCAAAAGCAACGTAAAAGATATCGGCCTCGGTTTTGATTGCCGCGTGCTGTATCAGCGCGCCCAGTGCGCGATCAATATCGACTCGCCGGGCGAACGTCTGAACGCCAATCTGAGCGCGGTATCGCGCGAGCTGGCGAAGGTGCGCGACAACGGTCTGCCTCAGGAAGAGTTCGATGCGCTGATTGCGCAAAAGAATCTTGAACTGCAAAAGCTGTTCGCCACCTACGCGCGCACGGATACCGATATCCTGATTAGCCAACGTATGCGTTCGCTGCAAAATCAGGTGGTGGATATCGCGCCGGAGCAGTATCAGAAACTGCGCCAGGAGTTCCTGAACTCACTGACGGTCGACATGTTGAACCAGTATCTGCGCCAGCAGTTATCGCAGGATATGGCGCTGGTGCTGCAGCAGCCGAAAGGCGAGCCGGAGTACAACATGAAAGATCTGAAAGCGACGTGGGAAAAACTGATGGCGCCAGCGCCCGCTGCCGCGGTGAGCGCCACGCCGGATGCGGCTGATGCGCATAATGAGGCGACGGATATTCCTCCAGCGCAGTAGATACTGTTATCAGTTTGCAACGGTTTTGGTCGGGAAAAATATGTGCTTTGTGTTAATTCCGAGCACATTGCGCTCCCGATATTTCTTCTGCGTTATGTCTCTCATGGCTCAGGGAGCGCACAGGGGGCGGCCAGTCGCCGCCGCCCCCTGTACCCCCGGGCTCTGGCCGCCAAAATCGCCACTTCGTGGTACCTTCGACTTATCCCGGCAGGCTTCGGGTCGGGCCGAGGCAGCGTCCGTGCAAAACACGGCCCTCAGCCCGCATCCATGCGGGCTGCCCCGGCCTTCCGGGAACGTCTCAGCGATTTTGAGGCCACCAACACCGGCAGTTTCAGTAGTCATGGGTACAAAGGAAGAGTTAAAAGCTTCAGTTGCAATGGCAATGGCAATGGCAATGGCAATGGCAATGGCACTGGCCGTAGGCCGGGTAAGGCGTTAGCCGCCACCCGGCGCAAAATCTGCTCTGCGTCCACCGCCTGTGGTACGGTTCGTGCGGCCTCAAAATCCCCGGTGGCGCTACCGCTTACCGGGGCTACAGCACAGTACGGTTTGGTAGCCCCGCAAGCAGGGGGAATCGGACCTTAGTCCGGCATCGCTTCGCGCGGGATAATTGCCCCGCGATACTGGATAACCGTGCTGGCGGTGAGGTGTCCGCGTTTCGCCGCGGATTCCGCGTCGCCACCGGTAAGGCGCACCGCCAGATAGCCGGCGCTGAACGAATCGCCCGCCGCAGTGGTATCCACCACTTTCTCTTTCGCCAGCTTCACCGCGGGCACCTCCAGCAGCGGCTGGCCGGCAATCGCCACCAGGCAAGAGTCCGCGCCGCGCTTCACCACCACCTCTTCGACGCCAGCGGCGTGGGTACGGGCGATAACCTCGGCAACTGGTACCGCTCCCCATAGCGCATCTTCATCATCCAGCGTCAGAAAAGCGATATCGGTGCATTCCAGCATTTGCTGGTACACCTGGCGAGTCTCTTGCTGGCTGGCCCACAGGCGCGGACGGTAGTTGTTATCGAAAATCACTTTCCCGCCGTTAGCGCGGCATTCGCGCAGTAGCGTGAGCAGTTTTTCCCGGCTGGACGGGCTGAGGATGGCGAGGCTGATGCCGCTCAGGTAGAGGTAATCAAAGGTAGCCAGCTCTTCGCAGATGGCGTCAGCGCGCTCGCTTTCGAGCCAGAATTTGGCCGCCGCTTCGTTGCGCCAGTAGTAGAAGGTGCGCTCGCCGGTCTCGTCCGTTTCAATGTAATAAAGGCCAGGCAGACGGTCAGCCATACGCTGAATCAGATCGGTTTTTACCTGTTCGCCCTGCCAGGACTCCAGCATCTGCTGGCTGAAGGTGTCGGTACCCAGCGCGGTCACGTAGTGCACGCTAAGCGCATCGGCGCTGGTCTGGCGCGCGATGTAGACGGATGTGTTTAAGGTATCGCCACCGAAACCGCGATTCACCGCTGCGTTTTTCTCTGACAGTTCAATCATGCATTCGCCAATCACGGCAATTTTCTTAGACATAGTGCTGACCTGAAATTGAATCGAAATTAGCGGTAGTTTGCGCTGGGTACCAGACAGGGTCAACCATATTAAAACATCGTTCCATTATTTTTTGACCTGACGCGCAAAATGTGACGAAAAGCGCATTTGGCGGATGAATCTCCGCTCTTCAACTATAGTGAGGAGTGACGAGACGCAAAAGGAGCGGAGAGGGGATGACCAGAGCCCGTAAAACGATTGCTATTATCTCGGGAACGATTGTGCTGTTAATCGTTCTTTTTTTCATCGTATTGGCGACCTTTGACTGGAACCGGCTCAAGCCGACGATCAATCAGAAAGTTTCCGCCGAACTCAATCGGCCATTCGCCATCCGCGGCGACCTGGGCGTGGTGTGGGAGCGACAGCCTGAGGAGCGCGGTTGGCGCAGTTGGATCCCGTGGCCGCATGTGCATGCCGAAGATATTGTGCTGGGTAACCCGCCCGACATTCCGCAAGTGACGATGGTGCATTTGCCGCGCGTGGAAGCGACGCTGGCCCCGCTGGCGCTGCTGAGCAAAACGGTCTATTTGCCGTGGATTAAGCTCGAGCAGCCCGACGTCCGCCTGATTCGGCTGGCGGAAAACAGCAATAACTGGACCTTTAAATTAGCTTCTGACCCGGCATCCGAAAAAGCCAACCCGCCATCGGCCTGGTCTTTCCGCCTTGATAATATTCTCTTCGATCGCGGCAACATCGCCATTGACGATAAGGTAACCCGCAGCGATATCGCGATCGTGGTCGATCCGCTTGGCAAAGCGCTGCCGTTTAGCGAAGTCACCGGTGCGGGCGACAAAGCGCAGGCGACAAAAGCCGGCGATTATATCTTTGGCCTGTCGGTGAAGGGGCGCTACAAAGGCCAGCCGCTGAGCGGCAGCGGCAAAATTGGCGGCATGCTGGCGCTGCGTAGCGATAGTACGCCGTTCCCGCTACAAGGCGATTTTCACTCTGGTAATACCCGGATAGCGTTTAGCGGCACGGTCAGCGATCCGCTTAATGTCGGCGGGCTCGATCTGCGGCTGAAATTTGCCGGCGACTCGCTGCGCGACCTCTACGATCTGACCGGCGTCCTGCTGCCGGAAACGCCGTCGTTTTCCACCGATGGCCGCCTGCGCGCCGACTTTAAGCATAAAAACGGCATGCGTTTTGCCTATCGCAATTTTAACGGCCGGATTGGCGACAGCGATATCCACGGTTCGTTGACCTATACCACCGGCAAACCACGACCAAAGCTCACCGGCGATCTGGAATCTAAACAGCTGCGGCTGGCGGATCTGGGCCCGCTGATTGGTGTTGATTCCGGCGGCGGGGCGAAGAAATCCTCATCACGCAAAGCGGGCGATGCCGTACAGCCAGCGGGAAAAGTCCTGCCGGCCGATCGCTTTGAGACGGATAAATGGCAGGTGATGGACGCCGATGTGCGCTTCAAGGGGCGGCGAATCGAACACGGCGGTACTCTGCCCATCAGCGACCTGGCGACCCACATTATTCTTGAGCGCGGCGACCTGCGCCTGCAGCCGGTGCGCTTTGGCCTGGCCAACGGTTCGATTGCCGGCAGCGTGCATCTGCAGGGCGATAAAAAACCGCTACAGGGCGAAGCCAATCTGCAGGCGCGTCGGCTTAAGCTCAAGGCGCTGATGCCGAATGTTGAAATGATGCAGAAAACGCTCGGTGAGATGAGCGGCGATGTACAACTGCGCGGCAGCGGTAATTCGGTGGCGGCGCTGCTTGGCAACAGCAACGGCAACCTTAAGCTGCTGATGAATGATGGTCTGATTAGCCGCAACCTGATGGAAATCCTCGGCTTAAACGTCGGTAATTTTATCATCGGGCAGATTTTTGGCGATGAGGAGGTTCGGGTGAACTGCGCGGCGGCCAATATCGATGTGGTCAACGGCGTGGCGCGACCGCAAATTTTCGCCTTCGATACCGAGAACGCGCTGATTAACATTACCGGCACCGCCAGCTTTGCCTCTGAACAGCTGAATCTGACCGTTGACCCGGAAAGTAAGGGCCTGCGGGTGATTACTCTGCGTTCTCCGCTGTACGTGCGCGGTACGTTTAAATCACCGGATGCCGGGGTGAAAGCCGGGCCGCTGATTGCCCGCGGCGCGGTGGCGGCAGCGTTGGCGACGCTGGTCACGCCGGCGGCCGCTTTACTGGCGCTGATCTCGCCGGCGGAAGGCGAGGCGAATCAGTGCCGGACAATTTTGTCGCAGATGAAAAAGTAAGGATGAGATGAGTGATGGCCCTGACGGCAACAGCGTCAGGGCCTGCAACTTACAGCGATTGATGGCGGGTTTCGTGGGTCAACAGCAGAGCGATCAGCGTCAGCGCCGCCATTGCCGCCAGGTAGATACCGACAGCCGGCAGGCCGTAATTGCCCTGCAGCCAGGCGGCAATATAGGGTGCGACCGACGCGCCGAGGATCGACGACACGTTATAGGAGAAAGAGGCGCCGGTATAACGAACTTCCGTCGGGAACAGCTCCGGCAGCAGCGCGCCCATCGGGCCGAAGGTCAGCCCCATCAGGCTAAGGCCCAGCAGCAGGAAGGCGAAGACCAGAATCGGGTTGCCGGAACCAAGCAGCGGTTTAAAGGCGAACAGCGCGAACAGAATAATCATCGTGGTGATGATAATCATACTTTTACGACGGCCAAAGGCATCCGCCAGCAGGCCCGCCACTGGCACCATCACGCCGAAACCAATGACCGCCATCATCAGCATCCACAGCACTTCGTTACGCGGCAAACCTAAACCAATCGGCGCGGCAGCGGTACTGAAGGTCATGGAGTAAACGGTCATGATATAGAACAGGGTATAGGTCGCCAGCATGATGAAGGTGCCGAGCACGGTCACGCGCACGTGCTTAGTCAGCAGCGTGCCAAGCGGGATTTTGACCTGTTTTTTCGCCGCCGCCACTTTAGCGAAGACCGGGGTTTCATGCAGCGACACGCGAACATACAGACCGATAATGACCAGTACCGCAGAGAAGATGAACGGCACGCGCCAGCCCCATTCCATGAACTGCTGGTCGCTCAACAGCCACGACAGCAGCAGGAAGGTGCCGTTGGCGAAGAAGAAGCCGATTGGCGCCCCCAGTTGCGGGAAGGAGCCATATAGCGCGCGTTTGCGCGGCGGAGCGTTTTCCGTCGCCAGCAGCGCCGCGCCGCCCCATTCGCCGCCAAGGCCGAGACCCTGACCAAAGCGCGCCAGCGCCAGCAGCATCGGCGCCAGAATGCCAATGCTTTCATAGCCCGGCAGCAGGCCGATGACCACGGTGGAGATCCCCATAGTCAGCAGCGAGGCGACGAGTGTGACCTTACGGCCTACGCGGTCGCCGAAGTGGCCGAATAGCGCTGAGCCAATCGGGCGCGCGACAAAGGCGATGGCGAACGTCGCCAGCGACTGGAGCGTCGCGGCGGCGGCATCACCCTGTGGGAAAAAGATATGGGGGAAGACGATAACCGCGGCGGTGGCGTAAATATAGAAGTCGAAGAACTCAATGGCGGTGCCGATGAGCGAGGCGACGACGACTTTATTACGCGAGTTAACCGGCGTGGCGTCTTGCGCGTTGTCGATAGTAGTGGCTGTGGCTTGCATAGATCTTTCTTATTTTTGAGCGAACGAAAAGCCATATAGCCACAGCAAAAGAGACATTTCAATCTGTAACAAAACTCGCCATCGCGCAAAAAACAGTCAAAAAGCGGATAATTTTCGCTCTGAGAAAATATCTTCTATGAAATGCTTCACATAATTAAAATATTAGAGAATAAAACCAGTTTTAGGTTAAATAAAAGTTACGCGTTGGATTTATCTGCTGAAATGATAGGTCGGGCTGAATTTTGCGTCTTTATTCAGCCCGATAATGACTTTAATCGTGGGTTTTGCCCGGCATCCGCTTATCGTCTTTATACTCTGCGGTCGCAATCCATGCGGCGCAGAAGAGGGTCAGACGGGCGAAGAAGTAGAAGAAGGCCATCAGCCCCAGTACCGAACCAAAGGCGGCGCCGGAGGGGGATTTCACCAGCGCCGGCAGCGTCCAGGTCATCACGATTTTGATAATCTCAAAGCCAATCGCCGCAATTAGCGTACCGCGGAACAGCGCTTTGCGGCGTGGACGGTGGCGCGGCAGTCGCCAGAAGATCCAGAAAAACAGCAGATAGTTAGCGAAGATGGAAATCGCCAGGCCAATCAGGCGCCATGCGGGTTTCAGCCATTCTATATAATCGAGATACAGCGCGGAGATAATCATCTGCTGCGCGGATCCGGCGACGGAGGTAATTGACAGGGTGATCACCAGCGCGACCAGCAGGCCAATCAGCGAGATCAGATCGCGGAAGTATTTAACCCAGATTTTTTCTTGATCCTGCGGCGTACGTTCCCACACGTCGCGCGACTGGGCGCGAATCGCTTCACGCAGGTTGCCCATCCAGTTAATGCCCGAGTAGAGCGCGACCAACAGGCCGACTAGCCCGACGGCGGTACGCTGCTGTACGGCGGTGTTGATGGTGTTTTTAAGCGTTGCCGCCAGCGTCGGGTCGCTGACGTTTTGCAGAATTTTATCGAAGATGTCCTGCAGCAGGGTCGGATGCCATGCCAGCACGAAACCGGCGGCGGCGAACGAGACCATCAGAATCGGGATCATCGACAAGAATGAGAAGTAGGTAATGGCTGCGCCAAACTGATTGCCAAGCCTGTCATTGAACCGCTCGGCGGCGCGTAGCAGGTGGGCTATCACCGGATTACGTTGGACTTTAGCCGCCGTTCCGGTGACCGTTTTCAGCGCCTGGTTAGCTTTCTGCCCAACGGCGGAATCGTTGATGGCGGCGAGCGTACTTTTGTTTTTCTCCGGCTGCTGGTCCGTTTCCTGTGGCGGCTGGCGATCGTCGTTTTCCGGCGTCATAAGTGATTTCTTCCTTTCTTTACAGCGATATTCAGCCAGAAGTATACCTTAAACGACGCATCTTGCAGGCGCCCATCGGCCAGACGGGTATTGACGACTCGCGCTGATTAATCGACATAACCTTTCATCAATCCGCCCAGCCACTCCATAAAGAGATGTACGCGGCGGGAGAGATTGCGCCGATGTGGATAGATAATCGATACCGGCATCGGTTCGGCGCGGTACTGCGGCAGGATCTCAACCAGCTCGCCGGTGCGCAGCGGTTCGCGTACCGCGATGCGCGGAACCTGAATAATGCCGAGCCCGGCCTGACAGGCGGCCTGGTAGGTTTCGGTGCTATTGACGGTCAACACGCCGCCGGTTTTCACCCAGCGCACGGCGCCATCACTGACGACTTCAAAACCAGGCTGCCGAGCGCCGAAGTTGCTGGCGTAGTGGATCAGGGCATGATCCGCCAGATCGTCGAGGCTTTCCGGGTAGCCGAAGCGCGCCAGATAATGCGGACTGGCGCAGTTAATTTGCGTGAGCTTGCCGAGCGGGCGGGCGATGAGTCCCGAGTCTTTGAGCGTACCCACCCGGATCACGCAGTCGAAGCCTTCGCGCACCACATCGACCAGCCGGTCGCTACTGCTCAGTTCGATTTCAATGCCGGGATACTGTTGTAAAAACGCGGGAAGTTTCGGGATGACCAGTTTTTTGGCGACGCTGATCGGCATATCGACACGCAGGCGGCCGCTGATGCTCGATGGATCGCCCTGAAACATACCATCCAGCTCTTCGAGATTACTTAACAGGTCTTTGGCGCGTTCGTAATAGACCATGCCGTCCTGAGTCAGCTGCACCCGGCGGGTGGTGCGGTGCAGCAGGCGGGCGCCGAGATGGCTTTCCAGCGCCTGGATCTGTCGCGATACGCTACCTTTGGGCAACCCAAGGGTATCGGCGGCGCGAGAGAAACTCTCCAGTTCCGCGACGCGGATGAAGAGTTGCATTGCGTGAATTTTATCCATACCTACTGCCTATTGTTGTTATTAAAGAAACAGTAAAACGTAATTTAGCGCATTTATTGTTACTACGTCTGCTAATAAGCTCTTTATTCACACACACGTAATGACGAAGGGGTTTCTGATGACACAACGTATCGCTTTAGTGACCGGCGGCAGCCGCGGTCTGGGAAAAAATGCGGCGCTGAAGCTGGCGGCGAAGGGAACCGATATTATTCTGACCTACCACAGCAACCAGCAGGCGGCGCTGGAAGTGGTGCGCGAAATTGAGCAAACAGGCGCGAAAGCGGCGGCATTACCGCTGAACGTCGGCGATATCGCCAGTTTTGCTAGCTTTGCGCAACAGTTGACGCAATGTCTGAAGGAGAAGTGGCAGCGCGATAGTTTCGATTATTTATTGAACAATGCCGGCATCGGATTGACCGCGCCGTTTAGTGAGACCAGCGAAGCGCAGTTTGACGAGCTGATGAACATCCACTTTAAGGGGCCGTTCTTCCTTACCCAGCAGCTGCTGCCTTTGCTTAAAGACGGCGGGCGCATTCTGAACGTCTCCAGCGGGCTGGCGCGCTTTGCGCTGCCGGGCTATTCCGCTTATGCGGCGATGAAAGGGGCGATGGAGGTGTTAACCCGTTATCAGGCGAAGGAACTCGGCGCGCGCGAGATATCGGTCAATATCATCGCGCCCGGCGCGATTGAGACCGACTTTGGCGGCGGCGCGGTGCGCGATAATGCCCAGCTTAACCAGCATATTGCCGCCCAGACGGCGCTGGGGCGCGTCGGCCTGCCGGATGATATCGGCAATGCTATTGCTGCGCTGCTGAGCGACGAGCTTGGCTGGATGAACGCCCAGCGCGTTGAGGTTTCCGGCGGCATGTTTTTATAATGGCCACGCCCTGCGCATAATGACGCAGGGCGTCACCATATTGTGCGTTTTATTATTCCGTAACACTCTTTTGCATCATGCGTATCGCTGATTTTAAGCGGTTGGATTACACTGGCAGAAATAATATTATATTCCTGTTAGCTATCCGTTTAATTAAGGAATTTCTTACGTCAAATGTAATAAATATTATGAATGAGTAATCGTTACGCGCTGGCGTGTAACTATTCATCATCATGATGTTTATATCATCTACTCCATCGGTAAAATGGCTTAGGTCATACGGCGAGTTCTTATTTTTGCTGGCTGATATTACCCTTCCCCCACTTTTTAAGGGGTATTTTTTCGATGGAGAGCAGTCCATGCAAGTAATCATGTTTGACAGGCAGTCAATATTTATTCATGGAATGAAAGTCGGCTTACAACAACGTATTCCTGAAATTAATATTCATAGTACCTGTCAGGCAGAACAGCTGTGGCAGCTGCTCACGGCTCATCCGCAGGCGCTCCTCATACTTGATGGCGACCTGAACAGTGAATTTTGTTGCTGGTTGCTCCAGGAGAAGCAGCAGCGTTTTCCGCATGCCAAAGTATTATTAGTGGTTTCGGATGATAATAAAAGCTGGCTGCAACGAGCGCTGGCGTGGAACGTGCGCGCCATTGCCCAACGTGAGGATAGCGCCGATATGTTTGCCCAGATCATTAATAGCATCATGTTGGGGATGATGTGTCTGCCGGGCACCTGGTTAATGACCTCTGCGGATCGCAATAAACATGCGGTGCATCTCAGTCGCCGCCAGCAGGAAATTTTAAAACTGCTGGCGGAAGGCAGCTCTAATAAGGAAATTAGCCGTACGTTAAATATCAGCGCAGGGACCGTGAAAGCGCATCTTGAGTCGTTATATCGGCGGCTGGATGTGAAAAACCGAACCCAGGCGGCGATGGCATTTAATAGCGTCGGTGACAATTAACTGGTCTGACAAAACCGCTCGCACTCCTGCAGGCGATAGGCGTTATCGCGGTCAATGTGCCGCCATA
Source organism: Klebsiella sp. CN_Kp091 (assembly GCF_040065095.1). Classification (NCBI taxonomy): domain Bacteria; kingdom Pseudomonadati; phylum Pseudomonadota; class Gammaproteobacteria; order Enterobacterales; family Enterobacteriaceae; genus Klebsiella; species Klebsiella sp. CN_Kp091. The sequence goes on along the minus strand of NZ_JBEAIO010000046.1, from coordinate 59,133 downwards.
TCGCCAGCGCCTGCGTCATGTTGTGGCCGTTAAGATAATGCAAAATAGCGTCCAACTGCGGCTGGGCGCTGCCATCTAAACTGAACACCAGCGCCAGCAAGGCATCGTACTGCGGCTGAGTCAGTTCCACGACCAACCTGCGCTGTAATATCTGTTGGCGCTGCAGCAGGTCTAGCGTCAATAGCATCATCGCCAGTTCGGCGGTGATGGGCGTCTCTTTCTCATCTTCACCGATAGCGTGGCCGTAGCCGACCCGCCATTGCCCAAATTTGTCCTGATACGGCAGTAGCGCCAGCCCTTGCGTCTGCTGGATAAAACGCAGCCCCGGCAGGCTTAACGTGGTGACGGTCATGATCTTTTCCTCTGTGGTTGGCGGCAGTGTAGAGGAAAAGCGGGGTCGCCCCCATTCGCCGGATGGCCCAGGGCCTTATTGGTAATCGTGGCGCATCAGGCCAAACAGCCAGTCATTGTGCCAACGGCCATGTAGCCAGTAGCTCTCGCGTAGCTCTCCTTCCTGAATAAATCCTGTTTTTAGCAGCAGTTGTTTTGAGGCCTGGTTCCCGGCGGTGACGCTGGCGGTCAGGCGACGGATGCCGCCTGTAGAAAACGCGTAATCACATAGCGCCCGCAGTGATTCATATCCGTAGCCCTGGCCCTGCGCCTGTGGGGCGAAGAGAAAGCCCACTTCGGCAATATCATCATCGTGGTGGCAATAGCCGGTCAGGCCGAGGGGCGTATGGCTTTGCCGATCGCGAACCACCAGGCACAGCCAGTGCGCGGCCTTAGGCGACCAGACCGGCAGGCGCGCATCAAACGCGGCGCGGATATCGGAGATGGGCCGGTTATCCGCGACATAGAGCATCACCTGCGGATCCTGTTGCAGGCTGAGAAAAAAAGACCAGTCGTCAAGCTGCAGCGGCGAGCAGCGCAGCCGCGGCGTAAGCAGTTCGGGCATGTTGTCGGCTCTGGCAAAGGGAAAATAAAACCTTAACAGCACAGCCTGCCGACGGAAAGTGCCTCATGAAGACCTCGGCTCGCCGTACAGGCTGATGAGTCGCCGCACGACGCCGTTGGTCCAGCCGAAGCCATCCTGCAGCGGATACTCCCCGCCGCCGCCCTCATGTGGGACGCCGCTGGCGATATGATATTTCTCAATGAGCTTGTGGTGTTTAAGATAAAATTGATTCACCGTCTGCAGCCAGCTCTGGGCGATTTCATCGCCAAGCGGGTCGTGGCCGTACATTTTGAATCCCTGTACCGCCATCCACTGCAGCGGCGCCCAGCCGTTGGGTTTATCCCACTGTTCGCCGCTTTCATATTCCGTCGCCATGATGCCGCCAGGGGTGAGCAGACGCGCGCGTACGGCATCCGCCAGCCGTTCGGCCTGGGCGTGGGTTGCCATCCCGACATACAGCGTGACGATGCTGGCGGCGGAGAACAAGGCCAACTGCTCACGGCGCCAATCGTAATCGCGAAAACAGCCGCACTCTTCATCCCACAGGTAGCGGGTCACCGCCTCCCGGCGAGCGTTGGCTTTACGGCGAAATTCGGCTTCAGCCTCGCGATCGCCCTTCAGGCCGGAAAGATTGGCGATGGTATTTTCCAGCTTAAACAGAAAAGCGTTGAGGTCGATGGGAATAAACTGGGTGGTGCGGATGCTCGCAAGCCTGGTGATATCGCGCAGCCAGCGGCTGGAGTAGTCCCAGCCGGAAGCCGCACCGGCGCGCAGGTCTCGATAGACCTCGTTTGGCGGGCGGCCGGAATGCTTCGCCGTTTCGACATCTTCTCGCCAGGACTCATCGCGCGGCGTATCGCGGTCGTCCCAGTAGCGGTTAAGCAGCGAACCATCTGGCATACGCACCACGTGACGGTAGGCCTGGTTAGGGATCAGCGATTCCGCGCCGTCCATCCAGAAGGCGTGCTCTAATTTGAGATGGTCGAGATAGCGTCGCGCGCCGCGAACGCCATCTTCCTCAAACAGTTCAACCATCAGGGCGAACACCGGCGGCTGGGAGCGGCTGAGATAGTAGGTGCGATTGCCGTTAGGAATGTGGCCGTAGGTTTCAATCATCCAGGCGAAGTTGTCGGCCATGCATTTGAGCAAATCTTCACGGCCGCTTTCCGCCAGCCCCAGCATGGTGAAGTAGGAATCCCAGTAGTAGGTCTCGCTAAAACGCCCGCCGGGGACGATGTACGACTGCGGTAGCGCCAGCAGCGACGACCACGGAATATGATCCTGCGGTTCACGTGTGAGCACCGGCCACAGCTTATCGATATGCTCTTTTAGCGTCAGTTTCGGATCAGAAGTGTAATCATCGGCGCGGTTATCCGGCAGCCAGAAGTTGTCTTCCACAAACTGACGCAAATCGAACTCCGGCGTACGCTTAACCCGTCGATAGTGCATCAGGATATCCAGCGGATCGTGTTTCGGCGCGCAGTCGGGAAAGGTTTTACTATCAAGAAAAATGCGCGACTTTTGGACGTTGGTAAACAACTCGAGATAGCGGTCGGCGGGGGTCAGCGCGTCAGACGCCGGTAGCCCTTCGATGATCTCCGGCTCCGGTTCGGCGTCGAACATTTCATCCAGTTTTAACTCATACGGATCGGCTTCGTAGCACGGATCGTTTTCGATCCTCAACTCGTCGTCATCAACGTTGCGTAGTTTCTGGCTGAACATAGCGATACAGGCCTCCGGATAGCGTGAGTTTAGGGGCCGGGCATGCCCGGGCTCTCTAATAAGCGTAGACACTCGCTTCGGTCTGCGGAAGATAAACTGTGCGTCACGTCACGCTTTTCGCTAAGAAAAAACGGCGGAGAAGAAGAGCAGGTCTTTGAAATTAAAGGGTGAATATTTACCGATATCGTGAATGCGCGAAAACGAAATTCGGAGCATTCATTATGCAACAAAATTTGAACCGCCCCGGGTAAACGCAGGCGGTTGGCTCATTTACTCCCAGGCGGCTTCCAGCATCTCCAGCAGTTGCTCTGAATCCAGCGTGACCGGATTGGCTTTCATCGACGATGAACTACTGGCCGCCAGCGCGGCGGGTTCCAGCGCTTCGCGCGGCACGCCGAGGTCGCGTAAATTGCCGAGCCCCGAGCGCTGGCTCCATTCGCGCAGGCTTTGCCAGGCGTCATCCGGCGAGACGCCAAGTCCGGCGGCGATCCACTGGCGCACGTCGAGGAATCGCTGGCGCAGCGCCGGATTGGTTACCTGCGACTCATTGAGTTCCAGACCAAAGGGCAGCAGGCAGCCGCAGAGCGCGCCGTGGGAGGCATCGCTTAGCCCGCCAAGCGGCCCCGCAAGACCGTGAACCACGCCCAGCCCGGCGTTGGCCAGCGCCAGTCCGCCGCACAGGCTGACCCAGGCCAGCTCGTCGCGGCTGTCGGCACACTCTTTTTCCATCAGCGTTTTTAACGCGGCGATGCCGCGGGGGATCGCCTCCCGGCACAGGGCATCGGTGAAGGGGGTCGCCCGGGTGCATAGCCAGGGTTCGATAACCTGAGTTAAGGCATCAAGGCCGGAGCCGAGGGTGACGGTACGGGGGGCGTTATCCGTTAAAGCGGGATCGACAATCGCCAGCTGCGGCAGCATGCGGTCGTCGCGCAGGCTGACTTTGCGCTGCTGCAGCGGGACGTTGATGACCGCGTTTTTAGTGACCTCCGCGCCGGTGCCGGATGTTGTGGGAATAGCGACAAACGGTAGAGGGCTGGCTTCCAGTATTCTCCCCGTTCCGACGACTTCCAGATAGTCGATGACAGGCCCGCTTGCCGGGACCAGCGCGGCAATGGCTTTACCGGCATCAATGACCGCGCCGCCGCCGAGGCTGACCACCGCGCCAACGCCGCGCTCGCGCGCTAGCCGTACGCCGAGTTCAATATCGTCCAGCGTGGGTTCATTGGCGATAGCAAAAGTGCTGACCTGAAGATGCAATGCGCTCAGTTCGCTCAGTAAAAACTGGGCGCGGCTTTTGGTCGCGCCGTGAACCAGCAGCACCGGGGCATCATATTGCGCCAGCCACGGCGCGGCGCTGCGGGCCTGCCCGCGGCCAAAGCGGATATTGCCCGGCGTTAAAATGTTGAAGGGAGTGACCATGTGTAAGAGTACCTGTAGTGGATAATTATTCTGCAATCCACTATACACATTATCCGGCAAGCTTCATGTCTGCCATATTACGAAAAGGGTTGCTGACGATGATAAGAATCTTGGGTAAACGCTCGTCTATTAACGTGCGCAAGGTGCTCTGGACCTGCGAAGAGGCGGGGGTCGAGTATCAGCAGGAAGATTATGGCAGCGGCTATAGCCCGCTTGATACGCCGGAATTTTTGGCGCTCAATCCGAATGCGTTAGTGCCGGTGCTGGTGGATGATGATTTTGTCCTTTGGGAGTCGAACAGCATCTGCCGCTATCTGGCGCGTAAGGCCGGACGTGAGGATTTGTTGCCCTCGGCGTTACGTGCCGCGGCGCAGGTAGAACACTGGATGGACTGGCAGGCGACGGAGTTTAATAGCGCCTGGCGCTACGCTTTCACGGGGCTGGTGCGTAAAGACCCGCGTTTTCAGGACCCGGCGGCGATTAAAGAGAGTATTGCCGCGTGGACGCGCTGCGTACAGATTGTCGACAACCAGTTGCTGCGCACCGGCGCGTGGCTGACCGGCGAGACGTTTACGCTGGCGGATATCGTACTGGGGCTTTCGGTGCACCGCTGGAAAATGACGCCGTTCGCCCACCCGGAGATGGCAAACGTCGAACGCTGGTATATGGCCCTTAACCAGCGTCCGGCATTTATGCGCCACGGTAATAACGGCGTGGCGTAGCCGCTGATTTAGCGTTGCGGGCGGGTACTGCCCCTGACGATAAGCTTCCCTTGCAGGACATGCTGAACGGCGCTGGTTTCAACCGCGCCCAGCTGCGTTTTCAGCACGGCGATGGCGGTATCCACCATTTCCGATAGCGGCTGGACCCAGGTGGTTAAATTTATCAGCGGCCAGCTGGCCATGGCGATATCATCGAACCCGACGACGGAGATATCTTCGCCCGCCTTCATGCCCATTTCGCCGACAACCACGTTGAGGGCGGCGATGGCCATCATATCGTTGGCGCAAAATAGCGCGTCCGGCGGCGTTGGCAACGCCATCAGTCTGCGGGTGGCGTTCATCGCTTCTTCTATCGACCACATTCCGCTATCGCGCAGCATCGGGCGGGCGCCGCGGGCCTCCAGACGCTGTCGAAAGCCTGTCTCACGGTCGCGGCTGGTAGAGGAGGTATCTCTACCGGCAACAAATGCCAGCTGCTGATGGCCGAGATCCAGCAGGAAATCGGCAATTGCGGCGCCGCCAGCCAGGTTATCGCTGGTGACGCTGGAAACCGACCGGCTGTCGTTTTTGCGGTTGAGCAGCAGCACCGGCAGGCCGAGCTGCTGGCATTCATGAGCAAAGTGTGAAGAAAGGCTGCTGGACACCAGCACTAGCGCTTCAACACGATGACGCAGAATCTCTTCCATGATGGGGGTAGTGTCATCATCGCGGTACATCGAAAACAACAGTACCCGGTATCCCATCAGGTTCAACGCCTGTGACAGTTCATCCAGAACCGCGGCGTAGAAGGGATTCACCAACCCCGGAACGACAACACCAATAAGCGTTGAGCGGCGGGTGATCAGCGACTGGGCGATAAAGCTCGGACGATAGCCCAGCTCGGCGGCGATTTTACGCACCTTTTCTTTGGTGGCTGGCGAAATTTTCGCTCCTTCGGTAAAGGCGCGGGATACCGCAGATTGCGAGACGCCAGCCGCTTTCGCGACATCGTAACTGGTGACTGCTCGTTTGTTTTGACCTGCCATTCCGTTGCCTCTCCTGACCCATGCCCCGTCATTATGCGTGAATCTTCCCCCCTGTCACTAATTTTGCGATCTCCGTTGCATTCGAATGCATTGCTGCTTCACATAACATTTCATTCACGCCAGGATGCAAGTGAATTCGAATGCATTAGCATTTCATTAACATCATAGTGAGGCAAGTTATGGCTATCTGGCTCAAGCGCGGTGCGGAATCTGAAGCAGTGAAATCTCACGACCGTACGGTTCGTGAAGCGGTAGAGAAAATCCTGGCGGATATTGAAGCGCGCGGCGACGCAGCGGTGCGCGAGCTGTCGATTAAGTTCGATAAGCTCGATCGCGCAAACTTCCGCCTGTCGCAGCAGGAAATCGATGATTGCTATGCGCAGCTGTCGGATCGCGATATTGCCGATATCCGCTTTGCTCAGGAGCAGGTGCGTAATTTCGCGCAGCACCAGCGCGACAGCCTGAAAGATATTGAGGTTGAAACGCTGCCGGGCGTCATTCTGGGACACAAAAATATTCCGGTCAGCGCGGCGGGCTGCTACGTGCCGGGCGGGAAATATCCTCTGCTGGCGTCGGCGCATATGTCGATTATCACCGCGAAAGTTGCAGGCGTGCCGCGCATTGTCACCTGTGCGCCGCCGTTCAACGGTAAGCCGGCGCCGGCGATTGTGGTTGCGCAGCATATGGCAGGGGCCGACGAAATCTACTGCCTGGGCGGTATTCAGGCCGTGGCGGCGATGGCAGTCGGTACCGAGAGTATCGCCCCGGTGGATATGCTGGTAGGGCCGGGCAACGCCTTTGTCGCTGAAGCCAAGCGCCAGCTGTTTGGCCGCGTCGGTATCGATCTGTTCGCCGGGCCGACGGAAACCCTGGTCATTGCCGATGAAAGCGTGGATGGCGAAATCTGCGCCACCGACCTGTTAGGTCAGGCGGAGCATGGCCCTGATTCTCCGGCGATTTTGTTGACGACCTCGGAAACGCTGGCGCGCGAAACGCTGGCGGAAATTGAACGCCTGCTGGCGGTGCTGCCCACCGCGGAAATCGCGCGCCAGTCGTGGGCGAAGTTTGGCGAAATCATTGTGGCTGAAGACCGGGAAGAAATGCTGAAAATCGCCAATGAGCTGGCGTTCGAACATGTGCAGGTAATGACCTGCGACCCGGACTGGTTCCTCGAAAATATGCAGAACTTTGGCGCGTTGTTCCTGGGCCCGCGAACGAACGTAGCTTATGGCGATAAGGTTATCGGCACCAACCATACCCTGCCGACGCGTAAAGCGGCGCGTTATACCGGAGGGCTGTGGGTTGGGAAGTTCATCAAAACCTGCACCTATCAAAAGGTTCTTACCGATAGCGCCTCCGCGCAGATCGGCGAGTACTGTTCGCGTCTGTGCGCCCTCGAAGGTTTCTCCGGCCACGGTGAACAGGCCAATGTCCGCGTGCGCCGCTACGGCAATAAAGACGTTCCTTACGCTGGGATTCCTGAATAACCCGTAAGGTCTGAAACGGGAAGCGGGATACGCTCCCCAACTTAACATCGGCCGCCCGATAACAAGGAAATAAGCGGCGGCCATGCTGACGGATAACCCTATGGACGTATTGATTGCCTTACTGGCGTTAGGATTGCTGATGCTCGCCGCCTATCGCGGCTATAGCGTGATCCTTTTTGCCCCTTTGGTTGCGCTCGGCGCCGTATTACTCACCCAGCCAGCCGCTGTTGCCCCGGTATTCAGCGATATCTTCATGGATAAGCTGGTAGGGTTTGTAAAACTCTATTTCCCGGTTTTTTTACTCGGCGCGGTCTTCGGGAAATTAATTGAGTTTTCCGGATTTTCCCGTTCAATCGTAAGTGCTGTTACCCGACTGATGGGACAAAACAAGGCGATGCCGGTGATTATTCTGGTCTGCGCGTTGTTAACCTATGGTGGGGTTTCGTTATTCGTGGTGGTATTTGCGGTCTATCCCTTCGCCGCTGAGATGTTCCGCCAGAGCCAAATTCCGAAACGGCTAATGCCTGCGACTATCGCGCTGGGTGCCTTCACTTTTACGATGGATGCGCTACCGGGTTCGCCACAGATTCAGAATATTATTCCGACTACCTTTTACGGTACGACCTCTTGGGCGGCGCCCTGGCTTGGGGTACTGGGCTCTGCGTTTGTGGCTATTGGAGGCTGGTTATATCTGGAGGCGATGCGCCGTAAAGCGCAGCGCAGGGGAGAAGGTTATGGAAGCGAGTTGGTAAATGAACCTGAAACCCCGGCAGACCTTAACTTGCCGCACCCGGTGATCGCGCTGCTGCCGTTGATAATCGTCGGCGTCGCCAACCTGCTGTTTACCTGGCTTATCCCTCAGGCGTACGGTAGCCATTTCCTGATTGACCTGCCGGGACTGAAAGCGCCGATGGAAAGCGACGTGAAGAAGATGGTGGCGATTTGGGCGGTGATGGCGGCGTTATTGTGCGGAATTATCACTATCTTCTTGTTTGCCGGGCGTAGCCTGAAGGGTAAGCTGGCCGACGGTAGCAAAGTCGCCGTTGGCGGCGCGATGCTGGCGGCGTTGAATACTGCATCAGAGTATGGTTTTGGCGGGGTGATTGCCGCGCTGCCGGGGTTTGTTCAGGTGGCCGATGCGCTGAAAGCGATCCCAAATCCTTTACTCAATCAGGCGATTACGATCAATATTTTGTCCGGGATCACCGGTTCATCCTCCGGTGGAATGAGTATTGCCCTGGCGGCGATGGCGGACCGCTTTGTGGAGTCGGCGCATGCTGCGGGGATCCCGCTGGAAGTGATGCACCGTGTGGCGTCGATGGCGGCGGGCGGCATGGATACATTGCCGCACAATGGCGCGATCATCACTTTGCTGGCGGTGACCGGACTGACGCATCGCCAGGCCTATAAACCGATTCTCGGTATCACGTTGTTTAAAATCCTCGGTGCCTTTTTCATTATCGGCGTTTACTACGCCACCGGACTGGTATAAAGCCCGGGCCGTCGGCTGTCTGTGCCGACGGCCTTATTTATTTTTCAGCGTATTCGCTTTGCGCTGGCCGGGTAATGCCGCTACGATCCGCGTCTATTTTTTATCTCATCCCAAAAATGCGCGGCAGGTAGGTGAAGTTTGAACAAGCGGTTAGGCCTTGTGCTATTGGCATTACTGTTGGTTTCAGGCTGCTCCGGCACGCTGTCGCAAATGAGCCCTCCCAGCAATGAAACCAGCCTGGTGGGGCATAACGGGCAGCGGCTTTCCGTCGATACTTTCGTCAGCCATTACATGCGCGAGAAGCAGGTCAGCGGCGTGGTAGTGGCGATTATTCATCACAACGGTCCGGCGGAGTTTCACTGCTTCGGCGTGACGGATGAAAAGCAACGCTACCCGATAACTCCGCAAACGCTTTTTGCCCTCGGCTCTTTAAGTAAAGGCGTGACCGCTGAAGTGGTCACGATGCTGGTCAACGAGGGGCGTTTGCACTGGAACGATACGCTGCAAACCCTGCTGCCGCCGGGGACCGTGCTCAGCGACGACGCCCGCAAGATAACCTTGCTGCAACTGGTCACCCATACCTCCGGGCTGCCGCGTCAGCCGATGAACATGCTGTCGCTTGAGCATCTGTTGGCGTATCTCAACAATGGTGAAAACTTTTATCACGAACTTGATGCCGACGGGGTGCTGAGCTATCTGAGCAACTTCAATGCGCCGCTGGAGCGCGAGCCGGGTTATTCCAATCTTGGTTTTGCTATCCTGGGGTATATTCTCAAATACCAAACCGGCGAATCGATTGAGACGCTGGCTTCACGGATGATCTTCCGACCATTGGCGATGGGGAATACCAGCTTTCTGCCGCAAACGCTGCGCGAATATCCGTGGCGGGCGCTGGGGCACGCAGGCGATCAGCCGAAGTTTAAACCGCGCGGCGCGCTGACGCCGGACTGGCAGTTCACCAATAACATGGTTGGCGCGGCGAGTTTGTACAGCGATGCCGCCGATCTGATTAATTATGCCCGCGCTCACTTCGCGCCCACGGGGCAGACGGTGCTCGATAAGGCATTCAGGGACGTTAGCGTCGATTATTATCCGCGGCAAATTGAAGCAGCGAACATTGCCTGGGTGACCGACACATTTGGCCGGCAGCAATTGACCTATCAGGTGGGATACATCGGCGGCTATTCGAGCTATATCGGCTTCGATAAAGCGAATCAGAATGCGGTGGTGGTGCTGCAAAACAGCTTTAACTGGAGTAACTACATCGGCCATCAGATCCTACGTAATCTGGTGACGGAGTCAAAATGAAGCCCCGTCCTGAGACGGGGCTGCGCGGATTAACGCATGGTGACAAACTCTTCCGCTGCCGTCGGGTGAATGGCAACGGTGTTGTCGAAGTCTTTTTTGGTCGCGCCCATCTTCAGCGCTACCGCAAAGCCCTGCAGCATCTCATCCATTCCGAAGCCGATACCGTGAATACCGACAATCTTCTCTTCCGGGCCGACGCAGACCAGCTTCATGCGGCACGGCTGGCGGTGAGAGGTCACGGCGGTATACATCGCGGTGAAGGACGATTTGTACACCTTCACGGCGTCATCGCCGTACTGCTCGCGCGCCTGCGGCTCGGTTAAGCCAACGGTGCCGATTGGCGGGTGGCTGAAGACCACGGTCGGGATGTTGCTGTAGTCCAGGTGCTCTTCCGGCTTGTTGTTAAACAGGCGTTCGGACAGACGACGGCCTGCCGCCACGGCGACCGGCGTCAGCTCGACGGCGCCGGTATTATCGCCCACCGCGTAGATACCCGGTACGTTGGTGTTCTGGAACTTATCAACGATGATGTAGCCTTTATCGTTGGTTTTAACGCCCGTTGCCGCCAGGTTGAAGTTATCGGTCGCCGGTTCGCGGCCAATCGCCCAAATCAGGCAATCTACGGTCTGGCTGCGGCCATCTTCCAGCTCCAGAGTCAGGCTGCCGTCGGCATTCTTGACTACCGCCTTCGGAATTGCGTTCGTGTGCAGCTGCGGGCCTTCGGCGTTCATCACTTCCACCAGAGTCTCAACGATCAGCGGATCGAAGCTACGCAGCGGCGCGTGTTTACGCACGAACAGGTGCGTTTCGGCGCCGAGGCCGTTAATCACACCGGCCAGTTCAACGGCAATATAGCCCGCGCCGACTACCGCCACGCGCTTCGGCAGTGCCGGCAGTTCGAAGAAACCGTCGGAATCAATACCGTATTCCACACCCGGAATGTTCGGGTGGCTCGGGCGGCCGCCGGTGGCGATCAGGATATGATCGGCGGTAATGGTCTCGCCGTTGACTTCCACGGTATGGGCATCGACAAAGCGAGCGAACCCTTTGATAACATCAACTTTATTCTTACCCAGCACGTTGTCGTAAGAGGTATGAATACGGTCGATATAGGCGCTGCGGCTGGCGACCAGCTTATCCCAGTCGAAATGATTGATGGTGGTATCGAAACCGTAATCCGGGCCATACAGGTGGATTGCTTCGCGGATCTGCGCCGCATGCCACATTACTTTTTTCGGCACGCAGCCGACGTTGACGCAGGTGCCGCCCAGCTCTTTGGCTTCAATCAGCGCGCACTTCTGGCCGTACATCGCCGCACGGTTAATCGAGGCGATACCGCCGCTGCCGCCGCCGATGGCGAGGTAATCATAATGTTTGCTCATGCCCATATGTCCTTAATCGTTAATTTCCGCGATTGTAGCGCGAGGCTTAAAAGGTTCCACCGATGGTTGCGATTACTCCGGTACGATCCAACTCACGGTCGCGTGACCGGTACCGGCTGGAACCAGTTTGCTGTGCAGCCACGGCAGTACGTTATTCATCTGCTGTTCCAGCTTCCATGGCGGGTTGATGACGATCATCCCGGAGGCGGTCATGCCGCGCTGGTCGCTGTCCGGACGCACCGCCAGCTCGATTTGCAGAATTTTGCGAATACCGGTGGCTTCTAAATCTTTGATCATGCGTTTGATTTGCGCGCGCAGCACCACCGGATACCACAGTGCGTAGGTGCCGGTGGCGAAGCGTTTATAACCTTCGTTGATCCCGGTGACCACCGCCTGATAATCGGTTTTGATTTCGTACGGCGGGTCGATAAGAATCAGACCGCGACGGGAAACCGGCGGCAGCTTGGCCTTCAGCTGCTGATAACCGTCGGCTTTATCGACGCGCGCGCGGCTGTCTTTCTGGAACTCGGCGCGCAGCAGCGGGAAATCGCTCGGGTGCAGTTCGGTCATCTGCAGGCTGTCCTGCTCGCGCAGCAGCTGGCGCGCGATAAGCGGCGAACCCGGGTAGTAACGCAGCTGGCCGCTGCGGTTGAAGTGTTCGACGACCGAAATATACGGCTCCAGCTCGGTCGGTAGATCGTCCTGCTGCCAGATACGGGCGATGCCTTCAAGATACTCGCCGGTACGTTCGGCGTGCTCGCCGCTCAGCTGATATCGGCCCGCGCCGGCGTGGGTGTCCAGGTAGAGAAACGGTTTTTCTTTCTCTTTCAGCGATTCAATGATCAAACTCTGAACGGTGTGTTTAAGGACGTCGGCGTGGTTGCCTGCGTGAAAGCTGTGGCGATAACTGAGCATGGATGCAGAGATTCCGGAAATAAACAAGTTAACCGACAGTTTACCGCAGTTCGCCCAGGATTGCCGCTGTCGCACCGCCTGTCATTGAAATTCCCGCAACTATCCCCCATTCTAGATCTCATGCAAAAGCGCCGGAACGCGCGCTTCATTCACCCTCTTCAACAGGACAGCGCATATGACCAATCCATTACTGACGCCTTTTTCATTGCCGCCATTTTCTGCAATCAAACCGGAGCACGTGGTCCCTGCGGTCACCAAAGCGCTGGATGATTGCCGGGCTGCGGTGGAAAGCGCGGTGGCGCACGGCGCGCCGTATAGCTGGGAAAATCTTTGCCAGCCGCTGGCGGAAGTGGACGATGTGCTGGGACGCATCTTCTCGCCAATCAGCCATTTGAATTCGGTAAAAAACAGCCCGGAGCTGCGTGAAGCCTACGAACAGACGCTGCCGCTGCTCTCCGAGTACAGCACCTGGGTCGGCCAGCATGAAGGTCTGTATAAAGCCTACCGCGACCTGCGCGACGGCGACAACTACGCCACCTTGAATACCGCGCAGAAAAAAGCGGTCGATAACGCGCTGCGCGATTTTGAATTATCCGGGATTGGCCTGCCGGCAGAAGCGCAGAAACGCTACGGCGAAATCGCCGCGCGCCTCTCTGAACTTGGCAATCTGTACAGCAACAACGTGCTTGATGCCACCATGGGCTGGAACAAGCTGGTGACCGACGTCGCCGACCTCGCAGGCATGCCGGAAAGCGCGCTGGCCGCCGCTCAGGCCCAGGCGCAGGCGAAAGAGCAGGAAGGGTATCTGCTGACCCTGGATATTCCGAGCTACCTGCCGGTGATGACCTACTGCGATAACCAGGCGCTGCGCGAAGAGATGTATCGCGCCTATTCCACCCGCGCCTCCGATCAGGGGCCGAACGCCGGTAAATGGGATAACAGCCCGGTGATGGCGGAGATCCTCGCGCTGCGTCACGAGCTGGCGCAACTACTGGGCTTTGACAGCTACGCCTTTAAATCTCTGGCCACCAAAATGGCCGAAAACCCGCAGCAGGTGCTCGATTTCCTGACCGACCTCGCAAAACGCGCGCGTCCGCAGGGCGAGAAAGAGCTGGCTCAGCTGCGCGCCTTCGCCAAAGCCGAGTTTGGCGTCGATGAACTGCAGCCGTGGGATATCGCTTACTACAGCGAAAAACAGAAGCAGCATCTCTACAGCATCAGCGATGAGCAGCTGCGCCCGTATTTCCCGGAAAACAAAGCCGTTAACGGCCTGTTTGAAGTGGTTAAGCGCATTTATGGCATTACTGCCAAAGAGCGTACCGATGTCGATGTGTGGCATCCGGAAGTGCGTTTCTTCGAGCTGTATGACGAAAATAACGAGCTGCGCGGCAGCTTCTATCTCGACCTGTATGCCCGCGAACATAAACGCGGTGGGGCTTGGATGGATGACTGCGTCGGCCAGATGCGTAAGCTGGATGGTTCCCTGCAGAAACCGGTCGCTTATCTAACCTGTAACTTCAACCGTCCGGTAAACGGCAAACCGGCGCTGTTCACGCACGATGAAGTGATTACCCTGTTCCACGAGTTCGGCCATGGTCTGCACCACATGCTGACCCGCATTGATACTGCTGGCGTTTCCGGCATCAGCGGGGTGCCGTGGGATGCGGTCGAGCTGCCGAGCCAGTTTATGGAAAACTGGTGCTGGGAGCCGGAAGCGCTGGCCTTTATCTCCGGTCATTACGAAACCGGTGAACCGCTGCCGCAGGAGCTGTTGGAGAAAATGCTGGCGGCGAAAAACTACCAGGCGGCGATGTTTATTCTCCGCCAGTTGGAGTTCGGTCTGTTCGATTTCCGTCTACACGCGGAATACTCGCCGGAGCAGGGGGCGAAAATCCTCGAGACGCTGGCCGAGATTAAAAAGCAGGTCGCCGTGGTGCCGGGCCCAACCTGGGGCCGCTTCCCGCATGCGTTCAGCCATATCTTCGCGGGTGGCTATGCCGCGGGCTACTACAGCTATCTGTGGGCCGATGTATTGGCGGCAGATGCCTTCTCACGCTTCGAAGAAGAGGGGATTTTCAACCGTGAAACCGGTCAGTCATTCCTCGACAATATCCTGAGCCGCGGCGGTTCCGAAGAGCCGATGGAGCTGTTCAAACGCTTCCGCGGGCGCGAGCCGCAGCTGGACGCGATGCTTGAGCATTACGGGATCAAAGGCTGATTGCTACGTGAAGATCTGCTTAATTGATGAAACAGGCGCCGGTGACGGCGCCTTATCTGTTTTGGCCGCCCGTTGGGGGCTGGAGCATGATGCTGAGAATCCGATGGCGCTGGTGCTGACGGACGCGCATCTGGAGCTGCGTAAGCGCGATGAACCCAAGCTTGGCGGCATCTTTGTCGATTTCGTCGGCGGCGCGATGGCCCATCGGCGCAAGTTTGGCGGCGGCCGCGGTGAAGCGGTAGCCAAAGCGGTGGGCATTAAAGGCGATTATCTCCCGGATGTTGTCGACGCTACCGCCGGGCTGGGGCGTGATGCCTTCGTGCTGGCGTCGGTCGGCTGTCGCGTGCGGATGCTGGAGCGTAATCCGGTGGTCGCCGCGCTGCTCGACGATGGTTTGAAACGTGGCTATGCCGATGCGGAGATCGGCGGCTGGCTGCAGGAGCGCTTACAGCTGATTCATGCCTCCAGCCTCAATGCGTTGACCGATATCACCCCGCGCCCGCAGGTGGTTTATCTGGATCCGATGTTTCCCCATAAGCAGAAAAGCGCGCTGGTCAAAAAAGAGATGCGGGTATTTCAGTCGCTGGTGGGGCCGGATTTAGACGCCGATGGTCTGTTGGCGCCGGCTCGACAGCTGGCGACCAAACGAGTGGTGGTGAAGCGTCCGGACTATGCGCCGCCGCTGGCAGATGTCGCCACGCCGAACGCGGTGGTGACCAAAGGACATCGTTTTGATATTTATGCCGGTACGCCGGCGTAATATTACGCCGTGGTAGTATTTCCCGGATAGCGGCGCAAAGCGCCTTATCCGGGCTACTTATTGAGGCCTAACGCGGCCAACTATTCTGAAAGAAATCATTCTCTAATAGATAGCTTAAGTTTTCAGCCTGCCATGGGCAACCGAGGCATTTGCCGGGCATTTCAACTTCAATGGGCGCGATCGGATTGGTATATATTAGCGCGAACTTTCGCCAGAGAACGTTGCGCATTTTAATTTCGCGTATATCAGTATAAGGGATACGCTGGTAATTATCTTTGTAATCATAAAACAATGAAAGATTAAGCTGGACTATTTGTGTGTCGGCGAAGTACAGCACCGCTGGCTTCGAACGAATAAGACCATGAACATATTTTCGTTCATCAATGGTTTCATTTGGCAATAATTCGCTAAGTATCTGGAGCAAGTTATCCCTTTTAAACCCATTATTCATAATAATTCCTTTTATCTATGATTTATTTACCGGACGCTTGTGTTTGAAATGTGTTCGCGGTTTTTCATATGTATTAATTAAGGCCACGTATCTTGCAGAGTAGTTTATCATACTAAAAACACCACAAATAATATGGTAATAAAATAAGACTTATGCTTATTTTCCTGCGGAGATATTTGGGGTCTATATCAAATATATTTTTATATTGATATTATAAATAAAAAGCGGTGACCGGATAGATAGAGCATTAGAAAGTAGCCCGGCTCGCGTAGCGCAAGCCGGGAACCGCAATACTTAAACAAACGGCGCCAGCGGATCGGCAATCTCAAACGCGGCGGCTTTATCGGCTTTCGGCGGATAGATAAGTTCGCTGACGATCGACACCTTCACCTTTTTTGCCTCTTCGCGCGTCAGTTTCACCTGCTGATCCCAACCCTCGGTGTAAACCGCGCCCCAGGCGCCGAGATCCAGACAGGTAACGTAGGTTTCCTGGCGATAGGGCAGCGGCGCGACGCCCAGCAGGCCGGCGGCGGCGTTATTACCGGCGAATTTACCGAGCAGGATAGCGTGCTGGCAAGTCATCAGGGCGTGATTGCCCTTATCATCGGTCGCGGCATAGGCCACGTCGCCGGTCGCGTAGATATCATCGTAACCCACCACCTGTAGTTCGGCGTTGACATGCAGACGCCCTTGACGGTCGCGCGGCGCATCGATTTGCGCTGTTAGATTATTCGCCTGCACGCCGACGGTCCAAATCACGGTCTGCGAGTCGATACGCTTTCCGTCTTTCAGGTTCACGCCAGCGGCATCGACGCTTGCCACTTCAGCATTCACAAGCCACTCGACGCCCAGTTCTTTTGAGGCCTGAATGATGACTTCACGCAGCGCATCGCTGTATCGAGAGCCCGGCTGCGGACCGCGTTCAACTACGACTACTCTGGTCTTAGAATTCGAGCCGAAGATCGCGCGCAGCTTGGTCGGTAATTCCATCGCCATCTCGATACCGGTAAAGCCGCCGCCGCAGACTACCACGGTGTTGCGCGCATCGCTTTGCGGACGCTGTGCTAAAGCAATTAAGTGGTTTTCCAGCGTCGTAGCGCTTTCGAGCTGATCGAGGTCGAAAGCGTGCTGTGCCGCGCCCGTAACCATCGCGCGGTTGACGTGACTACCGCTCGCCAGGACTAAACGATCCCAGTACTGAGCGTGGCTTTCGCCGTTGCTATCGGTCCAGGTTACCGTTTTATCCGCGGGATGGATCTGCGACACGCTGCCACGAAGAAAACGGATCCCGGTAGCATCGAACAGTGGCTGTAGCGGCGCAACCAGCGACGGTACGTCGCTTTCGTAGAAACGAGGACGAATGCGCAGCTCAGGCTGCGGCGCAATGACTGTGATATCAACGGCCTGCTGTTGATTTTTTTCCGCTAAACGCGCGGCGCTCAGGGCCGCCCACATCCCGGCAAAACCGGCGCCTACGATCAGGATTTGTTTACGCATCTTTTTTCACTCGCTGTTAACTACGATTCATTTACTCGGATTTTATTGGTCGTAGTTAAGAAAAGCAACGCCTCTCACGCGATCCTGAGGATCCTTTAGCAGCGTTTTTATTTAATATACTGATAAATAATAAATTAAATTTTTGTCTTGCGAGGGGAGATATCAGATATCTGGAATGAGGCGGTGGGAAAAGCTACAATAACTCAGATTAATATTGGCTGAGATAAGTGAATGGCATTTTACAGTTCCGGAGTTGAGTACGGCATCCATAGCCTGATGTGTATGGTGGACAGCAAAGGCGACGCCCGCGATATGAGCGTGCGCGAAATCGCCGAGCTGCAAAACGTGCCCTACGATTATCTGGCCAAGATTTTTACCCGCCTATCGAAAGCGGGCCTAGTGCGCAGTATTGAAGGCAAAGGCGGCGGCTTTCAGCTTGCCAGAGCGGCTGAGCACATCACCGTGTTGGATGTTGCCAACGCTATTGATGGCGAAAAGCGTATTTTCGAGTGCCGTGAGATCCGCCAGCGTCTTGCGGTGTTTGATGAGCAGCCGCCGCAGTGGGCCTGCGAAGGTATTTGCGGTGTGCGTGCGGTCATGGATATGGCGCAGCAGCGAATGGAAGAGGCGTTAGGCCAGCATACTATCCTCGATCTGGCGCGTAAGATGTACCGTAAAGCGCCGGATGAGTTTGTGATTGAAGTGCAGGAGTGGATCGCGGCGCGTAAGAACTAGGCCGCGCGCCCCGGCGGTTGTCGCCGGGGCGGCTAACGGGTTACTCGGCGCTGGCCGGGGTATTGATCATCCGGTTCAGCCACGGCACCATAAAGGCCATCACCACCGTCACCGCCAGGGTCACGAGGCCAATTTTACTAAACACGTTGGTGTAGATCGGCAGCGTCTGCAGCGGGTCGGTTATATTTTCCGGCACCGCGGTGAAGGTCGCGACATAGCCGCCCATCAGGAACGCGGCGGCCTGTGTCAGGAACCACATCCCCAGAATAAAGCCCATCAGCCGCTGCGGAACCAGCGCGGCGACCATCGCCAGTCCCAGGGCGCTAATCAGCAGTTCGCCGAGACTCTGGAACAGATAAACCAGCACGATAAACCATGGCGAGGTGAGCCCCTGCGGGTCGGCAAACCACATCCCGGCCGCGGCGGCGGTCAGAAAGCCCAGCGCGCAGAGGAACATGCCGAGAGTGAATTTCATCGGCATGGTCAGGTCTTTACCTTTGTTGCCAAGACGGGTGTAGATAGCCGCCAGTACCGGGCTGGCGACCACCACCCAGAACGGGTTCAACGCCTGGAAACTCACCGGGTTAATCGCGATGCCGAGAATGTCGTGATGCACGTTATTGATGGCGAAGAAGTTCAGCGAGGTTGGCATCTGGGCGTACAGGATATAAAACACCACCGCTTCGAGCATCAGGATGAAGGCGACGAACATCTTGTTGCGGCCGGTTTTATCGAGGCGGAAGGCTTCGCGGAAGAAGAAAATCGTCACCACGATGGACAGCACAATCAGCACCAGGTTGGCGATTTTAACGTTATGCATCAGCCAGGCGCAGAGGAAAATCATCACCACGGTGCCGACCAGCACGTACAGCAGATTACGGAAACTCAGCGGCTGATGATCCGGGGTTGAACCGATATCTTTCACCATTCCGCGGCAGGCGAAGTAGACCAGCAGCGCGACGATAAGCCCGGCGCCGCACAAGTTGTAGGTCACCGCGTAGCCGAACTTATCGGCAATAACCGGCGCCAACGACAGCGACAGTAGCGAGCCGATGTTAATCGACATATAAAACAGGGTGAAGGCGCCGTCGAGACGGGCGTCTTTCGGCGGATAGCATTTTGACAGTAGGCTCGCTGGATTGGCTTTAAACAGCCCATTGCCGACGGCGATAGTGCCAAGCGCGATAAAGATAAGGTCGGGTTTGAGCAGCGACAGGCCGGTCATAAAGTAGCCGATAGCCAGCACGACGGCGCCGAGCACCAGCGTGCGTTTGGTTCCCAGCAGATGGTCACCGACATAGCCGCCGATGGAAATGAGGCCGTAGACCAGCGCCGCAAAGGCGCCAAAGGTGATAAATGCCTGTTCCTGAGAGAAACCAAGCTGTTTAACAAAGAACACCGCCAGGATGCCCTGGACGCCGTAATAGCCAAAACGCTCCCATAACTCTACAAAAAAGATCATGAAGAACGGACGGGGTTGCTGCAGCAAGCCCGTAGGTGCAGTTGTTTTCATATTCCTTCGCCTTTTAGTGCTATCCCAAAAAGTATGAACGCGTCTGCCAAAACGCGCCGAAAAAGTCTTATGGCCCATAATGATTCGGCCATTGGCTGAATGTATAGATTATTATATAGATATTAATTCTAATAAATGGTTGATCACACTAACCGATATTAATTATCTGGATTGATATACTGATGGGGTCAATGGGGTTCAGGCGGGATGCAGCATAAAAACAAAAACGCCCGCAGGCGCGGGCGTTGGCTGGCGAGGAAAAGCGATTATTCGTCTTCTTCGTCGCGCAGCGGTACGATCAGCATATCAACGTGAACGGTGTTGATCAGCTGACGCGCGGAGGACATCAGCTTGCTCCAGAAGTCCTGATGGTGACCGCAGACCACCAGGTCCATATCATATTTTTTAATCGCGTCGACCAGCACCTGGCCAAGATCGCCGCTGCCGCTCAGGGTTTCGGTAATCGGGTAGCCGGCGTTGGTGGAAAGCTCGGTCAGCGCGTGGTGCGTCTCTTCAGAGATGCGTTTCTGCATGTCGCCCAGATTGACATCGATAAGACCGGTGTAGAGGTCGGAGTAATTCACATCCACGTGAATCAGGGAAACTTTCGCATTGTAGGGACGCGCCATAGAAACCGCTTTCTCTACCAGCACTTTGCTTTCCGGTGATAGGTCTACTGCAATAAGAATGTGTTTGTAAGCCATAGTGTTACTCCTTCCATAAGTTGTCGATGACCGTTGGACCAGACAGCCTGTGCTGTCGATTCGCCCGCGTCCTGCAAGCTAGATTCGCGGGGGGTAAGCCTTTAAGGACTTAATTGTAGAAGATAATTTCTACAATATAGCGCCCCTCGCACTCCGTCAATGCACCTGGTTCACCGTTAGTTAAACAAATTATTCCGTCTTACGTATTGATAACGATTAACCTTGTGGTAAAAAAATTAACTGATCTCCTACACTATTTAATGAGCCGGTCGGATAAATAAACGTGACCGGAATCGCACTCTTTTACTGTACGGTGGGTTGGATGATATTGGGGAGCGGTAGTCCCGGAGGGATCTCCGTGGATGGGTCGCCGGGGAGGAAGTATGATCAGCACTGTTGCGCTGTTTTGGGCCCTGTGTATCGTTTGTGTGGTGAATATGGCACGTTACTTCTCATCGTTGCGTGCATTATTGGTTGTGCTACGTGGTTGCGATCCCTTGCTCTATCAATATGTTGATGGCGGAGGTTTTTTCACCTCGCATGGGCAGCCCAGTAAACAAATGCGGCTGGTTTGGTATATCTATGCCCAACGATATCGCGACCATCATGATGACGAGTTTATTCGTCGCTGTGAGCGTGTTCGCCGGCAGTTCATCCTGACCAGCGCGCTGTGTGGTCTGGTGCTGGTGAGTATGATTGCGTTGCTTATCTGGCATTGAGCCGTGCTGAATAGACGGCAAAAAAAATGGGCCAGTTTCCTGACCCATTTTTCGCATGGCTATTGCTTAGATAAGCTTCAGAGCCAGCCAGTACAGCACGCCTGACAGCAAAATGGCTGCCGGCAGGGTGAGTACCCATGCCATCAGAATGCTGGTGACGGTTTTCTTCTGCAGACCGCCGCCATCAACGAGCATTGTCCCCGCAACCGAGGAAGAGAGCACGTGGGTGGTGGAAACCGGCATCCCGGTGTAGCTGGCAAGGCCGATAGACACCGCGGCGGTCATCTGGGCGGACATACCTTGCGCGTAGGTCATACCCTTCTTACCAATCTTCTCGCCGATGGTGGTCGCCACGCGGCGCCAGCCGATCATGGTGCCAATACCCAGCGCCAGCGCGACCGCCATAATGATCCAGATTGGCGCGTACTCGATGGTGCTCAGCATATCGGTTTTCAGTTTCTTCAGCAGGCGCTGGTCGTCAGAGCTCACATCCGGCAGTTTTGCCACTTTGTCGGTGGTGTCGGAGATGCAGAGCATAATACGACGCAGCTGGCCGCGCTGATCCACTGACAGCGAATCGTAGCTTTCCGTTCCGGTGAGCATCGTCTTCACGCGGTCAAGCGCATTGATGGTGTTCGCCGGATGGCAGTGGAACTCGCCGTTGGCCGCGGTGTTGGTCTCCGGTGACGGAACCAGTTGATCAACGCCGGTGGCTTTCTTCAGCAGCTCAGGGCGCTGTTGGAAGAAGGTTTCCACGTTGTTGACCGCATCGCGGGTACGAGTGATTTCGTAACCAGATGCGTTCATGTTGACCACGAAGCCCGCCGGCGCGACGCCAATCAGTACCAGCATGACCAGACCAATGCCTTTCTGCCCATCGTTGGCGCCGTGCGAGAACGACACGCCGATAGCGGACAGGATCAGCGCGATACGGGTCCAGAACGGCGGTTTTTTCTTACCGTCTTTCTTTTCGCGTTCCGCTGGGGTCAGGTGGATACGAGCGCGTTTTTTGGTACCGCTCCAGTAACGACGCAGAATGAAAATCAGGCCGCCTGCTACCACCAGGCCAACGATCGGCGAGACGATGAGCGAGGCAAAAATGCCGATGACTTTCGGGATATTCAGCGCATCCACCACTGAAGTACCGGTCATCAGCGCATTGGTTAAACCAATACCGATGATGGCGCCAATCAGGGTGTGAGAACTGGAGGCCGGGAGGCCGAAATACCAGGTTCCGAGGTTCCAGATGATTGCCGCCAGCAGCATAGAGAACACCATGGCGAGGCCATGTGCGGAACCCATGTTAAGCAGCAGGTCCGTTGGCAGCATATGCACGATGGCATAGGCTACGCTGAGACCGCCCAGCAGAACGCCGAAAAAGTTGAAGAGTGCCGCCATCGCAACAGCAAGCTGCGACCGCATTGCGCGAGTGTAGATCACCGTTGCAACAGCGTTTGCGGTATCATGAAAACCGTTAATCGCTTCGTAAAACAGTACAAAAGCTAAAGCAAGCAATAATAATAGTCCGGTATGTAAATCCAGACCGGCAAATAAATGTAGCATAGGACGTTACGCCATTTTGAGGACATGAACGCGGCGCATTATCAGTGACTTTAGCGGCGCGGGCAAAGTGAAATATAGACTTTTTTTGATTTTCTTCCTGTTTGGTTTCTACCCGGTTGGGAGTAATCCTATATCTTTCAAAGACGTAACTGAATGTTGTTTTTTTCGTGCTGGTGTGACCAGAGTGAAATATTTACAATTCCCGACAATTGGGGAATGAGGAAAGTTGAGTGGAAAGGTTTGATGCCATTGTGATCGGCGCCGGTGCGGCGGGAATGTTTTGTGCGGCGCAGGCGGGGCAGTTGGGCTGCCGGGTGCTGCTGCTCGATAATGGCAAAAAGCCGGGACGCAAAATCCTGATGTCCGGCGGCGGCCGCTGCAACTTTACCAACATGTATGTCGAGCCCGCGGCGTATCTCAGCCAAAACCCGCATTTTTGCAAATCTGCGCTGGCGCGCTACACCCAGTGGGACTTTATCGAGCTGGTTGGCAAATATGGCATCGCCTGGCATGAGAAGACCTTAGGTCAGCTGTTTTGCGATGATTCAGCGGAGCAAATCGTCAACCTGCTGTTGTCTGAATGTGAAAAAGGCGGCGTACAGATCCGTCTGCGCAGCGAAATTCTCAGCGTCGAACGCGATGAACAAGGCTACCGGCTACAGGTGAACGGCGAAACGCTGGCGGCGAAGAAGCTGGTAATCGCCTCCGGCGGTCTGTCGATGCCGGGGCTGGGCGCATCGCCGTTTGGTTACAAGGTGGCTGAGCAGTTCGGCCTGAAGGTGCTGCCAACCCGCGCCGGGCTGGTGCCATTTACTCTGCATAAACCGCTGCTTGAACAGCTGCAGGTGCTTTCCGGCGTTTCGGTTCCAGCTACCATTACCGCCGAGAACGGTACGCTGTTCCGCGAAAATTTGCTGTTTACCCATCGCGGCCTTTCCGGCCCGGCGGTGCTGCAGATTTCCAGCTACTGGCAGCCCGGTGAGTTTGTCACCGTCAACCTGCTGCCGGACTGCGATCTTGAGGCATTCCTCAACGAGCAGCGGGGCGATCATCCGAACCAAAGCCTGAAAAACACCCTTGCGATGCAGTTGCCGAAGCGGCTGGTCGAATGTTTACAGCAGCTTGGGCAGATACCTGATGTAACACTAAAACAACTGAACGTTCGCGATCGGCAGATGCTGGTGGAGACGTTAACTGCCTGGCGCGTGCAGCCGAACGGCACTGAAGGTTATCGTACTGCTGAAGTGACGCTCGGCGGTGTGGATACCAACGAACTTTCGTCACGTACTATGGAAGCGCGTAAAGCGCCGGGGCTTTACTTTATCGGTGAAGTGATGGACGTCACCGGCTGGCTCGGCGGCTATAACTTCCAGTGGGCGTGGTCAAGCGCCTGGGCCTG
Organism: Klebsiella sp. CN_Kp091; assembly: GCF_040065095.1. Classification (NCBI taxonomy): domain Bacteria; kingdom Pseudomonadati; phylum Pseudomonadota; class Gammaproteobacteria; order Enterobacterales; family Enterobacteriaceae; genus Klebsiella; species Klebsiella sp. CN_Kp091. Next base: position 35,147 of record NZ_JBEAIO010000046.1, on the reverse strand, counting down.
CGCGCAGGCGCTGGCGGAAGTTTAATCGAAGGGCCCGGGCATCCTGATGCCCGGGCTTTTTCGATCAGTTCAACCCAAGAAAATACTGGGCGATTTTGAAATAGATAATTAATCCGGTGCCATCAATCAGCGTGGCGATAAACGGCGCGGAAACCACCGCCGGGTCGATACCGATCCGCTTAAGCAACATCGGAATAACCGAAGACACCACCGCGCTCCACAGAGTAATGCAGACCAGCGTCAGGCTGACGATCAGCGTGATTTCCATGCCAATCCCCATCATCCAGGCGCGCAGGCAGCCCGCCAGACCCAGTGTCAGGGCAATCAGAAACGAGGTCGACACCTCTTTGCGGATTACCCGTCCCATGTCACGTAAGCGGACTTCACCCAACGCCATCGAACGCACCAGCGTTGAGGTTATCTGAGTTCCGCTGTTGCCGCCGGTGCCGATCAGTAACGGGATGAAGAAGGCCAGCGCGATGGCCGATTCCAGCGCCTCTTCAAAATGCTGCAGCACGCTGCTGGTGTAGGCTTCGGCAACAAACAGCAGCAATAGCCAGACCGAACGTTTCTTCCACAGCGTCCACGGACTGATTTCCAGATACGGTTTTTCCAGCGGTAGCGTCGCCCCCTGCAGCTGGGCGTCTTCGGTGACGTCATCCTCCAGCAGATGAGCAATTTCTTTTTCCATCAGGCAGCCGACCAGCTCGCCTTTATCGACAACCGGCACCAGATCGAGGCCGCGCTCGGTGAGTTCGGCAATAACCTGAGGGCGCTCATCGTCGGGTTTGACGCGGAACAGACAGCTGTCCATCAGGTAGCGAATAGACTGGCCTACCTCTGCCTCCTGCAATAGTTTTTTGACTGATAAGCTGCCGCGCAGCTTGTTACCGGCGACGACAAATACCTGGCCGGGAATATCGTCGCTGGCGAGCTGCGAGATAAAGTGTTCACGCGCCTCGTGGACGCTGAAATGTTCCTGCAGTGTAATAAAGTCGGTACGCATGTACTGGGCGATCGCATCGCCGTCGAAGCCAGAGGTCGCCTGATGCGCGGCGCAGAGTTGAATGGAAGACATGATTAAAATCCCTATAAAAAATCACTCATAGGGGCGAACAAGACAGGGTTAGCGCAGGCAGATCCCTACGTCCTGGTTTTAGCACTGCATAACGTATCTGAACGGTTATGACCGCCAGAAGTTACCTTGGCAACACCTTGATTCGATGGAAGCCTGTATTTCCCTGAGTGGTCTCTCTCGATACCAACAGGGCGGTAACTTGTATTTATGCAGGAGCCTCGCCATAACGAGATCGTTAAATGAGGCGCCATTATTGGCGAACAGGGATAATTAACAAAGCGTATAGTTTATGTGGTTTATCAACTGTTGATAAACCACATAAATCATTCTCAATTTTTTATGGATTTAGCAGCTTAATTTTCAAGGTTTTTATCACCCCCTAAACACCGCAAATGCCCATGCCGCACGCCGCGCTGGGCAATCACCTCGTCGGCAAAATGCTGTACTTCGTCCATGTTGCCTTTCAGCACCGCGATCTCCAGACAGTCATCATGATTGATGTGGACATGTAACGTGGCGACCGAAAGATCGTGATGCTGATGCGAAGAGGCGACCAGCCGGCTCGCCAGTTCGCGTTTTTCATGCTCATACACGTACGACAGGACCGCATAGCCGCGCTGCGCCGCCTGCTGTAGCGGATTGTGGTGGAGCGCGTCACGCAGAATATCGCGCACCGCTTCCGAGCGGTTGTGGTAGCCGCGGTGGGCGCTGTGCGCATCGAGCGCGGTCAGCAGGTCATCATCCAGAGTCAGGGTTACGCGCTGCATGGCATGGCCTCGTTAAGCAGAGTGTTGGGAAAGGGCGGGAGCACCGCGCGCTGTAGCGCCTGTCCGGCAGCGGATGTAAGGCGCAGCGGCAGACTAACCGTTGCCGTTTCAACGATGCGTCCGCTATCCATCACCAGCACCCGCTGGCAAAAACGCTCCACCAGCCGCAGGTCGTGGGTGATAAACAGGCAGGCGGTGGCGAACTGCGCCTGCAGGCGTTTGAGCAGGGCGATAATTTCCGCCTGAAGCATTAGATCGAGATTCGATACCGCTTCGTCGAGAATTAATAGCTGCGGACGGACCACCAGCGCCCGCGCCAGGCACACGCGCTGCAGCTGTCCGCCGCTGAGCTGCGCCGGACGCTTGTCGAGCAGCGCCGGGGCGAGATCAACCGCAAGCAATATCTCCTCCACCCGCTGCGTACGCTCTTCACGCGATAAACTAAACAGGTGCCGCAGCGGCTCGCTGATAATCTCGCGTACCGTTTTGCGCGGATTCACCGCGCTAATGGCATCCTGAAACACCAGCTGAATATCGCGGCGAAAGGCGCCGGTCGCTTCCCCCTTCAGGGAGGTCAACGACGCGCCGCGCCAGGCGACATCGCCATACCGCGGCGTTTCGAGACCGACCAGCATCCGCGCCAGGGTACTTTTGCCGCAGCCGCTGCGCCCGAGCAGCGCCACCGTTTCACCGGGGGCGATGTCGAACTGGATATCGCGCAATACCGGGCCATGATGGGGGTAATCGTGGCTCACTGCGTTTACGCTGAGTAAATTCATGGTGTTTTCTCCAGACCATACAGCGCCAGATGGGCGGCCAGCAGGCGCTGGCTGAGCGGGTGCTGTGGGGCGCTAAATAGCGTGTTGACGTCGCAGCGTTCAACGAGACGGCCGTTTTCCATCACCGCCACGTCATGCGCCAGACGGGCGACAACGCCCATATCATGCGTCACCAGCAGCAGCCCCTGCCCGCGGTTGGCGACGATATCCGCCAGCAGGTCGAGAATGCGCGCTTGGGCAACGGCATCAAGGTCGGTGGTCGGCTCGTCGGCGATAATAAACGGCGCGCGGCTGAGCAGGGCCAGGGCCACCATCATCCGCTGCAGCATGCCGCCGCTCATCTCGAAGGGGTAGCGCTTAAGTAGCGAGAGCGGATTTTCCAGCCCCACTTCTTCCATCGTCGCCAGCAGGGCGGCGTTATTGACTTCGTAACCCGCCGCCCGGCAGGTTTCCCGCGCGTGCGCCGCCATGGTATGTAGCGGATTAAAGGCGCTGCGCGGATTTTGCATAATGGTGGCGATGATCGAGCCGCGCAGCTGTTCACCATACACCGGGATACCATCGAGCAGCACCCGGCCCGCGATTTGCCTGACGCCAGGCGGTAAAATATCGAGCGTGGCGGCGCAGGTCAGTGATTTACCGCTGCCGCTACTGCCGAGCAGCGCCAGAACCTGACCGCGGCGCAGGGTAAGGGAAACGTCGCTGACCAGCGGACGGTCGGCGACGAGCGAAAGTTGTTCCAGTTGGATCTTTTGCGGCATCAGTGGTTATGCTCCGCGATCAGCTGAGGATCGAGACGATCGCGCAGCGCGTCGCCTACCAGGTTAAAAGCCATCACGCTGATAAACAGCGCCAGCCCGGGCCAGACCATTTGCAGCGGCTGCGTCCAGATATACTGACGGGCGTCGTTGATCATCACCCCCCATTCCGCCGTCGGCGCGCTGACGCCGAGGCCGAGGAACGACATACCGGCCACGTGCAGCATCATATGACCGATATCCAGCGAGGCGAGCACCAGTAGCGAAGGGATCACCGCGCCGGCCAGATGGTCACGGAACAAGGGCCAATGCCCCGCGCCGCTCAGGCGCGCGGCGAGAATAAACTCGCGCTGGCGCAGAGAGACCACCAGGTTACGCACCATCCTTGCGTACCAGGCCCAGTGCGACAGCGCAATGGCGATAATCACGTTGCTAAGACCGGTACCGAGTACGCCGACCATAAAGAACGACAGTATTGAGGTTGGGAAGGTCATAAATAGTTCGGCCAGGCGCATCAGGCCGCGATCGACGCGGCCGCCCACCATCCCGGCGCTGCCGCCGACCGTAAGGCCTATCAGCAGTACCAGCAGCAGGCAGGCCATCACCGCGCCCAGCGAGACGCGGGTGGCGGCGAGAAGGCGCGAGAAAATATCCCGGCCGAGATGATCGGTGCCGAGCCAGTGGGCGTCACCTGGAGAGAGCAGACGTTGATGGAGATCGATGGCCGCCGGGTCATAGGGCAGCCACCAGCCGCTGCTCATGGCGATTGCCGCCAGCAGCGCAATAATGAGTAACGCCAGTTTTACCGGCCAGCGGAAGGTTGCGAACAGCGTCATACGGTAGCCTCCTCATGGCGACGCAGGCGCGGATCGAGCGCGGCGTTAAGCAGGTCGACCGCCAGATTGGCCAGCACGAACACCGCCACCATCATCAGGGTGAAGCACTGGATAACCGGATAGTCGCGATTGAAAATCGCGGAAACCGCATAGCGACCGACGCCGGGCCAGGCGAAGATATTTTCGATGATCATCGTGCCGCCAATCAGCTCGCCGATGTGCATACCCAGCGCCGTCACTACCGGCAATGTCGCGTTACGCAGCACGTGTCGCCGCTCCACCTGACTTTCGCTCAGCCCGCGCAGACGCGCCCAGACCACGTGGCGCTGGCTGGACACTTCCAGCATGCTGGCGCGCAGCAGACGGGCATTGATCGCCAGCGACATCAGGGCGATGGAAAACGCCGGCAGCAGCAGATGTCGCCAGCCGCCGTAGCCCATTGCCGGCAGCCAGCGCAGATGGACGGAAAAGAGCATCACCAGCAAAAAGGCCAGCCAGAAGTTGGGCATTGAGACGCCGAGGAAGGCAATCAAACGTACGGCGAAATCGGGTAATCGGTCGCGATGGCGCGCGGCCCAGATCCCCAGCGGCAGCGAGGTCAGCAGAATAATCACCAGCGCCGCGCCGGTGAGCTGTAGCGTCGCGGGCAAAAAATGCAGCAGGTCGTCCAGCACCGGGCGCTGGCTGGCGTAGGAGACGCCAAAATCGAGATGCAGCGCGCGCCACAGCCAGTGTATATACTGCAGCGCCAGCGGCTGATTGAGCCCGAGCTGCTCGCGGGTAGCGGCAATCATTTCGCTGGTGGGCGGCACGTTAGAAAGGCGCAAATAGTCCAGCGCCGGGTCGCCGGCGCCAAGACGTAACAACAGGAAGATGATCGCCGAGGCGGCAAGCAGCATCAGCGGCAGCGGTAGCAGGCGGCGAAGGAGATATTTCAACATCATGGTGCCACCGGCGTAATGAGTTCTAACGGCAGATCGGTGGTCACCGGCGCGAAGGGCACTTCGCCCAGCGTTTTGCGGGCGACGGACATCAGCGAGACGTAGCTTATCGGCAGATAGACCGCTTCGTTGTGCAGACGGGTGAGGATATCGCGATACAGTTCGCGACGGCGGCCTTCGTCGGTGGTAGTCAGTACCTCTCCTATCTCTTGATCAATCACTGCTTTATCCGGCAGGCCGCGCTGCGCCTGATAGTCGGCGTGCGAAGCGACGCGCATTGAGCTCATAAACGCGTGCGGGTCGAAGGGCGCGCCCCAGGTATGGTTGAAGATCATCGTGAAGCGGCCATCGTGCTGGCGGGCATAGATACTGCTCTCCTCTTCGCCGACCAGCCCGACATCGATACCTACCTGGCGCAGGTCGGCCTGGATAATTTCCGCCATCGACTTAGCCAGCGCATCGGTGCCGATAAAAGCCAGTTCAAGTCGCAACGGGCGCCCGTCTTTTTCACGAATATCCTTGCCGGATATTCGTTTCCAGCCAGCGCTTTCCAGTAGCGTTCGGGCTTTATCTGGATTGAAGCGGCGCGGCGGCAGATCATCCGGCGCGTAAGGTACCGACGGTGCGAAAAGCGCGTCGGCGACCTGCTGAGTGCCGTACAGCACGCCGTCAATGAGCGCCTGTTTATTGACGGCATAGTTAAGCGCCTCGCGTACCGCCAGTTCATTCGTTGGCGCTTGCAGCGTATTGAGCGCCAGCATCACGGTTTGCGACGGGGCGGAAAGACGCGTGCGGTACTCGTCCTGCTGGCGAAAACGGGCGAACGTATCCAGCGGCAGTAGCCCTTCATCGCCGTATAGCAGATCAACTTCACCGGTTTCAAAGGCGACCGCCCGGCTGGTGGCATCGGGGATCACTTTCACGGTGACTTTCTCAAGCGCCGGTTTTTTGCCCCAGTAGCGCGGGTTGCGTACCAGTACATCCTGCTGATTAAGCTGCGAGCTGGCCAGCATCCACGGACCGGTGCCGATGGGCGCCTTGATGCCTCGCTGCGTACTACCGTCAACAAACTGCGAGGGGGCGATAAAACGAAACGGGCGGGGAAGGGCGAGTTCCTGTAGGAACGGGTAGTAGGCGCTTTTCAGGGTGATTTGTAGTTCGTTATCGCTGAGCGCTTGAACGTCCGTTATTTGATTGGTCAACTCCAGCCAGGCGTGCCGCTGGCGGTTGGCCAGCACCGCCTGAAAATTGGCCACCGCGGCCTGGGCGTTAAAAGGTTCGCCGTTGGAGAAGTAGACATCATCCCGCAGGGTGAAACGCCAGATTTTACCATCGGCTGAGTGGATCCAGCGGGTAGCCAGCCAGGGGGTAACCCGGCCATTAGCCTGATATTTGACTAGCGGCTCATACACCATACTTTGGGCGAACATTTGGTTCGGCGTATACAAATGTGGATTAAGAGGACCGACGTTAACCGGCCAGGCGATGGCGATTTCATGCATGGCGGCGGGCGCGAGCAGAGGAATGCAGGCGCAGAGCGCCAGCAAGGTGGTGCGGAAAATAGACAAGGTTTACATCCAGAAGGAACGAAAAGTATGACGATTTTAATAATTTGTCATACTTAAGGAGTAACCTGGATCAATATGTTGGGAGAAAACCATAACAAAATCATATGTAGCATATGATTACGATTGTCTGAACAAATCCAGCAGGGTGGTGACCTGTTCATCGAGCGGAGCCAGGTCCCGCTTCACTATCAAATGCAGCGGCGTGGCGCGGCGGGCGCCATGGCTCAGCGGCAGCGCTTTCAGCACGCCCTGTTCCAGGTGTGCGCGGATTCGCTCCTCAGGTAACCAGCCGAATCCCACCTGATACAGCACCGCATCTATAGCGGCATCAATAGTAGAAAAGGTCCAGGCATCGCGCGTGGATGAGGCATCGCCGCTACGGTCGGCAATGCGGATCAGCGGCCAGGGAGCCAGCGCGTTGTCGTCCAGCAATTCATCCGATTGCGATAGCGGATGGTCGCGATGGGCGACCGCGATAAAGTCGATATTCATCAGCCATTCACCGCGCCCGGTAATATCCTGGCGACGGGTTAAGACCATCACGTCGGCCTCGCTGCGGGCGGCGCTTGCCTCATCGACGTTTTCCAGCACTTCGGTCAGCCGAACCTGAGTTTGCGGGTAGCGTTGCTGAAACTGACGCAGAATGGCGAACAGCCGCTGGCGGGGAAAAATGCTGTCGACGACCAGATCCAGCCGGGTGCGCGCGCCGTTGCGCAGCGTCGCGGCGTGGGTCTCAACCCACGAAAAGGCCTTCAGTAGCGGTTTCACCTGATTGAGCAACAGTTCGCCAGCGGGCGTCAGCACCGCCCGCCGCCCGGACGGCGCCAGCAGCGCCACTCCTAAACGTTCCTGCAGCAGCGCCAGGTTATAGCTCACCGAAGACTGGCTGCGGTTGGTCTCTTCCGCGGCTTTGGCAAAGCTGCCCAGCTCAATCACCTTTTCCAATAGCGCCCATTGTTCCAGCGTGGTCTTGTGCATAATTCATCTAAAAATTAGATTATTTTCATCCAAACATAGCGTTATTCATTCAATTTTTAAAGCCGTATTCTTACCTCAACGAAACAGAGGAGAATAAATAATGAGCACTTTCGATAAACATGACCTCAGCGGCTTTATCGGTAAACATCTGGTTTATACCTACGACAACGGCTGGAACTACGAAATTTACGTTAAAAATGGCACCACCCTGGATTATCGTATTCACAGCGGCATCGTTGCCAACCGGTGGGTGAAAGACCAGCATGCGTACATCGTGCGGGTAGGCGAAAGCATTTATAAAATTTCCTGGACCGAACCAACCGGTACCGACGTCAGCCTGATCGTCAACCTGGGCGACAAACTGTTCCACGGCACCATTTTCTTCCCCCGCTGGATCATGAATAACCCGGAAAAAACCGTCTGCTTCCAGAACGATCATATTCCGTTAATGAACGCCTATCGTGACGCCGGCCCGGCCTACCCGACCGAAGTGATTGATGAATTCGCGACTATTACCTTTGTTCGCGATTGCGGCGCGGATAATAACGAAGTTATTAATTGCCCTGCTAATGAATTACCTGCTGATTTTCCTGCAAATTTGTAATACAGCAGAAATAATTCTGTGATCTAACGCTAATTTTTACCGATAGATTAAAACGTAAATAAATATTTATTGCGGGCTGGTTGACGATTCGTTTACTTTTACCCGTTAAGCCCCAGTTTTCTCTATGAAACTGGGGCTTTTTACTACTAATTCCTGCCATAAGAAAATACTATCCATCTGATTCTCAATGAGATATTACTATTCTCGCGAAAAATATTAATTTCTTAATATTATCCTAAGCAACAGCGACTAGATTTATAACCGTCGAAATACCCTGGAATGAAATGTGGCGGTGAACCGACTTCATTTTCATTTTGTTTAAGTCCGCTGGCGCAGGATATTTCTTTCTACCGACCCCCTTTTTTAGTGGGTTATTAATAGAACAGGAAAAAGATGAGCGAATTTCTGCCGTTTTCGCGCCCGTCGATGGGCGACGCAGAGCTGGCTGCGCTGCGTGAAGTTTTGCAATCAGGATGGATTACTACCGGTCCTAAAAACCAGGCGCTGGAAGAAGCATTTTGCCAACTGACCGGCAACCGCCACGCCATCGCCGTCAGCTCCGCCACCGGCGGTATGCACGTCACGCTAATGGCGATGGGCATTGGCCCTGGCGACGAAGTGATCACCCCTTCGCAAACCTGGGTGTCGACGTTGAATATGATCTGTCTGCTGGGCGCTACGCCGGTGATGATTGATGTCGATCACGACAATCTGATGATTACCCCTGAGGCGGTGGAAGCGGCGATCACCTCGCGGACGAAAGCGATTATTCCCGTCCACTACGCGGGCGCGCCTGCGGATATCGATGCGATCCGCGCCGTTGGCGAGCGCCACGGTATTCCGGTTATCGAAGATGCTGCGCATGCCGCGGGAACGCACTATAAGGGCCGCCATGTCGGCTGGCGCGGCACCGCGATTTTTTCGTTCCACGCGATCAAAAATATGACCTGTGCCGAAGGGGGGCTTATCGTCACCGATGATGACGAGCTGGCTTCCCGCATCCGCAGCCTCAAATTCCACGGCCTGGGCGTTGACGCCTACGACCGCCAGACCCACGGCCGCGCGCCGCAGGCGGAAGTGATTACACCCGGCTTCAAATACAATCTGGCCGATATCAACGCCGCGTTGGCGCTGGTGCAGTTGGATAAGCTTGCGCAGGCGAATCAACGTCGCGCTGCAATCGCCCAGCGCTACCTGCGCGAGCTGGCGGATACCCCGTTTAAGCCGCTGACCGTTCCGGCATGGGATCACCAGCACGCCTGGCACCTGTTTATTATCCGCGTTGATGAAGCGGCCTGCGGCATCAGCCGCGATGCCCTGATGGAAAAACTCAAAGCCATGGGCATAGGCACCGGTCTGCACTTCCGCGCGGCCCATACGCAAAAGTATTACCGCGAGCGTTTTCCTGAAGTTTCGTTACCGAATACCGAATGGAACAGCGCGCGCATTTGTTCCATCCCGCTGTTCCCGGATATGACCGACGACGATGTCACCCGCGTCATTACCGCGCTGCATCAGTTGTCAGGACGTTGATATGCTTACTTATCCTCCCGTAAAAAAAGTCTCGGTGGTTATCCCGGTTTATAACGAACAGGATAGTCTGCCGGAGCTGCTGCGTCGTACCGACGCCGCCTGTGCGACGCTAGGGCGCCAATATGAAATTCTGCTGATCGACGACGGCAGCAGCGACGATTCCGCGCGCATGCTGACCGAGGCCGCCGAAGCCGAAGGCAGCCACGTGGTGGCGGTGCTGTTGAACCGTAACTACGGCCAGCACTCGGCGATTATGGCCGGTTTCAGCCATGTCACCGGCGATCTGATCATCACCCTTGATGCCGACCTGCAAAACCCGCCGGAAGAGATCCCGCGGCTGGTGGAAAAAGCCGATGAAGGCTACGACGTGGTCGGTACCGTACGTCAGAACCGTCAGGACAGCATCTTCCGTAAATCTGCCTCGAAGATGATTAACCGCCTGATTCAGCGAACCACCGGTAAAGCCATGGGTGATTACGGCTGCATGTTGCGCGCCTATCGCCGCCATATCATTGACGCCATGCTCAACTGCCATGAGCGCAGCACCTTTATCCCGATTCTGGCGAATACTTTCGCCCGCCGGGCGGTCGAGATCCCGGTGATGCACGCCGAGCGCGAATTCGGCGACTCCAAATACAGCTTCATGCGTCTGATTAACCTGATGTATGACCTGGTGACCTGTCTGACCACCACCCCGCTGCGTTTACTGAGCATATTTGGCAGCGTGATAGCCCTGTTGGGCTTCGCCTTCGGCCTGCTGTTGGTGGTGCTGCGTCTGGCTTTCGGTCCGCAGTGGGCGGCTGACGGGGTGTTCATGCTCTTCGCCGTGCTGTTCATGTTCATCGGCGCTCAGTTTGTCGGTATGGGCCTGCTCGGGGAGTATATCGGCCGCATCTATAACGATGTTCGCGCCCGTCCCCGTTACTTTATTCAACGTGTTGTTCGTCAGCCGGAAACGGCGTCTCAAGAGGAAGATCGTTCATGAAAGCAGTAGTCTTCGCTTATCACGATATGGGTTGCGCAGGTATTCAGTCACTGCTGGATGCCGGTTATGAAATCGCCGCTATTTTTACCCATCCGGATAACCCTGGCGAAAACCATTTCTTTGGTTCCGTTGCCCGTATTGCCGCCGAGCAAGGTATCCCGGTATGGGCGCCGGAAGATGTCAACCATCCGCTGTGGATTGAACGTATTCGCGAGATGAAGCCGGATGTGCTGTTCTCGTTCTACTACCGCAACCTGCTGTGCGATGAGATCCTGAATATCGCGCCGAAGGGGGCTTTCAACCTGCATGGTTCTCTGCTGCCGAAATACCGCGGTCGCGCGCCGCTGAACTGGGTGCTGGTCAACGGCGAAAGTGAAACCGGCGTGACCCTGCACCGAATGGTTAACCGCGCCGACGCGGGCGATATCGTCGCTCAACAAGCTGTGGCTATCGGCCCGGATGAAGCGGCGCTGGCGCTGCACCGTAAACTGTGCGCCGCCGCCTCCGATCTGCTGGGCCAGGCGCTGCCGGCTATTCGTGAGGGTAAGACTCAGGAACGCGCGCAGGACCACAGCCAGGCGACCTACGTGGGTCGTCGTACTCCGGAAGACGGGCGTCTCGATTGGGACAAACCGGCGCAGACTCTGCATAATCTGGTGCGCGCGGTGTCCGATCCGTGGCCGGGCGCCTTCGCCTATGCCGGCGCGAATAAATTTATCGTCTGGAAATCCCGCGTGCGCGCCGACCTGCCAGCAGCCAAGCCCGGCACCGTGATCTCTGTCGCGCCGCTGGTAGTGGCCTGTCAGCAGGGGGCGCTGGAAATCGTCACCGGCCAGACCGAACGCGGCGTTTATATGCAGGGAACCCAACTGGCGCAGGCGCTGGGGCTGGTGACCAGCGCGGTACTGAGCAGCAAACCGGTGGTGGCGATTAAGCGCCGTACCCGCGTGCTGATCCTCGGCGTCAACGGCTTTATCGGTAACCATCTGACCGAACGTCTGTTGCAGGACGACAACTATGAGATTTACGGCCTGGATATCGGCTCTGACGCCATCAGCCGTTTCCTCGATAACCCGCGTTTCCACTTCGTGGAAGGCGATATCAGCATTCACTCCGAGTGGATCGAATACCACATTAAGAAGTGCGATGTGGTACTGCCGCTGGTCGCGATCGCTACGCCTATCGAATACACCCGTAACCCGCTGCGCGTGTTCGAGCTGGATTTCGAAGAGAACCTGAAGATTATCCGCGACTGCGTGAAATACAATAAGCGCATCATTTTCCCGTCGACCTCGGAAGTGTACGGCATGTGCACCGACAAAAACTTCGACGAAGATACCTCCAACCTGGTGGTCGGGCCGATCAACAAACAGCGTTGGATCTACTCGGTTTCTAAACAGCTGCTGGACCGCGTGATCTGGGCCTATGGCGATAAGAACGGCCTCAAATTCACCTTGTTCCGTCCGTTCAACTGGATGGGACCGCGTCTGGATAACCTTAATGCCGCGCGTATCGGTAGCTCCCGCGCCATCACTCAGCTGATCCTCAATCTGGTGGAAGGTTCGCCGATTAAGCTTATCGAAGGCGGTAAGCAGAAGCGCTGCTTCACCGATATCAGCGACGGTATCGAAGCGCTGTTCCGCATCATTGAGAACAAAGACGGTCGCTGCGATGGACAGATAATCAACATCGGTAACCCGGAAAACGAAGCGAGCATCAAAGAGCTGGCGGAAATGCTGCTTGCCTGCTTCGAGCGCCACCCGCTGCGCGATCGCTTCCCGCCGTTCGCCGGTTTCCGTGAAGTGGAAAGCAGCGATTACTACGGTAAAGGCTACCAGGACGTTGAGCATCGTAAGCCGAGCATTCGTAACGCAAAACGTTGCCTGAACTGGGAACCGACCGTCGAGATGGAGGAGACCGTTGAGCACACTCTGGACTTCTTCCTACGCACCGTTGAGCTCACGGACGATAAAAACTCATGAAACAAGTCGGCTTACGCATAGATGTCGATACCTTTCGCGGGACGCGTGATGGCGTACCGCGGCTGCTGGCCCTGCTGGGCAAGCACGGGATTCAGGCAAGCTTCTTTTTCAGCGTCGGGCCGGACAATATGGGGCGCCATTTATGGCGCCTGGTAAAACCGAAGTTTCTGTGGAAAATGCTGCGCTCTAACGCGGCGTCGCTGTACGGCTGGGATATTCTGCTGGCCGGTACCGCGTGGCCGGGGCGCAGGATTGGCGCGGGTAACGAAGAGGTTATTCGCGCCGCCGCGCAGATCCATGAAGTGGGCCTGCATGCCTGGGACCACTACAGCTGGCAGGCATGGAGCGGCGTGTGGCCGCAGGAACGTCTGACGCTGGAAGTGGAACGCGGTCTGCTCGAACTGGAACGCATTATCGGTCGCCCGGTGACCTGCTCAGCCGTCGCCGGCTGGCGCGCCGACCAGCGGGTGGTAAAAGCGAAAGAATCCTTCGATTTCCTCTACAACAGCGATTGTCGCGGCACGCGGCCATTCCTGCCGCAGCTTGGCGGCGGGGCCTCCGGCACCGTACAAATCCCGGTGACGCTTCCCACCTGGGATGAAGTGGTCGGTAGCGCCGTCGATATCGCCGGCTTTAACCGCTATCTGCTGGACTGCATCCATCGCGACAAGGGAACGCCGGTCTATACCATCCACGCCGAAGTGGAAGGCATTGCCTACGCTGACCAGTTCGATGCGCTGCTGACCATGGCGGAGGAAGAAGAAATACAATTTTGCCCACTGAGCCAGCTGTTGCCCGCTGACTTTAGCGAGCTGCCGTCAGGCAAAGTGGTCCGTGGTGAACTGGCTGGCCGGGAAGGTTGGCTTGGACGTGAACAATTACTGGGCTCGGGTGTATGAAAAGCATTCGTTATGGCGTCTCTCTGGTTGTGCTCTTTGCGCTGTATTACTTATTGCCGCTGAATTTCCGTTTGCTGTGGCAGCCTGATGAAACCCGTTATGCCGAGATCAGCCGTGAAATGCTGGCTTCCGGCGACTGGGTTGTGCCGCATCTGCTGGGTTTGCGTTACTTTGAAAAGCCAATTGCCGGTTACTGGATTAACAGTATCGGCCAGTGGTTATTCGGCCATAATAACTTCGGCGTGCGTTTCGGTGCGGTTTTCGCCATTACCGTCAGCGCGTTGCTGGTGGCGTGGCTGGCGTGGCGTATTTTCCGCGATAAACGCGTGGCGATCCTGTCGCCGGTTATCTTCCTCACCGCGATGCTGGTCTACGCGATTGGCACCTATGCGGTGCTGGATCCGATGATCACCATGTGGATGGCGCTGGCGATGTGCAGCTTCTGGGGTGCCTCCCAGGCGCAGAGCCGCGGCGGGAAGTTGTTGGGTTATATCGTACTGGGCTTCGCCTGCGGGATGGGGGTGATGACCAAGGGCTTCCTGGCGCTGGCGGTACCGGTAGTTGGCGTGCTGCCGTGGGTGATTGCGCGTAAGCGCTGGCGCGAGGTGCTAACCTACGGTTGGCTAGCGGTGGTGGTCTGTACGTTGGTGGTGCTGCCGTGGGGATTGGCTATCGCTAATCGCGAACCGGATTTCTGGCGCTATTTCTTCTGGGTCGAACATATTCAGCGTTTCGCCGAGAAAGACGCCCAGCATAAAGCGCCGTTCTGGTACTACATTCCGTTCCTGATAGCCGGAAGCCTGCCGTGGCTGGCGCTGCTGCCAGGCGCGCTCAAGCGCGGCTGGGTCGAACGCGATGATGCCCGCGGCGCACTGTATCTGTTAGGCTGGGTGGCGATGCCGTTCCTGTTCTTCAGCATCGCCAAAGGAAAACTGCCGACCTACATTCTGCCGTGCTTTATGCCGCTGTCGATTCTGATGGCCCGCTACGCGCTGGATGCCGCGAAGGCGGGGGCGAAAGCGTTGCGCATTAACGGCATGATCAACCTCGGTTTTGGTCTGATCGGCCTGGTCGCGGTGCTGGTGGTCTCACCGTGGGGCGTCATGCATAAACCGGTGTGGACGAAGATCGAGTTGTATAAATGTCTGCTGGCGGCGATCGCCTTTGCCGTATGGGCGCTAATGGGCTGGTTGGCAATCAAGGACAACGGTCGTCGCTGGACGCTGGCCGCCATCTGCCCGCTGGGGCTGGCACTGCTGGTGGGCTTCGCTATTCCGGACCGGGTTATTGACAGCAAACAGCCGCAGTTCCTGGTGGATATCGTGAGTGAATCGCTGGCGCCAAGCCGCTATGTACTGACCAACAGCGTCGGTATCGGCGCGGGGCTGGCGTGGGAGCTCAAGCGTGACGACATCATCCTGTATGACAAGCAGGGGGAGCTAAAATATGGCCTCGGCTGGCCGGATGCGCAGAGCAAATTCCTGGCGACTCACGAATTTGCTGATTGGCTGGCGGCGCACCGCCAGCAGGGACCGATCTCACTGGTGCTGCTGATGGATAAAGGTGAAACGATGAACGAACTGGCGTTACCGAAACCTGATAACTCCTACGAGCTGGGGCGCGTGGTGTTTATTCAGTATCTGCCGCAATGAGTGTCTGGTTCTGTCTGGTACTCGCCAGCCTGCTTAGCTGCGCCGGTCAGCTGTGCCAGAAGCAGGCAACCCGGCCGTCCCGTAGCGGACGGCGCGGGCGGCATATCCTGGTCTGGTTGGGATTAGCCCTGCTGGCGCTCGGCGGCGGTATGCTGCTGTGGCTGGGGGTACTGCAGGCAATTCCGGTCGGTATCGCTTATCCGATGCTGAGCCTCAATTTTGTCTGGGTGACGCTGGCGGCATGGGGCATCTGGCGCGAGCCGGTGGCGCGCCGCCACTGGCTTGGCGTTGGGCTGATCGTCGTCGGCATCGCCGTTCTGGGGAGTAGCGTCTGATGGGCTTAATCTGGGCGTTATTGAGCGTTGGCCTGGTCAGCGGCGCACAGCTGCTGTTGCGCAGCGCGATGGTCGAGCTGCCGCCATTGACCGATATCCTGACCTTCCTCAATCATCTGCTGCATTTTCGTACTGGTACCTTCAGCCTGGGTTTCGGCCTGGTCGGCTATCTGCTGTCGATGGTCTGCTGGTATTTCGCGCTACACCGCTTACCGTTGGCCAAAGCTTACGCGCTGCTAAGCCTGAGCTATATTCTGGTGTGGGCCGCCGCCATCTGGCTGCCCGGCTGGCATGAACCGTTTTACTGGCAATCGCTGCTGGGCGTGCTGATTATTATCGCCGGCGTGCTGACCATCTTCTGGCCGGTCAAGCGGCACCGTTAAAACATTGAATGTGCGCCGCCGTCAGCTTAAACGGCGTTGGCGTACAGACCGCAATACTTAACCCTTCATATTGAATCTGGCTCAATGACAGCGCGCCGTGAAAGGCGCTGTCCACAGAGGCCATCTGCCAGGCGCTGCCGCCGCGTTGTTTCACCAGCGCTTCTTTGCGCGTCCAGATACGCCAGAAGGTGGCTAACTGTCGCTTCGGCGGTTCACGCTCCAGTTCTTGGTGCTCGCCCTCGCTGAACAGGGCGTTAGCCAGCCGCTGCCAGCCGTTGCGCGGGCGAATCACTTCGATATCGCAGCCAACCTCGCCTTCATCGCTCAGCAGTAGGGCAATATGGTCGCCGCTGTGGCTAAGGTTAAACCACCGCCCGCTACCGGGCGGGAATGCCGGTTTACCCTGTTCGCCATACTGAATATCCATTAGCGGGGTAGTCGCATGCGCCAGCAGCGCGCGCCCGGCAAGCCAGCTGGCCCGCCGCGGGCCGTCCGGCGCCTGCGCCATCAGCACAGGCGGCAGCGGCAGGGCGCTAAGGGTTGAGATGTGGCCGAGGATAAGCTGATACATCTTACGGCCAGCGCTGAATAATGATTGAGGTGTTAATGCCGCCGAAGGCGAAGTTGTTGCTCTGCAGGAATTCACAATCAATCTTGCGCGACTCGCCCATGATGTAGTCAAGATTGCCGCAGTTAGCATCCGGATTATGCAGATTCAGCGTAGGCGCGAACCAGCCCTCGCGCATCATCTGCAGACTCATCCACGCCTCCAGCGCCCCGCAGGCGCCAAGGGTATGGCCGAAATAGCTTTTCAGCGAGGAGATCGGCACGCTATCGCCATAAATCGCCGCCGTCGCCTGGCTTTCGGCGATATCGCCGCGGTCGGTCGCGGTGCCGTGGGCCGAAATGTAGCCAATATCCCGGGCGCTTAAGCCCGCCATTTTTAACGATTGTTCCATGCAGATCTGCATGGTTTCGCGCTGCGGTTGGGTGATATGCGCGGCATCGCAGTTGGTGGCGAAGCCGATGATTTCGCCGTAAATAGTCGCGCCGCGCGCTTTGGCGTGCTCCAGCTCTTCCAGTATGAGAGTACCGGCGCCTTCGCCTATCACCAGCCCATCGCGCTGTTCATCGAACGGGGCGGGGGTGAGGTCGGGCTGTTCATTACGCTGGCTGGTGGCGAACAGGGTGTCGAATACCGCGGCTTCCGACGGGCATAGCTCTTCTGCGCCGCCGGCGACCATCACCGTTTGATAACCGTGGCGAATGGCTTCCCAGGCGTAACCGATCGCCTGGCTACCGGAAGTACAGGCGCTTGACGTCGGAATAACGCGGCCGCGCAGACCGAAAAACAGCCCGGTATTAACCGCGGTAGTATGGGGCATCATCTGCACGTAGGTGGTGCCGGTAATATTGTTGGTGTGCTTTTCCGTCAACATGGTAGCGAACTCGCTCACCGGGCCGGTACTGCCGGTTGACGAGCCGTAAGCGATGCCGGTCTCGCCGTTGCTCAGCACGGCATCGTCGATAAGCCCGGCCTGCTCGAGCGCCAGTTCAGTGGCGCGGGTAGAAAGTAGCGACACGCGGCCCATCGCGCGAATACGCTTACGGGTATAGTGGGCCGGAAGGGTGAAATCATCGATCGGCGCGCCCAGTAGCGTATGCAATCCGTCGTAAATGCGCCACTCCGGCATGGCGCGTACGGCGTTTTTATATCTCTGCAGCCCCGCCGAAACATCCTGCCAGTTGTCGCCAAAGGCGGTGACGCCGCCCATCCCGGTAATGACCACACGACGTGTCATAACATCCCTCCATTGATTGAAATGACCTGCCGGGTAACATATCCCGCTACATCCGACATTAAATAACTAGCAAGCCCCGCGACCTCGTCCGCCTGTCCCATGCGTTTCATCGGGATCATCGACATCGCCTCTTTTAGCGCAGCCTCTTCCATTTCGATCATCCCGGTGTCGATAAGCCCCGGGGCGATGCAGTTCACGGTGATTTTGCGTTTCGCCAGTTCAATGGCCAGCGCTTTGGTGGCGCCGATGATCCCCGCCTTAGCGGCGCTATAGTTGACCTGGCCGCGGTTGCCCATGACGCCGGAAACGGAAGATAGCGTGATGATACGCCCGCCCTGACGCGCGCTAATCATCGGCATGATGCACGGATGAATAACGTTGTAGAAACTGTCGAGGTTAGTGTGGATCACCGCGTCCCAGTCATCCTCGCCGAGCGCCGGGAAGGCGCCGTCGCGGGCGATGCCGGCGTTGCTGATAATGCCGTACCATGCGCCGTGTTCGGCCATATCCTGCTCAAGCACTTCGCGACACTGCGCGCGGTTGGCGACATCAAAACTCAGTAGACGACCCGAGCCGCCAGCCGAGGTAATCGTCTCCAGCGTTTGCTGTGCGCCCGACGCATCGCGATGATAGTGGATGCCTACGACAAAGCCATCCGCCGCCAGCTGACAGGCGATAGCGCGACCGATGCCTTTACTGGCACCGGTGACCAAAACTGAACGACTCATTCTGACGCTCCTTGTTGAAATAGGGTGTTAAGTTCTGTTGGCGTCGGCTGGAAGGTATTGACCCGTCCGCTTGCCAGTTCTTCATTGCCTGCCGTAATGGCGCATTCGAAGCTGCCGAAACGCTCGTCCTGCATTAACAGCTTCACGGTAACGGACAGCGCCTTGCCGCCCGGTAGGCATCCTGTCGCGCAGACTAACTCGCGTGCGCCAAGCACCATACCTAGTGCGATGGACGTTTGCCCCCGCTGTTGGCGGTGCCATCCGGACCAGACGCCAACGGTTTGCGCCATGAGTTCCAGGGCGAACCAGCCGGGGAGATTGCCCTTTGCATCGAGAAACGGCGCCAGGACGCCATGGGGAGAGACAGTGACCCCGCAGGTAGCGGTTTCGTCGGTGACATTGATGACCTCTTCCAGCAGCAGCATTGGCGACTCGTGCGGTAAATAAGCGCCGGGCGATAAATAGTGACTCATTGAATGCTCCCGAGCAGAATGCTGGCGTTATTGCCGCCAAAGGCAAACGAGTTCGACAGGATAATCGGCCGCGACAGCGGCAGGGGGCGTTCGATAATCCCGCACGGCGGAAGGGTGGCGTCGCGCGGCGACTGGCTGAAATCCTGCGCCGGCAGCGGCAGATTGCGTTGCAGGATCAGCATGCCGATGGCGGCTTCGGTGATCCCCGCCGCGCCCAGCGTATGCCCGGTCAGATGTTTGGTGGAGCTGCATGGAACCTGCTCGCCAAATAGCGCGTTGACGACGTGAGACTCTATCCGATCGTTAAGCGTCGTGGCGGTGCCGTGCAGGTTGATATAGCCCACCTGTTCAGGGGCGATCCCCGCATCCTCCAGCGCCTGCTGAATGGCGCGGATCGCCCCTTCTCCTTCAGGATGCGGGGCGGAAATATGCCAGGCGTCGCTGGACTCGCCGATACCCAGCAGCGCGACAGGCTGCGGTTCGCGGGTCAGCAGCATCAGCGCCGCCCCTTCGCCGATGGTGATGCCGCAGCGATCGCGGCCAAACGGCTGGCACTGGGTCGTGGAGAGCGACTCCAGACTGTGAAAACCGTTGATCGGCATACGGCTGAGGGTATCCGCGCCGCCGACAATCGCCGCATCCGCCAGCCCGGCTTCAATCAGTCGGCGCCCGCTGATAATCGCTCTGGCGCTGGAGGAGCAGGCGGTTGACAGCGTAAATGCCGGGCCATCCAGCGCCAGCCAGTGGCTGAGAAAACGCGATGGGTCTCCCAGCTCCTGCTGCGGATATTGCCAGGCCGCGCTTTCCGCGCCGCTAAGGGTCAAAGTGACGTGCGCGTCGCCCTCATCCAGCCCCGAGGTGCTGGTGCCAAGTACCACGGCAACGCGCTCCCGCCCGTACTGGGCGATGGCGTCATCCACCTGCGGCTGAATTTGCGCCAGCGCCGCCAGCAGCAACTGATTATTACGCGAACGATGGGCGCTAAAGGTATCGGGAATGGCGGGTAATTCGCCGTCCACGCCTGCGAAAACCGCCTGTGGATGTCCCTGTAGCCACCCCTCGCGCGGGCGCATGCCTGGCGCGATACCGCGAACCAGATTGGCGGCGATTTCATGATTATCGCGCCCCAACGCGTTAATCATGCCGACGGCAGAAATGTAGATCATCTCAGTCACCCAGGTATTGAATGGTGATGTGGTATTTAAAGACGTGCTGTTCGATGCTTATCGGCACGCGCTTGCCTTTGCGGTTGATATAGGTGATTTCCGTGACCAGCTTCCCGCGCGCGTTACGCAGTTCGCGTTTGTCGCCGCGGTCGGTCAACGTCCACCCTTTTGGCAACTGCGGCAGCCATGCGCTAACCGGCCAGTGGCTGAGCATCACGTCGGCCAGTACCTGGCTGGCTGGCGGCAGTTGCGGAACCACCATCGACTGTTCCGCGCGCAGCCCTCTTTCATCATAGGTCACCAGGAACAGACGGATACCGACGGACGACAGGCCCGCCAGCGTGAGCTTTTTATCATCGGCATTAAGCATGACCAGCAGCGACTGGGTTTGGCCGTTGAAGCTGCCGGTGAGTAACTGCTGCGAGTCTATGGCCGGCGAGATGCCAGGCGGCGGCAACGTGACGCGCGTACCCGGTTCCAGCCACGCCTGCGGACGGCCTTTCGGCTCCGGCTGCGAATGGCTGCAGCCGGCCAGTAATAAGGCGGCGAGTAGCGCGAAGGCGCGCCAGAATGATGGTCTTATCATCGTCTTTTTTTCTCTTTTTTGGTCGGCATCGCCAGCGGCGAAAGCAGGAAGGCGGTGAAAATGCCGCTTACCAGAACAATACCAAAACTACTAATGGCCTGAGTGGCGCTAAAGACCAGCATGCCAAGCGTCAATAAGGTGGTCATCATTGCCAGCGTGACCGCCAGCAGCGATGTCAGCGGCGTGCCGCGCGGGTTGCTGAAAAACAGCGTGTAGTTAATGCCGATGCCCAGTACCAGCACCAGCGCCAGCAAGGAGAACAGGTTAACCGGGTGGCCGCTAAGCGCCAGCGCCGCCAGCCCGCAGCCCAGCGACAATACGGACGGCACCAGGCTTATTAGCCCTTTGCGCCAGCCAAGGCGGATAACGGCGCCACAGGCAATCACCGCCAGCGCAACGCCCAGCAGCCCGGTTAGAATGTGGCGATAGAGCGCGAACAGATCATCGAGGCTACTTTTACGATCTACCCATGCTATACCACCAGGAAACAGCTCGCTCAGCATGCCCACCTCTGCGCTGTTTCTCACGCCTTCAACCGGTACCAGCACGCCGCTTTCGCCATCCGGCAGCGTTAGCCACAGCAGCCGCCAGCCTTCGCTGGCCGGGCTGGCAAGCCAGTCATCGACCGTTACCGGCATGGCGCTGAGCTCGGGATTTACTGCTGGCATTCCGGCGTTTTGTAACGCTTTTGCTACCGCAGGCGCTGCATTTTTCAGTAACGTTAAATCCTGCTGCTGGCGTTTGAGTGAATTCAGCGGAATAGCGCGATATCCGCCGAGCAGGCCGTCGGTTTGCGCCTGCGTCAGCGCGGGTATAAATGCTTCCAGGCGCTCCAGCGTTTGCTGGGCGGATTCGCCGTAAACCACAAACCACTTCTGGTCGACGCTTTGTCCGGTGAGCGCAGTAATCGCTTTTTCCTGAGCCAGGATATCCTGCGGCAGCGCCTGGAGCTGCGAAATATCATCATCCACCCGCAGCGTCGCGAGCCCCGCCAGCGACAACAGCGCCAGCGCAACGGGAAGGCCGATGGACAGCTTTTTATTGCGCCGCCAGGCGGCGAGCCAGCGCAACAGCAACACCATCGCCGGCACCGGGCGTACAGGGAGCCCCCGGCATAGCCATGGATGCCAGAAAATTACCGTCAGGCATGAGGCGCTCAGGCCGACCGCCGCGAATAGCGCCATCTGGCGAATCGCTGGAAAGGGAGCCAGCATCATAATCAGATAAGCCGCCACGGTGGTGAGCAGCGCCAGCAGCAGCGCATGACGCACTTTGGCGAGGCTTTGCCACGGGGTTAATTCCGCGCCATGCACCATCCGTTCGGTCAGATAATAGAGCGTATAGTCGGCGGAGATGCCGATGATGCTCATGCTCATCACCAGAGTCATCAGATGCAGTTCGCCAAATAGCAGCAGCGTGACGACGGTGCCCGCCAGCGCGCCGATCGCAATGGAGAGCAGGCACAGTAGCAGTGGGCGCAGGGAGCGGAATACCGCCACAATCAGTAGGATCACGCCAAGCAGGGTGGCTACCCCAAGGGTGGAGATATCCTGTTTGGCCTGCTGGCTGGCGTAATCGCTGTAGAACACGGTGCCGCGTGACAATAGCTGCGCCTGCGGATGCTGCGTTTTCCACTGCTTCTCCAGCTCGCCGAGCGTAGTGACCAGCCGGTGCGTCTGCTGCATATCGAATGAGGAACCCGCCAGTTCGCCATGCAACAGATACCAGAGGTTGCCCTGGGCGTCTTTGGTCACCAGCCAGCCATCCTGCAGCTGCATCCGCTGGCCGCCTTTCGCCATCGCCAGCTGCGAGCCGCGCATCAGCATCAGCGGATCGTTTTGCAGTTCTTTGCCGCTGACGCCGGAAAATGCCGAATAGAGCTGCGAGAGGATCCATTGCGCCTGCGCTTCGCCGCCGTTTTGCAGGCGCGCGCGGGTAGCGGGGTCAATTAAACCGTTACGATGTTGCCAGAAAAACGCGCCCCAGGCCTGCTGGCTCTCAGCATCCATTGGGCCTTTTACCTCGGCCAGCGCTTTCGATGTTTGCAGCAGCCGCAGCCAGTCGCGGGCCACCTGCGGATCGGCCTGTTTACCGGGGCTGACCAGCCACACCAGTTGGCGGTCAAGACGCTGCATAAAACCGTCGTTCAGGCCAGGCGGGATTGCGCCAAGCGTCTGCTTCGGCAGCATAGCCAGTACGCTGCTGTTAAGCCGGGCCTGCGGCAGCAGCGCCAGCAGCGCGCCCGCCAGGATCAGGCAGACGATAGCCCATAACAGCGCAGGGCGTTTACTGGGCGGCAAAGCGTTGGCGTTCGTCATCGGTCAGTTGCGCTGGCGTCAGTTGATGTTGGGAAAGCGTAATATCGGTGCGATCGCCTTGTTTGTCGTTGAGCTGAATATGCTCCAGATAGGTTTTTCCGGCCAAATCGATGCGGGCAAAAATCTTATCCAGCGGCGTAGTGATGGGCGTCAGGCGCAGCGTCCACTGGCCTTCGCCTTTATCGGCAAATTCTACGCGGAAGTTCTCTTCCAGGACTTTACGATCAGCCTGGAACAGCGCGCGTAGCAAATGGTTGAACTGGAACATCTGCGGGTTGTTTTCAGCGGTGATGGTCTGCGGCGGCTGATCGTTAATTGCCTGCACCATCCGTTTGTCATCCAGCAACAGCTGCATTGGGAACGGCGAGGTTTGATCCCACAGTAAACCCTTATCACGGGCGATCAACATCTGTCCCTGGGATCGCAGCGGCTGCGGCAGATCCTTAATCGTGCGAACTTGATCGAAGTGGGCGCGCACCACCGGCTGTTCGGTAAAACGTTGTTGCAGGGTATCAAGCGTCAGGGCGCTGACCAACGGGCTGATAAACAGCCCTAACAGCAGCAGTAATCTCATGGCGTGACCCCCATGCGTTCAAACAGGATATTCGGGCTGACGAAACACATCTCGCGGCTATTTTCGTCCACCGCGACCTGGATGGTGTAGCCGGTGGTGGTACGTTTGCCGCTATCGGCATCAAAAATTTCGTAGCCAATGCGTAGACGGTTCTCAAACTCTTCTATCCGCGCGCGGACGCGAATGCGCTGCTCGAAGGTGATAACGTCGCGGTATTTCACGCGGGTATCGACCACCGGCCACAAATAACCAGAATCTTTCATCTGCCGGTAGCCGTAGTTGAACTGGTTAAGCAGCGCCTCACGGGCAATTTCGAAGTAGCGGAAATAGTTGCCATGCCACACGACACCCATCATATCGATGTCATGAAACGGAATTGTCAGCTCTACTTCAGCAGTAAAACGGGGATCGTTAAGCACCCTTTACTCCTTGTCTTTGGGATCCGGCAGATGCCAGAAATCGAAAAAGTTGAACCAGTCGAGCGGCGACTGCAGCGCGTAGTGTTCCAGCCGTTCGGCGTAGCGGTCGATGATGTGTTGCAATGCCTGCTGGCGTTCGGCGCGCGGCAGCAGCAGCGGATCGGCGAACGGTTCGCAGTAAATGCGTAGTTTGCTCTGTTGGCGTAGGGCGAAAATCAAATTAACCGGGCAGCGCAAAATGGCTGCCAGGATAAACGGCCCTTGTGGAAAGGGGGCGGCTTGCCCCATAAAACGGCTCCAGCAGACGCGCCATTCACCGCCGCGCTGCGGGTTAACCGCAATACGGTCGCCGACAATAGCGATCCATTCGCCGCGATCCAGCTTTTCTTGCAGCAGCATGGCGGTTTCCGGGCCGATATCGGTCACCGGCATCAGGTTCAGCCCGGCCTGAGGCGCCATCTCCGCCATAATTTGTTTAAAACGTTGCGCGTTTTCGCTGAACACCAGGGCGTTGATGGTTTTGCTGCCCTGCAGTTGCGCCAGCGCGCGGCAGGCTTCGACATCGCCGAGATGCGAGGCCAGCAGTAGTTTTCCTCGCGGGTCGCTAATATTTAGCGTCTCCTCGGCGCCTGCGGCAAAGACCACGTCGCGACCAAACTGTAACTCGCCGCGCCAGCTGGCGATTTTATCCAGCATCGCCTCGCCAAAGCGCAGGAAATGCCGGTAGCTGGTCAGAGTTGGCGGTAACGGCATCTGGCGCGCGGAGAGCTGTTCGCGCGCGCGGGTTATCCATTGTTGCGACGCGCGGCGCGCCGTCGCGGCCGTCAGCCAGTACACACCGACTACCGGATAAAGCAGCAACGAGAATGCCTTGCGCCCCAGCAGTCGCCACACCAGCAGCATCAGGCGCATTCCCCATAATCCTTTTACCTCCTGCTGGCGCGCCCAGTGCGGCGAGGCGCGGCGAAACAGCAGGGAGGGGATCCGCGGCAGCATGCCGAGGAACAGACGCGTGTGCATCAGCGAGATGCGGCAGTTATCTTTGAAGGCATCAAAATGCGACAAACCGTCCGGTGGATAGGTCACGCAGGTCGGAATAAAGTAGCTGGTGTTCCCCTGCCAGTAGAGGCGCACCATCACTTCGGTATCGAAATCCATGCGCTGGCCGAGCGTCACGCGCTGCGCCAGCCGCAGCGTTGGCATCACCGGATAGACGCGAAAGCCGCACATGCTGTCTTTCAACTGCAGTGATAGCGTTTCAATCCATACCCAGATGTGGGTTATCCAGCGCCCGTACAGGCGCGAACGCGGGATGGAGTCGTCGTAAATCGGCTGCCCGGAAATTAACGCTTCGGGATGGGCCTGCGCCAGCGCCAACAGTTGCGGAATATCTTCGATGGCGTGCTGACCATCGGCATCGACCTGCACCGCGTGGCTGAACCCAGCTTCCGCAGCGGCCTGTAGTCCATGGATCACCGCAGCGCCTTTGCCTGCGTTCCGAGGTAAGCGGATTAGGGTCAGATTGGCAGTTTCCGCCGCCAGCCGATCCAACTGCTGCCGCGTGCTGGTATCGCTGCCGTCGTCCACCACGATGCAAGGCAGGCCAAAGGGCTGCAGGCGCGCCAGCACTCGCGGCATCATTGCGCCGTGGTTATAGCAGGGGATCAGCACGCAGGGAGAGAAATCTAACGGCATAAGCGAATTTTCCCGCTGCTGGCGG
This sequence comes from Klebsiella sp. CN_Kp091, assembly GCF_040065095.1. NCBI lineage: Bacteria > Pseudomonadati > Pseudomonadota > Gammaproteobacteria > Enterobacterales > Enterobacteriaceae > Klebsiella > Klebsiella sp. CN_Kp091. The sequence goes on along the minus strand of NZ_JBEAIO010000046.1, from coordinate 9,283 downwards.
TGTGTCGCGCTTCGCCGTCGTGGCGCAGATAGCTAAACGTAAGAGTCTGGCGCGCTTCCTGCCAGTTGAGGGCGAGCGTAACGGTTGTGTCCGGCAATAGCGGCGACTGAAACTTCACGTTCTGAACGCTGTGAAAACGCCAGCCGGGGGCCAGCAGCGTGGTGGCGTAATGCATCGCCCAGTCCATCTGCGCGACGCCGGGTAGTAGCGGCTGCACGGCAAAATGGCCGCGAAACCAGAATAGCGCCGGATCGAGATATAGCACGATTTCAACCCGATCGGCTTGCGGCTGACGGCGCTCAATTTCATGGGGCTTCACGAAATAACTCCTGTAATTGCGCGTAGACACGCTTGTTCATGCTGTTAACGGGGAGCTCGTCAATCACCCGCCAGTAACGAGGGATAGCCACAGGCTCCAGCAAGGCGCGCAGCGCTTTCCGCCACTGTAATTCCTGGCTTTTCCCCCAGCGGCGGCGGGTATCGTCGTCCAGCACTAACAACGCGCCAACGCTCTGGCGGCTGCCGCGGGTAATCGGCACGACGGCGGCCTCAAGAATGCCATCCAGCTCCAGTAATCGGTGTTCCACTTCGCTTAGTGAAATGCGCTTCTCTTCAATTTTAACCACCCGGTCGCGACGACCTGCCAGCTGGAATTGACCACTTTCATTGAATTGCAGAATGTCATCGACAACCAGGCCGTTATCGTCGGCGATTAGCGGCGAAAAAAGACGGAATGTGTCGCCATGCGGCTGAAAACGGATGCCGGTGAACGGCTGCCATGGCGTGTCATCCTGCAGGCGCTGACGGCAGGCGATAACCCCGCTTTCCGTGCTGCCGTAGATTTCATCCGGCCAGACTGCAAGCCAGCTGGCGGTTTGCATCGCATCCTGCCAGAGCAGCTTGCCGCCGGCGGACAAAATCATCGTGACCGGTGGTGGGGGCAACTGGCGATCGAGACGTTTGAGGAAAGCCGGACTGCTGATAAACAAATAATGATGATCATGGCTTAATGCCGCCAACTGCTCGGCGTACTCAATCATCGCCGCGTGCAGCGGCAAACCCAGCGCCATTGGCAAAAACAGGCGGAACGTCAGGCCATATAAATGCTGTGGCGCGACCGATGCCACTACTCTGATATCTGCCAGGCGTCCGGCATAGTGCGCGGCTAATAGCGCCGCTTCGCGGTCGAGACTATTAACGGGTTTAATAATCCGCTTCGGTTCGCCGGTCGAGCCGGAAGTGAACAGCTCAATGCCGGCATTATCGCCGATCGCCGGGAAGGCGTATTCGTGGGGGGCGGTCGTCATGGCGGAATGCACAACCTGTACCGGCCCGCGCCACGCCAGCGCCTTATCGCTCAATATGCCGTCGAAAAGCGCCCGCTGTTCGTTTAATAGCGACGCTCGGCTATGGCCAGGGAGCACAGGCGTTTTCCCCGCATGCAGCGTGGCCAACAGCGCAACCATAAACAGGTAGCTGTTGTCAAAACAGAGCGCCCAGCGCTCGCCTGGCTGCTGTTGCAAGCAGGAAAGCAAATGAGCGACATCGTAGCGCAGATGCGCCAGCGTCCAGCGGCGCTCTTCCTGCCACGCAATCAGAGTTTGCGGCGGGCGCGGGGCGCTGAGCCACTGGGCCAGCGTGAGGGGCTGCATCATGGTTTATCTCGTTTAATCACCCGCTGACGCACCAGCCACTCGCCGGCCATCAACATCCCTATTAGCAGATAGGAAATCATGCCGTTCCAGGCCGTCCACAGCGACATGTCGCCATGCAGCGCGGTAAATAGCGCAATACCGCCGTTGCCAACGAAAAAGGCGCACCAGATTTGGGTAACCCGGCGGGTGTAACGCACCGCACGTTCAGGAAGAGCCGGTTCCCGCAGCCGCGCCAGGCGCTCGACTATCGGCATGCTTGACCACAACGAGCCGCCAAACACTGCCAGCATCACAGTGTTCACTACCACCGGATAAAACAGCAGCAACTGATGGGTTTTTAGCAGATAGCTGGCAATGCACAGCGTCATGCCGGTTGCCGCTACGACCTGAGTGACCACGTTCAGCGGCCCCGCCTGTCGCCGGGTCTGGCGAAAGCGTAAAAACAGCAGTAGCGCCATTAACGGTAGTAACCATTGCAGACTGTTATGCGCCAGGCCAAACCAGACTAAAAACGGCCAGGCCAGCAGCATTACCCCTGTCATTAACGGAACGACCGGCAGCGAGCGGATGCCCGACACGGTGAATTACGCTTCTTTCAGTAAGTGTTCTACCGCATCGACGACATCCTGCACGGTGCGTACGGTTTTAAACTCTTCTGGCTTGATTTTCTTACCGATTTTCTTTTGCAGATGGACGATCATGTCGATGGCGTCGATGCTGTCCAGTTCGAGATCTTCGTACAGGCGGGCCTCAGGTTTAATATCCTGCGGATCGATTTCAAATACCTTCACCAGCAGCGAGGAGACTTCTTCGTAAATGGCTTGTTGTTCGGTCATGACGGTTCTCCTCAGGCACGCTGCGCTTGAATAAATGATGCCAGCGTGGCGACGGAGAAGAAGTGCTGGCGCATCTCTTCGCTTTCAGCCGACAGCACCACGCCATACTGATTTTTCACCGCCAGCCCCAGCTCCAGCGCATCGATGGAGTCCAGACCCAGGCCATCGCCAAACAGCGCGGCGTCGGTGTCGATATCATCTGCGGACAACTCGTCCAGGTTCAATGTACTGATTATCAGATTCTTAATTTCAAGATAAAGCGCTTGCATCATTAATTCCTGTTTCAGGTGTAGTGCCTGATTCTAATTTAAGCAAAATATGCCGGTTTAACTGCCGTGCGGCCAGCGCCGGTTCTTGTTTATTTGCCTCGTAAAACTGGTCTATCCGCAGCCGTTCTCCGACTTCGACGGTAAATAACGGCTTCGTTCGCGGCGCGTCGTACCACTTGCTCTGTTTACCCAGCATATGCTCGGTACAACGGATGATGACGACGCGCAAGTCGCTGCCGCAGCGCACGGCGATATTGGCCGCGCCGCGCTGCAGCTGCATTTTTTCCCCCGGCACCGTTCGGGTTCCTTCCGGGAAAATCAAAATAGTATCGCCCTGCTGTAAGCGCTGCCGGCTGGCCGGGAGCAGGGCATCGGCCCGATCGTTAATTAAATAATCTGCCGCGCGGATCACGCCGCTGACAAATGGGTTTTTCAGCAACGCGCTTTTCACCAGACAGTCGGTCTCCGGCATCACCGAGGCCAGCATCACGTAGTCGATAAGGCTGGGATGATTAGCGACCACCAGGCAACCGCGCTCCTGATGTAAAATATCGCGTCCTTTGATCTGGTAATCGAGTACGCCGACGCCTTTTACCACGCCGAGAAAACAGCGGAAACTGAGCGAAATACTGCGCCGTGCTATACGGCGGCGTCGGGCCTTATCGCGCACCAGGACCAGCAATAGATTGAACCAGACGACAGAGAGCAGCAGCCCGCCAAGGCCAAACAGCGCGAAACAAACACCGGTCATTGCCGCGCGCCAGAGCCGATTGAGCCGACACAGAAGCGCGTTCATGAACGGCTCCATTGCCACTGCACGCGTTCTCCTGGCAGCGTGAATGCGCGCGCATTTTGCAAATAATACTGTAAAAACAACAGGCTTTGCGGCAGCGCAATCTCTTCGACTGCATCATGGCGTTGTGCTTTACACTGCCATTCGCTTCCCGCTTCAATGACCCACGCCACCGAGTAGGGCCAGGTTGGCATCGTTGGTGGTAGCTGCGAGTGATAAAACTCCGGCAGAAAACCATCGAAATCAACCATCAAGATGCGCTGATAGCCCGCCTGTAGTAGAGCCATCGCTTCATATAAACCCTGCTGGAAAGTATCGCGACCGGCAGAAAGGGATGACGACGCAATGGGTTTTTTCGCCGCAATCGTCAAATTACCGACGGCGGAATTATGTACCGACAAGGCGAAATCGGTAGGCGAGACCGCCTGCTCCATCGCCAGGGCGTGGAGGATCCGATAGTTACGCTCTAGTTCACCGTGACGGCTGGTATAGAGCACAGCATCGATCGCATGGCGGCGCAGCATCGCCAGCCCACACTCCACGGCTAGCCTGCTGCCGGAGCTAAGTCGGCGGGCGGTCATCATCGGTAATTCGCTAAGTTTGGCCGGCGCTGCGGCTGGATCGATGGCGTGCAAATGCTGTGACCACCGTTGCCACTGCTCGGTGCCACTGACTCCAGGCGCGAAGGCCTGCCAATCAACTATGTTAAATGAAAATGTCATCTACACGCGTCCGCGAAAAATCAATTATTTTTCTGACATATCAACAAGGTATGTCCAACGCCCAAATTATCGTGACGTTGTTCTACCCGGAAACCCGCCATTTCCAGATAGCGATAAAACTTCTCTACGCTGTAGAAACGACTGTTGCCGTTGGCCATACAGGTAAAGTAGAGCGAAGACGCATTCAGACTAAATGATGCTGCTTCAAACTTTTGCGCATCCCAGAACAGCTCCAGAATACACAGGCGCGCGCCGGGTTTCATGACCTGCGCGACGTTACTGAGTAGCGTGATAATTTGTTCCGGGGAAAAGCAGTCAAGGAACTGGCTCATCCACCAGATATCCGCCTCTCCTGGTAAGGGGGCGTCACTCAGCATATCCACAGCATGACAGTCAATGCGGTGGGTAAGGCCCGCATTTTCTATATTTTCGCGGGCCAGCGCAATTTGTTGTGGCAAATCTAATAACGTAATCGCGATATTTTCATCATACTGGCAGCAGCGTAGCGCCCACTTACCGGTATTTCCGCCGACATCGTACAGGGTTGCGGGTCGGCTGGCGAATACATGTGGCAGCGCGGCGCTAAAGGCACCGTCGGAATAGTGATGATCGAAAGCAAACCAGCTTTTACGCGCCGCTTGCGGAAGTTGCGATAATGCCGGGTAAATCGTTGGCCACTCACCAAAAACTTTTAAACCAGATGGTTTACCTTCCTGTAACGCATTTTCCAGAAAGAATAATCCCTGATAACAAACGTCCTGAGTAAAATCCATATTTACACGGGTCATCGTATCATGGAGTAAGAAATGTCCCACTTTAGCGAGGTAATAGCGTTCTTCTTTATAGGTAACAATACGCCCGCTTAATCCCATATCCAGCAAAACGCCTACAGCATATTCATTTCCCTCACAATTTTCGCTAATTGCTTCAAGGGTTGCGCCGCGTTTACCTTGCCGATCGAGATAATCCAGGATGCCTGAGTTACGCAGACATAACGCGGTTTGAAAGAGCATAGGGGCGAAAGCGATGCGTTGCGCTTCCGTGATAGCATCCAGTGCGCTAAGAGAGTCCTGTTGGTACACGTTCGGCACAACCTTTTTCAATCAATGAGAGGGGAACGGGCCAATACTGGCCCGTTGAGGAGTTACTTCTGCAATGCCGTATTAGCGGCGAGGGTAACCTGAATATCTTTATCGAGATTGTGCACCCAGCGATTATAGTTTCTATGAATCTTTCCGCCGGAAGCCATTAGATTAAGGCTGCTCACGTAATTAATAGAATAGCTTGTTGCTGAGTAGTTAATTTTAATATCCGCGGAGTGGGCTCGGTTTTGCAAATGCCCTTTGATAACGCCAGGACCTGCATCGGACATAATCCATTCACGTTGAATACCCGCCTGGAGAATAGCATTCTTGACCTGAGCTTCGGTATGGCCCGCGCTAACCGTAGTCTGGACCTGTTCAATCGGCGCAGTGCGCGCGCAACCCGCCAGCGCGCCGACAACCGTGGCGGCAACAATCCAATGAATAACCTTTTTCATGAATACTCCCTATCGATATATTTGTTGAGAAAATACTTAGGTCAATGTCAAAAATAATAATATCGTCGTGATGTCGTGTTTTTATTCAGGTTGTTTATTTAATTTGTTTTACTTTAAAAATGTGACAAATAAATATCCTAATGTTATAGGAATGCTGATTTTTGGATAAAGCGACGGCGCAGGTACGCTGCGGGGTGAAGTATAAGTAAATTAACTCCGCTTAATCAATGAATATAATCGGTAAGTTATGTCTTAATTTTACGCATTTTAAATCGCCAATCGCCGTTGATTTATTGCCAGGGTAATATTGCGGCTAAGGGCTGCTTTTCTGTACACGTCGTGGTAATAGTGAAGCGTGTCGTATCAATTTGGTGGAACCTAATGCCTGAACCCGTCGCCGAACCGGCGCTCAGTGGACTGCGCCTCAATCTGCGGATTGTCTCCGTCGTAATTTTTAACTTTGCCAGCTATCTCACTATCGGCCTGCCGTTGGCGGTTCTGCCAGGCTACGTTCACGATGTGATGGGGTTTAGCGCCTTCTGGGCCGGGCTGGTGATTAGTCTGCAGTATTTCGCCACGCTGTTGAGCCGACCGCACGCCGGGCGCTACGCCGATCTGCTTGGACCGAAAAAGATTGTCGTTTTCGGCCTTTGCGGCTGTTTCCTGAGTGGTTTGAGCTATCTGCTGGCGGCCTGGAGTAGCGGCTGGCCGTTGCTGAGTCTGCTGCTGTTATGTCTGGGACGAGCGATCCTCGGCATTGGCCAGAGCTTCGCCGGCACGGGCTCGACGCTATGGGGTGTAGGCGTTGTCGGCTCGCTGCATATCGGGCGGGTGATTTCGTGGAACGGCATTGTGACCTACGGCGCGATGGCGATGGGCGCGCCGCTGGGCGTGCTGTGCTATTCATATATTGGCCTCGGCGGCCTGGCGATGGTCATTATGGCGGTCGCTTTGGTGGCTATCCTCTGCGCGCTACCGCGAACGGCGGTGAAAGCGACGAAAGGTAAAGCGATGTCATTTCGCGCGGTGCTCGGCCGGGTTTGGCCTTACGGCATGGCGCTGGCGTTGGCTTCTGCCGGCTTCGGGGTGATCGCGACCTTTATAACTCTGTTTTATGACGCAAAAGGCTGGGACGGCGCGGCCTTTGCGTTAACGCTGTTCAGCTGCGCGTTTGTCGGCACGCGGCTGCTTTTTCCCAACGGTATTAACCGCCTCGGCGGCCTGAACGTGGCGATGCTCTGTTTTAGCGTGGAGGTTATTGGCCTGCTGCTGGTGGGCTTTGCACAAACGCCGCTGATGGCGAAAGTCGGGACTTTCCTCACCGGCGCGGGGTTCTCGCTGGTTTTCCCTGCGCTCGGCGTAGTCGCAGTAAAAGCAGTACCGCAGCACAATCAGGGCTCGGCGCTGGCGACCTATACCGTATTTATGGATTTGTCGTTGGGAGTGACCGGGCCGTTGGCCGGTCTTTTGATGGCGTGGACCGGGATACCAACGATTTATTTGGCGGCGGCAGGGCTGGTGATGGCGGCGCTACTGCTGGGCTGGCGGTTAAAAAAACGGCCCCCGGTGGTTGAACCGGAGGCCGCTGCATCAGGGCAATAAAATTAGTTAATGACCAGCGTGTTGACGATGCTTTCCGCTTCGGTCTGCGCCTGCTGCTGGTTGTCCGCTGGCAGAGTGACCTGCAGGGTCAGCAGTTTGTCATCGACTTTACCGAGCAGCACGGAGGACCATGCGGTCTGCCCTTTGGCGGAAATAATGCTGTCCAGTTGCTGTAAGGTGTGGCCTTTGATCTCAATCGATTTGTTAGACACGACCTGCAGCTGCGGGTCGCGGCTGCGCTGCTGATCTTCCAGACGTTTGGACAGCACCGCCAGATCTTCATTAGTGCTGTCGCCGACGATCACAATCACCGCTTTCTGGCCGGTGGCGTCGGAATAGACGTGCATATTGTTGGCCTGGGTGCCGAGCTTACCGCTCTGGTCGGCCATACCTGCCGGCAGAGTGAAGCTCAGTTTACCATCCAGCAGGCTAATCGCCTGGCCGCTGGTGTTGCTCTCTGCTGCTGCCCCGACGGTCGGCGCTTTTGAATCGCTGTTATCACAGGCCGCAAGCCCCATAACCAGCAGGCCAATACCGACATATTTAACCAAATTGCGCATTGACATCTTCCTTTCGATAAACGGCCATTAACGGCTCATCCGGTTATCTTATCACAACCGTTAGCGAGTACCTTTAACCTGGCTGCAATGCCGACAAATCAGATTTATCCGCCAGTCTTTTCAACAGCATATTCAACAGCACGCCGTACATCGGCAAGAAGAAGACGATGCTGATAAGTACTTTGAAGCAGTAGTCGACGGTGGCGATTTCCCCCCAGTGGGCGGCCATAAACGGATCCGGGCTGCGCCAGAAGGCGATGAAGAAGAAGGCCAGGGTATCGCTGACGTTACCGAACAGGGTCGACGCCGTCGGCGCCAGCCACCAGCGACGATTCTGACGCAGGCGGTTGAAGACGTGGACGTCGAGAATTTGCCCCAGCGCATAGGCCATAAAGCTGGCGGCGGCGATACGGGCGACGAACAGATTAAAGGTGCCCAGCGCGGCAAAGCCCTGCCACTCGCCCATATAAAACAGCGCCGAAATGCCATAGGAAATAATCAGCGCCGGGATCATCACCGCGAAGATGATGCGTCGCGCCAGCGGGGCGCCAAAAATGCGCACCGTCAGATCGGTGGCGAGAAAAATAAAGGGAAAACTGAACGCGCCCCAGGTGGTATGGAAACCAAAAATGGAGATCGGCAGCTGGACCAGATAGTTGCTGGAGGTGATCACCAGCAGATGAAATAGCGAAAGCCAGACGAGCGCTTTCTTACGCTGTACGGTAGTAAAGAGATTCATATTGTGACCTTTTTATGCCCGTCATGCTTCATATCAATGAAGGAATCGGGAGCGGAACGTTGGGGTGAGGGAACCCAATTAAAAACGGCTGCATGATACTGCGTTGAGAGCGTAATGCAATGGTTGTTTTTCGTGCAAACGTTAACCTGGCTTGCGTACTGGCGAAGTGGGGGTAAACTAGGGCCGTTTTGTTGAAGTGAGATAAAAATGAGCGAACTTTTCTCCAGTCCTGACCATACGCTGGACGCCCTTGGGCTCCGCTGCCCGGAGCCGGTGATGATGGTGCGTAAAACCGTGCGTACCATGCCGGTGGGCGAGACCCTGCTGATCATTGCCGACGACCCGGCGACGACCCGCGATATCCCCGGTTTTTGCCTCTTTATGGAGCATGAACTGGTGGCGCAGGAGACCGAAGCCCTGCCGTACCGCTATTTAATCCGCAAAAGCCACTGAACCCATCCCGGATGGTCTGGAACCGTAGCCCTGCTAAGCGCAGCGCGAGCAGGGAATATCCCCGGATGGCGGCGCGTTGCGCCTTATCCGGGCTACCTAACGCTCAGAACCGTA
>NZ_JBEAIO010000045.1:0-98037 GCF_040065095.1 Klebsiella sp. CN_Kp091 | reverse complement strand
ATGGTAGTGTGGGGTCTCCCCATGTGAGAGTAGGGAACTGCCAGGCATCAAATAAGAAGAACCCCATACCGAAAGGTGCGGGGTTTTTTGCTGTGTGGCGTCTATCCCCCCGGTAGCGCTGCGCTTACCGGGGCTACAGACCGCGTAGCAACCCGTAGCCCGGAAAAGGTGCGCAGCACCGCCTCCGGGAAAATCCCACCTATATCACCGCTATTGCCTCTCTAACCAACTCGCAATAAACGTCGCGATCTGTGGAATATTATTTAAATCCAACAGCGGAAGTGACGTCGCGATGGGCACATCGCTGGCCACTGCTATCGTATGTTCATCAATCACTAACTCTTCTACACGATGTCCGCTGTTTTGCCGGAAAAGCAGGATCTTCGGTACAGGTTCATGCTTAAAACCCTCCACCAAAACGAAATCCAACTTTTCCGGATCCATTCTGCTTACCAGCCATTGAAGATCTAATTCGGGTTTATCAGGGGTTTCTGTCATCAGCGCCCAACGCTGCGCGCTTGCGACAATAGTTTGCGAAGCGCCAGCTTTGCGCAATTCGTAACTATCCTTGCCTGGCTTATCGACATCCATATCATGATGAGTGTGCTTAATCAGCCCCGGGCGTAATCCTTTGGCGCAGAGTTCAGGGATCAGGCGTTTTAATAGTGTTGTTTTCCCGGTACCGCTCCATGCGGCGATCGCCAGTAAGGGGATCATGATGGCTCCTGCATCTGCTGCAACTCATCCAACGTATTCACATTGATGAATGCTGATTTCACATCGCTGAAATTCACCGGGCGCCCACCCACCTGGCGCATAAAGACCATCACCCGGCGTTCTCCATGAGCAAGATAAGTCTCCAGTTCCGGTATGATTTGACGATGAACTAATGCAACGGCGGGATGATCGCGCTCGCCATCGTGTGCCCAAACCACCGGTGACGAGGCTTTCTGTTGTACAAAACGCTCGACCAGAAAAGAGGGGATGAACGGCGTGTCGCAGGGGCAAAAAACAAACCAGGGGCTATCTACCTGCTGCATAACGGCAAGCATTCCGGCCAGTGGACCTGGGTAATCATTCTGCGTATCGCGATATACCGGATATCCGCTGGCATGCCAGCGCTCAAGATGACGGTTAGCGCTAATCACTAACCTTGCTACCTGCGGCTCTAATGTATCCGCAACGTGACGCCAGAGAGGACGACCATTCAGCAGCTGCAATCCCTTATCAACACCGCCCATGCGCGTAGCTCTTCCACCCGCCAGCACGACGCCGGTTATTGCCTCGCTTTGCATATTAATATCGCCTCTTTCATTGTGGGATTGACCCTGTTAACTTGTCCCTATCAAGAGTAAGGAGCATGACTATGAAATGTAAACGCCTGAATGAAGTAATTGAGCTTCTCCAGCCTGCCTGGCAAAAAGAACCTGAGCTGAACCTGATGCAATTCTTGCAGAAACTGGCGGCTGAAGCAGGTTACAAAGGTGAACTGGCCGATCTTTCTGATGATATTCTGATTTATCACCTGAAGATGCGTGATTCATCGAAAGAGGCCGTCATCCCAGGTATACAGAAAGATTATGAAGAGGATTTCAAAACCGCACTACTACGTGCGCGCGGGGTTATTAAAGAGTAAAAGGTTGTAAGTGCTGCCGCGAAACCGGCTACGAGATGATATCCTGAAGCATTCGTACGATTATCGGATGTCAGGATGCACGATAAGGCTTTTACTTTTCAGACGCTTCACCCGGATACCATCATTGATGGATTATTCGATCTGGGAATGCGGGTCGACTCCGGTCTGACTCCGCTTAATAGCTATGAGAACCGTGTTTACCAGTTTCAGGACGAAGATCGCCGCCGCTACGTGGTGAAGTTCTATCGTCCTGAACGCTGGTCTGCAGAACAGATCCTCGAAGAACACCAGTTTGCGCTTCAGCTCGTAGAGGATGAAGTGCCCGTTGCCGCGCCGCTCTTATTTCACGACAGCACGCTACATCAACATCAGGGATTCTTCTTTGCCGTCTTCCCAAGCCTCGGCGGCCGCCAGTTCGAAGCAGATAATCTTGACCAAATAGAATGGGTCGGGCGCTATCTTGGCCGCCTGCACCAGACCGGTCGTAAGCAGCGTTTTAATGCGCGTCCGGAAATTGGCGTACAAGAATATCTGTTGGAACCACGCCAGGTATTTGAACAGGCGACGCTTATTCCATCTGGCCTGAAGGCTGATTTCCTGGGTGCGGCTGATAAACTCATCGATGCCGTCAGGGCACGGTGGCACGGGCGTGCGGATACGCTTCGTCTGCATGGCGACTGCCACGCCGGCAATATCCTGTGGCGCGATGGGCCGCTGTTTGTTGATTTAGATGATGCCCGCACCGGCCCGGCAGTACAGGATCTCTGGATGCTGCTGAATGGCGATAAAGCCGAACAGCGCATGCAGCTGGAGACCATCATTGAGGCCTATGAAGAATTCAGTCCCTTCAACACGGACGAAATCGCTCTCATCGAACCTTTACGCGCCATGCGTTTAGTTTATTATCTGGCGTGGCTGCTCAGGCGTTGGGACGATCCTGCTTTCCCTATAAATTTCCCATGGTTAACCGGGGAAGATTATTGGCGCGGGCAGACTGCAACATTTCTTGAGCAGGTGAAGGTTCTGCAGGAACCCCCTCTTCAGTTAACGCCAATGTATTAATGTGATATATCAGGAGAGAAATAATCATGAAAAAAATTTGGCTGGCGCTGGCTGGTATGATTCTGGCTTTCAGTGCATCCGCTGCCCAGATCACCGACGGCAAGCAGTACACCACCCTTGATAAGCCGGTTGCAGGCGAACCTCAGGTCCTTGAGTTCTTCTCATTCTACTGCCCGCACTGCTATCAGTTTGAAGAAGTGCTGCACGTTTCCGACAACGTACGTCAGAAACTGCCGGAAGGCACCAAAATGACCAAGTATCACGTTGAATTCCTGGGCCCGTTGGGTAAAGACCTGACCCAGGCGTGGGCTGTGGCGATCGCGCTGGGCGTTGAAGATAAAATTACCGCACCGATGTTTGAAGCGGTACAGAAAACTCAAACCGTTCAGTCCACTGCTGACATCCGTAAAGTCTTCGTTGATGCGGGCGTTAAAGGTGAAGATTACGACGCGGCATGGAACAGCTTTGTGGTGAAGTCTCTGGTCGCACAGCAAGAGAAAGCCGCAGCCGATTTACAGCTGCAGGGCGTTCCGGCGATGTTTGTTAATGGTAAATACCAGCTGAACCCGCAGGGTATGGATACCAGCAACATGGACGCGTTTGTTTCTCAGTACGCAGATACTGTGAAACAACTGGTTGAAAAGAAATAAAAAAAATGCCGGTCACTGACCGGCTTTTTTTATCGACTAAATAGTTACGACTTTTCGTTACCCTGCATAATGTCAGTGAGCTGACGATCTTTTTCTTCCCAAAGCCCATTCAGCCAGCGCTGGAAACCACGCTTAAAGTTTTTATCATTGACGTAATCACCGTGTAGTTCCTCGCCAATCGGCACCAGATTAATACGTACCACGATACGCGTCAGGCGACCGCTTAACATATCGTAAAACGGCCTGGTATTATTGTCCGGATAGCACAGCGTAACGTTCAGTAGCTTATCGAACTGTGCGCCGAGGACGTTTAACGCCATTGCTATGCCCGCAGCTTTAGGCGGCAGTAGGTTGTGGTAAGGCGAGCGCGTCTCGCGCTTCTTTTCTGCGGTAAACCTTGAGCCTTCGACGAAATTGACGATGGTAGTCGGATGAGAACGGAATTTTTCACATGAGCGGCGAGTCGTTTCGACGTCTTTACCGCGGCGTTCCGGGTGGCGCAGTAAGTAGCCGCGCGAATAACGGCGCATAAAAGGCATATCAAGCGCCCAGCAGGCCAGGCCGATAAACGGTACCCAGGCCAACTGCTGCTTGAGAAAATACTTATTCATTGGGATATGTTTGCGAAACAGGACGCAAAGTACCACGATATCCGCCCAGCTGTGATGATTGCTGATAAGCAGATACCAGTTCTTTTTATTCAGCCCTTCCAGCCCCTGAACATCCCATTTCAACCATGGGTTGAGATGCAGCAGCAGCGCCAGTCCTTCGCACCAGCAATACATCATGAAATTGCAAAAAACAGAAATAGAACGCCAAACCGCCGGGATAGGTACCAGCAGTTTAATCAGCCCGGCGATGATAATCGGCACGGAACAGATAATGGTGACTAAGATGGTAAGGGCGATACTCAGCGGGAGTGTTATCGCAGCGAGTAATCTCGACATAGTTAGTTTATTCAGAAAGTTAGGCCGGCAAAGAACGTTCTTAAACCGCGCAAGGGGCTGATTTTACCAGAAAACGCGGCAAATAACGGGTCTTACCAGAACAGAAAAAAATGCGAATCTTATATCCACATGGAACATTGAGTCATCATGAAGCATATATAGACTTGGGTGTATATTTAATACATTGATATATAATGATTTATAAGATTCTTTGTCACATGGCTTAGGCTTTTTTGGCTGAGGCGATAAAACTATGCACAAAGTTATCCACAGATAATATTGTGCAGCGATTCACCTCTGCGATGAATCTTTTCGGCTAAATGCGGGAAAAATTCAGGATTTCATGCCCGTCTGTGGCATCCTTTACCCATAATCTGATAAACAGGCACGGAAATTATGGTTCAGATCCCAGAAAACCCTCTCATCCTCGTCGACGGCTCCTCTTACCTATACCGGGCTTACCACGCCTTCCCGCCGCTAACCAATAGCGCAGGGGAGCCTACCGGCGCAATGTACGGCGTGCTGAATATGTTGCGTAGCCTGATCCTGCAGTATCAGCCGACGCATGCCGTCGTGGTATTTGATGCCAAAGGGAAAACCTTCCGTGACGAATTGTTTGAGCATTACAAATCACATCGTCCGCCGATGCCGGACGATCTACGCGCGCAGATCGAACCGCTGCACAAGATGGTGAAGGCGATGGGCCTGCCGCTGATGGCGGTGCCAGGCGTTGAAGCGGATGACGTTATCGGCACGCTGGCCCGCGAAGCGGAAAAAGTGGGCCGTCCGGTACTGATTAGCACCGGTGACAAAGATATGGCGCAACTGGTGACGCCGGGCATTACCTTAATCAACACCATGACCAACACTATCCTCGGCCCGGAAGAGGTCGTGAATAAGTACGGTGTACCGCCGGAACTGATTATTGATTTCCTGGCGCTGATGGGCGACTCCTCAGATAACATACCTGGCGTTCCGGGCGTTGGGGAAAAAACGGCGCAGGCGCTACTGCAGGGATTGGGTGGTCTGGATACGCTCTATGCGGAACCAGAAAAAATCGCCGGGCTGACCTTCCGCGGCGCGAAAACGATGGCGGCGAAGCTGGAGCAGAACAAAGAGGTGGCCTACCTCTCTTATCAACTCGCCACAATAAAAACCGATGTGGAGCTGGATCTGGGTTGCGAAGAGCTGTTAGTTGCGCAGCCGGCGGCTGATGAACTGCTGGCGCTCTTTAAGCAATATGAATTCAAACGTTGGATCACCGATGTCGAATCCGGTAAATGGCTACAGGGGAAAGGCGCTAAACCAGCGGCGAAACCAGCTGAAGCCGCGGTGATTGTGGAAGAAGAGCTCGCCGCGACGCTCTCTGCTGAGCATTATGTGACAATCCTGGATGAAGCGACGCTGGTCGAATGGATTGCCAGATTGAAGAAAGCGCCGCTATTTGCTTTTGATACCGAAACGGATAGCCTCGATAACATTTCCGCCAATCTGGTTGGCCTGTCATTCGCGATTGAGCCTGGCGTTGCGGCTTATGTGCCGGTAGCCCATGATTATCTCGACGCGCCGGACCAGATCCCACGTGAACGCGTGCTGGAGCTGCTCAAGCCGCTGCTGGAAGATGACAAGGTGCTAAAAGTAGGGCAAAACCTGAAGTACGATCGCGGCATCCTGGCCAACTACGACATTGAACTGCGTGGTATTGCCTTCGACACCATGCTGGAATCCTACACCCTCGACAGCGTCGCGGGCCGACATGATATGGATAGCCTGTCCGATCGCTGGTTGAAACACAAAACCATCACTTTTGAAGAGATTGCCGGCAAAGGTAAAAATCAGCTCACCTTTAATCAGATCGCGCTGGAAGAGGCAGGGCGTTACGCCGCGGAAGATGCTGACGTGACGCTACAACTGCATCTGAAGATGTGGCCGCAACTACAGCAGCATGAAGGCCCGCTGAATATCTTTAAAAATATCGAGATGCCGCTAGTACCGGTGCTGTCGCGGGTTGAGCGCAACGGCGTGAAAATCGATCCGGCGGTGCTACATGCGCATTCGCAGGAGATCGCTAAGCGTCTGGTTGAACTGGAACAACGCGCCCATGAAATTGCCGGTGAGGAGTTCAACCTCTCTTCTACCAAACAGTTGCAAACCATCTTGTTTGAAAAGCAGGGCATCAAGCCGCTGAAGAAAACGCCTGGCGGCGCGCCGTCGACTTCTGAAGAGGTGCTGGAGGAACTGGCGCTGGATTACCCGCTGCCGAAGGTGATCCTCGAGTATCGTGGGCTGGCGAAGCTTAAATCGACCTATACCGATAAGCTGCCGCTGATGATTAACCCGAAAACCGGCCGCGTTCATACTTCTTACCATCAGGCGGTGACGGCGACCGGGCGTCTCTCTTCGACCGATCCTAACCTGCAGAACATTCCGGTGCGTAATGACGAAGGTCGCCGTATTCGTCAGGCGTTTATCGCGCCTGAGGATTACCTGATTGTGTCTGCCGACTATTCGCAGATTGAGCTGCGCATCATGGCGCATCTGTCGCGCGATGAAGGGCTGCTGAAGGCTTTTGCTGAAGGTAAGGATATTCACCGTGCCACCGCGGCAGAGGTGTTTGGCTTACCGCTGGAAAGCGTCAGTAATGAACAGCGCCGCAGCGCGAAGGCGATTAACTTTGGCCTGATTTACGGCATGAGCGCATTTGGTCTGGCGCGTCAGCTGAATATCCCGCGTAAAGAAGCTCAGAAGTATATGGATCTCTATTTCGAACGCTACCCGGGCGTACTGGACTACATGGAACGTACCCGCGCGCAGGCGAAAGAGCAGGGTTATGTCGAAACGCTGGAAGGGCGTCGTCTGTATCTGCCGGATATCAAATCCAGCAATGGCGCGCGCCGCGCGGGCGCGGAACGTGCAGCGATTAACGCTCCGATGCAGGGAACGGCGGCGGATATTATTAAACGGGCAATGATCGCCGTTGATGACTGGCTGCTGAGCGAAAAACCGCGCGTGCGGATGATCATGCAGGTGCACGATGAACTGGTGTTTGAAGTGCACAAAGACGATCTGGATAGCGTATCGAAGAAGGTGCATGAGTTAATGGAAAACAGCACCACGCTTGCAGTGCCGTTATTGGTGGAAGTCGGTAGCGGTGAAAACTGGGATCAAGCGCACTAAGTGGGCAATCTGTAAGGCTCTTTTTTGTAAGTTAGCAACATAACTTATAGATTTTTGTGATGGTCATTTGAATTTGTTATGTAAATAGTGAAAAAAAACTACAAAAAGTGCTTTATCCATAACCGAAAGAAGAGTAAAGTTATTCGCGTAGGGTACAGAGGTAAGATGTTCTATCTTTCAGACCTTTTACTTCACGTAATCGGATTTGGCTGAATATTTTAGCCGCCCCGGTCATTTATGACCGGGGCGTTTTTTATTGCGCGAAAGAAAAGTTTTACGCGCTGACAACAGCGTAAAATGAACGTCCGGATAGGGCGCTGGGCGCCATTATCCGGAAAAAGCGGGGGTTACTCTGCGTCTTCGGCGGCTTCTTGCGGCGGGATTTCGTTAAACCAGCTATCCAGCTTCTGACGCAATTTATCCACGCCAGTTTTTTTCAGCGAAGAGAAAGGCTCAACCTGGATATCGCCATTGAAGGCCTGTACCGCTTCACGCACCATATTGACCTGCGCTTTACGCGCGCCGCTGGCGAGCTTATCGGCTTTGGTTAGCAGGACCAGCACCTGAATATCGCTTTCTACCGCCCATTCGATCATTTGCTGATCGAGATCTTTCAGCGGATGACGGATATCCATCAATACCACCAGACCTTTCAGGCACAGACGTTTTTCAAGATACTCACCCAGCGCCTTCTGCCATTTGATTTTCATCTCTTCCGGCACCTGCGCATAGCCATACCCCGGCAAGTCGACCAGGCGTTTACCTTCCGCGACTTCAAACAGGTTGATAAGCTGGGTACGACCCGGCGTTTTTGACGTACGCGCCAGGCTTTTCTGGTTAGTCAGCGTATTAAGGGCGCTGGATTTGCCCGCATTTGAGCGGCCAGCGAATGCCACTTCGATTCCGGTATCGGATGGAAGATGGCGGATATCAGGCGCGCTCGTGACAAAATGCGTCTGTTGATAATTCCAGTTGGTCAAGACTGTCGTCTCCGTAAAATCAGGCTATGGCGGGGATTATACCTGAAAGGGAGAAAAAGGCTGTTTTTACCGCACGTCGGCGTTGTAAGTAAAAACCATGTGGTTTGTGAGACATTGTCCATAAGGACTATACGAAATTTGTGAGAAAAACCTGACGCCAAATTCATTGATTATCGTTAAATCATACTGTTACAGGAAGTTCTATATCCTTAAGCTGGCTTTTCATCCTACAGGTGGTTGTCGATTTTCGGCAAAGCGGTAAAGTAGTGGGCAAAGGCGAGGATGCCGGAGGATTACGACTCAGGACGAGGGGTCAGGAGCGCCAGGAGGCGAAGACCAGGATTGTCAGGATGACAAACGTCTGGAGACGTTTTAAAAGGGAAAGGGACAGAACAAGGACCGTTGGAAGCTAAGGGAAAGACAGGGTAAGTCGATAGCTGACATGGAAAGTGGAAACCCGTTAAGGGTTGTGAGTGCGGAAAAAGGCGACAGATTAATCTGTCGCCTTTTTTCTTTGCTTGCTTTCTGCTAGATTCCGCCTCAATTCTATACTGAAGAAAACTGTCTGAAGATCATACATCATGAAAAAACCGGCATCCGCATCGCGCGGTAAAGCACGTGGTAAGTCGCGTGAAGAGTTGAACCAGGAAGCACGCGACCGTAAACGTCAGAAAAAACACCGCGGCCATGCCGCAGGCAGCCGCGCCAGCGGCGGCGATGCTGCTTCAGCAGGCAAAGGCCGCAGCCAGCAGCTGGACCCACGCATTGGCAGCAAAAAACCGATCCCGCTGGGCGTGACTGAAAGCACCCCGGCCGTTAAGCAGCACAAACCAAAGAGCGAGAAACCTATGCTTTCACCGCAGGCTGAGCTGGATTTGCTGGAGAATGATGAGCGCCTGGACGCGCTGCTGGAACGTCTGGAAGAGGGCGGTACCCTGAATGCTGAAGAGCAGGCCTGGGTCGATGCTAAACTGGATCGTATTGACGCGCTGATGCAGCAGCTTGGCCTCTCCTATGATGACGACGAGGACGAGGAAGAAGAAGAGCGTCAGGAAGATATGATGCGTCTGCTGAAGGGTGGAAACTAACGTTTGCATCCCATCGGATTCCCGGTCCTGCTTATAACCCTTCTGGTTATATGTTATCTGCTGTGGTTATTCGTTAAACTAAGACGGTTGTCGCGGCGTCAAAAATGGCTGCGCAACCGGCTCATGACCCGAGGTGCGGTTGGGCCGGCACGGCGTACCCGTCGGCGGCATCATCGGAAGGAGTGAGCATGTCTGAGCAGTTAATCGACTGGGATCTGGCCCTTATCCAGAAATATAACTATTCCGGGCCGCGATATACCTCGTATCCCACCGCGCTGGAGTTTTCTCCGGCGTTCGGCGCTGCTGATTTTGCCGCCGCCGTCGCCCGTTACCCGCAGCGCCCGCTGTCGCTGTACGTCCATATCCCGTTCTGCCATAAGCTCTGCTATTTTTGCGGCTGTAATAAGATTGTCACCCGTCAGCAGCATAAGGCTGACCAGTATCTTGATGTCCTTGAGCAGGAAATTATTCACCGCGCGCCGCTTTTTGCCGGCCGTCAGGTTAGCCAACTGCACTGGGGCGGCGGTACGCCGACCTATCTCAACAAAGCGCAAATCAGCCGCTTGATGAATCTGCTGCGCGGCCACTTCAGCTTTAACGCCGATGCGGAAATCTCCATTGAAGTCGATCCGCGTGAAATCGAACTGGATGTACTGGATCATTTACGATCCGCAGGGTTCAACCGTTTGAGCATGGGGGTGCAGGATTTCAATAAAGAAGTACAGCGCCTGGTGAACCGTGAACAAGATGAAGAATTCATCTTTGCGCTGCTGCGTCATGCGCGTGAGATTGGCTTCACATCGACCAACATCGATTTGATTTACGGTCTGCCGAAGCAAACGCCGGAAAGCTTTGCCTTCACGCTGCAGAAAGTCGCTGAACTGAATCCGGACCGTCTGAGCGTATTTAACTACGCGCATCTGCCCACGCTATTTGCTGCGCAGCGCAAAATTAAAGACGCGGATTTACCGAGCGCAGAGCAGAAACTGGATATCCTGCAGGAAACCATCGCTTCGCTTACCGACGCTGGCTATCAGTTTATCGGTATGGATCACTTTGCCCGGCCGGACGATGAACTCGCAATTGCCCAGCGCGAAGGCGTGCTGCACCGTAACTTCCAGGGGTACACCACCCAGGGCGATACCGACCTGCTCGGAATGGGCGTGTCGGCGATCAGTATGA
Source organism: Klebsiella sp. CN_Kp091 (assembly GCF_040065095.1). Taxonomy (NCBI): domain Bacteria; kingdom Pseudomonadati; phylum Pseudomonadota; class Gammaproteobacteria; order Enterobacterales; family Enterobacteriaceae; genus Klebsiella; species Klebsiella sp. CN_Kp091. Next base: position 87,315 of record NZ_JBEAIO010000045.1, on the reverse strand, counting down.
TTGGCGACTGCTATGCGCAGAACCAGAAAGAGCTGAAACAGTATTATCAGCAGGTCGATGAAAGCGGCACCGCGCTGTGGCGGGGTATTGCGTTAACCCGCGATGATTGTATCCGCCGGGATATCATTAAGGCCCTGATTTGCAACTTCCGTCTTGAGTTCTCGGCGGTTGAAACGCAGTGGGATCTTATCTTCAACGATTACTTTGCCGAAGATATGAAATTGCTGGCGCCGCTGGCGAAAGACGGGCTGGTGGATGTGGATGAAAAAGGAATACAGGTTACGGCAAAAGGCCGTCTGTTGATTCGTAATATCTGTATGTGCTTCGATGCCTATCTGCGGCAGAAAGCGCGCCTGCAGCAGTTCTCTCGCGTTATTTAAGCGAATCCCGGTGAGCCAGCTCACCGGGCGTTCATTTCACCGCTGAGTCCGGTGTTATTCCATTCCCAGCTCTTTTAGCTTCCGCGTTAACGTATTTCGCCCCCATCCTAGCAGACGAGCGGCTTCCTGCTTATGCCCTTGCGTATGGCGCAGCGCGGTGGTGAGCAGTGCACGCTCCATCTCCGGCTGCGCTTCTGATAGCAGGTTTTGATGACCGGAACGCAGGGCGCGGTCGGCCCATTGCCCCAGCAGCGTTGCCCAGCTATCCGGTTGGAGCTGCGTTGGGCTATCGGGAATCGACGTTTCGAACAGCTCGGACGGCAGATCCTGGGTCAGTACCTCCTGGCCTGCTGCCATCACCGTTAGCCAGCGACAGGTGTTCTCCAGCTGTCGCACGTTACCGGGCCAGGCCAGTCGCGTCAGCGCCGCTTCCGTTTCCGGATGCAATTGCTTGGCTTCGACGCCCAGTTCACGGGCGGCAATCTGCAGGAAGTGGCGCGCCAGGCGCGGAATATCTTCCCGGCGTTCGCGCAGCGGCGGCAAATGCACGCGAATCACGTTCAGGCGATGGAACAAATCTTCACGGAACTTTCCTTCCTGCACGCGTAGCTCAAGGTTCTGGTGAGTCGCGGCAATAATCCGCACATCGACTTTCACCGGCGCATAGCCGCCAACGCGATAAAATTGGCCGTCAGCCAGCACGCGCAGCAGTCGCGTCTGAACATCCAGCGGCATATCGCCAATTTCATCAAGGAACAGCGTACCGCCATCGGCCTGCTCAAAACGCCCCTGACGGACGGTATTGGCGCCGGTAAAAGCTCCTTTTTCATGGCCGAACAGTTCCGATTCAATCAAATCTTTCGGAATGGCCGCCATGTTAAGGGCGATAAACGGCGATTTGGCGCGTGGACTGTGGCGATGCAGCGCGTGGGCGACCAGCTCTTTACCGGTACCTGATTCGCCGTTGATCAGTACGCTGATTGAGGAGCGTGACAGGCGGCCAATGATGCGAAACACATCCTGCATCGCCGGCGCTTCGCCAATAATATCGGCCGTCGGGCTGCTGACCGGCGTATTACGCGGCTGCTGCTGCTCCTGATAATGGCTAATCGCACGGTCAACCAGCGCTACAGCCTCATCAATATCAAAAGGTTTCGGCAGGTAATCAAAGGCCCCCTGCTGATAGGCGCTGACGGCGGCATCGAGATCCGAGTGCGCGGTCATAATGATGACCGGAAGCATCGGATGGCGTTGTTTAATCTGCTTTAACAGCGCCAGGCCGTCCATCCCAGGCATGCGAATGTCGGAAAGTAAAACGTCCGGCGTTTTGGTAGTGAGGGCATCAAGCACCTCATTGCCGCTCTCAAACGTGGTGCAGCTTAAACCCGCTCCGGTGAGTGCGCGTTCAAGCACCCAACGGATGGAGCTATCGTCATCGACTACCCAGGCTATCCCTCGTTGCATAAACACCTCTATTTCCGAATAGGCAGGTATACCGAGAACTCGGTATGGCCAGGCCAACTGGTAAATTCAATTTTGCCGGAGTGCTGATCGATAAGACTGCGGGCGATGGAAAGCCCAAGACCGGTGCCGCCTTCGCGGCCGCTAACCATGGGGTAAAACAGCGTATCCTGCAGATGGGGCGGGATACCGGGCCCGTTATCTTCCACGTCGATACGCGCCGCCAGACGGTAACGTACGCCGTGGAGCGTGAGCTGAAAGGCGGTACGGGTGCGCAGGATGATTTCGCCGCCTTCGGGCCCCAGGGCCTGCAGCGCGTTGCGCACGATATTCAGCAGCACTTGCTCGATTTGTTCCGGGTCGTGGGCCAGCTCAGGCAGGCTCGGGTCGTAATCACGGATCAGTTTAACGTTATCCGGCAACTCCATGGAGACCAGCGCCACCACGCGCTCCGCGACTTTATGAATGCTTTCTGTGATGTGCATACCGGGATGCTGCGGCCCCAGCAGGCGATCGACCAGGTTACGTAACCTGTCTGCCTGTTCAATAATCACCTGGGTATATTCCATCAGCGCGGGATCCGGTAGCGCTTTACTCAATAGCTGTGCCGCGCCGCGCAGGCCGCCGAGCGGGTTTTTAATCTCATGCGCCAGACCGCGCACTAAATCGCGCGCCGCCACCTGCTGAGCATGCTGCAGCTGTTCCTGGCTCAAACGACGCTGATTATCCATCGGCGACATCTCAAGCAGGATATAGCCTTCTGGCAGGCGCTGAGCGGTGAGGGAGAGAATGTGCGAGCGGCCGTCAATCACCAGCGTCACTTCGTTATCCGTGAAGCCCTGACCCGCCTGCAGGCTCTCCTGCATCAAGCCAATGTTTAACGAAAAGTAGCTCAGCAATTCTGGCAGCGGCGTACCGAATAATTTACGCGAACTTTGCGCCAGTAACTGCTGGGCAGCCGGGTTGGCGTAATGCACTGCGAGGTCGTCATCGACTAATAAGATACTGTGGATCAGCGAGTTGAGGATCTGCCCAGCATCGGGCTGTGTGCCTGTTGCCATCTGACAGTCTCCTGAAATGGTTGCACTATTTTAGTGCAGTATAGCTTTTTATTGGTAAAAAGCGCGAGAGATCAGCGTGTTGCTGGAGAAAAAAGCCCATCCTGAGATGGGCTGAAAGTTTCCACGGCAACAAAACATCCCTGGTATCCCGTGCCACAACACGGGAACACCATGGATTTACAGCAAAATCAGACGCTGTAGTACAGTTCGAACTCAACCGGGTGCGGAGTCATACGTACGCGGTCGTTTTCTTCAATGCGCAGGGCGATGTAAGCATCGATAGCTTCGTCAGTGAAGACGCCGCCTGCGGTCAGGAACTCGCGGTCTGCGTCCAGAGCCTGCAGGGCTTCTTCCAGAGAACCTGCAACCTGCGGGATTTCTTTCGCTTCTTCCGGCGGCAGATCGTACAGGTTTTTGTCCATCGCATCGCCAGGGTGAATTTTGTTTTTAATACCGTCCAGGCCGGCCATCAGCAGCGCGGCGAAGCACAGGTATGGGTTAGCAGCCGGGTCCGGGAAGCGCACTTCGATACGACGCGCTTTCGGCGAGGCAACCACCGGAATACGGATGGAAGCAGAGCGGTTACGGGCGGAGTAAGCCAGCATGACCGGCGCTTCGTAACCCGGGACCAGACGCTTGTAGGAGTTAGTGGTCGGGTTCGCCAGGGCGTTGATCGCTTTAGCGTGCTTGATAACGCCGCCGATGTAGTGCAGCGCTTGCTCAGACAGGCCCGCGTATTTGTCGCCGGAGAACAGGTTTACGCCGTTCTTGGACAGGGACATGTGGCAGTGCATGCCGGAACCGTTATCGCCAAACATTGGTTTTGGCATGAAGGTTGCGGTTTTACCGAAACGGTGAGCGACGTTGTGTACAACGTATTTGTAGATCTGAATTTCGTCCGCTTTTTTGGTCATGGTGTTGAAGCGGGTAGCGATTTCGTTCTGACCTGCAGTTGCCACTTCGTGGTGGTGAGCTTCAACAACCAGGCCCATCTCTTCCATGATCATACACATGGTAGAACGGATATCCTGAGAGGAGTCTACCGGCGGAACCGGGAAGTAACCGCCTTTCACGCCCGGACGGTGGCCTTTGTTGCCGCCTTCGTATTTGGTAGAAGAGTTCCATGCGCCTTCGATATCGTCAATGGCCACGTGGGAACCAGAGATGGATGCGCCAAAGCGGATGTCGTCGAACAGGAAGAATTCTGGTTCCGGCCCGAACAGCACGGTGTCGGCGATGCCGGTGGCGCGCAGATACTCTTCAGCGCGCTTGGCGATAGAGCGCGGGTCGCGGTCGTAACCCTGCAGGGTGCCTGGTTCCAGGATATCGCAGCGGATGATCAGCGTCGGTTCTTCGTAGAACGGGTCGATCAGCGCCGTGGTGGCATCCGGCATCAGGACCATGTCGGATTCGTTAATACCTTTCCAACCGCCAATCGAGGAGCCATCAAACATTTTGCCTTCTTCAAAGAATTCGGCATTTACCTGATGGGAAGGAATCGTGACGTGCTGTTCTTTACCTTTGGTATCGGTGAAGCGCAGATCGACAAACTTCACTTCGTGCTCGTTCAGCATCGTCAAAACGTGTTCAGCGGACATACTTAAACTCTCCCGGATTGGTCATTGTCGTCGTGGTAACGAACTTCTTACTGCTTAAAAGTGGCGTTGTTGCCTTAAAAAATATAAAGCGAAATCTGTGCCAACTTTTAAAAGTACGGTAAAACGCTGTATCATGCGCACCATAGTGCAAAAGGACTGCACCATGATGGAGATAATGCACCAAAATAGTGCTTCAATGTGAACGTTGAGCACCATTTTGGTGCAATTTTTATTACGGTGCCCTTTTATCGCTCCGTGAAAGCGGTCACAAACAAACTCTGCAATACTTGTTTGCGGAGGATCTTTGTGATCCTGTTCAGTCCTTCGCTTAATACGTGTACAATAACGCGCTATTTCTAATGCCTGAGGCAAAGTTGTGATCGAAAATCTGCGTAATATCGCCATCATCGCGCACGTCGACCATGGTAAAACTACCCTGGTTGATAAGCTGCTACAGCAATCCGGTACGTTCGACGCACGTACTGAAGCACAAGAACGTGTGATGGACTCCAACGATTTGGAGAAAGAGCGTGGGATTACCATCCTCGCTAAAAACACTGCAATCAAATGGAATGATTACCGTATCAACATCGTTGATACCCCAGGGCACGCCGACTTCGGAGGTGAAGTTGAGCGTGTTATGTCCATGGTTGACTCTGTGCTGCTGGTGGTTGATGCCTTTGACGGCCCGATGCCGCAGACGCGCTTTGTTACCAAAAAAGCGTTTGCTCACGGTCTGAAGCCGATCGTGGTCATCAACAAAGTTGACCGTCCGGGCGCGCGTCCGGATTGGGTTGTCGACCAGGTATTCGACCTGTTCGTTAACCTCGACGCGACCGACGAACAGCTGGACTTCCCGATCGTTTACGCTTCCGCGCTGAACGGTATCGCGGGTCTGGACCACGAAGACATGGCTGAAGACATGACCCCGCTGTACCAGGCGATTGTTGACCGTGTACCGGCGCCGGACGTTGACCTTGACGGTCCGCTGCAGATGCAAATCTCCCAGCTCGACTACAACAACTACGTTGGCGTAATCGGCATTGGTCGCATCAAGCGCGGTAAAGTGAAGCCGAACCAGCAGATCACTATCATCGATAGCGAAGGGAAAACCCGCAACGGTAAAGTCGGTAAAGTACTGACTCACCTGGGTCTCGAGCGTATCGAGAGCGACGTAGCCGAAGCTGGCGACATCATCGCGATCACCGGTCTGGGCGAACTGAACATCTCCGACACCATCTGCGACCCGCAGAACGTCGAAGCGCTGCCGGCACTGTCTGTTGATGAGCCGACCGTATCTATGTTCTTCAACGTCAACACCTCTCCGTTCTGCGGTAAAGAAGGTAAGTTCGTTACCTCTCGCCAGATCCTGGACCGTCTGAACAAAGAGCTGGTGCACAACGTTGCGCTGCGCGTTGAAGAAACCGAAGACGCTGATGCGTTCCGCGTTTCTGGCCGTGGCGAACTGCACCTGTCCGTTCTGATTGAAAACATGCGTCGTGAAGGTTTCGAGATGGCGGTTTCCCGTCCGAAAGTTATCTTCCGCGAAATCGATGGCCGTAAACAAGAGCCGTTCGAAAACGTAACGCTGGACGTCGAAGAGCAGCACCAGGGGTCTGTCATGCAGGCGCTGGGCGAGCGTAAAGGCGACCTGAAAAACATGAATCCAGACGGTAAAGGCCGCGTACGTCTCGACTACGTGATCCCAAGCCGTGGTCTGATCGGCTTCCGTTCAGAGTTCATGACCATGACTTCTGGTACCGGTCTGCTGTACTCCACCTTCAGCCACTACGACGACGTTCGTCCGGGCGAAGTGGGCCAGCGTAACAACGGCGTACTGATCTCTAACGGTCAGGGTAAAGCGGTTGCGTTCGCACTGTTCGGCCTGCAGGATCGCGGTAAGCTGTTCCTCGGCCACGGCGCTGAAGTTTACGAAGGTCAGATTATCGGTATTCACAGCCGTTCTAATGACCTGACGGTAAACTGCCTGACCGGTAAGAAACTGACCAACATGCGTGCGTCCGGTACTGACGAAGCAACGGTTCTGGTTCCGCCGGTTAAGATGACCCTGGAGCAGGCTCTGGAGTTCATCGATGACGACGAACTGGTAGAAGTTACTCCGACGTCTATCCGTATCCGTAAACGTCACCTGACCGAGAACGATCGTAAACGCGCTATGCGCGGTGCAAAAGAAGAGTAATTACCCTTCTTGCTACCCTTCAAACCTCGCCTCTCCGGCGGGGTTTTTTTATGCCTGTTCCTCATGCTTATCAGCTGGGCGGCGCCAGTGTCGCTCCGGGAGAGAGCTCGGTCACAATTATTCTTAAAGCTTGCGACAGCAATTGCTTTCTTTTTTTGCTCAAGAGTAAGATGAGTTATCTGGTTTAAACCAAATGGATTAAACGATGACGAATAACCCATCCACTGTGGAAAATGCGAAAGAGAAACTGGACCTGTGGTTAAAACAGGGGCTGACGGTATCGGGTGGAAAACTGCCGTCCGAGCGCGAGCTGGGCGAGTTGCTCGGTATCAAGCGTATGACCCTGCGCCAGGCGCTGCTCAGCCTGGAGGCGGAATCAAGAATATTTCGTAAAGACCGTAAAGGCTGGTTCGTTGCCCAGCCGCGTTTTAACTATAGCCCGGAGCTTTCGGCCAGCTTTCAGCGGGCAGCGATTGAACAGGGTAGAGAGCCTTCGTGGGGTTTTATCGAAAAGGTACGTACGACGGAGTATCCCGACGTCGCGGAAGCTCTCTTTGCCACCTGTCCTGCGCAAGATTTATATCTGATAACCGGCTGGGGGGCGCTGGAAGGGCATAAAGTTTTTTATCATGAAACGTTTATCAACCCGCATGTTGCGCCGGAGTTTATTACCAGGCTAAAGAACCAATCTTTTTCTTCCGTTTGGGAGAAGAGTTATCATAAAAATGTTGTTATTAAAAAATTAGCTTTCAGGCCAGTGAGAATGTCCGGCGATGTAAGTAAATTCATCGGCGGGTCTGCCGGCATGCCCGCTATTCTGATTGAAAAACATCGTGCCGATAGTGCAGGTAATATCGTGCAAATAGATCTCGAATATTGGCGATTTGAGGCTGTGGATCTCTTTATTAACTTGTAGGTATTTTATGCTCACTAAAGATAACGCTGAGAAGATCGTTTCTCGCATTGAGAATATTCCTCTTTATCTTCACGCTTATGCATATCACCTGAATATGCGGCTGGAGAGAATTTTACCGGTCGATTTATTGAAAATTGCGGATAGCCATCATTTAAAAGGTGTGAAAATACATGTCCTCGATGGTGAGCGTTACTCTCTTAGCTGTATGGATAATATGCAATTGGCCGCTTTTGGCGAGCAGGCAAAAGCGTTACGGTTGGATATTCATATAGAAACCAGCGCCTCCGATAAAGAGACCATCGATCAGGCCGTCGCTATCGCATTAAAGACCGGGGCAACCTCCGTTCGTTTTTATCCTCGTTACGAAGGGCCTTTACAGGAAGTTCTGGCAAGAATTACGGCTGATATTCAATATATTAAAGAGGCGTATAGCCAATCTGGACTCACTTTTACCATTGAACAACATGAAGATTTAAAAAGTATCGAGTTGGTTAATCTGATTAAACAAAGCGAGATGCCGTCGCTATCGCTGCTCTTTGATTTTGCCAATATGATCAATGCCAATGAACGACCGCTTGAGGCGTTGGCAGCGATGTCACCCTATGTCACTCAGGTTCACATTAAAGATGCCTGTATCATTGCGGAAAATGGCGGGCTTGGGCACCGGGCCTGTAACTCAGGTCTGGGTGATATGCCGTTTAAGGCGCTGCTGACTGAGTTAATTTGTCTGGGCCAGGAGCAACCACAGGTGATGGCGTACGGACTGGAAGAAGAAGTTGATTATTACGCGCCGCCTTTCCGCTTTGCGGCTGAAGGCGATAACCCGTGGATCCCGTGGCGACAAATGAGCGAAACGCCTCTGCCTGATACAACGCAACTTGAAGCCCGGCTGGATAAAGAAAAACAGGATGCGATCGCCCAGTTAAATTTTGTCAGGGACACCTTACACGATATAAAAAATGATGCTCTGAAAGTGCTTTCTCGCTAATTTTAATTAAATTTGGTATTTATGGCCGCTATTTTAATTTAATAGCTAAATGTTCCATGTCCTTAAATAAAAAGATGTTAAGTCATCAGGGGATCTTATGCTCACAAGAAAGAAATGGGCTATATTTAGCCTGTTAACGCTTTGTGGTGGTACCATTTATAAACTGCCTTCATTAAAAGATGCGTTTTATATACCGATGCAGGATTACTTTCATTTGACCAATGGTCAGATTGGTAATGCCATGTCGGTAAACTCAGTGGTGACAACCATTGGTTTTTTCTTGTCAATTTACTTTGCTGATAAACTTCCGCGTCGCTACACCATGTCATTTTCACTAATAGCGACGGGATTGTTAGGTATCTATCTGACAACGATGCCTGGCTATTGGGGCATTCTATTTGTTTGGGCATTATTTGGCGTCACCTGCGACATGATGAACTGGCCGGTACTATTAAAATCGGTGAGTCGGTTAGGGAATAGCGAACAACAGGGACGCTTATTTGGCTTCTTCGAAACGGGGCGCGGAATTGTCGACACCGTTATCGCATTTTCCGCATTAGCTATTTTCACCTGGTTTGGCAGTGGCTTACTGGGTTTTAAAGCCGGCATTTGGTTCTACGCAGTTATTGTCATTGTTGTAGGCATCTTGCTGTTTTTCATGCTTAAGCAAAAGGATGAGCCGACGCCCGCCGCTGATGAAGGCGCCACAAAGCAACAAACCAGCATCTCTTCGGTGCTGAAAGACAAAACTATCTGGCTGATTGCCTTCAATGTGTTTTTTGTTTACGCCGTTTACTGTGGACTCACCTTCTTTATTCCGTTCCTGAAGAATATCTACATGCTGCCGGTAGCCCTGGTGGGCGCATACGGCATTATTAACCAGTACTGTTTAAAAATGATCGGCGGCCCGATTGGCGGTTTAATTGCTGATAAGATCCTCAAATCGCCAAGTAAATATCTATTTTATACCTTCTGTATCAGTACGATGGCTTTAGTCACGTTAATTCTGTTACCGCACGAAAGTATGCCGGTCTATCTGGGTATGGTGTGTACTCTCGGGTTTGGCGCGATTGTTTTTACGCAACGCGCCGTGTTTTTTGCCCCAATTGGGGAGGCGAAAATCGCTGAAAACCAGACGGGCGCAGCGATGGCGCTGGGGAGCTTCATTGGCTATGCGCCGGCTATGTTTTGCTACAGCCTGTACGGCTACATTCTCGACCTTAACCCAGGCCTTGCAGGATATAAGATTGTCTTTGGTATCATGGCCTGCTTTGCTTGTGCCGGCGCATTCGTTTCGGTAATGTTGGTTAAACGCATCAATCGCAGAAAGAATAAATTGGAAACCGCATTGGTCTGATTTTAAGCGGTCTGCCATTTCACCAAAGCCGCAGATGTGCGGCTTTGGTCGTTTTGCGCCTGAGATGTCTTGAGCCGTTTCCGGTTTGTTCATAGTCAAACCTCTTCTTTCCCGCTACAGTTAATCTTCAACAGCGCGGAAGGAGACAAAAATGCTCTATATCTTTGATTTAGGTAATGTGATTGTCGACATTGACTTCAACCGGGTGCTCGGAACGTGGAGTGATTTGACCCGCATCCCGCTGGCGACGCTAAAGCAAGACTTTGTCATGGGCGATGCCTTCCACCAGCATGAACGCGGGGAGATCAGCGATGAAGAGTTTGCCGCCGCGATGTGCCACGAAATGAACATGCCGCTGAGCTATGAACAGTTTGCCCACGGTTGGCAGGCCGTTTTTGTCGCCTTGCGTCCAGAAGTCACCGACATCATGCAAAAACTTCGCGACCAGGGGCACCGCGTGGTCGTACTCTCGAACACCAACCGATTACATACCACTTTCTGGCCAAGCGAATATCCACAAGTGCGTGCTGCCGCAGATCATGTGTATCTTTCGCAAGAGATGGGGATGCGCAAACCCGAAATGCGTATCTACCAAAGCGTGCTGCAGGCGGAAGGATTTTCGCCGCAAGACGCGGTCTTTTTTGACGATAACGCCGATAATATAGCTGGGGCTAACCAGTTGGGGATCACCAGTATTCTGGTCACGGATAAGGAGACCATCCCCAACTACTTTGCGAAGCAGCTATGCTAAAAAGCGTTCATCAAAAAACCAAATACCATACCAGGCCGCTGGTGGCCTGGCTTAAGCTGCTGTGGCGGCGAATTGAAGAAGACAACATGACGACGTTGGCGGGGAATCTTGCCTACGTGTCTTTACTTGCGCTGGTACCGCTGATCGCCGTGGTTTTTGCCCTGTTTGCCGCCTTTCCGATGTTCTCCGACGTCAGCGTGCAGATCCGCCATTTTATCTTTGCCAACTTCATTCCGGCGACCGGCGATGTCATTCAGGGATATATCGAACAGTTTGTGGCGAACTCCAGCAGGATGACGGCCGTCGGCGCCTTTGGGTTAATCGTCACCTCATTACTGCTGATGTACTCGATTGATAGCGCGCTGAATACCATCTGGCGCAGCAGTCGGACGCGACCAAAGATCTATTCATTTGCGGTCTACTGGATGATCCTGACTCTCGGGCCGCTGTTGGCTGGCGCCAGTCTGGCAATCAGTTCCTATCTTCTCTCACTACGTTGGGCCAGCGATCTCAATAGCGTCATTGATGATGTACTACGTATATTCCCGCTAATTTTATCGTGGGCGGCGTTCTGGATGCTTTATAGCATCGTGCCCACCACCCAGGTGCGCAATCGCGATGCGGTGATTGGCTCGCTGGTGGCGGCACTGCTTTTTGAAGCCGTTAAAAAGGCTTTTGCTTTATATATCACCATGTTTCCGTCATACCAGCTGATTTATGGCGTAATTGCGGTAGTACCCATTTTGTTTGTCTGGGTTTACTGGACCTGGTGTATCGTCTTGCTTGGCGCTGAAATAACTGTCACTCTCGGTGAATACCGCAAACTCAAAAAAGAAGAAACAGAACAACCATGATTGCATTAATTCAACGCGTATCCCGTGCAAGCGTTACCGTGGAGGGTGAAGTGACGGGTGAAATCGGGCCGGGGCTGCTGGTGCTGCTGGGGGTCGAGAAAGACGATGACGAACAGAAGGCCAACCGTCTGTGTGAACGGGTGCTCGGCTATCGCATTTTCAGCGACGCCGAAGGCAAAATGAATCTTAATGTCCAGCAGGCGGGCGGCAGCGTGCTGGTGGTTTCGCAATTTACGCTGGCGGCCGATACCGAGCGCGGCATGCGCCCGAGTTTTTCCAAAGGCGCGGCGCCGGACAGAGCGGAAGCGCTGTATGAATATTTTGTTGAGCGCTGCCGCCAACAAGAAATGAATACTCAGACCGGGAGATTCGCTGCGGATATGCAGGTCTCGCTGGTAAACGATGGTCCCGTGACCTTTTGGTTGCAGGTATGAGTCAGCTTCCGGGCAGGCTGCGGGTAACAAAAGAGAGTACAGCTATGTATCACCTTCGTGTACCGCAAACAGAAGAAGAGTTAGAAAGCTATTATCAATTCCGCTGGGAGATGCTGCGTAAGCCGCTGCATCAGCCTAAAGGATCGGAACGCGACGCCTGGGATGCCATGGCGCATCATCAGATGGTCGTCGATGAAGAAGGCAACCTGGTTGCCGTCGGCCGGCTGTATATTAATGCGGAGAATGAAGCCTCGATCCGCTTTATGGCCGTACATCCTTCCGTTCAGGATAAAGGTTTAGGCACCCTTATGGCGATGACTCTTGAGTCAGTCGCCCGTCAGGAAGGGGTGAAGCGGGTGACCTGTAGCGCCCGTGAAGACGCGATGGAGTTCTTCTCTAAGCTGGGCTTTGTGAACCAGGGTGAAATCACCACGCCGACAACCACGCCGATTCGCCACTTCTTGATGATTAAACCCATTGCTTCGTTGGACGATATCCTGCACCGCGGCGACTGGTGCGGCCAGCTGCAGCAGGCCTGGTATCAGCACATTCCGCTGAGCGAAAAGATGGGGGTGCGCATTCAGCAGTATACCGGGCAAAAATTTATCACCACCATGCCCGAAGCGGGGAACCAGAATCCGCACCATACGTTATTTGCCGGCAGCCTGTTTTCGCTCGCTACCTTAACCGGCTGGGGGCTGATCTGGTTAATGCTGCGCGAGCGGCACCTTGGCGGCACGATTATCCTTGCCGATGCGCATATCCGTTACAGCAAGCCTATTAGCGGACGCCCGAATGCGGTGGCCGATTTGGGCTCGCTAAGCGGCGATCTCGATCGCCTGGCGCGAGGGCGCAAGGCTCGCGTGCAGCTTCAGGTCGAACTGTTCGGTAACGATAAGCTGGGCGCTGTTTTTGAGGGGACCTATATCGTACTGCCCGCGAAGCCGTTCGGTTCGTATGAAGAGGGCGGGAACGAGGAAGAGTAACCCGCCTCCGGCATTATTATTGGCCTGGCGTTCGCGTATGCCAGGCAATATCGCGCATCGCCTGCCTTGCCGCGAGGCTTATCCCGCCTAACTGAAAGAAACCGTGTATGACGCCCAAATAGCGCTGGCAGCTGCTTTCTATTCCCTGTGCTATTAACCGCCGGTACAGCGCTTCTCCTTCATCGCGCAAAGGGTCAAATTCGGCCGTCAGGATATGAACCGGCGGCAGCCCGTTAAAATCTTCGCGCCACAGCGGACTGGCTTCCGGGTGGGTGGCGGGTGTGGCCGCTAAATACATCTCGTAGCCGCTAAGCAGCGTATCCCGGGTAATGATGTAATCCTCGCCGTTGCAGGCGTAGCTTGCCATGCTGGCGGTAGCGTCGAGCATAGGGTAAATCAGGATAAGCTGCGCAGGTTGCCATACTCCCGCTGCTTTCAGGCGCAGAGCCGTGACCAGGGCGAGGTGGCCGCCGGCGCTGTCGCCGGCCAGCGTGATGCGAGCGGCGTCAACGCCAAGCCGCTGCGCATACCGATGGACAATGTTGGCGCCTCGTTCCGCATCATCGTGCGCCGCCGGAAAAGGGGATTCCGGGGCGAGGCGGTATTGCACGGCGATCACCCGGCATCCACTGAACCAGGCAAGCTGGCGTAATTGGTTGTCATGGGTGGCAAAGCCGCCGCTCACAAAACAGCCGCCGTGGTAATACACAATGGTGGGTAGCAAGCCGTCGTTTTTTGGCGGCGAGACGACGCGCAAGGTCATGCCATCGAGCGTGATGTCTTCAACCTGTACACGTGTTTCCGTTTCCCCCGCGAGAACAGTGCTGGCGAGATAGCCGTTTCTCCGGTCATCAATACTCTGTTCTCGTGCTGATGGCCGCCCCGCAGCAATAAACTCCTCAACCAGCGAAGCAATACCTTTTTCCAACGTCATGGCAAGTCCCTTTTACTGGATTAATATCCAGTGTTATAGCCTGGTTTTTGCGAAAAAGATATACCGAATAAAGCCGCGATCGCTTTCTGGAAAGCGGCTCGCAAAAGTGTATTTCTCAGCAAAGATCTGCTTCTTCTGTTGAACAATAGCTGGAGAAGCAGGAACGGGCTAAGGAGAGCATTTCCGGCGTGTTCACGCCGTATGAATGATAACGAGCGACCTGAGTCGCCCGTTATAGGTGCGCAGAACTTACTCCCCTTCGCCGGGGAACATGAACGGGTTAATTGAGCTTCTGGCGAAGCCTTCCTGTTCCATGCGAGCATCGAGTACCAGCGAGGCTAAATCGTCGGCAACGGCTTCGACTTTCGGGTCTTTCTCCTGATACATAATCTTCAGGTAGCTCCCGCAGTCGCCGCAGCTTTCGGCTTTCACCGCCGCCTGCTCGTTATCCAGCGACCAGTAGTGCAGGTCGCGGCTCTGTTCGCAGTTGCTGCATTTTACGCGTACCACATGCCATTCGGTTTCACACAAGTTGCAGTGCAGATAGCGCAGCCCCTGAGTGGTGCCGATTTGCACGATGCTGGAGACCGGCATCGAGCCGCAAACCGGGCAGAACTGGCGATGCTCGCCGTATTCGGCGCGCGCTTTCCCCGGGATCAGGCTGGCCATTTGCGCCCAGTACAGCGACAGCGCGGCCCAGATAAACGGCGCTTTGTCGCTGCTGACCGAGGCGAAATCGGAAGCAAACAGCGCGCTGGCCATCTCTTCCAGTTCCGGCCCGGAGGCTTTTTCCAGGTTCTCGATAACCGACAGCGCCGGGCCGCTCATCTCAGGTTTCAGCTCGGCGATCAGTGAATGCAGTAGCTTATGCCAGTGTTTATCACGCGGTAATACGTGAATATCCAGCGGCGGCTTGCCCTGATCGTTAGCCTCTTTAATGCGGGCAGTCAGATCCATCTGCAACGGATGGTCGTACAGCACCACTTCCTGCGCATGAGCGATCAGCGCGGCAAAGCGCAGGTAATCGCCCAGCGGGTTGTTGGCGGCCAGCTCGCGCAGGCGCTCTGCGCGGCGGTTATAAAGATTCTTCAGTCTGGGGAACAGTAGCGGCGGAATTGCTTCCGCCGTGCGTTTCTCGCTCGAACCCAGCTCGTCTTGCGGGATTATGCGAATACTCATGCAGTCTATTTTTCCTGTTTCTGGCGGACTTCACGGTACCAGCGCGGGTGATGTTTCTTCGCCCACGTTTTGGTAACCCAGCCTTCCACCATCGCGGTAATGGTGCCTTTCACCCAAAGGGCGGCGTAGATATGCACCATGATAACCACAATTAACGCGACTGCGGCAAAAGAATGCAGCATCAGCGCGAATCGGATCACCGGGATTGAGAATGCAGGCGCAAAGTACGGACGCCAGATGATCACGCCGCTTACCAGCAGCAGCACCAGGAAAATAATCGCCGCCCAGAATACGCATTTCTGGCCGAAGTTATAACGCCCGGTATCGCCTACTTCCTCGTTGACGACGATCTTACGAATATTCTTCGCCCAAAAGATATCATCCCGATTGATTAGGTTGTGATGCCAGTAACGGAAAAACATGATGATAAACGACGCGAACATCACCACCCCGACGAACGGGTGGAGAATACGCGCCAGCTGCGGCGTACCGAGAATATGCATCAGCCAGTTAAACGACGGGAAGAAAAAGCCTAACCCGCTTACCGCCGCCAGAATAAAGCAGAAGGCGGTTATCCAGTGGTTGATGCGTTCCGGCGCCGTGTAGCGCACGATGGTGTCACGTTTTCTCATTTGCGCACCTCGTCTTTCTCTTCATGCAGGTTGTCTTCTTCCTCATCTGCGCGGTTCGGACCGACGCCGACGTAGTGGAAGATACTGGCTGCGAAGGTCGCAGCAAAGCCGACCGCCGCCAGCGGTTTCCAGATACCTTTCCAGAATTTCACCGTTTGGCTGATTTCCGGATTCTCCGGCAGACCGTGGTACAGATTCGGTTTATCGGCATGGTGCAGCACGTACATCACGTGGGTGCCGCCGACGCCTGCCGGATCGTACAGGCCCGCCTTGTCGTAACCGCGGGTTTTCAGCTCTGCGACGCGCTCGCCGGCCAGCGTTTTCATATCCTCTTTTGAACCAAAGTGGATAGCGCCGGTCGGGCAGGTTTTCACGCAGGCCGGCTCCTGGCCGACAGTCACGCGGTCTACGCACAGCGTACATTTGTAGACGCGGTTGTCTTCCGGGTTCAGGCGCGGTACATCGAACGGGCAACCTGCGATGCAGTAGCCGCAGCCGATACACTGCTCAGACTGGAAGTCGACGATGCCGTTAGCGTACTGAATGATTGCGCCTTCTGACGGACAGGCCTTCAGGCAGCCCGGGTCAGCGCAGTGCATGCAGCCATCTTTACGAATAAGCCATTCCAGCTTGTCGTTTTGTTCCACTTCCGAGAAGCGCATGACCGTCCATGACTTGGCGGTCAGGTCCGCCGGGTTGTCATACACCCCAACGTTGTTACCCACTTCGTCACGGAGATCGTTCCATTCGGAACAGGCCACCTGGCAGGCTTTACAGCCGATACAGGTGGTAACGTCGATAAGCTTCGCCACTTCCTGCTGGTGGTCCCGCGCCTGAGGCGCGGGAGTGAAACCGTTAGTCGCGGAACGACGAATAATATCTTGCGATTGATAAGCCATAAGTCGTCTCCGTTACACCTTTTCCACGTTCACGAGGAAGGCTTTAAACTCCGGCGTCTGCGTGTTGGCGTCGCCGACAAACGGCGTCAGCGTATTGGCGATAAAGCCTTTTTTCGCCACGCCTTCGTAGCCCCAGTGAATAGGAATACCGATGGTATCCACCTCTTTACCGTGAACCTGCAGCGTACGAATACGCTTGGTCACTACCGCCTTGGCTTTGATATAGCCGCGGTTAGAGGAGACTTTCACGGTATCGCCATGGCCGATGCCGAGCTTATTCGCCAGTTTTTCGCCGATCTCCACAAACTGTTCCGGCTGTGCGATGGCGTTAAGCAGCGCGTGTTTGGTCCAGTAGTGGAAGTGTTCGGTCAGGCGGTAAGTGGTGCCGACGTACGGGAACTGCTCGGCCTTGCCCATCTGCTCGAGATCGCCTTTAAAGACGCGAGCGGCCGGGTTAGAGACCACGTTTGGATGCAGCGGGTTAGTCCCCAGCGGCGTTTCAAACGGTTCGTAGTGTTCCGGGAACGGCCCTTCAGCCATCTTATCAATAGCGAACAGACGCCCCATCCCTTCAGGCTGCATGATAAACGGACCGACGTCGCTGCCAGGGGCGGCGGCGCTGTAATCCGGAATATCCACACCACCCCATTTCGCGCCGTCCCATTTCAGCAACTGACGCTTCGGATCCCACGGTTTACCCTGCGGGTCCGCGGAGGCGCGGTTATACAGAATGCGGCGGTTTAGCGGCCATGCCCAGGCCCAGCCCAGCGTATTGCCGAGGCCTGACGGGTCGGCGTTATCGCGGCGCGCCATCTGGTTGCCTTCCGGCGTCCAGCTACCGGCGAAGATCCAGCAGCCGCTGGAAGTCGTGCCGTCGTCGCGTAGCTGTGCGAAGGAGCTCAATTGCTGCCCTTTCTTAACGATTACCGCGCCGGTTGCCGGATCGGTAATATCCGCCAGCGCTTTACCGTTGCTTTCCATCGCCACTTCTTCCGATGCCGGCTCGTGCGGCGTGGAGTAGTTCCACGTCATGTTGAGCACCGGCTCCGGCGTTGGACCGCCTTCTTCGGCATACATCTTACGCAGACGCGAGAAGATACCAGCGAGGATTTCGCCATCGGTCACGGCGATCCCCGGGGCGTCCGCGCCTTTCCAGTGCCACTGCAGCCAGCGGCCGGAGTTCACGATAGAACCGTTTTCTTCGGCGAAGCAGGTGGACGGCAGACGGAACACTTCGGTCTGGATTTTCGCCGGATCAACATCGTTGGACTCACCGTGGTTTTGCCAGAAGGTGGACGTTTCGGTGTTGAGCGGATCGATGGTCACAAGGAACTTCAGCTTCGACAGGGAAGCCACCACCTTGTTTTTGTTCGGGAACGAGGCGACCGGGTTAAAGCCCTGGCAAATATAGCCATTCACTTTGCCCTGATTCATCATCTCGAAATACTGCAGAACGTCGTAGCTCTTATCCCACTTCGGCAACCAGTCAAAGCCCCAGCTATTCTCGGCCGTAGCTTTATCGCCGAAGAAGGCTTTCATCATGGAGACGAAGAACTTCGGATAGTTGCCCCAGTAGTTCACCTGGTCTTTCAACAGCGGTTTCGGCGTGTTGGCGCTCAGGTAGGTCTGCAGGTCGGCCTGTTTTTCATTAGGCAGCGACATGTATCCCGGCAGGCTGGTTGAGAGCAGGCCGAGGTCGGTCAGACCCTGGATGTTGGAGTGACCGCGCAGGGCATTGACGCCGCCGCCTGCCATCCCCATGTTGCCAAGCAGCAGCTGGATCATCGCCATGGTGCGAATGTTCTGCGCGCCGATGGAGTGCTGGGTCCAGCCGAGGGCATACAGGAACGACGCGGTTTTATCGTGCGCGCTGGTTTCTGCAATATATTCGCAAACTTTAAGGAAATCGGCCTTCGGCGTACCACAGATGTTTTCAACCACATCCGGCGTATAGCGGGAAACGTGCTGTTTTAGCAGATTCCAGACGCAGCGTGGATGCTGTAGCGTGGTATCGCGTTTGGCGAAGCCGTTTTCATCCAGCTCGTAGTTCCAGCTGGTTTTGTCATACTGGCGTTTTTCCGCATCGTAGCCGCTGAACAGACCATCATCAAAGCTGTAGTCCTCACGCACGATCAGGCTGGCGTTGGTATAGGCTTCGGTGTATTCACGGTTGAATTTTTCGTTATTCAGCAGGTACAGGATGACGCCCGACAGGAAGGTTATGTCGGTACCGGAACGAATCGGGGTGTAGAAATCAGCCACCGACGCCGTACGCGTAAAGCGCGGATCGATAACGATGAGCTTGGCGCCGTTATGAATTTTGGCTTCCATCGCCCAGCGGAATCCCACCGGATGCGCTTCTGCGGCGTTACCGCCCATCACCACGATCAGGTTGGCGTTTTTAATATCAACCCAGTGGTTGGTCATCGCACCGCGACCAAATGTTGGAGCAAGACTTGCTACCGTTGGTCCGTGTCAGACACGCGCCTGGTTATCCACCGCCAGCATCCCGAGGGCGCGGGTGAATTTTTGCGTTAAATAGCCGGTTTCGTTACTGGAAGCGGAGGCGCACAGCATACCGGTGGTCAGCCAACGGTTAACGGTGGTGCCGGCGCTGTTTTGGGCGATAAAGTTGGCGTCACGGTCTTCTTTCATCAGCTTCGCGATGCGATCGAACGCTTCGTCCCAGCTGATTTGCTGCCATTTATCAGAACCTGGCGCGCGATATTCCGGGAATTTCAGGCGGCTTTCAGAATGGATAAAGTCCACCAGACCGGCCCCTTTCGGGCAGAGCGCACCACGGTTTACCGGATGATCCGGATCGCCTTCGATATGGAAAATGGATGCTTTGGCGTTTTTCGCACCGTCGCCGAGGCTATACATCAATAGCCCGCAGCCAACGGAACAGTACGTACAGGTGTTGCGGGTTTCGCGAGTACGCAGCAGTTTATACTGCCGGGTTTCCGCGAGCGCAGTAGCCGGGGCAAAGCCCAGCGCTGCTGCCGTCGTGCCTGCCATACCGCCAGCGCAGATCTTAAAGAACTGCCTTCTGCTGACCTGCATGGTTCGCTCCTTGTTTCGACATTGTCACATGTAGTTATTTACTTTGCGGTGAAGGCCGCAAAGGTTCAGAATTGAGTTAATTTCCCTCGGTCCTGGAGGGATATAAAAACAGAATACCACATTGTGTGTATGCCTGTTCCAATACGGTTAAATGAAAGTGAATAAGAACCTTCCTGAACAAATCAAAAATGTGACAGATGTCACAGGTTATCGCCAGATTACCCTCTGGAAACGTGAGGATTTACAACATCCTCAGCCAGACGAGGTAGCAGAAGAGGTACCCGTCGCTCTGGTCTATAACGGCATCTCGCACGTCGTCATGATGGCGACGCCACGTGACCTGGAACATTTCGCCGTCGGTTTTTCCCTATCTGAAGGGATTATACAAAGCCGACAAGAGATCTACGGGATGGACGTGGTACAGGCCTGTAACGGGGTTGAAGTGCAAATAGAACTCTCCAGCCGCCGGTTTATGGGGCTGAAAGAGCGCCGCCGGGCGCTCGCCGGGCGTACCGGTTGTGGAGTATGTGGCGTCGAGCAGCTAAATGATATCGGTAAGCCCGTCGAGCCGCTGCCCTTTAGCCAGACCTTTGCGCTCTCTCATCTCGATCGCGCGCTCAAACAGTTAAATGAGGTTCAGCCTATCGGCCGCCTGACCGGCTGTACGCACGCCGCCGCGTGGGTGCGCCCTGACGGTGAACTGGCGGGCGGGCATGAAGATGTAGGCCGTCACGTTGCGCTGGATAAACTGCTGGGGCGTCGTAGTGAAGAAGGAGAGGGCTGGCAGCAGGGCGCGGCCTTAGTCTCCAGCCGCGCCAGTTATGAGATGGTACAGAAGGCCGCGATGTGCGGGGTGGAAATCCTGTTTGCCGTCTCTGCGGCGACGACCCTGGCGGTTGAAGTCGCCGAGCGTTGTAATCTGACGCTGGTGGGGTTCTGCAGGCCAGGCAGAGCGACGATTTATACTCATCCGCAGCGCCTCATTGCCGGTTAAATGTTGGTCAGTTTTTTTGAAAGATGACAGCAAATCCTTCCGCTTTTAGTTACGGGATGTGAAGATTATTATTTATCACATCAAGGCACGGCGCCTTATCCAAACAACTAAATTAAAGGGTTTATATCATGAAAAGCATCAAAACTTTTGTCGCTGTTATCGCTCTGGCCGCTTCTTTCGGTTCTTTCGCTGCACAATCCGTGACCGCCACCGCTTCCACTATGGACGCCGCGGAAGCGAAAATCGCCGCTCAGGCGCAGGCTGCCGGCGCGTCTTCTTACACCATTACCGAAGCGTTTAACGGTAATCGCGTGCATATGACCGCTGAACTGAACAAATAAGTTAGCAAGTAACTACCGTCGAAAGAGCGCCTCAGGGCGCTTTTTTAGTTTATACCCGCCAGGCGTAGCAACGCCGTCACCACCGCCGCGGCGATAATCACCACGATAAGCGGCATCTTGCGCCAGGCAAGGAACACGGCAAAACCGACGCCAAGTACCCGCGCCATGCCGGAAAAATGCTCGCCTTCATAAAAGGTGGTTGCCAGCGCCACGGAAAACAGCAACACCGTCGCGGCATCAGAAAGCAGCGCCTGTGAGCGCTCGGAAAACGCTAAACGGCTGCCGAGCTTTGCCCCGCCCAAACGCATCAGGTATGTGCCGATCGACAGAATCGCGATCCCGGCGATAAACAGCGTCATATTAGCCATTATTTTTTCCTCGCCAGTAAGCCAAACAATGAGAGCAGAACCGGTAATCCAACCGGCGCGAAGGGCACGGCGGCAAGCGAAATAACCGCGCCGCTGCAGGCACGAATCAGTGTGGTACGTTTTTTAAAAGCCGGTACCACCAGCGCCAGCAGAATAGCCGGGAATACCGCATCCAGGCCGATGGTTTCTGGAGCGGGTAATAATTTACCGACGCCGGCACCCAGCAGGGTACCGAGCGGCCAGATGAGCGCCACGCCTAGCCCGCAGAGCCAGTAGGCGGCTTTACGTTGCTCCGGGGTTTTCTGCGACAGGCCGAACACCACGCTCTCATCATTCATGATGTGGCAGCCGAGCAGGCTGGCGGCGCGGGCGCCGACCAGATCGCGCACGGTGACGCCAAAAGGAACGTGGCGGGCGTTCACCAGTAAACCTGCCGCCGCCGCGGCGAGCGGGTTACCGCCGCTGGCGACAATACCGATAAACATAAACTCAGAGGCACCGGCCAGCACCGTAATGGAAAGGACAAACGGCACCCACAGCGGAAAACCGTAGGCCATCGCTAATGAACCGTAAGACATGCCAACCACGCCGACCGCCAGGCATACCAGAACGATTGCTTTAATGGTGTCTCCACTGAGACAGGAAAATTTGTAACGCATACGCTTTAGCCATATCGAACGAATTTCCATTATAATGAACGCAACAGAATGGTTTTTCAAGACGAACGATTCGTTCGATATAAAATACGAGGAGCGGTGTATGACACAGCCCATCAGCGTAATTGCTAAAAGCCTGGCGCGCGAGCGTTCGCGCACCGGGCTCTCACTGGCGGAGGTAGCGCGCCGCGCCGGGATAGCCAAATCGACCCTGTCACAGCTGGAGTCCGGCAATGGCAACCCTAGCCTGGAAACATTGTGGGCGCTGTGCGTGGCGCTGGACATTCCCTTCGCCCGCTTACTGGAGCCGCAGGCCAACCAGACCCAGGTGATTCGCCGCGGCGAAGGCACTAAAGTGGTTGCTGAGCAGGCCAACTATCAGGCCATTTTGCTGGCGGCTTGTCCCCCCGGCGCGCGTCGCGACATCTATCTGCTGTTGACGCAGCCCGGCGCCGATCGGATCTCGCACCCGCACCCGCCCGGGTCGGTCGAACATATTATTATCACTCAGGGGCGCGCGCGCGTTGGTCTTACCGAAGCGCCGGAAGAGCTGGGGGAAGGGGATTACATCTGCTACCCGGCCGATCGGGAACACCTCTTTCAGGCGCTGGAGCCGGATACCCAGGCGCTGCTGGTGGCAGAGCAAAATTAGTCAGAATCTGCGCATTTTATTCTGATGCGCAGAAGATTATTTCATTTCCCATTAATGATTGAGTGAATTATTTATTCACTCAATTTCTTCATTGTTTTTCCATTTTTGTTTCCTTCCGTTTTGCCTGAAAACATGGGATTGATGTCACTCTTCCTTCCGGAAGGGGTTCGTATACTTAATTCGTGACATTGGGGCCTATTATGTTTTTAGAAGAACGTAGAAAGCATATCCTGAAATATTTAAACGATCATGAGCGTGGTTTTGTTAATTATTTTGCTGCTTATTTTAGTGTTTCAAAAGAAACCATTCGCAGTGATTTAAATATTCTTGCAGAAATGGGGTTGGTGCAACGTTGTTATGGCGGAGCGATTATTTCCCGGCACAATTTAAAGGCTGAACTTATTTCTGAAACCGGTGATAGTTTCGGCGTGCTGCTGCAGCCGATTAACCATCGGAAACCTACGGCGAGCGGTCAGCAGAAAGGAAAATCGATGAACGGCAAAGTGTGTGTATTCGGCTCATTTAATGTGGATATCGTGGCCCGAGTGGAGCGTTTTCCGCGCGGCGGAGAATCGCTACTGGCGCTCGCCAGCAGCCTTGGGCCCGGTGGCAAGGGGGCGAATCAGGCGACAGCGGCCAGTAAAGCCGGCGCGCAGGTCCATTTTGTCGCTAAGGTGGGCAAAGATCAGTTTAGCCACCTGGCGGCCGATCATCTCACTCGTTCAGAAATACACTCCTATACGCTTTATCAATCTGAGAGCGAACCTACCGGCAATGCCATTATTTATGTTTCGCAGGAAAATGGCGAAAATATGATTGCTATTTACTCTGGCGCCAATACTACAATAACGCATAATGAGATTGAGGCGATTATTCCAGAGTTGTCCGCCTCCGACGTTTTACTTGTTCAGCTTGAGAATAATTTTGACGCCACCCATTCGCTAATAAAAATCGCCAGGGAACTCGGTAAGACAGTCATTCTCAATCCGGCGCCATACTCGGCGGAAATAATCAAAAGCATCCCTTATATCGATGTGATTACACCGAATGAAACCGAGGCTTCATTATTATCCGGTATCGACATTCACGATGTTGATACTGCCAAAGAAGCCGCGCTGCGCATCGCTGAATTAGGTGTAAAGAAAGTTCTGATTACCATGGGGTCGCGCGGAGCGCTGCTGCTGGATAATCTCCAGTTTAGCCAAATTCGCGCCTTTCCGGCGGTCACCGTCGATACCACCGGCGCTGGCGATGCGTTTAATGGCGCGCTCGCCGCCTCGCTGGCTGCCGGCAACACCCTGGTTCAGGCCGCGACCTGGGCCTCTGCTTTCGCCTCTCTGGCCGTCGAGCTGGAGGGGGCTTCCAACATGCCTGACTTTGCGCAGGCAAGTGCCCGACTCCGTACCCTCTAATCCAGGAAAAATAAGATGAAAACGATTAACGGTGTTGTACCCGTCATGCTGACCCCTTTTACCGCTGACGACCAGATTGATTATCCGGCGCTGGCGAAGCTGATTGATTGGTATCTGGCAAAGGGCGTGGATGCGCTTTTTGCCGTCTGCCAGTCCAGCGAAATGCAATATCTCAGCCTACAGGAGCGTGTCGAGCTGGCGCGTTTCGTGGTGCAACGCGTGGCGGGACGCATTCCAGTCATTGCCTCGGGCCATATCAGCGATGATCTGGCGGCGCAAAAAGAGGAGTTGCTGGCAATGGCGCAGACCGGCATTGATGCGCTGGTGCTGGTCACTAATCATCTCGATCCGCGTAATGAGGGCAGTGAAGTCTTTTTCGCTACCCTGCAATCGCTGTTAGCGGCTTTGCCTTCTTCCATGCCGCTGGGGCTGTACGAGTGCCCGGCGCCGTATCGCCGCCTGCTTAGCGACGACGAGTTCGCCTGGTGCGCCAACAGTGGTCGTTTCGTGGTGCTGAAAGATGTGAGCTGCGATCTGCCAACCGTTGAGCGCCGCGTGCGTCTGGCGCAGGGAACCCCGCTGAAGGTCATTAACGCCAATGCCGCGATTGCCTGGCCGGCGATGCTGGCGGGCGCCGAAGGTTTCAGCGGCGTGTTCACCAACTTCCATCCCGAACTGTACGGCTGGCTGTGGCGGGAAGGCAAAAATCAGCGGGCGCTGGCCGATGAACTGGCGATATTTCTGTCGCTGGGTGCGGTAACCGAAACGCTGGGCTACCCGAAAAACGCCAAAATTTACCATCAACGGCTGGGGACCTTCGACAGCGATGCCTGCCGGGTTAATAAAGACGATGTGCTGAGCAAATTCTGGGGGCTGACGGTGATCCTCGACCAGATCCGCGCCGGGACTGAACTGTGGCAGCAGCGGATCGCCGGCTAAGGGAGGGATCGTTATGATCGTATCGAGTCTGCAGGCGTGGTCTGCGCAACAGGCCGCGTTTCATCCGGCGATCCGCCAGGCGCTGGCGTTTATCGCCAGCCAGGATTTCCAGCGCTTCGCGCCGGGGAAAATCGACCTGATCCCGGGGAAACTTTTCTGCCTGCTACAGGAGATGGAGAGCGTGCCTTTCGCGCAGGCGCGGCCGGAGTCGCACAAGCAGTTCATTGATATTCAGTATCTGATTTCCGGCGAGGAGCGGATGGGTGTCAGCCGCGCTGAAAGCGGCAGTCATTGCGTTACCGAGGATCGGACGCCGCAGCAGGACATCTTGTTCTGGCAGGTTGAAGAAGAGGAGACGCAGATAACCCTGAAACCCGGCATGTTCGCCATTTTCTTTCCCCAGGATATCCATCGCCCCTGCTGCCATCCGCGCGATGGCGAGCGGCAACATATCCGTAAAGCGGTGATGAAAATCGATCGCGCCTTGCTGGAGGAGGGTTTATGAGTTCGCTAAATCAAACGGCGGCTGAAGCGATTGCGGCGCCGAAACTCTCGCGTCGACGTTGGGGCATTATTTTAATCCTGCTGCTGGCCGCGGTGGTCAATTACCTCGATCGCGCCAACCTGAGTATCGCGAACACCACCATCGCCAGGGAGTTTGGCTTCTCTGGTACTGAAATGGGGCTGTTATTGTCAGCGTTTCTCTGGCCCTATGCGCTGGCGAATTTACCCGCCGGCTGGCTGGTAGACCGCTTTGGCGCGAAGAAAATGTTCAGCGGCGCGCTGGGGTTATGGTCAGCGGTGACGTTCTTAATGGGCTTCGTGAACACCTATAGCTTCTTCTATGGTTTACGCATGCTGCTGGGCGTGGCGGAGTCACCGTTCTTCACTTCCGGTATCAAGATCACCCAGAGCTGGTTCTCGGAGAAAGAGCGCGGGCTGCCGACATCGATTATCAATACCGGTTCGCAAATCGCCAATGCGATAGCGCCGCCGGTGCTGACTATTTTGCTGTTATGGATCGGCTGGCGCGGCATGTTCATGGTTGTCGGCCTGCTCGGACTGCCATTGTTGCTGGCATGGCTTAAATTTTATCGCGACCCGGACGCGCGCGAGGCGATGCTGATAAACACCGGCAAAGTCATGCGTCCCGAAGGTGAGCAGCCGAAGGTCAGCTGGGGCGAACTGTTTCGCCGGAAAACCACGTGGTTCATGATTGCCGGTAACTTCTGCATCATGTTTACCATTTGGGTTTATCTGACATGGCTGCCGGGATATCTGGAAACCTCGCTGGGCTTTAGCCTCAAGCAGACCGGTTTTATCGCCTCGATTCCTTTCTTTGCCGGTATTATCGGCGTGCTGTGTGGCGGGATGCTTTCTGACAGACTGGTGCGTAAAGGGATGAACGCCGTTACCGCGCGTAAAGTGCCGATTGTGGCGGGCGCCGCGCTGGCGGCCTGTTTCGTGATGCCGATTCCGTTTGTTGATAATAGCGGCGTTGCGATCGCCCTGCTGACGCTGGGCTACTTCTGTTCACAAATGCCTTCCGGCGTGATCTGGACGTTAGCGACCGATATGGCGCCGAAAGAACAGGTCGCCTCATTGGGTGCTATCCAGAACTTTGGCGGCTTTCTCGGCGCGGCGCTGGCGCCGATTATCACCGGCATTATTCTTGATGCTACCGGGCACTTTACCAACGTATTTATTCTCGGTGGGATACTGCTATTTATGGGCGCCTGCTGCTACGGTTTCTTTGTGCGCAAAAATGCCTAATCCCTCTGGTAGCAAAAACGCCTGATTGCTCAGGCGTTTTCTTTATTACGCAAGGTAAAACACTTCACTCAGTTCAACGCTTAGTGGGCTGTTATCCGGATTCGTCGGCATCACCTCGCGCATATACCGCCACCAGCGTTGGCAGACCTCTGTTTCCGCCACCGCGTTCCAGCGGGCCTCCGATTCAATTTCCACCGTGGCGAATAGCAGATGGCGCTGTTTGTCGAGAAAGATCGCATAGTGATGCGCGCCATGCGCTTTCAGCGTGGCTTCCAGTTCAGGCCAGATGGGATTATGACGGCGCCGATACTCCTCGTGGGCGTTGGGATTGACCTGCATCACGAAGGCTTTGCGGATCATAACGCCTCCAGGTATAACTCGCGCACCTCGTCGCGGCTGGCGCTGCGCGGGTTACAGGGTGCGCAGGGGTCGGCCAGCGCTTTATCCAGCCAGCCTTCGATGTCGGCCTTACTGACGCCAAGCTGGCTAAAGCCTTCAGGAATACCGACTCGTTTGCTCAACGCGCGAATCGCATTAATCGCCGCCATGCTGGCGGTTTCGTCGCTCATGCCGCCCGTATCGACGCCCATCGCCTGGGCGATGCGGGCAAAACGCGCTACCGCGTTCGGGCGGTTAAAGTTTTCGATGATCGGCAGCAGGATGGCATTACAAACGCCGTGCGGCAGATTGTGGGTCGCGCCCGGCTGATGCGCCAGCGCGTGTACCAGACCAAGACCTGCGCTGTTGAACGCCATTCCTGCCAGATACTGACCGTATGCCATCTGCTCGCGGGCCTGCAGATTGTGCCCGTCATCGACGGCCAGCGGCAGCCACTGGTGAATTAAGCGAATCGCTTCCAGCGCGTTGGCGTCGGTCAGCGGATGGGCGCCGACGGAGACAAACGCCTCAATAGCGTGGGTTAACGCATCCATACCGGTCGCGGCGGTAACCGACGGCGGAATATCGAGCATCACGCTGGCGTCGTCGACGGCAATATCCGGGATGATGTTTGGGTCGATGATGACCTCTTTCACCTGACGTTCGCTATCAATAATCACCGCGTTGCTGGTCATTTCAGCGGCGGTTCCGGCGGTAGTGTTAATTGCCACCAGCGGCACGCCGGCATTCTTCACTTTGCCCACGCCGGAATAGGCGGTCGATGGCGCCGGGTTAGCGCTGAGAATTTTCACCGCCTTAGCGGTATCGATCGGGCTGCCGCCGCCGAATGCGATAATATAGTCGCACTGCGCCGCACGGAATGCGGCGATACCTTGCTGAACCAGCGCTTCGGTTGGGTTCGGAAAGACGTTATCGAACAGATGATAAGACAGTTGATGCGCTTCCAGCGCCTGAAACAGGCTATCGAGCAGGCCCATTTCCACCAGATGGCCGTCGGTGACAATCAGCGCTTTTCCCCACTGCTTGTCCGCCACCAGGCTCACCATATCGCCGATCGCGCCCGCGCCATGCAGGCTGATTTTCGGCAGTGCCAACATAAAGCTCATGATTATTCTCCTTACAAAGCGACTCGCTTTCTTAGAGCGCCAGCGCGCTGGCCAGCGGCGTGACGCCAAAGCGTTGGCCTAACGCAATCAATTCTTCGCGGCTAATCGTCTGTTTCATGCCGCCCATCGAATAGACTTTCACCAGCACCTCGGCGGATTTCTCGGCGGTATCGATTAGGCCGAAAGTCTCATCCAGC
This sequence comes from Klebsiella sp. CN_Kp091, assembly GCF_040065095.1. Classification (NCBI taxonomy): domain Bacteria; kingdom Pseudomonadati; phylum Pseudomonadota; class Gammaproteobacteria; order Enterobacterales; family Enterobacteriaceae; genus Klebsiella; species Klebsiella sp. CN_Kp091. The sequence goes on along the minus strand of NZ_JBEAIO010000045.1, from coordinate 58,785 downwards.
GTCGGTCCGCTGCCGAAGACGCCGTGGAATGGCCACAGCACCAGAGAGTGTTTCTGCATTTCACCGGCGGTCGCCTGGCCAATCTCGTCGGTGCCCGGCACCATCCACGGCAGAATGCCGACGCCGTCCGGGAACACCACCAGGCATTCGGTGCTGCCTTCCCAAAGCTTGCGGGTGAACAGATCGCTGTTGTTCTCCAGCACGTAGGTCAGGGCGATCAGGTTGGTGGCATGGCAGTGCATGATCACGCGATCTTTGCCGCCGGTGGCTTTGATGCGCTCGCAGTGCGACAGGAAATGCGCCGGCAGTTCCGACGTCGGCACGGCTTCTTCCGTTAACCCCCACAGAATGAAGTAGCCCGCGCCGTCGTTGTCTATTTTCACCACTCCGAGATTGGCGGCGGGATCGAGCTGCACATTACGGAAGAATTTACCGGAACCGGTAACGATAAACGGCTGATTAGCCAGTTCCGGCATCGGCTGACTTAAGGCGATATAGCGCGGCTGGGGGTGAAAATCGGCTTTGAATGGCGCGATATCCGCTTCATCCAGGCGCAGCGTCAAATTACCGCCGTTACGCTCGTCCCAGCCTTTAAGCCAGGCGTCGGAGGTGGCTTTGATCATGCCCTGAACGAACCATGAATTGATGATGTTGTGCATAGTCTTGTCTTTCCTGTTGATTCGTAATAGGTGTTTCCCCGGATAAACCCTGTACGGCACAATCCGGGGAAAGTCAGGCATTAGCCGCGCTGGCTTAGCACGTCTTTTTCATAGGTCCGCACGTTTTCCAGCCACTGGCTGCCTGCCGGCGTATCGTGACGCTGGCAGTACATCTCCCAGATGGCCTGCCACGGCAGAGATTTCTGCTCTTCGAGCAGTGCCAGACGGGCGGTGTAATCACCGTCGTTTTCCAGCTGGCGCAGCAGCGCCGTCGGCTCCAGCAGCGCGCGCAGCAGGGCTTTTTTCATGTTGCGGGTGCCGATTACCCACGCCGCGATGCGGTTAATGGAGGCATCAAAGAAGTCGAGGCCGATATGCACGCGGTCGAACAGGTTGTGGCGGATAATTTCGCTGGCGATGGCCTGGGTTTCGTCATCCAGCAGCACCACGTGATCGCTGTCCCAGCGTACTGGGCGGCTGACGTGCAGCAGCAGGCGTGGGATATAGAGCATGGCGGCGGAGATTTTGTCGGAGATGACTTCCGTCGGATGGAAGTGGCCGGCATCCAGGCACAACGCGGTTTGACGGCTGGCGGCGTAGCCCATGTAGAATTCATTGGAGCCCACGGTATAGCTTTCGGCGCCGATACCGAACAGCTTGCTCTCAACGGCGTCGATATGGTGCGCCGGATCGAGCTTTTCGCTGATGACCTCATCCAGCGCGTTCAGCAGCCGCTGGCGCGGGGCGAAGCGATCGACGGTAATATCTTTCATGCCGTCCGGCACCCAGATATTCATTACCGATGGCGTCCCAAGTTGTTCGCCGAAATAAGCGGAGATGCGGCGGCTGGCTTTACAGTGATCGATCCAGAACTGACGAATCTCCGGGTTGGCGTGCGACAGCGTAAAGCCGTCGGCGCTTAGCGGATGCGAGAAGCAGGAAGGGTTAAAATCGAGCCCCAACTGGTGGCGTTTGGCCCATTCCACCCAGTGCTTAAAGTGTTCCGGCTTAATTTCATTACGCGCGACCGGCGTGGCGGACTCAAGATAAATCGCGTGCAGATTAAGGCGCTTCGGCCCCGGTATCAGGCTTAGCGCCTGTTCGAGGTCGGCGCGTAGCTCCTGGGCATTGCGCGCTTTGCCGGGATAGTTGCCAGTGGCCTGAATGCCGCCGGTTAAGTTGCCTTCCGGGTTTTCAAAGCCCGCCACGTCATCGCCCTGCCAGCAGTGCATTGACACCGGCAGACGGTCCAGCTGACGCAGAGCTTCCTCGGCATCTACGCCGATGGCGGCATAGCACTGCTTAGCAATTTCCCAGGCTTGTTCAAGTTGAGTGGTCATGCGCAAAGCTCCTTTGTAGGTTGTGGCTGAAATTGCGCGACGAAGCGGGCAATTTCGCTATCTGAATGTGGGGTGAACGTGGTGAGCGACGCGTTGTCGCGTACCACCTGACGGAATTCATCGACGTTGTGCAGTTCATCCAGCGTCATCAGCTGGATGCCGATATTGCCAAGCGTGGAGGCTTCAATGGGGCCCGCCACCACCGGCAGGCCGCAGGCATCGGCGCACAGCTGGTTAAGCAACACGTTCTGGCAGCCGCCGCCGACGATATGCAGCTGGCTGAAAGGGTGGCCGCGGAGCGCTGCAAGCTCGCCCAATACCCGGGCATACAGCAGCGCCAGACTGTCGAAAATGCAGCGCGCCAGTTCGGCGGGAGTGACCGGAATCGGCTGGGCGGTCTCTGCGCAGGCGGCCTGAATTTCGGCGCTCATATTGGCCGGGTTAATAAAGCGATCGTTATTGCAATCAATCAGGTAACGGCAGGCTGGCAGCATCGCCGTGTCGACAATCAGCGCCTGCAGATCGCTAATGTTCTGCTCTTGCAGTACCCGCTGCAGCAGCCACAGGCCCATGATGTTTTTCAGTACCCGATAACGCCCCTCGGCGCCGCCTTCATTAGTGATATTCGCCTTCAGCGCCTGCTGGCTGGTGTAAGGCGTTTTACTTTCAAAGCCCATCAGCGACCAGGTGCCTGATGAGAGATAGGCGGCATTTTTATCCGCCAGCGGCGAGGCGATCACGGCGCTGGCCGTATCGTGGCTGGCGACGGCGACCACCGGGATGCGGTTACCCTGCGGGCAGATCCAGTGGCCGATAACATTGCCCGGATGCGTCGGCGTACCGAACCAGTCCGGCGTCGCGCCGCTCCAGCGGATCAGCTCGTCATCCCAGTTATCGCTATTGATATTGACCAGTTGCGTGGTGGTGGCGTTGGTGTATTCCCAGTTCATCGCGCCGGTCAGGCGGTAGCTGAAGTAGTCTGGGATCAGCAGCGCATGGGCGACCTGTTCCACCAGCGTCGGCTGCTGGCTGACCAGCGCCCGCAATTGATAAAGGGTGTTAAACGGCAGAAACTGGATGCCGCTGCGGCAGTAAATATTGGCGCGGCCGAGGTGTTCGATTGCCTGCGCCATCAGGCCGTGAGTGCGGCTATCGCGATAGGAAACCGGCAGGCCGACGCGCTGGCCGCGTTTATCCAGCAAGACGAAATCAACGCCCCAGGTGTCGATGCCGATGCTGTCGATCAGGATCCCCTGTTCGCATACTTTCACCAGCCCACGGCGAATTTCCGCTTCCAGGCTATCGATATCCCAGCAATCGTAGCCGCCCACTTTCAGGAGGCGGTTGGTGAAACGGTGAACTTCACGCAGCGTCAGCGCGCGCGTCGCGGTGTTATAATTCGCGAGCATGACCCGACCGCTGGATGCGCCTAAATCAACGGCGACACAATGACGAATACTCATGGCACGACCCTTCTTAAAATCATTACAGGCAGTCTAAAAAAGGCGTCTCTGCGTCACCTTCTCGCTACTGACAGCGAAAACGGACGGCTGGCAACACAGCAAAGGTGACCGTGAGAAGCGTCACAGTTTCGTTTTATGGGCGGCGCGAGGCGCGGTGTGATGCTGGCCGCAGTTCCGGATATTTCCGGCTGGTTCTTGAAAAAACGGCAGGTTTTACGCGGTTCGCGGTCAAAAATTGAAGGCCGGATTGCCGGCCCTTAATTACTATTTGCGACGACGGTTGATAATTTTTCTCATTCGTGGAGGCTGCTATGACCGTGTTGCACAGTACGGATTTCTTTAAGGCCGGCGTCTCGGCGGTGGCGATTGAACCGCGCCTTCCTCAAGCGGCCTTTCCAGAACATCACCATGATTTTCATGAGATTGTCATCGTTGAACAGGGTACGGGCATTCACGTTTTCAACGGCCAGCCCTATACCATCAGCGGCGGTTCGGTCTGCTTTATTCGCGATCACGATCGCCATCTTTACGAACACACTAATAACCTGTGTCTGACCAACGTGCTCTACCGCGCGCCGGATGCTTTTCGTTTTCTGACCGGCGTGAACCAGCTGCTGCCGCAGGAGCAGGACGGCAACTATCTGTCACACTGGCGGGTCAACCAGACGGTACTGCAGCAGGTGCGGCAAATCGTCGGTCAGATGGAAAAGGTCGGGCAGGGCGTCGAGCCGCATACCATCGCCAGCCGTGAAATCCTTTTTATGCAGCTACTGGTGCTACTGCACAGCAACAGCCTGGCGGAAGGCGCCGGCAACCACGAGGCGCGGCTGAATCAGCTGATGGCCTGGCTGGAAGACCATTTTGCCGAAGAGATATGCTGGGAGGAGGTGGCGGCGCAGTTTTCGCTCTCTTTACGCACCCTGCATCGTCAGTTAAAGCTGCAAACCGGGCTGACGCCCCAGCGCTATCTCAACCGGGTGCGCCTGATGAAGGCGCGGCACCTGCTACGCCACAGCGATGATAGCGTGACAGAAATCGCTTATCGCTGCGGTTTTGGCGACAGTAATCATTTTTCGACGCTATTTCGCCGTGAATTCGACTGGTCGCCGCGCGATATTCGCCAGGGGCGCGACGCTATTCTTCAGTAACGCGAGAAGAGTCAACGTATTGCCTCACCAAAATGCGAATAATGGTTGGTTTCCGCGTCGGGAGTAAGAGTTGTGGCAGGTCAGCTGGTGCTTCGCAAAGATGAGTTTTTTGCCTCCCCCACGCAGGCGGTGGCGGTGGCTGACCGCTACCCGCAAAACGTCTTCGCCGAGCATACCCATGAATTTTGCGAGCTGGTGCTGGTGTGGCGCGGCAACGGTCTGCATATCCTCAACGATCGCCCGTGGCGGATTACCCGCGGCGATCTCTTTTATATCCGCGCGGAAGATAAACACTCTTATGCGTCGGTCAACGACCTGGTGCTGCAGAATATTATTTATTGTCCGGATCGGCTGCGGCTCAATTTTGACTGGGCGGCGCATATTCCGGGATTATTCGGCACGCCGTGGCAGCCGCACTGGCGGATCGGCAGCAGCGGCATGGCGCAGGTCAGGCAGGTGATTAACCAGCTGGAGCACGAAAGCGCGCGGCAGGATGCGCAGGCGGATAGCATGGCGGAACTGCTGTTTGCCCAACTGGCGCTAACGCTCCAGCGCTATCGCTACGCCACTGATAATCTGGCGGCGACGCAAAGCGAAACTCAGCTCGATAAACTGCTAACTGAGCTGGCCGGAAGTTTGAATCGCCCCTTTAATCTGGAGCATTTTTGTCTGCGTGAAGCCTGCAGCGAACGCGCGTTACGCCAGCAGTTTCGCCAGCAAACGGGGATGACGATAACCCACTATTTGCGCCAGCTGCGGATCTGCCATGCGCAGTATTTGCTGCAGCATACCGAGCGGCTAATTGGTGAGATCGCTATGCAGTGCGGGTTTGAGGACAGTAACTACTTTTCGGTGGTATTTAACCGGGAAACCGGTATGACGCCGGGACAGTGGCGGCAGCGCAGTCGCGCCGCCGCGTGAAGGAGAAATCAGTTAGCCATTCCCAGGCCGACGATATTCGCGGCAATGATGATTACCACACAGCCGAGGCTGAGCACGCTGACCGGGCGGCGTCCGGCGTTGTTCCACTCTTTCAGCACCAGCCCGACCAGCCCGCCGCACAGTACGTAGAAGCTCATATGCAGCATCCAGCTCATGTAGTCATACTGCGCCGGGATACTGGCGTGGCCCCAGGCATAGAAGAAGAACTGCAGATACCACATTAGCCCGCCCAATGCGGAAAGCAGAATGTTGCTGATGATAAGCGATTTTGCCAGTGAGAAGTCGTCTTTTAGCGACAAATCCTTCACTTTAGCGAGGCGAATAAAGCAGAAGCCGAGGTTGACCAGCGCGCCGCCGCCCATGATCACCACGTAGCTTGGCAGCGCGGTATACAGCGGGTCGACGCCCAGCGCCGCGGCGGCTTCATGCATTGGTTTAGCGGCGTTCATCGCAAATGACATGCCGGCGGAGAAAATACCGCACATCACCGCCAGCATCAGCCCTTTTTTCAGGTTGAACTCTTCCGCTTTGATGCCCATTTTGCGCTCTTTAAGCTGGCCGGCGCGGGTGACGATACCCACACCAATCAACGCTACCAGCACGCCGAGTAGGGTCATTTGTCCGCCTTTGGTGTGAATCAACACATCAAAGTGGCCGTTGAGGATCGGCGTCATTAAGGTACCGACGATAAGCGTAATGCCGATAGCGATACCGATACCCATCGACATCCCCAGATAGCGCATGGTCAGGCCATAGTTGATGTTACCGATGCCCCACATCGCGCCGAACAAAAACACCGGCAGCAGCGTGGAGGCGCTAAACGAGCGGTAGTAGGCCCAGAAATCGGGCAGCAGCATGGCGCTTATCGCCCACGGCAGAATCAGCCAGGAGACAATCCCGCCGATCGACCACATGGTTTCCCACGACCAGTGTTTCACCTTCTTGAAAGGGGCATAAAAACAGGCGGCACTGGCGGCGCCGATTAAATGCCAAAAAATTCCCATCGTAATCGCATGATTCATTGCCTTTACCCTCATCTGTGTTGGGTTGGATAGACTCTCTCCGATGCGATGAGTGTAAAAATTGCGCAGTTTTTACGCCTTTGAGCTGTTGCCACCTCAGACGAAACTCTGGCAATCAGGGGCTTAATGGGTTGTTTTGGCTCACAAACCGGCGTGTATCTATTTTGGGTATAACCTTAGTAAAACTACGGCATTGATAATCATTTTCAATATCATTTAATTAACTATAATGAACCGACTGCTTACGCGGCGTTAACACCCTCTGCCGCCCGATAATAATGGAGATGATTATGAGTTATACACTGCCATCCCTGCCGTACGCTTACGATGCTCTGGAACCGCATTTCGACAAGCAGACGATGGAGATCCATCATACTAAGCATCACCAGACCTACGTTAACAACGCTAACGCAGCGCTGGAAAGCCTGCCGGAATTCGCTAACCTGTCCGCGGAAGAGCTGATCACCAAACTGGATCAACTGCCGGCTGACAAAAAAACCGTACTGCGTAACAACGCGGGCGGCCACGCTAACCATAGCCTGTTCTGGAAAGGCCTGAAAACCGGCACTACCCTGCAGGGCGACCTGAAAGCCGCTATCGAGCGTGATTTCGGTTCCGTGGACAACTTCAAAGCTGAATTCGAAAAAGCGGCAGCAACCCGCTTTGGTTCCGGCTGGGCGTGGCTGGTGCTGAAAGGCGACAAACTGGCCGTCGTTTCTACCGCAAACCAGGATTCCCCGCTGATGGGCGAAGCCATTTCCGGCGCTTCCGGCTTCCCGATTATCGGCCTGGATGTGTGGGAACACGCTTACTACCTGAAATTCCAGAACCGCCGTCCGGACTACATCAAAGCCTTCTGGGACGTGGTTAACTGGGACGAAGCAGCAGCGCGTTTTGCCGCCAAAAAATAAGGTTGCATTGTGCTAAGAGAGAAGCGAGTCTGATGACTCGCTTTTTTTATATCCGTAGCAAGGAGAGCAGCAATGCATTACCCGGTGAATGTCTTTGTCGGCAAAATCAGGGACTACGACGGTAGCCGCCCCAGCGCAATTGGCAAAATCCAGGTCGATGGCGAGCTGCAGCTCGGCGATCTCGGGCTGGAAGGGGACGAGCAGGCGGAAAAGAAAATTCACGGCGGGCCGGATCGCGCGCTGTGCCACTATCCCCGCGAGCATTACCTCGACTGGATCCGCGAATTCCCGCAGCAGGCCGATCTGTTCTGCGCCCCCGCATTCGGTGAAAACCTTTCTTCCGAAGGACTAACGGAAAAAAATGTCTATATCGGCGATATCTTTCGTTGGGGCGAGGCGCTGATTCAGGTCACTCAGCCGCGCTCTCCCTGCTTCAAACTGAACTACCATTTCGGCATTAGCGATATGGCGCAACTGATGCAGAACAGCGGCAAGGTTGGCTGGCTCTACCGCATTATTGCCGGCGGCCAGGTCTCCAGCGATGCGCCGCTGGAGCTGGTATCGCGATTAAGCGACGTGAGCGTGCATGAGGCTGGCGCGATTGCCTGGCATATGCCGTTTGACGACGACCAGTATCACCGTCTGCTATCGGCGGCGGGCCTGTCGGTAAGCTGGAGCAGAACCATGCAGAAACGGCGTTTAAGCGGGCAGATCGAGGATAATTCGCGCAGATTATGGGGGAAATAATTCCCCCATATTGAACGTGGCAACCCGTAGCCCGGCTCAGCGTAGCGCAAGCCGGGACAGGCTCAGGTTCGTTTATACAGCGGCAGCCAGATTGTTAATCGCAGGCCACCCAGCGGGCTATCGTCGGCTTTAACCCAGCCGCGATGTTGCTGGATCGCCGTTTCGACAATCGCCAGCCCCAGACCGGTGCCGCCGGACTCGCGATCGCGAGCCTCGTCGGTACGATAGAACGGACGGAAAATCTGTTCGCGATCCTCCGGGCTGACGCCCGGGCCGTCATCATCGACGTTGACCGTAATCCCGTCTTTATCCACCGAGAAGCTGACGGAAATTTTCGTGTGCGAGTAGCGCAGCGCGTTGCGCACGATATTTTCCAGCGCGCTTTCCAGCGCATTGGGGTTACCGTACAGCGGCCAGGGGCCCGGCGGATACTCAACGGTAAATGATTTCCCCATCTGTTCGGCTTCAAATGCCGCGTTGTCCAGCACTTCGCCCCACAGCTGATTCGCTTTCACCGTCTCGCTGACCAGCGCGTTTTTCGCCTGATTACGCGACATCACCAGCAGGTCGTTGATCATGCTGTCCAGCCGATGCGCTTCGGTTTCGATACGCTCCAGCTCTTTGCTTTCACCGCTGCGGCGGCGCAGCAACGCGGTGCCTAGCTGCAGGCGGGTTAACGGCGTGCGTAGCTCGTGCGAGATATCCGACAGCAGCCGCTGCTGGCTGGTCATCATTCGCTCAAGCGCGGTCACCATCTGGTTGAAGCTGGCCCCGGCGGCCAGAAACTCCTGCGGACCGGCTTCCAGCTCCGGATGCTGCCGCAGGTTACCCTGGGCAACTTCGTCGGCGGCGTTTTTCAACTTGCGCGCCGGCTTCGCCAGGCTCCACGCCAGCCAGAGCAGCAGCGGGGCGCTGACCAGCATCGTCACGATAAGCAGTAATAGCGGACGGTCAAACAGCAGGTTGATGAAGTCGGATTGTGAAGTGCTGGCAGGGCGGATGAGATAAAGTTGATAATTATCTTCACCATCCCTGACGGAAAACGGGCCGACCATCTCCAGGCGTCCGTAACGCTTCTTCTGCGGATGATCGGCATTATCGGCCTGGCCGATAAAGTTACGAATGATCTGCATTTCGTTGCGTTCTGCGCCGATCACGCGGCCTTCGCTGGTGACCAGCAGCAGTCGCTGCCCCGGCGGCGCCCACTTATCGATGGCGCGAAACAGACGTCGCCACCACATCAAGTCGTTCGGCGGATCGTTCGCCAGTTCGGCCTCGACGTGTTGCTCAATCATGATGCCCTGACGTTGCTCGCTTTCCAGCAGCTCGGTCATCTGGCGCGAGTCCAGCTTGGGCAACATCAGTACCAGCATCAACACCAGCGCCAGCGTGAGCCAGAAGATAGCGAAGATGCGTGCGGTTAAACTTCCAATCATGAAGCAGAAACCATCAGATAGCCGCGTCCGCGCAATGTTTTAAACCACGGATGGCCGTCTTTGCGCTCCGGCAGCTTACGCCGCAGGTTGGAAATATGCATATCGATAGCGCGGTCGAACGGCGTCAGCCGCTTGCCCAACACTTCCTGGCTTAAGTGTTCACGTGACACCACCTGACCAAGATGCTGCGCCAGCAGATACAGCAGGGTGAACTCGGTGCCGGTCAGCTCCAGCGTTTGCCCATCAAAATTGGCTTCCTGACGGCCCGGATTGAGGCTTAACGCATCCACTTCCAGGGTCGGAGAACCGGATTCGGTAGTCTGCTGCTGCTCGCTCCAGTGGGAGCGACGCAGAATCGCGCGTATACGCGCCACCAGCTCGCGATCGTTAAACGGCTTAGGCAAATAGTCATCCGCCCCGAGTTCGAGGCCGAGAACGCGATCCAGCTCGCTTCCGCGCGCCGTTAGCATGATAACCGGGGTCTGGTGTGTCTGACGTAATTCTTTAAGCGTGTCGATACCGTTTTTCTTCGGCATCATCACATCAAGCAAAAGGAGATCAATGCTGTCGTCAAGAAGCGCCAGCGCCTGTTCACCGTCATGGGCAACGAGCACATTAAAACCTTCCATATCGAGCAGCTCTTTTAACAGGGAGGTGAGCTCCCGGTCATCATCAACTAACAGGATTTTATTCATTGTTTAAATACCTCCGAGGCAGAAATTACGTCATCAAGGCTCGCTAATCCATGACTTTACGTTGTTTTACACCCCCTGACGCATGTTTGCAGCCTGAATCGTAAACTGTCTCTCGTTGAATCGCGACACAAACGTTTTGGGAGTATGTGATGCGCAATGTTATCGCTGCCGTCATGGCCTCAACGCTGGCGCTAAGTGCTACTAGCCAAGCCGCTGAAGTCGTTACCGGCGTTAACTGGCTCCACGGTGAAGAGGGAGCCCAGCGCAGCGGCCAGAGCCATATGTTTGACGGCATAAGTCTAACCGAACAGCAACGACAGCAGTTACGGGATCTTATGCAACGGGCGCGCCATGACCGGCTCCCTGTTAATGTTAGCGAACTGGAGACAATGCATAGCCTTGTCACCGCAGATAAATTTGATGAAAGCGCTGTGCGCGCTCAGGCAGAAAAGATGGCGCAGGAACAGGTTGCCCGCCAGGTAGAAATGGCGAAAGTCCGCAACCAGATGTATCACCTGCTAACCCCTGAGCAGCAAGCGGTTTTAAATGCTAAGCACCAGCAGCGTATGGATCAGTTGCGTGAGGTTGCAAGGATGCAGAAAGGCTCAGCCATGATGCTTTCCAGTAGTAGCAGTACCGTGCAACCCAAGTAACAAACCCTGTTTTCCTTGCCATAGACACCATCCCTGTCTTCCCCCACATGATGTGGGGGTTTTTTTTGTCTTTTTTTCGCCTCAGCCGCCGCATGCCCGTTCATCTTCCGGGTAAAAGTTCAGGTTATACTAAGCGCATCGCCGGAAAAGGAGCGTTTATGAATCAATCTTATGGGCGGCTGGTGAGTCGCGCGGCTATTACCGCGACGGCGATGGCCTCCGTGTTACTTTTGATCAAAATTTTTGCGTGGTGGTATACCGGTTCGGTGAGTATTCTGGCGGCGCTGGTGGATTCGCTGGTGGATATTGCCGCCTCGCTGACCAACCTGCTGGTGGTGCGTTACTCGCTACAACCCGCTGATGAAGAACATACTTTTGGCCATGGGAAAGCGGAATCGCTGGCGGCGCTGGCGCAGAGCATGTTTATTTCCGGTTCGGCGTTGTTTCTGTTCCTGACCGGGATCCAGCATCTGATTCGCCCTGAACCGATGCAGGCGGCAGGCGTCGGGATGGTGGTAACGCTGATTGCCTTGATAAGCACCCTGATGCTGGTGACCTTTCAGCGCTGGGTGGTCAGAAAAACCCAGAGCCAGGCCGTGCGTGCGGATATGCTTCATTATCAGTCTGATGTTATGATGAACGGCGCTATTCTTATCGCCCTCGGCCTCTCCTGGTACGGCTGGCACCGCGCCGATGCGCTGTTTGCATTAGGGATTGGCATCTATATTTTATATAGCGCGCTGCGTATGGGTTACGACGCGGTGCAATCGTTATTAGACCGCGCGCTTCCGGATGAGGAACGTCAGGAAATCATCAGTATCGTGAATAGCTGGCCCGGCGTCAGCGGCGCGCACGATCTACGAACGCGGCAGTCAGGGCCGACTCGCTTTATTCAAATACATTTGGAAATGGAAGATAACCTCCCTCTGGTACAGGCGCACGTGATTGCCGACCAGGTGGAGCAGGCTATTTTGCGCCGTTTCCCGGGATCGGATGTCATCATCCATCAGGATCCCTGTTCTGTGGTGCCGCCGGCGCGGCAGGGCGTTTTTTGAGCTTTCGGTTATAGTCTGTAAACTCGATGTAAAAATGTGGGGCGGGTAGGCATTTTTTGTATAAATTACCGCCATTTGGTCTGACCTGAATCAATTCAGCCAGAAGCGTTTGATATACTATTGCAATTATCGTCGTGCACTCCTGGTATGGGAGCGCTTCAGGCAACAGGATTATTTTTTGCTTCCTAAGTTCAGAGGTAGTCATGATTAAGAAAATCGGTGTGTTGACAAGTGGCGGTGATGCGCCGGGCATGAACGCAGCAATTCGCGGCGTTGTGCGCGCGGCATTAACGGAAGGTCTGGAAGTTTTTGGAATCTATGACGGTTACCTCGGCCTGTATGAAGATCGTATGGTTCAGCTTGACCGTTACAGCGTGTCCGACATGATCAACCGTGGCGGTACCTTCCTCGGCTCCGCTCGCTTCCCGGAATTCCGTGAAGAGCATATTCGCGCTGTCGCCATTGAAAATATGAAAAAGCGCGGCCTGGACGCGCTGGTTGTTATCGGCGGCGACGGTTCCTATATGGGTGCGATGCGTCTGACCGAGATGGGTTTCCCTTGCATCGGCCTGCCGGGCACCATCGACAACGACATCAAAGGTACTGACTACACCATCGGTTTCTTTACCGCGCTGAGCACCGTTGTTGAAGCGATTGACCGCCTGCGTGACACCTCCTCTTCGCACCAGCGTATCTCTGTGGTGGAAGTGATGGGCCGCTACTGTGGCGATCTGACTCTGGCGGCGGCGATTGCCGGCGGCTGTGAGTTCATCATGGTGCCGGAAGTAGAATATACCCGCGACGATCTGGTGGCCGAAATCAAAGCTGGCATCGCGAAAGGTAAGAAACACGCGATCGTGGCCATCACCGAGCACATGTGCGACGTTGACGAACTGGCGAGCTTCATTGAGAAAGAAACGGGCCGTGAAACTCGTGCGACCGTGCTGGGTCACATTCAGCGCGGCGGCTCTCCGGTTCCTTACGACCGTATTCTGGCTTCCCGTATGGGCGCATATGCCATTGAACTGCTGCTGCAGGGCTTTGGCGGCCGCTGTGTTGGTATCCAGAATGAGAAGCTGGTTCACCACGACATCATCGATGCTATCGAAAATATGAAGCGTCCGTTCAAGTCTGACTGGATGGATTGCGCGAAGAAACTGTACTAAGTTTCTCGGCATAACAAAAAGGCCTTCTCACTGAGAAGGCCTTTTTTATTACGGCGTAGCCGGAGCGTTATTCGATATCCAGCGCATCCTCGGAAAGGATGATACCGGTATTGTCAGCATACAGATGATCGCCGGAGAAGAAGGTAACGCCGCCGAAGTTGACGCGCACGTCGCTTTCGCCGATACCTTCCCCAGCAGCGGCCACAGGAATGGCGGCTAACGCCTGGATACCGATATCTAAATCTTCCAGGTCGTCAACCTGGCGCACCGCGCCATAGACCACCAGCCCTTCCCATTCGTTCTGTACTGCCAGACGCGCCAGGTCTGCGTCAATTAACGCGCGTCGTACGGAACCACCGCCGTCGATAAGGAGAATATGACCACGGCCATTCTGCTCGAGCAGATCGTAGAGCAACCCGTTATCCTCGAAACATTTTACCGTAATGATCTGTCCACCAAACGACGACCGCCCTCCAAAGTTGGAAAACAGCGGTTCCACGACATTGACATCTTCCTGGTAGATGTCGCAAAGCTCGGAAGTATCGTATTTCATAGGCTTAACGTTCAGTTGCTGCGAGAATTTTTAGTATATCCCGTGAACTGCATTGTTTGCAAAATCATCAATTGTTAATTGATATTTGTCAGTTATGCCGCCAGCTTACTGCCGATAATCCCGATGACAAACAGCAGGTTGGTTAATAATGCCGCTTTGACCGTGCGTTCGAGCATCGGACGCATCGCCACCGGTTCGCGCTCACGCATGACGAAACGCGCCTGTTTCACCAGTAGCGGAATGGCGAGAATAAACAGCCAGCCCCACAGGCTGCGCAGCGCCAGCAGGTTAAATAGCGCCAGGCACAGCGGAGCGCCGAGCAGCAGGACGCTGTGATAACGGCGGGCGTTCACCGGCCCCAGACGGACCGCCAGCGTATTTTTACCGTTCTGACGGTCGCTATCGATATCGCGCAGGTTATTGATATTCAGCACCGCGGCGGCCAGCAGACCACAGGCGGTAGCGGGCAGGAAAATAACCGCGTCGATGCTGTGCGCCTGTAGATACCAACTGCCGACAACGCTCAGCCAGCCGAAGAAAACCAGCACCGAGATATCGCCAAGGCCAATATAGCCGTAAGGACGCGTGCCGACGGTATAAGTGATAGCCGCGATAATCGACAACCCGCCGAGCACCATAAAGCCGATGAAGTCCGCCATTGTCTGCCAGGCGGAGAACAGCAACGCCAGGCCGGAAAGGCAAATCAGCGCTACCGTTACGATCAGCGCGCGTTTCATCTGCGATTGGGTGATGGCGCCTTTTTGCATTCCGCGCAGCGGCCCGATACGGTCAGGTTTATCGCTGCCTTTAACGGCGTCGCCATAATCATTGGCGAGATTAGATAAAATTTGCAGCAAACCAGCGGTAATAAGCGCCAGCAGCGCGACCAGCGGATCGAAGTGGCCTTGCTGCCACGCCAACGCGGTGCCGACGACGATAGCGGCGAACGCCAGAGGTAATGTTTTGGGACGCAGGCTTTCAAGCCAGGCCCTGGTGCGTGTTATCGGTTGTTCAGTCATTTCTTTCAGCCAAAAAAATGGGGCTATCATAGCCCCATCGTGTGTGATGAAAATGCATTGAACCGGATTATAGGATAAAACGGCTCAGATCTTCATCTGCCACCAGAACATCCAGGTGTTTACCGACATAATCACCGTCGATGGTCACCGTCTGGCCGTTCATTTCGCTGGCATCATAAGAGATGTCTTCGATCAGACGTTCCAGCACCGTGTGCAGGCGACGCGCGCCGATATTTTCGGTGGTTTCGTTAACCTGCCATGCCGCCTGAGCGATACGCTTGATACCATCTTCAGTGAATTCGATATTCACGCCTTCGGTGGCCATCAGCGCTTTGTACTGCACGGTGATGGAAGCATTCGGCTCGGTCAGAATACGTTCGAAATCATGGGTGGTCAGCGCTTTCAGCTCAACGCGGATCGGCAGACGGCCCTGCAGTTCCGGGATCAAATCTGATGGGCTGGCGACCTGGAATGCGCCGGAGGCGATAAACAGAATGTGATCGGTTTTCACCATCCCGTGTTTAGTGGAGACGGTGCAGCCTTCCACCAGTGGCAGCAGGTCGCGCTGAACGCCTTCACGAGACACATCCGGGCCGGAGGCGTTGCCGCCGCGCTTACAGATTTTGTCGATTTCGTCGATAAACACGATCCCGTGCTGTTCAACGGCGTCGATAGCTTCTTGCTTCAGCTCTTCCGGGTTAACCAGCTTCGCCGCTTCTTCTTCGATAAGCAGCTTCATCGCGTCTTTGATTTTCAGCTTACGCGGTTTTTGTTTCTGGCCGCCCAGGTTCTGGAACATAGACTGCAGCTGGCTGGTCATCTCTTCCATGCCCGGAGGGGACATGATTTCAACGCCCATCGGCGCCGCGGCGAGGTCGATTTCGATCTCTTTGTCGTCAAGCTGGCCTTCGCGCAATTTCTTGCGGAATGCCTGACGCGCAGCGGAAGGTTCCTGCGGCTGTTCAGCCTGGCCCCAGTTATTTTTCGCCGGCGGGATCAGTACGTCGAGGATACGCTCTTCGGCCATTTCTTCGGCGCGATAGCGGTTTTTATCGATGGACTGCATGCGGACCATTTTGATTGCGGCGTCGGTCAGATCGCGGATGATAGAGTCCACTTCTTTACCAACATAGCCCACTTCGGTGAACTTGGTCGCTTCAACTTTGATGAACGGCGCGTTGGCCAGTTTCGCCAGGCGACGGGCGATTTCGGTTTTACCGACGCCGGTCGGGCCAATCATCAGAATGTTTTTCGGTGTGACTTCATGACGCAGCTCTTCATTAAGCTGCATACGGCGCCAGCGGTTACGCAGGGCGATAGCAACAGAACGCTTGGCTGCGTCCTGGCCGATAATATGTTTGTCCAGTTCGCTGACAATTTCGCGTGGGGTCATTTCAGACATGGGAGATCCTTACGCTTTAGAAGGTAATTCTTCGATGGTGTGGAAGTGGTTGGTATAGATGCAGATATCCCCTGCAATATCCAACGCTTTCTCGGCGATGTCGCGAGCGCCCATTTCGGTGTTTTCCAGCAGCGCGCGAGCGGCGGCCTGGGCATATGGCCCGCCGGAGCCAATCGCAATCAAATCGTTTTCTGGCTGAACCACGTCGCCGTTACCGGTGATGATAAGCGACGCGTTTTCGTCAGCGACGGCGAGCAACGCTTCCAGTTTGCGCAGCATGCGGTCGGTACGCCAGTCTTTCGCCAGCTCAACGGCGGCTTTCACCAGATGGCCCTGATGCATCTCGAGCTTACGTTCGAAAAGTTCGAACAGGGTGAAGGCGTCAGCGGTGCCGCCAGCGAAACCAGCGATCACTTTGTCGTTGTACAGACGACGCACTTTCTTCACGTTGCCTTTCATCACGGTGTTGCCCAGCGTGGCCTGGCCATCACCGGCGATAACGACATGGCCGTTACGGCGAACACTAACTATTGTTGTCACGAGCAGACCCCTTGGTTGCAAAAGCGGAATAGGGGCCCCGCGCGTTACGCGGGGCAGAATGCAATTATAGATGGGGGGGATTTTTGGGGTTTCAACCCCTGGCGGCGAGACGAATGCAGTTTGCGTGCCCGGCCATCTTGAGACGGTTGATCATATCGTTGGCGTTCTCTTTGCCTTTCAGCGGCCCAATCACCACCCGGTTCCAGCCGTTGTTGGTGGTGATATGCGAAGCAAAGCCCTCAAAGGCCAACTGAGCGCGTACGGTTTCGGCCTGCTCAGCGCCTTTAAAGGAACCACACTGAACCATCCAACTGCGATCGTCTTTCTTTTCGGCGGCTGCGGCTTTCGGCGCTTCCTCCACGCGGGCGACCGGCGCGGCGGCCTGGCTTTTCGGTTGCGCGGTGGTGTTATGCGCCGGCGTCTGCAGCAGATCCTGGTACGGCTGCTGGTTGGACGCGGTTTGCTTCGGCTGCTGTTGCTGCACCGGCTTCGGCTGCTGGACGCGCGGCTGTTGCTGCGCGGTCTGCTGCTGAGTCTGCGCCCACTGTTGCTGCTGCGCCTGCTGCTGTTGTTGTGCCAGACGTTGACGCTGCAGCGTCTGCTGACGCTGCGCCGGCGTTTGTTCGTTCCACGGCACTTCGGTCAGCTGCGTGGGCTGCTGACGCATATCCGCCTGCATTTGCGCCAGCAACTGGCGCTGCTCGTCGGTAAGCTGCTCGGGTTTCATCACTTCGCCGCCGGCGGTTGGCTCAGTCGGCGCGCGAACGCCCGGCTGGCGGCTTTCCAGCTCTTTAATATAGCGCCAACGCTCTTCCGGCTTCGGCGGGAGACCATTGCCTGCCGCCTGACGGTTCTGCAGCGCTTCCGCTTCTTCTTTCTTGTGATGGGTAATGAAATACAGACCACCGATAAAGGCCACCAGCACGGCCGCTGCGATCGCAACCATAGTCGGTGAAATCGCCGGAAGGCTGCTTTGCTTGTTCCTTGAGCTTCGGGAGCTGCTCTTTTTGCGCCGCGAAGGAGCCGGTTGGCTGCGGCGTACATAATCTCGTTGTGCCACTATCGTTTCGCTGTCTTATATTCGTTCGTCAGCCCGCCATGTTACTTAAGCGGCGGGCCTTTGACCAGAAGAGCAGGCCCGAAAGCCTGATGGTTATCGTCTGATTTTTTGCGTACTGCCGCGAACGATCAGTTCGCAATCGAGCAGACGCGAGCCGCTGTTGACGTTACGGCCCTGCATTTGCTCGAGTAAAAGCAGCATTCCTTCACGGCCGATATCAAAACGCGGCTGTGAAACGGTAGTTAACGGCGGATCGCAAAATTCAGACAACGCGATGTTATCAAACCCAACAATCGATAAATCTTCCGGCACCCTCAGGCCGCGACGTTTGGCCAGCGACAACGCGCCCAGCGCCATAACGTCGCTATGGCAAAAGACCGCCGTCGGCGGCACCGGCTGCGCCAGCAGTTGCTCCAGCGCGTTGGCCCCGGCTTCAAAGGTAAAGTTGCCGCGGGCGATGTAGTGCGGATCGACGGTGATACCGCTGCGGCGCAGCGCCTGAACGTATCCCTGCAGCCGGTAATGGCACAGCGGCATATCCTCCGGCCCGGCGATACAGCCGATACGTTGATGCCCCAGTTCGTGGAGATAATTAACGGCATTAAACGCGGCGGTGAGGTTATCGATATGCACGGTAGGGAGCTCCAGCTCCGGCGCAAACTCGTTCGACATGACCATCGGCGGCAAATTACGCTGCTCTTCGACGCTGGCGTCGAACGGCAGGCGTGAGCTCAGCAGCACCATACCGTCAATTTGTTTGGTGATAATGAGATCAATAAAGGTTTTTTCTTTCTGATTCTGATGGGCGCAATCGCCGATCAGCACCAGATAGCCTTCGTCGGCGGCGGTCACTTCAATGCCGCGAATCACCTCACTGAAGAAGGGATCGCAAATATCCGGCACGATCACAAGGATCGTCCGCGACTCATTGCGTTTCATGTTACGCCCGAGCGATTGCGGTAAATAGCCGACTTCCTGCGCCGCCTGCTCCACCCGACTGCGGGTTGCCTGCGACACTTTGTCGGGATTCATTAGCGCACGGGATACGGTTGCCGTTGAAACGTTTGCCTTCAGGGCGACGTCTTTCATGGTGGCGGCAACCATTTGTTTTTTGGGCTTCACCTGGTTTCTCCTCGCTGACTGCGCAGACACATCCCTTGCGTGCTGACATCAGCAACATTTTTAACAGATAGTACAGCCTGAGAGTTACAGAATTTTCATGAAAAACGTGACGGTTGTTGAATTTTTCGATCCTCCTCGCAAGAGAAGACTTAGCCTTCAATAGGATCGACATCCAGCACCCACTTCACTTTACGCGCTTCCGGCAGGGTGTTTATCAACGCCAGCGTACCGCTGACGATATGTTGTAGACGTATGCGGGAAGGGTGCTGCAGCAGAATTTGCCAGCGCCAGCGACCGCCGCGCTTTGGCGCCAGCGCGGGGACCGGGCCGAGTACCCACAGTTTATCATCGGCCAGCGGGCTGGCCTGCAGCAGGTTACGTAACTGCTGTAAAAACAGCGGCGCCTGCTGGTTATTATGGTCTTCGGCGCGGATCAGCACGTGACTGGTCCACGGCGGTAGCTGCATGGTTTGCCGTTCCGCCAGCGCCTGCTCGGCAAACGCATCGTAGCCTTTATACAGCAGGGTCTGCAGCAGCGGGTGTTCCGGATGGTGGGTTTGCAGGATTACTTCACCCTGTTTGCCCGCGCGCCCGGCACGGCCGGAGACCTGGGTATAGAGCTGGGCAAAACGCTCCGCCGAGCGGAAATCGGCGGAAAACAGCGCGCCGTCGACATCCAGCAGCGACACCAGGGTGACGTCCGGGAAATGATGTCCCTTAGCCAGCATTTGGGTGCCAATCAGAATGCGCGCGCCGCCGCGATGGACGTCGGCAAGATATTGCTCCAGCGCCCCTTTACGGCTGGTGGTATCGCGGTCGATACGTGAGATTGGCACATCAGGGAACATCGGCGCCAGCGCCTGCTCCAGCTGTTCGGTCCCGAGACCCACTGGCACCAGGTGTGTCGATCCGCAGGAAGGACATTGGCGTGGAATGGGACGCTGGCTGTCGCAGTGGTGGCAGCGCAGATGGTGCTGCGCCTGATGCAGGGTGTAGTAACTATCGCAGCGCGGGCACTCCGCTATCCAGCCGCAGTCGTGGCACAGTAGCGCCGGGGCGAAACCGCGGCGATTTAAAAACAGGATCACCTGATTGTCGGCCTGCAGATGCTGTCGCATGCGGTTAATCAGCGCAGGCGATAGGCCCGCCTGCAACTGCTGGCCTTTTAAATCCAGCACGTGCTGCTGTGCCGGACGGGCATTGCCCGCGCGTTTCGTCAGCTTTAACTCACGGTACTTACGCTGGCGTACGTTGTAGAGCGTCTCCAGCGCCGGGGTTGCCGAGCCGAGGATAATCGGGATCTGTTCGCTATGGGCGCGCCAAACTGCCAGGTCGCGAGCGTGATAACGCCAGCCTTCCTGCTGTTTATAGGAGCTATCGTGTTCTTCGTCGATGACAATAACGCCGAGGTCTTTAAACGGCGTAAACAGCGACGAGCGGGTGCCGATGACGATCGCCGCTTCGCCATTTTTCGCCTTTAACCATGATGCGAGGCGCTCGCTGTCGTTGAGACCCGAATGCAGGACCTCCACCGGAGCGTTAAAACGCTGGCGGAAGCGGGCGATAGTCTGCGGCGTCAGGCCGATTTCCGGCACCATTACCAGCGCCTGCCGACCCTGCGCCAGCACGTTCTCCAGTACGCTAAGATAGACTTCCGTTTTCCCTGAGCCGGTAATACCCGCCAGCAGCCAGGCGGAAAAACGGTCCGAGGCGCTATGAATTGCCCCGACGGCGGTCGCCTGCTCGGTATTCAGACGCAGCCGTTCGCCGGGCACAGCGAAGCTGGTCCGCCAATCGCTAATGGCTGGGGATTCGCTGGCCAATTCCGCCAGCCCTTTGCCGCGCAGCGCCTGTAGCGCCGCGTCATTGAATTCAAGCTCTGCGACCTGATAGCGCCAGATTTTGCCCTGGCGCAGCGCCGCCAGCGCCTGCTGCTGCTTCGGCGAGCGTTTAAGGCTGTTGATATCCAGCGCTTGTCCCTGTTCCGTCGCAAACCAGTACCACATTGGCGCGGCGCTGGCCGGTTTGCCCTGGCGCAGCATAATCGGCAGCGCGTGGAACAGCACGTCGCCGATGGGATGATGATAGTAATCCGCGGCCCATAGCAACATGCGCCAGACGGTAGAGGAAAAAACCGGTTCGCTATCCAGCGCTTCGGCGACCGGTTTGAGTTCGGCGAGCGGGAGTTCGCTACGCTCGCTGACCGACACCACGATACCGATTCGCTCCTGTTTGCCGAACGGCACGCGTACGCGACAGCCTGCTTTGACCAGGATGCCTTCAGGCAACAAATAGTCAAAGGTGCGGGGCAGCGGAACGGGCAGGGCGACATGAGCGACGGACATGGAATCTTCCTGACTTGAAATCTGGCGGGATAGTATACACATTACCGAAGGCGACGCGGATAAGTTTGCATCTGCTGGTCAAATTCTGTATGATTCGCCGCCTTTGGTGCGCTTTATGCCGCATCAAACATCCCAAAACCCGGGAAATTCGTTAAGCTGGTATGCGCCAGCTGTGCGAAGGTCGTCGGGAAATTATTAATATCGCGTGGTGTCTGGCGTTAGGGCTGGAAGAGCGACGCGGCCTTAACTGAGGTTCTCCCATGAAAAAAGGTATTCACCCAAATTACGAAGAAATTACTGCTACCTGTTCTTGCGGTAATGTCATGAAAATCCGTTCCACCGTTGGTCACGACCTGAACCTCGACGTGTGCGGTAAATGCCACCCGTTCTACACCGGCAAACAGCGTGATGTTGCTACCGGTGGCCGTGTTGACCGCTTCAACAAGCGCTTCAGCATCCCGGGCAGCAAGTAAGTTGCCAGAAAGAGCCGCCTCAGGGCGGCTTTTTTGTATCCTTCGTCTGGCCAGGCCGAGGGATAAAAAAAGCGGAAGATATCTTCCGCTTTTTTTATGTCTTAGTATTCCCACGTATCCGGGTCGATACCCAGTTCACGCATAATCTCTTTCGCCGCTTCCGGGATTTCATCGCTGCGCTCTTTACGCAGGTCTTCATCGTTAGGTAACGGTTGACCGGTAAAGGCATGCAGGAACGCCTCGCACAGCAGTTCGCTATTCGTGGCGTGACGCAGGTTGTTCACCTGACGACGCGTGCGTTCATCGGTGAGGATCTTTAACACCTTCAGAGGAATGGAAACCGTAATTTTTTTTACTTGCTCACTCTTCTTACCGTGCTCAGCGTATGGGCTGATATATTCGCCGCTCCATTCAGCCATGAGATACCTTAATCCTCTGTTTATTAGTTAAGGGCCAGAACATTACGCCCGGCCATAATTGCGCGTAGTTTACCGTATGAGCGCGCTTTCCGACATGAGATAAGCCGCCGCCGACGTGCGCTAATGCATATAATTTTAACGGCTATTTGTCTTTTGCTCAATCTATACGCAAAGAAGTTTAGATGTCCAGATGTATTGACGTCTATTGTGACAATGATTACTCTGAGGCCTGACTTCTCACCGAACAGCCCAGGAACTGTCCAAACATGACGCGTAAACAGGCCACCATTGCAGTGCGTAGCGGTTTAAATGACGACGAACAGTACGGTTGCGTTGTCCCGCCGATCCACCTCTCCAGCACCTATAATTTCACCGGTTTCAACGAACCTCGCGCCCACGATTATTCCCGTCGCGGCAACCCGACTCGCGATGTCGTACAGCGCGCGCTGGCGGAACTGGAAGGCGGCGCGGGCGCGGTACTGACCAATACCGGAATGTCGGCTATTCTGCTGGTGACCACGGTGTTCCTGAAACCGGGCGATCTGCTGGTGGCGCCGCACGACTGTTATGGCGGCAGCTATCGTCTGTTTGACAGCCTGGCGAAACGCGGCTGCTATCGCGTGCGCTTTGTCGATCAAAGCGATGAGCAGGCATTACGTGAAGCATTAGCGGAACAACCGAAGCTGGTGCTGGTCGAAAGCCCGAGCAACCCATTGCTGCGGGTGGTCGATATTGCGAAAATCTGCGGGCTGGCGCGTGAAGCCGGCGCAGTGAGCGTGGTGGATAACACCTTCCTGAGCCCAGCGTTGCAAAATCCGCTGGCGCTGGGCGCCGATCTGGTGTTGCATTCGTGCACCAAATATCTCAACGGCCACTCTGACGTGGTCGCCGGGGTGGTGATTGCCAAAGATCCTGAAACTGTCACCGAACTGGCATGGTGGGCGAATAATATCGGCGTCACCGGCGGGGCGTTTGATAGCTATCTGTTATTGCGTGGTTTGCGTACCCTTTCTCCGCGAATGGAAGTGGCGCAGCGCAACGCGCAGGCGATAGTCGACTATCTGAAAACCCAGCCGCTGGTGAAAAAGCTGTATCATCCGTCCCTGCCGGAGAATCAGGGGCACGAGATTGCAGCGCGTCAGCAAAAAGGTTTTGGAGCGATGCTAAGCTTCGAGCTCGATGGCGATGAGCAGACGCTGCGTCGCTTCTTGAGCGGTTTATCGCTCTTTACGCTGGCGGAATCGTTGGGGGGCGTTGAGAGCCTGATTTCCCATGCGGCGACGATGACGCATGCGGGCATGGCGCCGGAAGCGCGTGCGGCGGCAGGGATCTCGGAAACGCTCCTGCGTATTTCGACCGGTATTGAAGATGGTGAAGATTTAATTGCCGACCTGGAAAATGGCTTCCGGGCAGCAAACGAGGAATAAAGATGAGTGTGATTGCGCAGGCAGGGGCGAAGGGTCGTCAGCTGCACAAATTTGGTGGGAGTAGTTTAGCGGATGCGAAATGTTACCTGCGCGTCGCCGGGATCATGACCGACTATGCGCAGGCAGGCGATATGATGGTCGTCTCTGCCGCCGGTAGCACCACCAACCAGCTGATTAGCTGGCTGCAGCTAAGCCAGACCGATCGTCTTTCTGCGCATCAGGTGCAACAAGCGCTGCGTCGCTATCAAATGGATCTGATCGCCGGCCTGTTGCCGGCGGACGCCGCTGACGCGCTGATCGCGACGTTTATTCACGATCTTGAACGTCTGGCGGGTCTGCTGGATAGCGGCGTCACCGATGCGGTATATGCCGAAGTTGTCGGCCATGGCGAAGTGTGGTCCGCGCGCCTGATGGCGGCGGTACTGAACCACCTTGGCGTTGAAGCCGCCTGGCTGGACGCGCGCGCTTTCCTGCGCGCGGAACGTGCCGCGCAGCCGCAGGTTGATGAAGGCTTGTCCTACCCGTTGTTACAACAGTTGATGGCGCAGCACCCCAACAAACGGCTGGTGGTTACCGGCTTTATCGCTCGTAACAATGCCGGGGAAACCGTACTGCTGGGCCGTAACGGTTCCGACTACTCCGCCACCCAAATTGGCGCGCTGGCCGGGGTCTCCCGCGTCACCATCTGGAGCGATGTGGCCGGGGTCTATAGCGCCGACCCGCGTAAAGTGAAAGATGCGTGCCTGCTGCCGCTGCTGCGTCTTGATGAAGCCAGCGAGCTGGCTCGCCTGGCGGCGCCGGTGCTGCACGCGCGTACGCTACAGCCGGTTTCCGGCAGCGATATCGATTTACAGCTGCGCTGCAGCTACACCCCCGACCAGGGTTCGACGCGCATTGAGCGCGTGCTGGCATCCGGCACCGGCGCGCGTATTGTCACCAGTCACGACGACGTCTGCCTGATTGAATTCCAGGTGCCTGCCGGGCAGGATTTCAAGCTGGCGCATAAAGAGCTGGATCAGATTTTCAAACGCGCGCAGCTGCGCCCGCTGGCGGTGGGCGTGCATGCCGACCGTAAGCTGCTGCAGTTCTGTTACACCTCTGAGGTGGCCGATAGCGCGCTGAAGCTGCTGGACGAGGCGGGCCTGCCGGGCGAGCTGCGTCTGCGCCAGAAGCTGGCGCTGGTCGCGATGGTCGGCGCGGGCGTGACCCGCAATCCATTGCACTGCCACCGTTTCTGGCAGCAATTGAAAGGGCAGCCGGTAGAGTTTACCTGGCAATCGGAAGAGGGTATCAGCCTGGTGGCGGTACTGCGCGCCGGCCCAACCGAGAGCCTGATTCAGGGGCTGCATCATTCCGTGTTCCGTGCTGAAAAACGCATCGGTCTGGTGCTGTTCGGCAAAGGCAATATCGGTTCCCGCTGGCTGGAGTTGTTCGCGCGCGAGCAGAGCACGCTTTCCGCCCGTACCGGCTTTGAGTTCCTGCTGGCCGGGGTGGTGGATAGCCGCCGTAGCCTGCTGAACTATGAAGGCCTGGATGCCAGTCGCGCATTGGCATTCTTTGAAGATGAAGCGGTCGAGCAGGATGAAGAGTCGCTATTCCTGTGGATGCGCGCGCACCCTTATGATGATTTAGTGGTGCTGGACGTGACCGCCAGCGAGCAGCTGGCCGATCAGTATCTGGATTTCGCCAGCCACGGCTTCCACGTGATCAGCGCCAATAAGCTGGCGGGCGCCAGCAGCAGCGATAAATATCGCCAGATCCACGACGCCTTCGAAAAAACCGGCCGTCACTGGCTGTATAACGCCACCGTCGGCGCAGGCTTGCCGGTTAACCATACGGTGCGCGATCTCATCGACAGCGGCGATACCATCCTGGGGCTGAGCGGTATCTTCTCCGGTACGCTCTCCTGGCTGTTCCTGCAGTTTGACGGCACGGTGCCATTTACCGAACTGGTGGATCAGGCCTGGCAGCAAGGGCTGACCGAACCGGACCCGCGCGTTGACCTGTCAGGTAAAGACGTGATGCGCAAGCTGGTGATCCTGGCGCGCGAAGCTGGTTACAATATCGAGCCGGATCAGGTGCGCGTGGAATCGCTGGTTCCGGCGCATTGCGAAGAGGGCTCGGTTGACCACTTCTTTGAGAACGGCGAAGAGCTGAACGAACAGATGCTGCAGCGCCTTGAAGCCGCCCGTGAAATGGGGCTGGTGTTGCGTTACGTGGCGCGTTTTGATGCCAACGGTAAAGCACGCGTCGGGGTCGAAGCGGTGCGTCAGGAACATCCGCTGGCGGCGCTGCTGCCGTGCGATAACGTCTTCGCTATCGAGAGTCGCTGGTATCGCGATAACCCAATGGTGATTCGTGGGCCAGGCGCGGGTCGCGATGTTACCGCCGGGGCTATTCAGTCAGATATTAACCGTCTGGCGCAACTGCTGTAATCTCTCAAGCCGGTCCGCTGGGCCGGCCTTCATTATGCGGATTCCCGCGCGACGAGCTGCCCGGAGAGGGTGATATGCTGCGTCGGCAGCGTGGGTTCTTTGATCTTGCGGATAATTAACGCGGCGGCCTGACGGCCGGTCTCTTCGCTGGCGGATGAGACATAGGTAAAGGACGGCGAGGTCAAATTCACATGCATCATATCTTCGAAACCCACCAGCGCCACCTGCTGGGTAAGAAAAACATCTTTACCTACCGTCCGCCCCACCTGATGAATACCGTTGAGACAGCCAATCATCGCGTCCGGCGAATGGCACAGCAGCGCGGTAATAGCGTTGTTCTGTTCCAGTAGCTGACGGGTGGCGATACTCGCGGCCTGCGTGTTGTCGTGACAGGCAGGCGCAAACTCTTCGCGCACCGCCATGCCGTTTTTCTCCAGCGTGCTGTAAAAGCCGAGCAATCGCTGCTGGCGGATGAGATCGTTTTCCTGACCGCCGATATAGGCAATGTAGCGATGGCCGCGCTCGATCAGATAACGCGCGGCGATGCTCGCGGCCTGACGGTTATCGCGGACCACGCGATCGCGGTTGTCGATTAACGGCGTTTGCGAGACGGCCACTAGCGGTAGCGGGCAACGCAGCAGCGCTGCTGGCAGCGTATTGCTGGTGGTATCAGCATCAAGATAAATCACGCCGGCGACGCCCTGTTGTTTAAATGACAGCAGGCAGCGATCCAGATAGTCGCTATCGTTAAGCGGCTGACCGAGAAAAACCATGTAGCCCTGTTTCTCCAGTTCCTGCACGATATTGGCCATCACTTTGATGGAAAAACTGTCGTTGAAATCGCGAAGAATCAGGCCGATCAGATTGGTGGTGTTGGCGCGAAGGTTGGCGGCGGCGACGTTATGCACATAGCCGAGCTCCTGGATGGCAGCATTGACTTTTTCGATGGTGGCGTCGGAAATCTTCCCTTTTTGACGTAATACCAGCGAGACCGTAGAAACGGAAACTCCGGCCAGTTTCGCCACATCTATAATGCTGACTTTCTTCAAAATCGCTCCATGAAAACTGTTATATGACAGTCAGATAGCAGAAGATCGCTTCTCCGGGACAAGCGATCTTCCACACCATAACATCTTCTGCTTATTTGCCAATCATCCCCGACATGGTTTGGGCGATAAATTGCGCCCTGGCGCCAAAAATTATCTGGATACCGTTATCACCGACGAAGACTACGCCGCGCGCGCCGATACTGTTGAGACCGTCTTTATCTACCGCATCGCGTTCGGCAACCTCCAGACGCAAGCGGGTGATGCAGGCGCCAACCGAGTCGATATTCTGCGAACCGCCGAGAAGGCTGACTATTTCGGTTGCCAGTTCGGTGTCGGTTTTATCATTGGCCGTTACGGTGATATCGGTACGTCCCGGCGTTTTCACATCGAAGCGGCGGATCACGAAACGGAAGGTGAAATAATAAATCAGCGCCATCGGCACGCCAACAATCACCGCGCTGAGGAAGTTTGTCTGATAGCCGTTCATGGAAGGCAAAATTCCGAAGGAGATATAGTCGATAAGCCCGGCGGAGAACGACTTGGCGATATGCGCGTGCAGCAGGTACATGGTCATGTACGAGAGCCCCGCCATAATGGCGTTAAAGACGTACAGAATCGGCGCCACGAAGATAAAGGTGAATTCGACGGGTTCGGTGATGCCGGTCAGGAAGCAGGTCAGCGCGGCGGAGAACAGAATACCGGCCGCGATTTTTTTATTTTTAGTATGCGCTTCGTGATACATCGCCAGACAGGCGGCCGGCAGAGCGAACAGCATCAGCGGGAATTCACCCTGCATAAATTTGCCGGCGTTTTGATAACTGTCGGTGCTAAAGGATTTCACCCCTTCTTCCAGCATCTTAAACCAGATGGTCTGGTCGCCGTGGATCATCTGGCCTGCCTGGGTAGTGTAATCGCCGAAGGAGTACCAGAAGGAAGGGTACCAGATGTGGTGCAGGCCAAGCGGGATCAGCGCGCGTTCAACGAGGCCGAAAATAAAGGTTGAGGCGGCCTGGTTATCGCCGTTAATCACCATCGACAGGGAATCAATACCGGCCTGGATATGCTGCCAGACGTAAGGTAGCAGCAGGCCGAGGATGAACGACAAGAAGGCGGTGGCGATCGCCACGAAGCGCTTACCGGAGAAGAAGCCGAGGAATTCCGGTAATTGCAACGTATGGAAGCGGTTATAACACCAGGCGGCGAGGATCCCGCAGATAAGCCCGCCGAATACCCCCATCTGTAACGTCGGGATGCCGACCACCATCGCGTATTTCCCGCCCTGTGCGGCCATTTCCGGCGTGATACCGAGCACGGTACCAATGGTGATGTTGGTGACGAAAACGGAGACCGCCGCCGATAGCGCGGCGATACCGGATTCTGACGCCAGGCCGACCGCGGAGCCGATAGCGAAGAGCATCGGTAGGTTATCGAAAATAATACCGCCGGCATTCATCATCAGCGGTAAATGGAATTTGTCCCCGAAGGCCAACAGCAAGCCGGCGGCCGGGAGGAGCGAAATCGGCAGCATTAAGGCGCGGCCGATCATCGACAGTTTTGATAATGATTTTATGAACCCTGACCACAGACTCATGCTGATTACCCCGAATAGATATTATTGGCGATGATATGTTAAGTAGAACGTTCTACTAGAACGTTCTACTTAATGTGGATCAAGGCGGGCGTTGCTGCAATAGTAATCGTCATGCCAGGGGGGGAGATGTGCGATTTTTTGAACTACTTCAAATTACGTTGTGGACAAAATCTGAAAACAACGCCAGGGCGCGCCTGGCCTGACGCCAGATGAACTTTTTTCACTTTGACTGAAAATTCCTCACTGTTTACGCAGATTTTTCTATTGACGCCTGCCCGCTTTTCCGTCATTTTTACATCTGGACGTCTAAACGTATAGAAGTTCGCAACACGACTGATAAATATAATGCGATTGATGAGGTAAGGTATGAGCTTTTTTCACGCCAATCAGCGGGAAGCCCTGAATCAGAGCCTGGCGGAAGTCCAGGGCCAGATTAATGTGTCCTTTGAATTCTTTCCGCCGCGTACCAGTGAAATGGAGCAAACCCTGTGGAAATCCATCGATCGCTTAAGCAGCCTGAAGCCGAAGTTTGTTTCCGTCACCTACGGGGCGAACTCCGGCGAGCGCGACCGCACCCACAGCATTATTAAAGGCATTAAAGACCGCACCGGTCTGGAAGCGGCGCCGCACCTGACCTGTATCGACGCCAGCCGCGATGAACTGCGCGCGATTGCCCAGGATTACTGGAACAACGGTATTCGCCATATCGTCGCGCTGCGCGGCGACCTGCCGCCGGGTAGCGGCAAGCCGGAGATGTACGCCGCCGATCTGGTCACGCTGCTGAAAGAAGTGGGTGATTTTGATATCTCCGTCGCCGCCTATCCGGAAGTCCATCCGGAAGCCAAAAGCGCGCAGGCCGATCTGTTAAACCTGAAACGTAAAGTAGAAGCCGGCGCTAATCGCGCGATCACTCAGTTCTTTTTTGATGTCGAAAGCTACCTACGTTTCCGTGACCGCTGCGTCTCCGCCGGTATCGACGTGGAAATTATTCCGGGCATTCTGCCGGTCTCTAACTTCAAGCAGGCGAAGAAATTTGCCGATATGACGAACGTGCGTATTCCGACCTGGATGTCGAAAATGTTCGAAGGACTGGATAACGATGCCGAAACGCGCCAGCTGGTAGGGGCGAATATCGCCATGGACATGGTGAAAATTTTAAGCCGCGAAGGAGTGAAAGATTTCCACTTCTACACCCTGAATCGCGCCGAAATGAGCTATGCCATTTGCCATACTCTGGGCGTGCGTCCGGCGTAATCACCTGCTTTACCTCTTGTTTCATCCTTACCGGGGCGGCGAACTGCAGTTTGCCGCCCTCTTTTTTAGCACGAAAAGTGCGCTCTGCCTTTAAGCAACCTGCCGCCAAAGCGAGTATAGTGCCCGCAAAAATAATGACGGTGGAGAAGTTATGACGGTTGCAAGGAACAGCAATCTCCTGGCCGGTTGCGGCCTCGTCCTGCTGACGCTTATCTGGAGCTACAGCTGGATTGCGATGAAACAGGTAACGCTCTATATCGGAGCCTTCGATTTTACCGCGCTGCGCTGCATCTTCGGCGCGATTGTGCTGATGGCGGTGCTGGCGCTGCGCGGGCGCGGCATGCGGCCGACGCCGTTTGGCTATACCCTGGCGATTGCGCTGCTGCAAACCTGCGGCATGGTCGGCCTGGCGCAGTGGGCGCTGATGAGCGGCGGCGCCGGTAAAGTCGCCATTCTCAGCTACACCATGCCGTTCTGGGTGGTGATCATGGCGGCGCTGTTTTTAGGCGAGCGCATGCGGCGGCTACAGTATGCCGCTATCGTCCTGGCGGCGTGCGGTCTACTGCTGGTGCTGCAGCCGTGGCAGTTGGATTTCTCCTCGATGAAAAGCGCGCTGCTGGCGATCCTCTCCGGCATCAGTTGGGGAGCGAGCGCCATTGTCGCTAAACGCATGTATCGGCGCTATCCGCGCCTCGATTTACTATCATTAACC
The DNA here is from genome assembly GCF_040065095.1 of Klebsiella sp. CN_Kp091. Lineage (NCBI taxonomy): Bacteria > Pseudomonadati > Pseudomonadota > Gammaproteobacteria > Enterobacterales > Enterobacteriaceae > Klebsiella > Klebsiella sp. CN_Kp091. The sequence goes on along the minus strand of NZ_JBEAIO010000045.1, from coordinate 28,147 downwards.
GCCTGGCAGATGCTATATGCCGCGCTGGTGATGAGCGTAGTGGCGTGGCTGGTGCCGCAGCGCAGCATTGACTGGCAGCCTGGGGTTTTTTGGGCGCTTGGCTATAGCGCGATCCTGGCTACGGCGGTGGCCTGGAGCCTGTGGCTGTATGTCCTGCGTAACCTGCCTGCCAGCGTCGCCGGCCTGAGTACGCTGGCGGTACCGGTCTGCGGCGTGCTGTTTTCCTGGTGGCTGCTGGGTGAAAATCCGGGGCTGGTGGAAGGCGCCGGCATTGTGCTGATTGTCGCTGCGCTGGCGATTATCAGCCTTAAAAAGCGCCACGCTCAGGGGCAATCTGTTGAGCGGCCGGCGACGGCGGCAAAATAATCATTCAATGTGGCCGCAGGGCGCGGCCACATTGTCTATTAATTTTATCCCTTGATGTGGTACAGCGGTTCTCCTGCTTTCACCTGACCCTGCGCTTTGATTTCCAGCTGCGCGAACTCCTCTATATTGCTGCAGAGCACCGGGCTTACCATCGAACGCACGTTAGCTTCGAGGTACACGAGATCCATTTCGAGAATCGGCTGACCTGCGACAACGGTAGCGCCTTCTTCCGCCAGCCGGGTAAAGCCCTGACCCGCCAGCGCAACGGTATCAATCCCCATATGCACCACGATCTCAGCGCCATCTTCGGTTTCAAGACAGAAGGCATGATTAGTGTTGAAAATCTTGATGAGAGTACCCGCCGCGGGTGAAACCACAATCTTGCTGGCCGGCAGGATGGCGACACCATCGCCGACGGCGCCGCTGGCAAAAGCTTCATCTGGGACGTGCTTCAGCGCGATCAGCTCACCGCTTACCGGTGCGACGAGCTCGATAACTCGCAATGCATTCGCTGCCTTGCGTGGACTGTTGTGGGCCTGCGCGGTGACGCTGGGTAGCGCCTGCGCGGCATCGACATGGCCCGCTGTTTTCATGGCGGTGGCGATTTTTTCCGCCACGAAGCCAACGATTATCTGCACGTTGCTGGCGTTGAGGCGAATGACCCCGCTGGCGCCGAGGCGGCGAGCCAGCGCTTCATCGACCAGCGTTGCATCCTTAACGCCAAGGCGCAGGCGGGTGATGCAGGCGTCGATATTGGTGAGATTATCGGAACCGCCGATGGCGGCAATGTACTGGCGCGCCAGCGCGCTGATATCCTGCTGTTTTGCGGCGCTCAGGTTTACATCTTCGCCGTCGGCGGCGCTGCCGGCAACGGCCAGCTCGCGGCCCGGCGTCAGCAGGTTGAAGCGGGTGATGGTGAAGCGGAAAACCAGATAATAAATCGCGAAGTACACTAGTCCCATGGGGATAAGCAGATACCAGTGGGTTGCCAGCGGATTGCGTGATGCCAGTACCATATCGACCAGACCGGCGCTGAAGCCGAATCCGGCAATCCAGTGCATGCTGGCGGCGATGAAGACGGAAACGCCGGTTAAAAAGGCGTGGATGACGTACAGCGCCGGGGCCACGAACATGAAGGAAAATTCCAGCGGTTCGGTAATGCCGGTGAAGAAGGCAGCAAACGCGCCAGCCATCATAATCCCCATCACTTTCGCTCTATTTTCCGCGCGGGCGCATTGGTACATGGCCAGCGCCGCGCCCGGCAGACCGAACATCATGACCGGGAAAAAGCCCGCCTGATAACGACCGGTAATACCGACCACCGCTTTACCGGAGGCGATGGACTGCGCGCCGCCGAGGAAATTAGGGATGTCGTTAATCCCAGCGACGTCGAACCAGAATACCGAGTTCAGGGCGTGATGAAGGCCGACCGGGATGAGCATGCGGTTGAAAAAAGCATAGATCCCCGCGCCTAATGAACCCAGTTTCTGTATATGTTCACCGAAGCTAACTAGTCCGCTAAAGACCACCGGCCAGATGAACATCAGGACAAACGCCACGACAATCATGGTAAATGAAGTGAGGATCGGCACCAGACGACGTCCGCTGAAGAACGAGAGCGCTTTCGGTAACTCCGTGCTGCTAAAGCGATTATAGAGTTCAGCCGAAATAATGCCGACCATGATGCCGATAAACTGATTTTTAATCTTCGCAAAGGCCGCAGGCACCTGCTCGATTGGGATCTGTTGGATCATGGCGACAGCTGCTGGCGAACAGAGCGTGGTTAATACCAGAAAGCCGACAAACCCGGCCAGCGCGGCGGCGCCGTCTTTATCTTTCGACATGCCGTAAGCTACCCCGACGGCAAACAGGACGCCCATATTATCGATAATGGCTGAACCGGACTGAATACACAGTGCCGCCAGCGCGTTAGAACTGCCCCAGCCGTTGGGATCGATCCAGTAACCGATGCCCATTAAAATGGCGGCGGCAGGTAAAGTGGCGACGGGCACCATCAATGCCCGGCCAACTTTTTGTAGATAACCCAAAATATTCATATGAATTCCCTTAAAATAATAAATCCTGAAGCCGCATGTAATAAAGCGACTGACCTGTATAACGATGGGCAGTTAAATTTAATTAGGCTTATTTTTTATTGTGGATTAGTTTTAAAGGATTTCAGGAGGTGTTTAATGTTAGCCAGGTCGCATTTTAATAAATATTAAAAAGGACTTAGGCTATTAATAAATAGAAGGAATGACAAAGCAGCGGTTATTTTTCAATAACCGCCATTGTTAAATGATATGGAGATGAATTAATTAATTTATTGACCAGGCTACCGTACCGCGACAATAGGTTGTATTCACCTGATAATTATCTTCAAGTACAACAATATCGGCATCGTATCCGCGCTGTAATTTCCCTTTTCGACTATCAAAACCTAATAACCGTGCCGGGTTAATGGTGCAGGATTTTAACGCTGCGCTAAACGGCACCATTGCTCTTTCGACCATATTATATAAGCCGCGATTGAGCTGTAGCGTGCTGCCGACCAGGACGCCGTTATCCCGCCGGGTCGCGCCATCATCGCCAAGCACCATCGGTTCGCCGCCGAACATATAGCGCCCCGGAGGACAACCTTTCGCCTTCATCGAGTCGCTTATCATGATGATGTCATTATCATTTTTGCTACGATAAAGGTGGGCGGCGGAAACCAGGCTGACAAAAATACCATCGGCAATCACCTCGCCGTACAGGCCGTCAAGATTCAGGGCGGCGCCAAGCAGGCCGGGCTCGCGATTGACATATTTCGCCATGCCGTTATACACGTGGGTGACATTTTTAGCGCCGTTGGCGACCGCCGCCAGCGCCTGCTCGAAAGATGAATCCGAGTGGCCCATATTGACCGCAATCCCTTTCTGCGCGCAGTAGCGGGTCAGCGCAAACTGATGGTCTTCTTCCAGGGCAAGGGTAATGGCGATAATGTGGTCGCGCGCCGCCTTTTCGAAAGCCTGAAACTGGGTGACATCGGCAGGGCGAATCTGTTTTTCCGGCTGCGCCCCGCGATAAAGCTGGCTCAGGAACGGGCCTTCGAGATGGATGCCCAGAATTTCCGCGCCGCTATATCCTTCGTCCATGACGCGGGAAATATTGTCCAGCGCCGCCAGTAGCGTCGCGTTTTCATCGGTAACGGTAGTCGGGCAAAAGGCGGTGACGCCTTCTTCCGGTAGGCGTGAGGTCCAACGGCGTAGCCCCTGCGGATCATTTTCGTTGGTGTCGTAATCCCAGGCGCCGTGCGCATGGCTATCGATAAGGCCGGGAATAATACGCCGTGCCCCGTAATCCTTATCCACGCGGGAGCTAAGCCCGGGAGTGATAGCGCTGATAAGTCCATCCTCAATGGTTATTTGCGCCGGATAAAAACCACCGGCCAGCCACACTCTTTCGCTCTGGATTATCATATGCTCACCTTTAGGCGCTGATAAGCGATGCCGCTTCACGGTCGCAAATGATGGTGACGTCCGCGTGCATCAATAGGAAGGAGGCAGGAAATTGCGGATCGATGCGCGTGCACTGGTGCAACTGCTTGATAACTTCGGCTTTTGATTGACCGTTAGCAATCAGCACAATCTTTTTGCTGCGCAAGATGGTCCCCATACCTAAAGTGATGGCCTGTCGGGGAACATCATCCTGGCTGGCGAAGAAGCGGGCATTCGCCGCAATGGTCTCTTCGTTAAGGTCGATGATATGGCATACCGGGCTATGGGTAACATGGGGTTCATTGAAACCAATATGGCCATCATGGCCAATGCCGAGAACGGTAATATCAAAATCGCCATGGCTTTGAATCAGACGTTCGTAGCGAACGCATTCGGCGTGCAGGTCGGGAGCCAGAATATCCGGTACAAAGGTATTTTCGTCAGCAATGTTGGCATGTTGATAGAAGTGCTGTTGCAGGAAATAATAATAACTTTGCGGATCGTTTTTGGCCAGTGGGATATATTCGTCGATATTAAACGAGAGGGCGCAGGAGAAATCGGCTTCGCCATCTTTCGCCATTCGGCTCATTTCAGCCAGGAGGCCGACCGGAGTTCCGCCAGTCGGTAAGGCCATCACTAAATCCGGCTTTTTATTCAGCGCCTGGGCAATATGTTCTGCCGCCTGAGCGCTCATTTTTTCGTAGGTGTCGGTAATAATAAAGTTCAACATGTTAATCCTTAACCGCCAATGGTGGCTTTTAATCCAATATCTTCAGCGTATTGTTTAATTTGTTCCGTGACTTCGCGTTGGCATGCCGGGATGTTGTGCAGAAAATAGGGCATACCAAGCTTTTGATATTTACCGATGCCATAAATATGGTATTCGAGAATATCAACCTGTAAAACTGCCGGGCCGAGCTTACGAATAAAGTCGAGACGCTGGCGAATATCCTCCGGATCGTCGTTACGCGTCGGCACGATCACCATGCGCGCGAGGATCGGTTTGCCCATGGCGGCGATCGCTTTGGCATTGTCGAGGATCCGCCGATTGTCTACGCCGGTACAGGCGAGGTGGGTCTCGGAGTTGAATGCTTTAAAGTCGTAAGAGACCAGATCGACCGTTTCAATCAGCGGGCGCAGTTTTTCCCAGCGGACATTCCCTGCGGTGTCGAGACACACATGCACGCCCTGCGCTTTCAATATTTGCGCAGTTTCTTTGACGAACTCCGCCTGTAGCGCCGGCTCGCCGCCGGAAAAGGTCACGCCGCCTGCGCTTGAGTCGTAAAATGTCTTGTCGCGCAGTAGTAATTCCGCCAACTGGTGCGAGGTCATCTCTTTAGCGACTTTTTCATAGCCGTCGTAGGGACAGAGATCGACCATATCCAGCAAATTGGTGCAATTTCTACGGTCTATATTGACGCCATTGCCCGGTTCAGCAAGGGTAATGGCGTGGTTGTTCGCCGCCTGTACGCAGGTACCGCACTGGCGGCAGCGTTCTTCAAACCAGAAAACGTTGTGGCCTGGCCCGATGGTTTCCGGATTCGCGCACCACTGGCAGCGCAGGTTGCACTGTTGCATAAAGACGGTGCTGCGTATTCCTGGGCCATCTTTGGTGGAATAACGTTGAATTCGGGAAATCAGGCCAGTTCTCATCGCGTTTCCTCTCTTACCAGCTCAGTTCGGTGCGCGCGATAATCGCATCCTGCGCTTCCGGCATCAGCGTTGAGAACAGCGCGCAATACCCGGCAACGCGCACCATCAGATTCGGGTAATCCTGCGGATTCGCCTTCGCGGCGCGCAGAATATTGGAATCAATGATGTTGAACTGGTTATGGAAGATGTTTTTCTCACGGCTGGCTTCCATAAAGGCGGTAAATTTCTCCAGATTATCATCGCCTTCCAGCGCGCTTGGCGTGAACTTCATGTTCAGCAACTGGCCGCCGGCGATTTTCTGGTTCGGCAGTTTCGCAACCGAGTTAATGACCGCCGTCGGGCCTTCTTTATCCGCGCCTAGGCACGGAGAGGCGCCTTCATTCAGCGGTAGTGTCGCCAGGCGACCATCCGGCGTGGCGCCGACGTCAAAACCATTCGGCACGTATGAAGTAATATTAGAGGTCGACATGGTATAGCCGCAGCCTTTCGGCCCCTTACCATAGCGATCGGTTTTGTATTTCGGCAGTAATTTGAGATAGGACTCGAATACATCGGCGACGATATGATCGACATAGTCGATATCGTTACCAAACTTCGGCGCATTGCGGCACAGTTTGCGCACGCGCGCGCCTTCCAGACCTGCAAAGTTGCTATCCATGGCGTCGCGCAGCTGTTGAAGCGTCAGGACTTTATCGTCGAAGACCAGCTTTTTCACTGCCGCCAGGCTGTCGCCGACCACGGAAGGGCCGATGTTGGAGGAACTCACGAAATCATATTCCGCGCCGCCGTTTTTCAACGTCTTACCGCGTTCAAGTGAACAGTTAATCGTGGCGGAGGCAAAGGCATCAGCATCGTGATATTTCAGCGCCCGGTCGCAGACCAGATCGCAATCTACCGCCAGATCGGAGTAAAACTCCAGTAGCTGGTTCCATGCCGCCCATACTTCATCATAAGACTGATAGTTTATCTCGCGGCCTTCTTTACCGTTGATTTTAACTAACTGCACGCCGGTTGCCGGATCGCAGCCGTTGTTCATCACCAGCTCAAGGATTTTGCCGAAGTTCACGTAGGTCATGCCGGTGGCGCGATGCCCCCAGCGGCCTGGGATCGCGGTTTCTACGCAACCCATTGAAGCGTATTCGCGGGCGACTTCTTCCGTCAGGCCCAGCGTCATCATGGCAGGGATAACCACTTCGTCGCAGAAGATCGACGGCATACCGAAGCCTTTACGAATGAGCTTTGCAGAATCCTGCATCAGCGAATGCGGGGTATCTTTTGAGAAACGAACGCTGAGGTTTGGTTCCGGCAGGCCGGTTAGCGCCATAGCTTCCAGCGAAAGATAGGAAAGATCGTTAGTGCCGTCGCTGCCGTCAGGCTTCATGCCGCCAACCATCAGGTTGGAGTAAAGCGGATAGCCCCCGCTGTACTGAGTATGACCCCACGGGCGCACTTTATTCAGGCTGTTGGTCATGATGAAGAAGTGGGTCAGGATCTCCAGCGCTTTCTCTTTGCTGATCTTCCCGGCTTTGATATCGGCTTCGTAATACGGCCAGACGTACTGGTCGAAGCGGCCAAAGGAGAAAGAGTGGCCGTTGCTTTCAATCATCATCAGCAAATGGGTAAGGTAGACGGTTTCCACGGCTTCATAGAAGCTACGGGCTTTCCCTTCCATCAGATGGGCGAACATGTCGCTCATCGCCAGCAGTTCGTCGCGGCGTTTGGCATCGGAAACTCTCGCCGCTTCGGTTTTAGCAAGCGCGGAGAAGCGCTTGCAGTATTTCAGCGCGGCTTCCATGGTAATAATAACCGCCTGATAGAAATCTTTTTGCTCGTCGGTCAGGTTGTCGTCATTTTCCAGGTGCTGTTTGGCGATATCGCGCATACCGCCATAGCCAACTTCCAGTACGAAATCGTGGTTCGGAATGATATGGCCGTCGCCGGACATGCTGATGCCGCCGCGGTGCAGCACGCCCTGTTTTTCCGCGAGGCGGTTAATTTGCGGCAAGTTGGCAAGCACTTCATCCTGGTGGGTTTTTCCCTGCCAGTAATCCTGCAGGGCGCGCAGACGGGCCTTAGTGGACTCGGAAACGCGGAAACTATCACCGGAACGCTTATCAAATTCGTCCAGTTCATCGATAACCCAGTTAAAAGAGAATTCCGGGAACACCGGGGCGGCAAAATTGGCGCTCGCCTGGTTGCCGACAATCAGCATATCCGGTTCGATATAGATGGTCATTTTCTCCAGAATATCGGCTAACGCCAAAGCCCGGCGAATCACGATGGACTGGCCTTCGGAGCGTTTAAACGACTCGGTGATGATCTCTGCTCGTTCCGGACACAGCGTCGCTACGCGATGGAACATCTGATCCTGTTTTTTAGCGATACGCGCGAAGTCGCAATCGTCGTTGGTAGGTTTGAAGCTCAGTAATCCGTTCATAAAGACCTCAATTCTGGAGGGGGTATCGCTATTCCACGCCTGAGGTGTTCTTTTGTCAATTCATTTATGATCTTTTGTGTTCTATTTATCATTAATAAATCTAAAAAGAACATTTAGAAAAAACGGAAAAGAACAAACGCCCGTTGCCGGGCGTGAGGTTACGCTGCGCTGTCGGCCAACAGCAGCTCGGTTTTTTGCGCAGTCAGCAGGGAGAGGATGTCGGCAGGGAGGCCATCCTGACTAATAACGATGTCAAAATCGTCCAGTCGGGCATGCCCGGCAAGGAAAGTTTGCTCGAATTTACTTTTATCGGCGAGAAGGATTTTTTGTCGTCCGGCGCGTAGCAGCGCCCGCTTGACGTGGGCATCGGTCATTTTAGGGACCGTTAGCTCGCCATGCTGGTTAATACCCTGGGTGCTGATAAAGACCTTATCGGCATGAATGGTGCTGAAAAACTCCGCGGTACTGAAAGAGATCATCCCCTGGGTATCATCTTCATATTCCCCCGGGGCGACGATTAGCTTGATGTTTTTTCGCCCCTTTAGCAGATTCACTACCGGTACTGAGTTAGTGATCACCATAATTTTTTTATCGAAAATAGATTGCGCCAGCGCCAGCAGCGTGGTCCCGCAGTCGATGATGATCGTGTCGCCGTCTTCAACCAGTTCTGCCGCTTTACGGCCAATCAGGTGTTTATCGTCAACCATCTGCACGGATTTAAGCTGGAAGCTTGGCTCGACGCTGGCGCCGCTGGTCAGATAGGCGCCGCCGTAGGTCGTTTTGACGATTCCCTGTTTTTCAAAGAATGACAGATCCCGACGAATAGTCATTTTGGTGACGCCGAATTTCTCGGCCAGTTCGTTCACAACGACTTTTTTGTCCTGCTGCAGAATGGCGTAAATGCTCATTCTTCTATCTGATGATTGCATAACAACGGTTCGCCCAAAGGAAAAACGCACTATAAAACACATCCAGCGTGCGGGCAATTGGCGATGAAAGGAACATGAAAGAACACGCCCGGCAAACGCCGGGCGTAAAGGGAAAGGTTATTCCCACTCTTGCAGGAAACGCTGACCGTATTGGTCGGCCACCAACAGCGCGGCATACACCTGGTCGGCGCTGGCGCCGCCCGGCATATTGTGGATAGTTTCGCCTTCGGCGCAGGCGGCCTCCGCGACTGTACGCATTTTGGCCGGGATATCGCCTTTAATATCGAGCTGCGCCAGCGTGATGGGCAGACCGACGCTGTGACAAAGCGCCGCAGCGGTCTCAATTTCTTCCACCGGCGCGTTTTCCAGCACCAGCTGCGTCAGGGTACCAAATGCGACCTTTTCGCCGTGGTAGAAGTGATGGGCGTCCGGGATGGCGGTCAGGCCATTGTGAATCGCGTGCGCCGCCGCCAGCCCGCCGCTCTCAAAGCCGACGCCGCTCAGGTAGGTGTTGGCTTCGATCACCCGTTCGAGCGCTGGGGTAACCACATGCTGCTCGGCGGCAAGCATCGCCTTTTCGCCTTCTTCAACCAGCGTGTTGTAGCATAGCTCCGCCAGCGCCAGCGCCGCCTGGGTGCATTTACCACCCGCCATTGTAGTCGCGCCGCTGCGCGAGCAGGCGCGGGCTTCAAACCAGGTCGCCAGCGCATCGCCAATCCCGGCGGCCAGCAGGCGAGCTGGCGCGCCTGCGACGATCTGCGTATCGACAACCACCATGTTCGGGTTGTGCGGCAGCATCAGATAGCTTTCGAATTCGCCATCGTCGGTATAGATAACAGACAACGCGCTGCACGGCGCATCGGTGGAGGCGATGGTCGGCGCCACGACTACCGGCAGATGCATATAGTGAGCCAGCGCTTTCGCGGTATCCAAAGTCTTGCCGCCGCCGATGCCGAGCACCGCATGGCATTGGGCGCTGCTGGCGATATCGCGCAGGCGGTTGATTTCATTTTGCGAACATTCACCGCCGAACGGGGCGATTTCGGCCACCAGACCAGCGCCGCTCAGGCTGGTACGCAGCTGCTCTTCGGCAAAGCCGAGAACGAACTTGTCGCCGATGATTAGCCAGCGTTCAGCCAGCGGTTTGAGATATTCGCCGAGGCGCTTGATGGCGCCAGCGCCCTGGATGTATTTACCGGGTGATTGAATAATGCGATCCATTTCGATTCCTCCGCGATGACCGTGCAAGCCGCCTGTTGGCGGCCGACGATCGGATTACAGGTTCAACGTGCCAAATGCGTTATTCCAGTCCTGCTCGAACTTCTCTATGGCTGACTCTACCGCAGGGGTGCCGAGCATTTGTTGCGCTACGTCTAGGGGGAGGGTGATAGCTTCGCAGCCGGCTAACAGGCAATCCAGCGCCTGACGCGGGGTTTTGAAGCTCGCGGCCAGGACTTTGCTTTCCGGGGCGTGCATTTCCAGCAGGGATTGCAGTTCTTGCACCATGCGAATACCGTCACCGCCCTGGGCGTCGACGCGGTTGACGTACGGCGCGACGTATTTCGCGCCGGCCAGCGCCGCGAGCAGCCCCTGGGAAGCGCTATAGACCGCGGTGCCAAGCGTAGGGATGCCTTCTTTTTTTAGCACTTTGATGGCGGCGAGGCCTTCGGCGGTGACCGGGATCTTAACCACGATTCCTGGTACGGCGTTACTCAGGCGTTTGGCTTCAGCCACCATACCTTGCGCATCGCGACTCATGGTCTGCGCGAACAGAATACCTTCCGGGCCAACGGCTTTTTGCAGGCGCGGCAGCACGTCCCAAACCGGGGTTTTGCCGGCGGCGATGATGCTCGGGTTGGTGGTGACGCCAGCCAGCGGATAAATGCGGGCCAGACGTTCAACTTCAGCGACGTTCGCGGTGTCCAGATAGAGTTCCATAACCATTCCTCGATGTGTAATTCAATGATGTTGAGGTAAGGATACGGCTTCCGTTTGCCTGCCCGCCAGATGACAAATTTGCCAAAAACTGGATAAATGTACGCATTACGGTTAAGGGTGATTTAGATCACGTTTGTCCGTGTGATAATACCTCCAGGCTGAAATAGCCTGCAGGTAGAAATCAGTAACTTACAAAAATCTAGTTTTACGGCGCAGAGGGGTTTTCCGTCAGCTGGCTATGGTACTGGCGGCGATACTCGGAAGGTGAACGTTCAGTATTCTTGCGAAACAGGCGGCAGAAGTAATTGCTGTCGGCGAAGCCGCAGGCGTGGGCGATATCTTTTACCTTCATATCATGACCCTTCAGCAGCATGCGCGCCTGTTCGAGACGGATATGATTGAGGTATTCGTTAAAGCCCATAGGTCCGCACTTCTGAAACAGATGCGAGAGATAGTTGGGAGAGAGATAAAACGCCTGTGCTACGGATTCCCGGCTCAGCGGCTCGGCGAAATGAATATCGATATATTGGCGGATCGCCTCGAATAGCGCCTGGCTGCGCGATGAGGTTTGCGCCTGGCTACCCAGTAGATCGGTACAGTGGCTGAGTAGGCTAATGACGATGCAGCGGGCGGTTTGCTGCTCCTGCGGCTGCATGCGTATTTCATTTAGCGCCTGTAGCAGAAATGAACCCACGCGCGGCCCGCGGCGCGGTACCTGAATCTTCTGGACCAGGGTTAGCGCTTCTCCGTTCCAGCGCTGCAGCGAAAATTCCAGCTGCTGTTTGCCGAATAAGATGCTTAGCAGCAGGCATGGGGTCTGCCATCGCGGCCAGTTCCAGCTATCGCTCGCAATATAGAGTACGTCACGCGCCTGCAGCGGCGCGGCGTTATCGCCGAGGGCGAGATCGTACAACTGCCCCTCAATGACGATATTCAGACGTGGAAAATCAACCTTGATCGCGGCGTCGGCTGGCGGGCGTGATTCTCCGGCAAAATGCACTTCCGCAATGCAGGTTTGTTTTTTCACTAATGAATCAATGAGCTGATTGATGCTGTTATCCATCTTTACCCCGCCAAAACGCCACGCATTTCATCATACCGGACATTTTTCCAGCGGTAAAAGTACGAACTCATCGTTATTGCTTCCCGATTAAGATATGTTATATCGTAACATTTTGTCGCAATCGATATTTAACTCAGGAGAGAGTAATGACCCGAAAGATCCCCATGCTCGCGTTTGGTTTCGGCATAGCGCTTGCCGGCGCTCAGGCTTTTGCCCACGGTAATCATAGTCATGGCCCGGCGTTAACTGAAACAGAACGCCAGGCCAGCGAAGGCATTTTTGCCGATAAAGATGTGAAGGATCGCGCGTTGAGCGATTGGGATGGCGTCTGGCAGTCAGTCTATCCGTATCTGCTGAATGGCGACCTTGATCCGGTGCTGGAGCAGAAGGCGAAAAAGCCCGGCGCCATGAGCGTGGAAGAGTATCGCGCCTATTACAAGAAAGGTTACGCCACCGATGTGGAGCAGATTGGCATCGAAGATGGGGTGATAGAGTTCCACGTCGGCAAGACCGTTAATAGCTGCAAATATACCTACTCAGGCTACAAAATTCTGCAATACGCCTCTGGCAAGAAGGGGGTTCGTTACCTGTTTGAGTGCCAACAGGGCGATGGTAACGCGCCGAAATTCGTCCAATTCAGCGACCACATTATTAGCCCGCGTAAATCACAGCATTTCCATATATTTATGGGCAATGAATCTCAGGAAGCCTTGCTGAAAGAGATGGATAACTGGCCGACCTATTATCCTTATGCGCTGCATAAAGAGCAGATCGTCGATGAGATGTTGCATCACTAAAACGAGAGGGAAAATCCCCCGGCCGGGCGGCCGGGGGAAACAGTGACTAGCCGGTATTACGCATTCCTGCCGCGACGCCGGCAATAGTGACCATCAGCGCTTGTTCAACGCGCGCATCCGGTTCCTCGCCAGCCTCTTCGGCCTGGCGCGAACGGTGCAGCAGTTCGGCCTGCAGGACGTTCAGCGGGTCGGTATAGATGTTACGCAACTGGATGGATTCGGCTATCCACGGCAGGTCGGCCATCAGGTGGGAGTCGTTGGCGATAGCCAACACCACTTTGATATCGGCGGTTAACAGCTGACGCAGCTCTTCACCGAGTTTCCACAGTTCCGGTTTCACCAGCCGCTGATCGTAGTACTCCGCCAGCCACAGGTCGGCTTTTGAGTAGACCATCTCCAGCATTCCGAGACGGGTCGAGAAGAATGGCCAATCGCGGCACATGCTTTCCAGCTCGCTTTGCTTACCGCCCTCGACCACTTTCTGCAGCGCGGCGCCGGCGCCCAGCCAGGCCGGCAGCATCAGGCGGTTCTGGGTCCAGGCGAAGATCCACGGGATGGCGCGCAGTGACTCGACGCCGCCGGTCGGGCGACGCTTCGCCGGGCGCGAGCCAAGCGGCAGTTTGCCCAGTTCCTGTTCCGGGGTCGCGGAGCGGAAATAAGGGACGAAGTCTTTGTTTTCCCGCACGTAGCCGCGGTACATCTTGCAGGAGACATCGGACAGCTCGGCCATGATTTCGCGCCACTGCGGTTTTGGTTCCGGCGGCGGCAGCAGGTTGGCTTCCAGAATCGCGCTGGTGTACAACGACAGGCTGCTGATGGTCACTTCCGGCAGGCCGTACTTAAAGCGGATCATCTCGCCCTGTTCGGTGACGCGCAGCCCGCCTTTCAGGCTGCCCGGCGGCTGCGAGAGCAGCGCCGCGTGGGCCGGCGCGCCGCCGCGACCGATGGAGCCGCCGCGACCGTGGAACAGCGTCAGTTCAATACCGGCTTTTTCGCAGGTTTTGATCAGCGCGTCCTGGGCCTGGTACTGGGCCCAGGACGCGGCCATGACGCCAGCATCTTTGGCCGAGTCGGAATAACCGATCATGACCATCTGTTTGCCCTGAATAAAGCCGCGATACCAGTCAATATTCAGCAACTGAGTCATGACGTCGTTGGCGTTGTTCAGGTCGTCCAGCGTTTCAAACAGCGGCGCAACCGGCAGCGCGAAGCCGATACCGGCTTCTTTTAACAGCAAATGAACCGCCAGCACGTCGGACGGCGTTTTGGCCATTGAGATCACATAAGCAGCGATCGATCCACGCGGCGCTTCGGCGATCACTTTGCAGGTGTCGAGAACTTCGCGGGTCTCTTCGCTCGGCTCCCACTGACGCGGCAGCAGCGGGCGTTTGGAGTTCAGTTCACGGATCAGGAAGGCCTGCTTGTCGGCTTCCGACCAGCTTTCATAATCGCCGATCCCGAGGTAGCGGGTCATTTCGCCCAGCGCTTCGGTGTGGCGGGTGCTTTCCTGACGAATATCGATACGCACCAGCGGTACGCCGAAAGATTTCACCCGGCGCAGGGTATCAAGCAGTTCGCCGTTGGCGATGATGCCCATGCCGCAGGCCTGGAGCGATTTATAGCAGGCATACAGCGGTTCCCACAGCTGTTCGTTTTGCGTGATAAGCCCTGCCGGTTTCGGCAGTTTTTGCCCTTTCAGGCGAGCTTCCAGCCAGGCCTGGGTCTCCATCAACTGACTACGCAGCTTTTTCATCAGATAACGATACGGCTCTTGCGCGCCTTCCGCGCCGGCCAAATCGCGGAGCTCGTCGGTGCATTCGACCATCGACAGCTCAGAGATAAGCACCTGGATATCTTTCAGGAACAGATCGGTCGCTTTCCAGCGGCTGAGCAGCAGCACGTGGCGGGTGATATCGGCGGTGACGTTCGGGTTGCCGTCACGGTCGCCGCCCATCCAGGAGGTGAAGCGTACCGGGACGAAATCAACCGGTAGCTGGTAGCCGAGGTTGGCTTCCAGCTGTTCGTTCAGCTCGCGCAGATAGTTCGGCACGCCTTCCCACAGGCTGTTTTCAACTACCGCGAAACCCCATTTGGCTTCATCGACCGGAGAAGGGCGGTACTTACGAATTTCATCGGTATGCCAGGACTGGGCGATCAGCTGGCGCAGGCGGCGCATCAGCTGATTGTGCTCGTAGTCGGCGATATCTTTGTTATCCAACTGCTTAAGGCAGTTGTTGACTTCCACCATTTTATGGATCAGCGTCCGGCGGGTGATCTCGGTCGGGTGAGCGGTTAACACCAGCTCCAGCGACAGGGATTCCACCGCTTTTTTAATGGTGTCTTCGTTGAGATTGGGTTGGTCTTTGAGTTTTCTCAGGGTACGAGCAATAACTTCCGGATTGCTGGCGGCTTCGCCGTTGGGCGAAATGCTGTGATATTGCTCGGCGGTATTAGCCAGATTCAAAAACTGGCTAAAGGCGCGCGCCACCGGCAGCAGCTCGTCGTTGGACAAGTTTTGCAGCGTGGTAAGCAGCTCCTGGCGATTGGCCTCATTGCCCGCGCGAGAAGATTTGGACAACTTACGGATAGTTTCGACTCGATCAAGAATGTTTTCTCCTAGCGCATCCTTGATGGTGTCGCCCAGCACCTTACCGAGCATACTGACATTACTACGCAAAGCGGAATATTGTTCGTTCATGTTACCCCAGACACCCCATCTCATTTTATTTTGTTATATCCGGCGCTCCGTGATTTGAGCAGTGGATAAGCAACCCGTCTTTTATAAAGCCACGTAAATACCCCCGCGTCAATTGCTGCGAAATCGCTTCAGCAAACGAATAAATAGCGATAATTTGCGAAAGTTAACTCAGCGGTCGGCGGATAAGCATTACTTATGGAAGTGTGACGATCGTCACTCTCCCGCCTCCGGACGCGAAGGCGGGAAAATAGCAGCGATTAATGCCAGCAGAAGTGATGGACAACCTGGGTGATGAGCTCGCGCGTCGGCTTAATAAACCGCGTCTCCAGATATTCATCCGGCTGGTGGGCCTGGTTGATGGAGCCCGGACCTAACACCAGCGTAGGACACAGCGTCTGGATAAACGGCGCTTCGGTGCAGTAGTTCACCACTTCGGTCTGCGCGCCGAGCAGTTTTTCAACCACTTCGACCAGCTTGTGGTCCGGAGGGCATTCATAGCCAGGGATCGGCGGATGCAGCTCAGAGACCGTCAGACGCCCCGGCCAGCGTTCGCTCACCGGCGCCAGCGCTTCATCCAGCAGGCCGTTCAGGTCGTTAAGCGTCATACCCGGCAATGGACGAATATCCATGTGCAGCTCGCAGCAGGCGCAGATGCGGTTGGATGCATCGCCGCCGTGAATAGCGCCCAGGTTGAGCGTCGGATAAGGCACGGTGAAGGCGGCGTAGTGGTAACGCTCTTTTAAGTCATCGCGCAGTTGCATGATGCGGCCAATCGCATCGTGCATCAGTTCGATAGCGTTCACGCCGCGCGCCGGGTCGCTGGAGTGGCCGGACTGGCCCAGTACGCGTACCGCTGTTGAAATGTGCCCTTTATGCGCCCGTACCGGCTGCAGCGAGGTCGGCTCGCCGATGATCGCGCAATCCGGGCGCAGCTGTGTGGTTTCGGCGAAGTAGCGCGCGCCCGCCATGCTGGTTTCTTCGTCAGCGGTAGCCAGTATATACAGCGGTTTTTTCAATTTACTGACGTCAACGTCGCGCAGGGCATCGAGGATAAACGCGAAGAAGCCTTTCATATCGGCCGTGCCGAGTCCGTAGAGTTTGTTGTCGTGCTCGGTAAGGGTAAACGGGTCGCGAGTCCAGCGGCCATCGTCGAAAGGCACGGTATCGGTATGCCCGGCGAGCAGCAGGCCGCCAGCGCCGTGGCCGGTACTGGCCAACATATTGAATTTATTACGCGTCTCAGGTACCGGCTGGATCTCGACGTTAAAGCCCAGATCGCGGAACCAGCCGCCGAGTAAATTGATTAAAGACTCATTGCTTTGATCCAGCGCTTCTTCGGTCGCGCTGATGGAAGGTGTGGCGATCAATGCGCGGTAAATCTCGATAAAGGGCGGTAAATTGTTTTTCATTGTTGACACACCTCTGGTCATGATAGTATCAATATTCATGCAGTATTTGTGAATAAAAATACAATATCGTTGAGCGCAATAAAACCCATCGAATGTAAGGAGATGCTCTTCCAATGCTAAATACGCTGATCGTGGGAGCTAGCGGCTATGCCGGCGCAGAGCTGGTGGCCTATGTAAATCGCCACCCTCATATGAACATAACCGCTTTGACCGTCTCCGCGCAAAGTAATGATGCTGGAAAGTTCATTTCCGATATACATCCGCAGCTGAAAGGTATTGTCGACCTGCCGCTGCAGGCGATGTCTGATATCAGCGAATTTAGCGCTGGCGCGGATGTGGTGTTCCTCGCGACCGCGCATGAAGTTAGCCACGATCTGGCGCCGCAGTTTTTGGCCGCGGGCTGCGTGGTGTTCGATTTGTCCGGCGCGTTTCGCGTCAACGATGGCGCGTTCTACGAAAAATACTACGGTTTCACTCATCGGCATCCGGACCTGCTCAAACAGGCGGTATACGGCCTGGCGGAGTGGAACGTCGAAGCATTGAAAGAGGCGAATTTGATCGCGGTGCCTGGCTGCTACCCGACGGCGGCGCAGCTGTCGTTAAAACCGCTGATCGATGCCGGTCTGCTGGATCTGAAGCAGTGGCCGGTGATCAACGCCACCAGCGGCGTCAGCGGCGCCGGTCGTAAGGCGGCGATGAGCAATAGCTTCTGTGAAGTCAGCCTGCAGCCGTACGGCGTTTTCAATCATCGCCATCATCCAGAAATTGCCACCCATCTGGGCGCAGAGGTGATCTTCACTCCCCATTTGGGCAATTTTAAACGCGGTATTCTTGAAACCATTACCTGTCGCCTGAAGCCGGGCGTCGGTAAAGAGCAGGTTGCAGAGGTCTTCCAGCAGGCCTATGCCAATAAGCCGTTGGTCCGTTTATACGATAAAGGCGTACCGGCGCTGAAAAATGTGGTTGGGCTGCCATTCTGTGATATCGGTTTTGCCGTCCAGGATGAACATATTATCGTCGTGGCCGCAGAAGATAACCTGCTGAAAGGCGCGGCAGCGCAGGCCGTGCAGTGCGCTAACATTCGTTTCGGCTTCGCTGAGACGCAGTCTTTAATTTAAGGTGTGATGATGAACAATCCATTGATTATCAAACTTGGCGGCGTGTTGTTGGATAGCGAAGAAGCGCTGGAACGTCTGTTTACCGCGCTGGTGCACTACCGCGAAACACACCAGCGTCCGCTGGTTATCGTCCACGGCGGCGGCTGCGTGGTGGATGAGCTGATGAAACAGCTTAATCTGCCGGTGAAAAAGAAAAATGGCCTGCGCGTAACGCCTGCCGATCAGATTGACATCATTACCGGCGCGCTGGCGGGAACCGCCAACAAAACGCTGCTGGCATGGGCGAAAAAGCATGGTCTGGCTTCGGTAGGGCTGTTCCTCGGCGATGGCGATAGCGTGAAGGTGACTCAGTTGGATGAAGAACTGGGCCACGTTGGTAAAGCGCAGGCAGGCTCGCCGACGCTTATCAATACGCTGTTGGCGGGCGGCTACCTGCCTGTCGTGAGCTCGATCGGCGTCACCGACCAAGGACAACTGATGAACGTCAACGCCGATCAGGCAGCGACGGCGCTGGCGGCGACGCTGGGCGCGGATCTTATCCTGCTGTCCGATGTTAGCGGCATTCTCGACGGTAAAGGTCAGCGGATTGCGGAAATGACTGCCTCCAGGGCCGAGCAACTGATTGAACAGGGCATTATTACCGACGGCATGATCGTGAAAGTGAACGCGGCGCTGGACGCGGCGCGCGAGCTGGGCCGTCCGGTAGATATCGCCTCCTGGCGCCATGCCGAGCAGCTGCCGGCATTATTTAACGGTACCCCGATCGGTACGCGTATTTTGGCTTAAGATTGAATGCCCGGCGGCGCGTTGCTTGCCGGGGCAACAAGACCGTAGGCCGGGTAAGCGTAGCGCGGCCCGGCAGAACTCACGAATTAAGGAAGCATGTTATGGCACTTTGGGGCGGGCGTTTTACACAGGCAGCAGATCAGCGGTTCAAACAATTCAACGACTCTTTACGCTTTGACTATCGTCTGGCGGAACAGGATATCGTGGGATCCGTCGCCTGGTCCAAAGCGCTGGTAACCGTAGGCGTACTGACCGCCGATGAGCAACTGCAGCTGGAAGAGGCGCTGAACGTCTTGCTGGAAGAGGTACGCGCCAACCCGCAGCAAATCCTTGAAAGCGATGCCGAAGATATCCATAGCTGGGTCGAAGGAAAACTGATCGATAAAGTCGGCCAGTTGGGCAAAAAACTGCATACCGGACGTAGTCGTAATGACCAGGTCGCCACCGATCTCAAGCTGTGGTGCAAAGAGACCGTCACCGAGCTGCTGTCCGCGACCCGCCAACTGCAAAGCGCGCTGGTGGAAACCGCGGGCAACAATCAGGACGCGGTGATGCCGGGTTATACCCATCTGCAGCGCGCCCAGCCGGTGACTTTTGCGCACTGGTGTCTGGCCTACGTTGAAATGCTGGCCCGTGATGAAAGCCGCCTGCAGGATGCGCTCAAGCGCCTTGATGTCAGCCCGCTGGGCTGCGGCGCGCTGGCGGGAACCGCTTATGAAATCGACCGTGAACAGCTGGCCGGTTGGTTGGGTTTCGCATCGGCGACCCGTAACAGCCTCGATAGCGTCTCCGATCGCGATCACGTGCTGGAGCTGCTTTCCGATGCCTCTATCGGCATGGTGCACCTGTCGCGTTTTGCCGAAGATCTGATTTTCTTCAATACCGGCGAAGCGGGTTTTGTTGAATTGTCTGACCGCGTTACTTCCGGCTCGTCACTGATGCCGCAGAAGAAAAACCCGGATGCGCTGGAACTGATCCGCGGTAAATGCGGCCGCGTGCAGGGCGCGCTGACCGGCATGATGATGACCCTGAAAGGGCTACCGCTGGCCTACAACAAAGATATGCAGGAAGACAAAGAAGGGCTGTTCGATGCGCTGGACACCTGGCTCGACTGCCTGCACATGGCGGCGCTGGTGCTGGACGGTATCCAGGTGAAACGTCCGCGCTGTGCGGAAGCGGCGCAGCAGGGTTACGCCAACGCTACCGAGCTGGCGGATTACCTGGTAGCAAAAGGCGTTCCGTTCCGTGAAGCACACCATATCGTCGGTGAAGCGGTGGTTGAAGCGATTGCTCAGGGCAAAGCGCTGGAAGATTTACCGTTAAGCGACCTGCAAAAGTTCAGCAACGTTATCGGCGATGACGTCTATCCGATCCTGTCGTTGCAGTCCTGCCTTGATAAACGTGCGGCCAAAGGCGGCGTCTCGCCGCAGCAGGTGACGCAGGCGATTGCCGACGCCAGACAGCGCCTGGTGTAAGAGATTGCACCGGTGTTGAATGAGCCTGGGTACTCCCCGGGCTTTTTTACGTAAAAAAAAGCGGACACGAAGTCCGCAAAAGTTCACGTTGGCTTTAGTTGTTCGGGTAGGGAAACTGTGAGGCGACTCAATGATTTTCAGATGTTCTCCTCGTTTCTGTGGTTATTATTGAACAGAAAACTTGATAGGGATAATCGTTCGTTGCTATTCTATCTATCGCCATGGACTATCGTGGCGATGGAGGATGAATAATGAATATTCGCGATCTTGAATACCTGGTAGCGCTGGCTGAACATCGCCACTTCCGACGTGCGGCAGATTCCTGCCACGTCAGTCAGCCCACGCTCAGCGGACAAATTCGCAAGCTGGAAGATGAACTTGGGGTGATGTTGCTGGAGCGCACCAGCCGTAAGGTTCTGTTCACTCAGGCGGGTTTGCTGCTGGTGGATCAGGCGCGTACCGTGCTACGCGAAGTAAAAGTGCTCAAGGAGATGGCAAGCCAGCAAGGGGAAACCATGTCCGGGCCGCTGCATATCGGCCTGATCCCGACGGTGGGGCCATATTTGCTGCCGCACATAATCCCGATGCTGCATCAGACTTTCCCGAAGCTGGAAATGTATCTGCATGAGGCGCAAACCCATCAGCTGCTGGCGCAGCTCGATAGCGGTAAGCTCGACTGCGCGATCCTCGCGCTGGTTAAAGAGAGTGAAGCCTTTATCGAAGTGCCGCTGTTCGATGAGCCGATGATGCTGGCTATCTACGAAGACCATCCGTGGGCAGAGCGCGATCGCGTTCCGATGGCGGATTTAGCGGGTGAAAAGCTATTGATGCTGGAAGACGGACACTGTCTGCGCGACCAGGCGATGGGCTTCTGCTTTGAAGCGGGTGCGGATGAAGATACCCACTTCCGGGCGACCAGCCTTGAAACGCTGCGCAACATGGTTGCCGCCGGAAGTGGTATTACGCTGCTGCCGGCGCTGGCGGTGCCGCAGGAGAGAAAACGCGATGGCGTGGTCTATATTCCGTGCATTAAGCCGGAACCAAGACGTACCATCGGGCTGGTTTATCGTCCTGGTTCGCCGCTGCGTAGCCGCTATGAGCATCTGGCGGAGGCCATCCGCAGTACTATGGATGGCCACTTTGATAAGGCGTTAAAAGAGGCGGTTTAAGCCGTTTAACGCCGCTACCCGATAGGCTTCGGCCATGGTCGGGTAGTTAAAGGTGGTGTTAACGAAGTACTCAATGGTGTTACCGCCACCTTTCTGCTCCATAATCGCCTGACCGATATGAATAATTTCGGCCGCGCGCTCACCAAAGCAGTGGATACCGAGGATCTCTTTCGTCTCGCGATGGAACAGAATCTTCAGCGTACCTACGCTCATACCGACGATTTGCGCCCGCGCCAGAT
Source organism: Klebsiella sp. CN_Kp091 (assembly GCF_040065095.1). Taxonomy (NCBI): domain Bacteria; kingdom Pseudomonadati; phylum Pseudomonadota; class Gammaproteobacteria; order Enterobacterales; family Enterobacteriaceae; genus Klebsiella; species Klebsiella sp. CN_Kp091. The sequence continues at coordinate 6,591 of NZ_JBEAIO010000045.1, read as the reverse complement.
GTTTAAACTGCGCGCGACCCACCTCATAAGGCACCTTCATGGCGGTTAGCTGCTGCTCGGTTTTACCCACTGAGCTGATTTCTGGAATGGTGTAGATCCCGGTCGGGATATCTTCAATCAGATGCGCGGAGGCTTCGCCTTTGATCAGCGCCTGTGCGGCGATGCGCCCCTGATCGTAAGCCGCTGACGCCAGGCTCGGATAACCGATAACGTCGCCGACGGCATAGATATGCGGCAGAGCGGTCTGATACATGCTGTTCACTTTCAGCTGGCCGCGGCTGTCGGTTTGCAGACCGATATTTTCCAGCGCCAGGGTGTCGGTGTTACCGGTACGGCCGTTGGCATACAGCAGACAGTCAGCTTTCAGCTTCTTACCGGATTTCAGATGCATGATCACGCCATCATCAACGCCTTCGATTTTCTCGTACTCTTCGTTGTGGCGGATAACCACGCCGCTGTTCCAGAAGTGATAGGAGAGCGAATCGGACATCTCCTGATCGAGGAACGCCAGTAGACGATCGCGGGTGTTGATCAGATCGACCTTCACCTCCATACCGCGGAAGATCGACGCGTACTCGCAGCCGATCACCCCGGCGCCGTAAATGATCACGTGGCGCGGTTCGTGGTGCAGGCTAAGAATGGAATCGCTGTCGTAAATACGCGGGTGGTGGAAATCGACGTCGGCCGGATGATACGGGCGCGAGCCGCAGGCGATAACGAATTTCTCGGCGGTGACCGTTTCTACGGTGCCATCGTGACACTCCAGCGCCAGCGTGTGCTCATCAACAAAGTGGGCGTTGCCCTGCAGAATTTCGCAGTGGTTGCGCTCATAGAAACCCTGACGCATATGGGTTTGCTGGTTAATGACGCTGTCGGCATGGTTGAGGATGTCGGCGAAGGAAGAACGGAGAAGACGGGAATGGTCGCTGTAGAGGGGGTTTTGGTTAAACTCAATAATACGGCTGACGGCATGGCGAAGCGCTTTTGACGGGATGGTTCCCCAGTGGGTACAACCACCGCCGACGTTATGGTAGCGCTCGATAACGGCAACACGAGCTCCCTGTTTCACCAGTCCCATCGCGGCGCCTTCGCCGCCAGGACCGGAACCAATCACTATTGCATCATAATCCCAAGAGTGTGACATGGCATTACTCACCTGTTTTATACACAAAATAAACACGATGATAACATTTGGCGAGCTTTAACCCAATTATCGTTGTGCTTTTTTGCGGCATAAAAGCAGAAACGGCTCATAAACAATCATTCACAATCCAGTACAAACCGATTAGTTTTAATCTCTGGTATAGTGCCGACAGGGCTATTGGAAGGATTCATACATCGTGATGGGCGTAAGAGCACAACAAAAAGAAAAAACCCGCCGCTCGCTGGTGGAAGCGGCATTTAGCCAACTTAGCGCTGAGCGAAGCTTTGCCAGCCTGAGCTTGCGCGAGGTTGCGCGGGAAGCAGGGATCGCGCCGACGTCCTTTTATCGTCATTTTCGCGATGTCGATGAGTTAGGCCTGACAATGGTAGACGAAAGCGGGCTAATGTTGCGCCAGCTGATGCGCCAGGCGCGCCAGCGCATTGCGAAAGGCGGCAGCGTGATCCGCACCTCCGTCTCTACCTTTATGGAGTTTATTGGTAACAACCCGAACGCTTTCCGTCTGCTGTTGCGTGAGCGTTCTGGCACATCCGCGGCGTTTCGAGCCGCTGTAGCGCGCGAGATCCAGCATTTCATCGCGGAACTTGCCGACTATTTAGAACTCGAAAACCATATGCCGCGCGCCTTTACTGAAGCGCAGGCTGAAGCTATGGTCACCATCGTATTCAACGCCGGTGCGGAAGCGTTGGACGTTAGTCCGGAGCAGCGCCGACAGCTGGAAGAGCGGCTGGTACTGCAGCTCAGAATGATTTCAAAAGGCGCGTATTACTGGTATCGCCGTGAACAAGAAAAAATGTCACATCATTCCGAATAACGTGAAGGACGAGCAATGAAACACTCAGTTCAAGATAAAGGTACGCTACTGCTGGCGCTGATCGCGGGTTTGTCCATTAATGGCACCTTCGCCGCGCTGTTCAGCTCAATCGTTCCCTTTTCCATCTTCCCGGTTCTGTCGCTGCTGCTGACGGTGTACTGCCTGCACCAGCGCTATCAGAACCGCAGTATGCCAGTCGGGCTGCCGGGGCTTTCCGCCGCCTGCTTTATTCTCGGCGTCCTGCTGTATAGCACCGTGGTGCGCGCAGAATATCCGGATATCGGCTCTAACTTCTTCCCGGCGGTGCTGTCCGTCGTGATGGTGTTCTGGATCGGTTACAAGATGCGCAACCGCAAAGATACCGCGGCGGAGTAATCCGCCAGGCAATAACCCGGCAACGTTGCGTTCGCCGGGTTTTTTTATGCGTTTATTTCTTCGTTAACAGGACGCCGCATTCCATATGGTGGGTATACGGGAACTGATCGAATAGCGCCAGGCGGGTGACATTGTGCGTCTGGCTGAGGGTTTCCAGGTTCTGGCACAGTGTTTCCGGGTTGCAGGAGATATAGAGAATTCGCGGATAGGCCTGGACCATTTTTTCTGTCTCGCTATCCAGCCCGCTGCGCGGTGGATCGACAAAAATGGTCTCGCACTGATAGCTCTGCAGATCGATGCCCTGCAGGCGATTAAACTGCCGCACGCCGTTCATCGCCTGGGTAAACTCTTCCGCCGCCATGCGGATGATTTGCACGTTATCGATATGGTTGGCGGCAATATTGTATTGCGCGGAGGCGACTGACGGTTTAGCGATTTCCGTCGCCAGCACGCGCTCGAAGTTACGCGCCAGCGCCAGCGAGAAGTTGCCGTTGCCGCAGTAGAGCTCCAGCAGATCGCCGGTGGAACCTTTGGTGACGTCCAGCGCCCACTCCAGCATCTGAATATTCATCGCCGCGTTTGGCTGGGTAAAGCTGTTTTCCACCTGACGATAGATCATTTCGCGCCCGCCAACCGGCAGACGTTCATCGACATAATCCCTATCGAGCTCAATTTTGGTTTTAGTGGCGCGTCCAATCAGCTGCACGTTGAGGTTTTGCGCGCGTAGGGCATCGCGCAGCGCTTCCGCCTGCTGGCGCCACTCGTCGTCGAGCTTTTTATGATAGAGCAGCGAGACGATGGCCTGGTTGCTCATGGTCGTCAGATAATCAATCTGGAAAAGCTTATGGCGCAGGACCGGGTTATGGCGCACGCCGTCGAGCATTGCCGGCATCAGCTGGTTGATGAGCTCGCTGGCGGCCGGGAAGGTATCGACGCGAATACGCGACTTGGTCTGCTGATCGAAGATGATGTGATAGAGGTCGTCGCCGTCGTGCCACAGGCGAAATTCAGCGCGCATCCGGTAGTGGCTGACCGGCGAACGAAACACCTCCGGAACCGGCGCGGCAAAAGGGGCCATCATTTTCTGCAAACGGACGACTTTTTCTGCCAGTTGCGCTTCGTATTGCTCGGTAGGAAGGTGTTCGGGGGTCATGATGCATCCTGAATAAAATAAGTACGCGGGGATTGTAGGGAAAGCATTGGGGATGTCCAGCCCTCGTTGCGGATGAAATATCGTTATAGCAGTCTGGACATCTATATGTTTCTAATTGTAGCATCTTGCAACCGGTCCTCTGAGTTAATAGGGAATCCAGTGCGAATCTGGAGCTGACGCGCAGCGGTAAGGAAAGGCGAGAAATAAGCGCACTCGGTGCAGACACTGCGGTTAGCCGTGGGAAGTCATTATTTCTTAAAGCAGCCTCCAAGCCCGAAGACCTGCCGGATACGTCGCATTTGGTTTCTATCATCGCGAGCTACTGATAGAGCCGGCGGCATCCTCTCTATATTATGGATGCTTTTACAATGATTAAAAAAGCTTCGCTGATGACGGCTTTATCCGTCACGGCATTTTCCGGCTGGGCGCAGGACAGCAATTCAAATACGTTAGTGGTGACGGCAAACCGTGTGGCGCAACCTATCGAGACCGTGCTGGCGCCGGTGAGCGTGGTGACGCGGCAGGATATCGATCGCTGGCAGTCAACCTCTCTCACCGATGTGATGCGCCGCCTGCCGGGCGTGGACATCGCGCAAAACGGCGGCATGGGGCAGCAGAGCTCTCTTTTCGTACGCGGCACCAACTCCAGCCATGTCTTAATTTTGGTGGATGGCGTGCGTTTGAATCAGGCGGGCGTCAGCGGCTCTTCCGACTTAAGCCAGTTCCCTATCGCTCTGGTGCAGCGCATTGAATACGTTCGCGGCCCGCGCTCGGCGGTCTACGGCTCAGACGCGATTGGCGGGGTGGTGAACATTATTACCACTCGCGACCAGGACGGCACCACGCTCAATGCCGGCGTGGGCTCAAATGGCGACCAGAACTATGGCGGCAGCACGCAGCAGACTTTCGGCGGTAATACCCGCGTCACCCTGGCGGGAGACTATACCTATACCAAAGGCTTTGATGTGGTTGCGGAAGGCAATACCGGCGGCGTTCGTCAGCCGGATCGCGATGGCTTTATGAGCAAAACGATCTACGGCGCGCTGGAGCATAGCTTCTCCAATGAGTGGAGCGGCTTTGTGCGCGGGTACGGCTATGACAACCGGACGGCCTACGACGGCTCTCCTTATGGCGGCGTATTAGTCGACACTCGCCAGCTGTACAGCCAGACCTGGGATGCCGGCCTGCGTTTTAATCAGGATATCTTCCACTCGCAGCTGACTTCCAGCTATAGCCACAGCAAGGACTACAATTACGATCCGCGACTGGGGCGCTATGACACCTCGGCGACGCTGGATGAAGTGAAACAGTACAACGTGCAGTGGGCGAACACGGTCGATGTTGGCCACGGCAACGTTGGCGCTGGAATCGACTGGCAGAAACAAACCACCGAGCCTGGCACGAACTATGTGACCGAAGGCTACGAAATCCGTAATACCGGCCTGTTTCTCACTGGCTTGCAAAAGTTGGGCGATTTCACCCTGGAAGGGGCGGCGCGTAGTGATGATAACTCGCAGTTTGGCCAGCACGGTACCTGGCAGAGCAGCGCCGCGTGGGAGTTTATCGACGGCTATCGCTTTATCGCCTCTTATGGCACCGCCTACAAAGCGCCGAATCTCGGCCAGCTGTACGGCTTCTATGGTAATCAGAATCTCGACCCGGAAGAGAGCAAGCAGTGGGAAGGGGCCTTTGAAGGCCTGACGTCTGGGGTGACATGGCGGCTGTCCGGGTATCGTAATGACATCGATAATCTGATCGACTACGACTCGCAGCTGATGAAATATTACAACGTCGGCAAGGCGCGTATTAAAGGTATTGAAGCGACGGCGTCGTTTGATACCGGGCCGCTGGCGCACAGCATCAGCTATGACTATGTCGATGCGCGTGATGCGAAAACCAACGAGCTGCTGGTGCGCCGGGCAAAACAGCAGGTGAAATACCAGCTGGACTGGCAGGTTTATGATTTCGACTGGGGTGTGACCTATCACTATCTTGGCACCCGTTATGACAACACTTACGACCCGGTAACCTATGCGCCTGAGAGCGTTAAGCTGGGCGGCGTAAGCTTGTGGGATCTCGCAGTTTCGTATCCAGTCACCTCACATCTCACAGTTCGTGGTAAAATAGCCAACCTGTTCGATAAAGATTACGAGACAGTATATGGCTACCAAACTGCAGGACGGGAATACACCTTGTCTGGCAGCTACACCTTCTGATCCACGTCCCACCGTGCTGGTGTTTGATTCCGGCGTCGGTGGGTTGTCGGTATATAACGAGATTCGGCAGCTGCTGCCGGATCTACATTACATTTATGCTTTCGATAACGTTGCTTTCCCGTATGGCGAGAAGAGCGAAGAGTTTATCGTTGAGCGTGTTGTTGAGATCGTGACTGCCGTTCAGCAACGCTATCCTCTGGCGCTGGCGGTCATCGCCTGTAATACCGCCAGTACCGTTTCCCTGCCAGCCCTACGTGAAAAGTTCGCTTTCCCGGTGGTCGGCGTCGTACCGGCGATTAAACCTGCCGCGCGCTTAACGGCGAACGGTATTGTCGGCCTGCTGGCGACGCGCGGTACCGTCAAGCGTCCTTATACTCGTGAACTCATTGACCGCTTTGCCAATGAATGCCGCATCGAAATGCTGGGTTCCGCTGAGCTGGTGGAACTGGCCGAGGCGAAGCTGCACGGTGAAGCGGTACCGTTGGAAGAGCTGCGTCGAATTCTGCGTCCATGGCTACGGATGCAGGAACCGCCTGATACGGTCGTATTAGGTTGTACGCACTTCCCGCTACTGGCGGAAGAGTTGCAACAGGTCATGCCGGAAGGAACGCGGTTTATTGATTCCGGCGCGGCGATTGCTCGACGCACCGCATGGCTGCTGGAGCATGAAGCGCCGGATGCAAAATCGAATGATGCCAATAAGGCTTTTTGCATGGCGATTACCCCGGATACTGAACAACTTTTACCCGTTTTACAGCGTTATGGCTTTGAAACGCTGGAAAAACTACCGCTTTAAAGGCGTTTTGCGCAAAAAAAAGACGGTTGAAAAGTTTTTTGAAAACAGGGCTTGTCAACGTCTCAGAACTCCCTA
>NZ_JBEAIO010000044.1:0-98856 GCF_040065095.1 Klebsiella sp. CN_Kp091 | reverse complement strand
TGGCTACGTAGCTCAGCTGGTTAGAGCACATCACTCATAATGATGGGGTCACAGGTTCGAATCCCGTCGTAGCCACCATATTCAGGACTATCGGTTAACATCGGTAAATCCGTAAAAATTTGTTGGGGTATCGCCAAGCGGTAAGGCACCGGATTCTGATTCCGGCATTCCGAGGTTCGAATCCTCGTACCCCAGCCAAATTCAAAAGACGTTCCTCTGTGAACGCAGCCTGTTGGGGTATCGCCAAGCGGTAAGGCACCGGATTCTGATTCCGGCATTCCGAGGTTCGAATCCTCGTACCCCAGCCACTTATTCACAAAAAAGCTCACTTCGGTGAGCTTTTTTGCTTTCTGCGGATAGTCACATTGCCGATGTAGGTACTGCAAAACCTCAGTCTGCAGCCCCCATCGGCAAAAGCCCCTTTACAACCCTAATGCATACTTCAATGCCTGGCGCTTTAATACTCCAGCACGTTCGGCTGCCATCAAGCCAATATTACGCAACACGCGTACCGGCGCTAAATCGTTGCTGAAGCCCGCATAGAACAGATCCATGCCGGATTGCATAATAAAGTTATCCGCCCGACGCCGCGCCTGATAGCGCTTCAGCACCGGCAAGCTGGACCAGGCTTCCCCGCGCTCGCGGGCTTCCGCCAAAATATCCAGCAGCGCGTCAACGTCGCGATAGCCAAGGTTAACCCCCTGCCCCGCCAGCGGATGAATGGTATGCGCCGCGTCCCCCACCAGCGCCAGTCCCGGTTGCACGTACTGCAATGCATGACGGCGGGTTAACGGGAAGGCGCCGGCGCTCATCGGCGTCACGCCGCCCAGACGTTTCGGAAAATGCGCGCTGATTTCCTGCTGCAGTTGGGACATCGACATCCCCTGCAGCTGGCGGATGCGCGCCGGGGTGTCGTACCACACCAGCGACGCCCAGTTATCGAATAGCGGCAGGAAGGCGCGTGGCCCGCTGGGGGTAAACTGTTGCCAGGTGCTATCACCGGGATCGTCGGCGCACTGCACGCTAATTAACATACAGGATTGTTGATATTGCCACGCCTGAACGCCGATGCCGGCCAGTTCGCGCACCTGAGAATTCGCGCCGTCTGCGCCGATCGCCAGTTGCGTCGTGCAAACGCTCTCATCGCTCAGGCGCAGCGAAACGCCCTGCGGCTCACGATTAAGCTCGCTTAACGTCACGCCAACCCGCAAGGTCACCTGCGGATGGGCTTCGAGCGCCTGCCATAGCGCCAGCTGTAGCACGTTATTTTCCACCATATAGCCAAGCTCAGGCAGCTTCAGTTCGGCGGCATTAAAGTCAACGTGCGCGCTTTCCCACTCCCAGGTTTCAAGACGACGATAAGCATGCGCGCGCATAGCGCGTACCGCTTCCCAGACGCCGAGGCTTTTGAGCAAGCCGACCGACGACGCGCTGATCGCCGAAATACGCACATCCGGCGCCGCAGCGGCATCAAAGGCCGGAGGCGCGTGTTTTTCTATCACCGTCACCGAAAACCCGTGTTGCGCCAGCCCCAGCGCCAGCGCGCCGCCGACCATTCCGCCGCCGACAATGGCGATATCTGTTGCATGAATTGTCATGGCATTTATCCTTAAAGCTGATTTCCTTAAGTTTACCGGATTTTTTGCGCCTTGCGGGGGATCGTGGTCGCACTGGTCAGGTGGCAACCAAAGCATTACAATGCGTACCCTGCAAACGAATTCTAATTCTTAACTTATACCCGTCTTTATAATTGAGCATGAGCAAGTCGATGACAAAAAAACTCCATATTAAAACCTGGGGCTGTCAGATGAACGAATACGATTCATCCAAGATGGCCGATCTGCTGGATGCCACCCATGGGTATCAACTCACAGAAGTGGCCGAAGAAGCGGACGTGCTGCTGCTCAACACCTGCTCAATTCGCGAGAAGGCGCAGGAAAAAGTGTTCCATCAGCTTGGCCGCTGGAAACTGCTGAAAGAGAAAAAACCCGGCGTGATTATCGGCGTCGGCGGCTGTGTCGCCTCCCAGGAAGGCAAGCTGATTCGCCAGCGCGCCCATTACGTTGACATTATTTTTGGCCCGCAGACGCTGCACCGCCTGCCGGAGATGATCGACGCGGTGCGCAACAACCATAAACCGGTTATCGACGTGAGCTTCCCGGAAATCGAAAAATTCGATCGCCTGCCGGAACCGCGCGCCGAGGGGCCGACCGCCTTCGTTTCCATCATGGAAGGCTGCAACAAATACTGCACTTACTGCGTGGTGCCCTATACCCGCGGTGAAGAAGTAAGCCGCCCGTGCGACGATATTCTGTTTGAAATCGCCCAACTGGCGGCGCAAGGGGTGCGTGAAGTCAACCTGCTCGGGCAGAACGTGAACGCCTGGCGCGGCGAAAACTACGACGGCACGACCGGCAACTTTGCCGATCTGCTGCGTCTGGTCGCCGCCATCGACGGTATCGACCGTATTCGCTTCACCACCAGCCACCCGATTGAGTTTACTGACGATATCATCGAGGTCTATCGCGATACCCCTGAGCTGGTGAGCTTCCTGCATTTGCCGGTGCAGGCCGGTTCCGATCGCGTGCTGAACCTGATGGGCCGTACCCACACCGTGCTGGAATATAAAGCGATTATCCGCAAGCTGCGCGAAGCGCGCCCGGATATTCAGATTAGCTCCGACTTTATCGTCGGCTTCCCGGGCGAAACGACGGAAGACTTCGAAAAAACCATGAAGCTGATTGCCGAGGTTAACTTTGACGTCAGCTACAGCTTTATCTTCTCTGCCCGCCCGGGCACCCCGGCGGCGGATATGGTCGACGATGTCTCTGAAGCCGATAAAAAACAGCGCCTGTACATTCTGCAGGAGCGTATTAATCAACAGGCGATGGCGTGGAGCCGCCGCATGCTCGGCACCACCCAGCGTATTCTGGTAGAAGGCACGTCGCGTAAGAGCCTGATGGAGCTCTCCGGGCGCACCGAGAACAACCGCGTGGTGAACTTCGAAGGTACGCCGGATATGGTCGGTAAATTCGTCGACGTGGAAATCGTCGATGTCTACACTAACTCACTGCGCGGCAAAATTGTCCGCACCGAAGACGAGATGGGGCTGCGCGTCGTGGAATCGCCGGAATCGGTCATTGCGCGTACGCGTAAAGAAAACGATCTGGGCGTCGGCATCTACCAGCCGTAATCCCCGCAGGCCTGTCGGTTCCGACAGGCCTTGTATTTCCCCTCCTCGCCCCTATATCTACAGCAATGCTTGCGCCATATTCCCGTGACGTGAATAATTTCCTTATTGGCCGGATGACGAACGCCCTCCGGCAACACGCGTAATAAGAGGAACAGTTTGAACATAGAAACCCGTGAAATTACCCTGGAGCCAGCGGACAACGCCCGCCTGTTAGGGCTGTGCGGCCCGTTTGACGACAACATCAAACAGCTGGAGCGCCGGTTGGGTATTGAGATCAACCGCCGCGACAATCATTTTAAACTGACCGGCCGCGCCATCTGCGTGCACGCCGCGGCAGATATTCTGACAAGCCTGTATGTTGATACCGCGCCAATGCGCGGCCAGATTCAGGATATTGAACCGGAACAAATCCACCTGGCTATTAAAGAAGCCCGGGTGCTCGAGCAAAGCGCCGAGAGCGTGCCGGAATACGGCAAGGCCATCAATATCAAAACCAAACGCGGGGTCATCAAACCGCGTACGCCAAACCAGGCGCAGTACATCGCCAATATCCTCGACCACGACATTACCTTTGGCGTCGGGCCTGCGGGTACCGGTAAAACCTACCTCGCGGTTGCCGCGGCGGTAGATGCCCTGGAGCGCCAGGAAATTCGCCGTATTCTGCTGACCCGTCCGGCGGTCGAAGCAGGCGAGAAGCTCGGCTTCCTGCCGGGCGACTTAAGCCAGAAGGTTGACCCGTATTTGCGCCCGCTGTACGACGCGCTGTTCGAGATGCTCGGCTTTGAGAAAGTCGAGAAGCTGATTGAGCGTAACGTCATTGAAGTCGCGCCGCTGGCCTACATGCGCGGGCGTACGCTGAATGACGCCTTTATCATTCTCGATGAAAGCCAGAACACCACCATCGAGCAGATGAAGATGTTCCTGACCCGTATCGGCTTTAACTCGAAAGCGGTTATCACCGGCGACGTTACCCAGATTGACCTACCGCGCAATACCAAATCAGGTCTGCGCCACGCCGTCGAAGTGCTGGCGGAAGTCGATGAAATCAGCTTCAACTTCTTCCACAGCGAAGACGTGGTGCGCCATCCGGTGGTCGCCCGCATCGTCAATGCCTATGAGGCATGGGAAGAAGCCGAACAAAAACGTAAAGCAGAACTGGCCGCCGAGCGCAAACGCGAAGCCCAGGAACAGGAGCAAAAATGAGTCAGGTGATTCTCGATTTACAGCTGGCCTGCGAAGACACCGGCGGACTACCGGACGAAGCCCTCTTTCAACGCTGGGTGGATGCCGTCATCCCGCAGTTCCAGGAAGAGTCAGAGTTAACGATTCGCCTGGTCGATGTCGCCGAAAGCCACGAGCTGAACCTGACCTATCGCGGCAAGGATAAGCCGACTAACGTCCTCTCCTTCCCCTTCGAAGCCCCGCCGGGCATCGAGATGCCGCTGCTCGGCGATCTGATCATCTGCCGCCAGGTGGTTGAACAGGAAGCCAAAGAGCAGGAAAAACCGCTGGAGGCCCACTGGGCGCACATGGTCGTGCACGGTAGCCTGCACCTGCTGGGCTACGATCATATCGAAGACGACGAAGCGGAAGAAATGGAAGGCCTCGAAACAGAGATAATGCTTGCTCTGGGCTATGAGGATCCGTACATTGCCGAGAAGATTGCTGAATAGTAACTTGCCGGATGACGGCGCGAGCGCCTTATCCGGCCTACATTCATGCGTATCCCAAGCCTGATAAGCGTAGCGCCATCAGGCGAAACATGCCGTACGACGCTGAGTTTACGCGCGACGAGCGACAATTAAATCAACACGAGAACCCATACGACGCCATGAGCGACGACAATTCACACAGTAGTGACACAGTAAACAGCAAAAAGGGATTTTTCTCCCTCTTACTCAGCCAACTTTTCCACGGTGAACCGAAAAACCGTGATGAATTATTGGCGCTGATCCGTGACTCCGGGCAGAACGAGCTTATCGATGAAGATACGCGCGACATGCTCGAAGGGGTAATGGATATCGCCGACCAGCGCGTCCGCGATATTATGATCCCGCGTTCGCAAATGATTACCCTGAAACGCAACCAGACGCTGGACGAGTGCCTCGATGTGATCATCGAATCCGCCCACTCGCGTTTCCCGGTCATTAGCGAAGATAAAGATCACATTGAAGGGATTCTGATGGCTAAGGATCTGCTGCCGTTTATGCGCAGCGACGCCGAAGCTTTCAGCATGGAAAAAGTGTTACGCCCGGCGGTTGTCGTGCCTGAAAGCAAGCGGGTTGACCGCATGCTGAAAGAGTTCCGCTCGCAACGTTATCATATGGCGATCGTCATCGACGAGTTCGGCGGCGTCTCTGGCCTGGTGACTATCGAAGATATTCTCGAACTTATCGTCGGCGAAATCGAAGACGAATATGACGAAGAGGAAGATATCGATTTTCGCCAGCTAAGCCGTCATACCTGGACGGTACGCGCGCTGGCATCGATTGAAGACTTCAATAAAGCCTACGGTACCCACTTCAGCGATGAAGAGGTCGATACCATCGGCGGACTGGTGATGCAGGCCTTTGGTCATCTCCCGGCCCGCGGCGAGTCGATTGACATTGATGGTTACCAATTCAAGGTCGCAATGGCTGACAGCAGACGTATCATTCAGGTCCATGTAAAGCTTCCTGATGATGCGCCGCAGCCGAAGCTGGAAGACTAATTTAACGGGACGATTAACCTAAATGGTATTTGCCTCTTTACTTGAACGCCAGCGCGTACGTCTGCTGCTGGCGCTGTTATTCGGAGCCAGCGGAACGCTGGCTTTTTCACCTTACGACTTCTGGCCGGCGGCAATTGTCTCGCTGTTTGGCCTGCAGGCGCTCACTCTCAACCGTCGCCCGCTACAGAGCGCCTGGATTGGCTACTTCTGGGGGCTGGGGCTATTCGGTACCGGCATCAATTGGGTTTACGTTAGCATCGCGCAGTTCGGCGGCATGCCGGGCCCGGTTAACGTTTTCCTCGTTGCCTTGCTGGCGGCCTATTTATCGCTGTACACCGGTCTGTTCGCCGGGATCCTCGCGCGGCTGTGGCCGAAAACCAACTGGATCCGTCTGGCCATCGCCGCGCCTGTCATCTGGCAAATTACCGAATTTCTCCGCGGCTGGGTGCTGACCGGTTTCCCGTGGCTGCAGTTCGGCTATAGCCAGATTGACGGCCCGCTGAAGGGGCTGGCGCCGGTGATGGGCGTTGAGGCGATAAACTTTCTGTTGATGATGGTCAGCGGCCTGCTGGCGCTGGCAGTCGTACAGCGTCACTGGAAACCGCTGCTGGTGGCGATGGTGCTGTTTGCCCTGCCCTTCCCGCTGCGTTATATCCAGTGGTATCAACTGCTGCCTGAACGGGCGACGGAAGTCTCTTTGGTGCAGGGCGATATTCCGCAGGCGATGAAATGGGATGAAAACCAGCTGGTAAACACCCTGAAAACCTATCTCGATCTCACCCAGCCGCATATGGGTAAATCGCAGCTGATTATCTGGCCGGAGTCGGCGATTCCGGATCTGGAAATCAATCAGCAGCATTTCCTTAGCATGGTTGATGACCTGATGCGGGCAAAAAATAGCTCGTTGATTACCGGTATTGTCGATGCGCGGCTCAATAAACAAAACCGCTACGATACCTACAACACCATCATCACGCTGGGTAAAGATAACCCGTACAGCTACGACTCGAGCAATCGCTATAACAAAAACCATCTGGTGCCGTTCGGCGAATTCGTACCGCTGGAGTCGATTTTACGCCCGCTGGCGCCATTCTTCGATTTGCCGATGTCCTCGTTCAGCCGCGGCCCTTACGTGCAGCCGCAGCTGGTGGCGCATAACCTGAAGCTTACGGCGGCAATTTGCTACGAAATTATTCTCGGCGAACAGGTCCGAGATAATTTCCGCCCGGATACCGATTATCTGCTGACCATCTCCAACGATGCGTGGTTTGGTAAGTCAATTGGCCCATGGCAGCACTTCCAGATGGCGCGGATGCGCGCGCTGGAGCTGGCGCGCCCGCTGCTGCGCAGCACCAACAACGGTATTACCGCCGTTATTGGCCCTCGAGGTGAAATTCAGGACATGATCCCGCAGTTTACCCGCGCGGTGTTGACCACTAAGGTCACGCCAACCACCGGCCTGACGCCGTATGCCCGTACCGGCAATTGGCCATTGTGGGCGTTAACCGCCCTCTTTGGCTTTGCCGCGCTGGTGATGAGCCTGCGCCAGCGTCGACGCTAATCTTTTCCGCCGGGCAGCCGCCCGGCCTGCTCCCGGCGGCATTCGTCGCCGGCGGGTCTTCCCCGCTTTACGCTCTCCAGCGCCAATCTGGCACGTCCATTGCTTAATTTCATCCCTGTAGGCGATTTTGACCGCGGTTGTACCGGGGTTGCACCGAAAGCGTTCGCACTTCGCGCCAGGTTGGTGCAACAACCCATTTTTGCCCACAAATGGTGCGGAGCACTTCGCAAAAATAAACAATAAAGCATCAAAATCTTTACATTAAGCCAAACTAAATGCTAACAAGCTCATACAAATACTGCACTTTAAGATTGCAGACGATTCCCGAAAGCGCCGCCTTACCGCAGTGCCGGCAGGAATAACAACACATACACACAATCACAATGGGTATCACTAGCGTCCCTGGCGTTAAGGATAAGGAGTTGGATATGCAATTACGTAAACTGGCCGCCGCAATGCTGGTCATGGGAGTGACCGCCGGTCTGGCGCACGCTGAAGATGCCGCCCCGGCCGCAGGTCAGAGCACGCTGGATAAAATCGCTAAAAACGGGGTGATCGTCGTCGGCCACCGCGAATCGTCAGTACCATTCTCCTATTACGATAACCAACAAAAAGTGGTGGGTTACTCTCAGGATTACTCCAACGCTATCGTTGAAGCCATCAAGAAAAAGCTGAACAAACCCGACCTGCAGGTGAAACTGATTCCAGTCACCTCGCAGAACCGCATCCCGCTGCTGCAGAACGGCACTTATGATTTCGAGTGTGGTTCCACCACCAACAACCTTGAGCGTCAGAAGCAGGCCGCCTTCTCCGATACCATTTTCGTCGTCGGCACTCGTCTACTGGTGAAAAAAGGTGGCCCGATTAAAGACTTCCCGGATCTGAAAGACAAAGCGGTGGTCGTTACTTCCGGTACCACCTCGGAAGTGCTGCTGCATAAGCTGAACGACGAGAAGAAAATGAACATGCGCATCATCAGCGCGAAAGATCACGGCGACTCCTTCCGCACTCTGGAAAGCGGCCGTGCGGTAGCCTTTATGATGGACGATGCCCTGCTGGCCGGCGAGCGCGCAAAAGCGAAGAAACCGGATAACTGGGAAATCGTCGGTACGCCGCAGTCAAAAGAGGCTTATGGCTGCATGCTGCGTAAAGATGACGCATCGTTCAAAACGCTGGTCGATGACACCGTCGCCCAGGCGCAGACCTCCGGCGAAGCGGCAAAATGGTTCGACACGTGGTTCAAGAACCCGATTCCGCCGAAAAATCTGAACCTGAACTTCGAACTGTCAGAAGACATGAAGGCGCTGTTCAAATCACCGAATGACAAAGCTCTTAACTAATTAAAAAAACAGGGGCTCGACTAAGTAGCCCTCCCGATTGTTGCCTTCGCACGGACAGACTATACGGTGGCTGGTCGTTCCCCAGCCGCCGCGAATACCGAAACAAGCAGGGCAACAATCTTCGAGGGTAGCGCTGCTACCCTTTTTTTTCTGGAGTTTATTTATGTCAATAGACTGGAACTGGGGAATATTCCTGCAACCCGCCCCGTTCGGCAACACGACTTACTTAGGCTGGTTATGGAGCGGCTTTCAGGTTACCGTCGCGCTGTCGATTAGCGCCTGGATTATCGCTTTCCTTGTCGGCTCGCTGTTCGGTATTCTGCGTACCGTCCCTAACCGCTGGTTAGCTGGGATCGGCACCTGCTACGTCGAGCTGTTTCGCAACGTTCCACTGATCGTACAGTTTTTCACCTGGTACCTTGTTATTCCGGAATTTCTGCCGGAAAACATCGGCATGTGGTTTAAGTCAGAGCTGGATCCCAATATCCAGTTCTTTGTCTCCTCAATGCTGTGCCTCGGGCTGTTTACCGCTGCCCGCGTCTGCGAACAGGTTCGCGCCGCGATACAGTCTCTGCCGCGCGGGCAAAAAAATGCCGGCCTGGCGATGGGGCTGACCCTGCCGCAAACCTATCGCTACGTGCTGCTGCCGAACGCCTATCGCGTTATCGTGCCGCCGATGACCTCGGAAATGATGAACCTGGTAAAAAACTCGGCCATCGCTTCTACCATCGGCCTGGCGGATATGGCGGCGCAGGCCGGCAAGCTGCTGGATTACTCTGCCCACGCCTGGGAATCCTTTACCGCGATCACCCTCGCCTATGTCTTCATCAACGCCGTCATTATGCTGGTGATGTACGTGGTTGAACGTAAAGTTCGTCTGCCGGGCAATATGGGAGGCAAATAATGTACGATTTTGACTGGAGTTCAATTGTCCCTTCCATGCCCTACCTGCTGGCAGGATTGGTCATTACGCTGAAAATCACCGTCACGGCGATTATATTCGGTATCGTCTGGGGTACGATTCTGGCGGTGATGCGCCTGTCGAGCTTCCTGCCGCTGGCGTGGTTCGCCAAGACCTACGTTAACGTTTTCCGCTCGATTCCGCTGGTGATGGTGCTGCTGTGGTTCTATCTGATTGTTCCCGGCTTCCTGCAAAACGTGCTGGGTCTGTCGCCGAAAACCGATATTCGCCTGATTTCGGCGATGGTGGCATTTTCAATGTTTGAAGCGGCCTACTATTCGGAAATTATTCGCGCCGGGATCCAGAGTATTTCCCGCGGTCAGTCGAGCGCCGCGCTGGCGCTGGGGATGACCCACTGGCAATCGATGAAGCTGGTGATTCTGCCACAGGCCTTCCGCGCAATGGTCCCGCTGCTGTTAACCCAGGGTATCGTCCTGTTTCAGGATACCTCGCTGGTGTATGTCCTGAGCCTGGCCGATTTCTTCCGTACCGCTTCCACTATCGGCGAACGCGACGGAACCCAGGTGGAAATGATCCTGTTCGCAGGCGCCGTTTATTTTGTATTTAGTCTCAGCGCATCGCTGTTGGTCAGCTGGTTGAAGAAAAGGACTGTGTAATGATTACCCTGAAAAATATTTCGAAATGGTATGGTCACTTTCAGGTGCTGACCGATTGCTCCACCGAAGTGAAAAAAGGCGAAGTGGTGGTAGTTTGCGGGCCGTCTGGCTCCGGTAAATCGACGCTGATTAAAACCGTTAACGGCCTTGAGCCGGTGCAGCAAGGCGAAATTATCGTTGATGGCACTCAGGTTAACGACAAGAAAACCAATCTTGCTAAACTTCGTTCCCGCGTCGGTATGGTATTCCAGCACTTTGAACTGTTCCCGCACCTGTCGATCATCGACAACCTGACGCTGGCGCAGATTAAGGTTCTCAATCGCGATAAAGAATCTTCGCGTAAAAAGGGACTTAAGCTGCTGGAACGCGTGGGTCTGGCGGCGCATGCGGAAAAATATCCGGCGCAGCTCTCCGGCGGCCAGCAGCAGCGTGTCGCGATCGCCCGCGCGCTGTGCATGGATCCGATTGCGATGCTGTTCGATGAGCCGACTTCAGCGCTTGACCCGGAGATGATCAACGAAGTGCTGGATGTCATGGTTGAGTTGGCTAACGAAGGTATGACTATGATGGTGGTGACGCACGAAATGGGCTTTGCCCGTAAAGTAGCCAACCGGGTCATCTTTATGGATGAAGGTAAAATTGTCGAAGATGTCGATAAAGAAGCCTTCTTTGCCAACCCACAATCAGAACGCGCTAAAGATTTCCTTGCCAAAATCCTGCACTAATTTCCCAGCGCGCACGTCATGTGCGCGCTTTCTTCCCCTGCGGTATTTGCATACATATATTAGTGGTTTATTTTAAGCTTCCTTCTATCAGGCAAATAAATAATTCAACCTCCTCGCCTAATAATTCACATTCTAAATTAGTTTAATTCATATAAAATTCAGTTTCCTTCGCATGGCTAAGCGTTACCGCCACCGCTAACATACCCCCCTTTAAAAACGACCTCAGGAAATACGTCTCTACATAACATTATCAACAATAAAAATAATATTTTTATAGATGACCCTATGGGCTTAATTACGCCACGCCTTGAGCGCGCTTAAACAACGGCATACACACTCAATGAAACAAATGGATCTTGCTTCATGTTTAATAAACACAATCTGCTTCACGCTCTACTAATTTTATTATTATGCCAGCATCAGGCTATTGCCAACACCATTGCCTCGGCCACAACGAATCAAAACGAGCAGGATAAAGCGCGTCAGGCGGCGCTGACGCCACAGCATCAGGCCGCCCAGGCTTCACAAATTAATACCGACCGGCAAACGCTCACCTTTCCGGAGGAAGAAAACTGCAGGCTCATCAATAATATTTATATCGATTCTGCCGAGCCGAAGCTTACTCATCAGCTTCTGGACAACCTTACAGCTCAGGCTCTGCATCGTTGTCTGGGGATTAACGGCATTCAGCATCTCGCCATGGCATTACAAAATGAGTTAATCGCCCGGGGTTATATCACTTCATTGGTGACCATCCCGGAACAATCATTGGCGGAAGGGACATTAAGGCTCGAGCTGGCTTATGGCAAAATCGGTGAAATACTCTGGTCAACCGCAAGTGAGCAAACCACCAGCATCTGGAACAATATCCCCGCCAGCAAGGGAGATATTCTGCGCCTCTCCGATCTCGAACAGGGGATGGAAAACCTGCGTCGCCTGCCGGGAAGCTCAGCGAATATGCAAATATTGCCGGGACAGCGAGAGGCGGAAAGCAATCTGCAGCTTACGCGGCGTCTGGATAAAAAGTGGCAGGTCGGCGCCTGGATGGATGATGCCGGCAGCCGCGCCAGCGGCCGCTATCAGGCCGGCGGCGCGCTCTATCTTTATGATATCACCACGCTCAACGATATATTCTATGTCTCCGGCGGCGGCGATATTGAATTTAATCAGCATAATGACGGCAACCAGAATGGGAGTCTGTATTACTCGATCCCCTTCGGTTACTGGGCATTAAGTCTTTACGGTTCGCAGAGTCAATATAGGCAATTGTTCAAAGGCGCCTGGTCGCAAACGGACTATAAAAGTAAAAACCGCTACTACAGCGCGACGCTGTCGCGGCTCCTGTCACATACTCGTCAACAGCAAACGTCGCTGGATTTACGCATCGCCAAAAGCTCATCACATTACTACTTTGGCGGAGAGGAACTCGGGGTGATGCGCAAACAGAACCCGACATGGGAGCTGACGCTCCGCCAGCAACGCTACTTCGATAAAAAAGTCGTCGCCGCCAGCCTGGGGCTGCAACGCCGCCTTCCATGGCTAAGCTCCGTCGCCACGCCCGAAGAAAAAGCGGGCCTGTTCAGTAAGCGTTCACGTGTCGTACATGCCGATTTACAGGCTTTGATGAAATTCGATGTAACCGGCGATAAATTTAGTTACGCACCGCATGTTAATGCGCAATATAGCCCGGACATCCTCTCTTCGGACAACCAATTTAATATTGGCAACCGCTGGACGGTCCGTGGATTTGATGGCGAATATACTCTCTCCGGCAATCAGGGCTGGTACTGGAGTAATGATTTCATCTGGGATATCGCCGGCCCGGAACAGCAATTTTATTTAGGATTAGATATTGGTCGTATTATTGGCAGTGAACAATATCGGCAAGGAAAAGTTATTTCAGGTGCGGTTAGCGGATTACGTGGCAAGCTATTGTTCACACAATATGATCTTTTTATCGGCACGCCGCTAAGTAAACCGGATAACTTTCAGAGCGACTCACTTAATCTGGGCTTCGCATTGAAATGGAAGTATTAAAACCCACGTATTATCAATCATATTTAAAGGAATAAATTCATGTTTAAGTTTAAATTAACCTATGTTGCGTTAGCAGCGGCGTTAAGTTCTACGATAGCGTACGCCGACCCAACGACTTACACCCATCTGTCAGGAGCAACGGTTGTAGATATTGAAGCCCCTAACGCCGCCGGCGTCTCGCACAATCTGTATCGCGAATTTAACGTAGGTAGCAATGGATTAATACTCAACAACAGCGACAGCGATATCAATCACGCGACTTTTGGCAATATTGCTAAAAACAATAATCTGACCAACGGCGGCGCATCGGTGATCCTCAATGAAGTCACCTCAAATAAAGCCAGTTCCCTGAATGGTTTTATTGAGGTCGCCGGACTAAAAGCCGATGTCGTGATTGCCAACCCCAATGGCATTACCTGCTCTGGTTGTAGTTTCGTTAATACCAACAAGGCGGTATTAACCACAGGCCAGGTCAATATGACCGATGAAGGCGCTATCGGCAGCTATACCATCACCGATGGCAAAATTACTATTGGCGAGAAGGGCATGGATGCCACCACCAGCTATGCCGCATTGCTGGCTGATGCCGTCGCCATCAATGGCATGGTCAACGCAGGTAACGCCACGGTCGGCGGCGGTAACTTCACCTTCGACAACAGCACGGGCGCCATGACTAGCGCAGGTAAAAGCGCTACCGTCCTGCAAATGATAAGTCCGGTATACAGCATTGATATCAGTAGCCTGGGCGGCATTAAAGCCAACAGTATCAGTATGGTCGGCAACAATTTGGGCTTTGGCGTACGTAACAAAGGGTCAATCACCGCCAACTCGACGCTTTCTATCACCAACAATGGATTACTGACCAACGATGGCTCCATCGCCAGCAATGGTTACCTTACCAGCATCGCCGCTTCCGGGAATTTCACGAATAACGGTACGCTGGCGACCAAGAATATGACCATGATTACAACCTATGGCGCTCTCAACAACGGCAGCAAGGGCACGATTAGTTCGACAAAGCAGCTGGTGCTCAATGCCAGCGGCAATATCCAGAACAGCGGAACGATTAGCGCGACGTCCAGTCTGGTGGCCGCCAGCAACGGGGCGATAACCAACAATGCCGGCGCGAAAATCACCTCGGATGCGCAGATTACCGCTACCTCGCTAGGTAATTTCACCAATGCCGGTACGATTAACGGTAACAACGTCGCGCTGAATTTTATTGGTACTAATTTTAAAAATACCGGAACCATCGCCGCGACCAGTAATGTCGCCGTGAAATCGTTAAATCAGGACAGCACCCTCAACACCGGTGAGATTTACAACTTAGGCAGTATTAGCGGCGCAAATATCGATATGCAAACCGACGGTACGTTGGCGCAGAGCACTGACGGCAAAATGACAGCGACAGACGCTTTTACCGCCCATAGCTATTGGTTGAATAATAATGGCGCGATAAAGGCGGCGACTATCACTACCGATCATGGTCCGGTCAACAATACGGGCTCCATAAAAGGTGACTCCATTTCAATCACATCCAGATTTGATATCGTAAATGAAGGCACCATCTTCAGCACCGGCGATCTGCTGCTGGATACGCAGAATAAAGCGAATATTTACAACTATTCTTTACTGCAGGCGAACGGCACCTTAACCATGACGGCTAAAAAGGTAGTTAACGGCGGTCGCGGCTGCGGCTGGTTAAAATTGAGTACCTGCGACGTCGGCACTATCTATGCCGACAAGATGATCCTCAACTCCTCATACAAATACGCCAGCGAGATGGGCGGATATCAATACTTTAAGATTGCGGAAATCAATACCGTTCTGTAATGACTCAGCGATGCGCAGCGCAATGCGCATCGCTGCTTTAGCGTTTACGGTTCAAATGGCCGCCGCTGGAACTGGTCATGCCCGCATTTCGGGCAGCGCGGTAGCACATCCGGGGTGTATACCGCCAGATGGTAGTGGCACTTTTCGCACACCAGGTTGCCAAGGCCCACCACTTCCCCGCTGTGATAGACGCCATGGTGGTTCAAATCCTGGAATACCTCGCGCCATTCAAGCTGCGTTTTATCCGTAATATCAGCAAGCTCCTGCCACAGGCTCTCTTTGATCACCCGCATAAAGACGCTGTCGCTATCATCTTCATGGCTCTCTTCGTAGCTGCGGGCGAACTCTTCTAAATCGCGCTTTACCGCCGCGATCAGTGATTCAACCTCGCTCTGCGTCAGATCGCCGGCCTGGACTATCTTCTCCCTCGCCTGCTTCACCAGCGCGTCAATGTCACGCTCTCCATTGCGCAGCCGTTCACTGAGCGAGGAGACCAGTTCCCGGTAATATTGAGCAACCTTGTTCATCATTTCGCCTCCGGTGTGATTAACTGCTTCTAATAATAGACGTTATCAGCGGTTTGCATTGCCAGCCGCGCCACAGAGTCGCGAAAAATTCTACGCCGCTTTTGCCGATGTTAATGTGCGAAAGGCTGTTTTGACGTGGACGTTTGGGCTATGCTATGCCGATCTGAAACAACACATCCATTGGCTACATTTTGTAGCTGTATTGAAAACAGGACCACTGGCTGCCATGCAAGAGCAATACCGCCCGGAAGAGATAGAATCGAAAGTCCAGCTTCACTGGGACGAAAATCGTACATTTGAAGTAACTGAAGACGAGAGCAAAGAGAAGTATTACTGCCTGTCGATGCTTCCTTATCCTTCTGGTCGACTACACATGGGTCACGTGCGTAACTACACCATCGGCGACGTCATCGCGCGCTATCAGCGCATGCTGGGCAAAAACGTCCTGCAGCCGATCGGATGGGATGCGTTTGGTCTGCCTGCGGAAGGCGCAGCGGTGAAAAACAACACCGCGCCGGCCCCGTGGACTTACGACAACATCGCTTACATGAAAAACCAGCTGAAAAAGCTGGGCTTCGGCTATGACTGGAGCCGTGAAATTGCGACCTGCACCCCGGAATACTACCGCTGGGAGCAAAAATTCTTCACCGAGCTGTATAAAAAAGGCCTGGTATACAAGAAAACCTCCGCGGTCAACTGGTGCCCGAACGATCAGACCGTGCTGGCTAACGAACAGGTTATCGACGGCTGCTGCTGGCGCTGCGACACCAAAGTTGAGCGCAAAGAGATCCCGCAGTGGTTTATTAAAATCACCGCCTACGCCGACGAACTTCTCAACGATCTGGATAATCTGGATCACTGGCCTGACACCGTTAAGACCATGCAGCGCAACTGGATCGGCCGCTCTGAAGGGGTAGAAATCTCCTTTGACGTCAACGACTACGCCGATAAGCTGACCGTCTACACCACCCGCCCGGATACCTTCATGGGCTGCACCTACCTGGCGGTCGCTGCCGGTCACCCGCTGGCGCAGCAGGCTGCGGCTAATAATCCGGCGCTGGCCGCCTTTATCGACGAATGCCGTAACACCAAAGTTGCCGAAGCTGACATGGCGACAATGGAGAAAAAAGGCGTCGACACCGGCTTTAAAGCTATTCACCCGCTGACCGGCGAAGCCATCCCGGTATGGGCGGCAAACTTCGTGCTGATGGAGTACGGCACCGGCGCGGTGATGGCCGTTCCGGGTCACGACCAGCGTGACTACGAGTTTGCCAGCAAATACGGCCTGAACATCAAGCCGGTAATCCTCGCCGCCGACGGTTCTGAACCGGATCTCTCAGAGCAGGCCCTGACCGAGAAAGGCGTGCTGTTCAACTCCGGCGAATTTAGCGGCCTGGATTACGAAGCGGGCTTCAACGCCATCGCCGACAAACTGGCCGCGATGGGCGTTGGCGAGCGCAAAGTGAATTACCGCCTGCGCGACTGGGGGGTTTCCCGCCAGCGTTACTGGGGCGCGCCAATTCCGATGGTGACCCTGGAAGACGGTACCGTGATGCCGACGCCGGAAGATCAGCTGCCGGTTATCCTGCCGGAAGACGTGGTTATGGACGGCATCACCAGCCCGATCAAAGCCGATCCTGAGTGGGCGAAAACCACCGTTAACGGCATGCCGGCGCTGCGTGAAACCGACACCTTTGACACCTTTATGGAGTCTTCCTGGTACTACGCTCGCTATACCTGCCCGCAGTACGATAAAGGCATGCTGGATCCGAATGCCGCGAACTACTGGCTGCCGGTGGATATCTATATCGGCGGTATCGAACACGCCATTATGCACCTGCTCTATTTCCGCTTCTTCCACAAGCTGATGCGCGATGCCGGTATGGTGAACTCCGATGAGCCAGCCAAACAGCTGCTGTGCCAGGGCATGGTACTGGCCGATGCGTTCTACTACGTCGGCGAAAACGGCGAGCGTAACTGGGTATCACCGATTGACGCCACCGTTGAGCGTGATGAAAAAGGCCGCATCGTCAAAGCCTTCGATCCGCAGGGTCGTGAGCTGGTTTACACCGGCATGAGCAAAATGTCCAAGTCGAAGAACAACGGTATCGACCCGCAGGTTATGGTTGAACGTTATGGCGCGGATACCGTACGTCTGTTCATGATGTTCGCGTCTCCGGCTGAAATGACCCTGGAGTGGCAGGAATCCGGCGTAGAGGGTGCAAACCGCTTCCTGAAACGCGTCTGGAAACTGGTTTACGAGCATACCTCTCAGGGTCCGGCTGTCGCCCTGGACGTGGCAAGCCTCAGCGAAGATCAGCAAGCGCTGCGTCGCGACGTGCACAAAACGATTGCCAAAGTGACCGATGACATCGGCCGTCGTCAGACCTTCAATACCGCCATTGCCGCGGTGATGGAGTTGATGAACAAACTGGCGAAAGCGCCGCAGGAAGGCGAACAGGATCGCGCGCTGATGCGTGAGGCTCTGCTGGCCGTGGTACGTATGCTCAACCCGTTCACCCCGCATGCCTGCTTCACCTTGTGGCAAGAACTGGGCGGCGAAGGCGATATCGATAATGCGCCGTGGCCGGTAGCGGACGAAAGTGCAATGGTTGAAAACACGACTCTGGTCGTCGTCCAGGTAAACGGTAAAGTTCGTGGTAAAATTACCGTTGCGGTAGATGCAACCGAAGAGCAGGTTCGTGAACGTGCAGGCCAGGAACATCTGGTCGCAAAATACCTTGAAGGCGTGACCGTACGTAAAGTGATTTACGTTCCGGGCAAACTGCTCAATCTGGTCGTTGGCTAAGCGCGGGAGGAAGCGTGCGATATCTGGCAACAATGCTGTTATCTCTGGCGGTGTTAATCACCGCCGGTTGCGGCTGGCATCTGCGTAGCAATACGCAGGTTCCAACCACAATGAAAACTATGATTTTCCAGTCAAGCGATCCGAATGGTCCGTTAAGCCGTGCGGTACGCAATCAGCTGCGTCTGAATGGCGTCGAGCTGATCGATGCCGATACGCTGCGTAAGGACGTTCCGTCCCTGCGTCTGGGTAACTCATCCATTCAGAAAGATACGGCATCCATTTTCCAGGATGGTCGTACTGCTGAATACCAGATGGTGCTGACCGTTAACGCCACCGTATTGATACCGGGTCATGACATTTACCCAATCAATACCAAGGTTTATCGTTCGTTCTTCGATAACCCGCAGGCGGCGCTGGCGAAAGATGCCGAGCAGGACATGATTGTCCGAGAGATGTACGACAAGGCCGCGGAACAACTGATCCGCAAATTGCCGAGCGTGCATGTTGCGGATGTCGAAGCCACCAAAGAGGCTGAGCAGCCGGTGTCTGGAACCCCGGCCACCTCGACCTCTGGCAACCGCGTCTCCACTACGCTGGGTAACTGATGATTCGGTTGTACCCGGAACAACTCCGCGCGCAGCTCACTGAAGGGCTGCGCGCGGCGTATTTATTGCTTGGTAGCGATCCATTGCTGTTACAGGAAAGCCAGGATGCGATCCGCGAAGCCGCGGCCGCTCAGGGCTTTACCGAACATCACACCGCGACCATCGATGCCAGCACCGACTGGCCCGCCCTTTTCTCTTTAAGTCAGGCGCTGAGCCTCTTTTCCAGTCGCCAGACGCTTCTGCTTATTCTGCCGGAAAACGGCCCGAATGCGGCGATTAACGAACAGCTTGCCACGCTGGTCGGTATGCTGCATGAAGATTTGCTGCTGATTGTCCGCGGCAACAAGCTTACCAAAGCCCAGGAAAATGCAGCATGGGTGACCGCGCTTGCCAGTCGCGCCGTACAGGTCAGCTGCCAGACGCCGGAATATGCGCAGCTACCGCGCTGGCTGGCCGCCCGCGCTAAACAGAACAAGCTGCAATTAGATGACGCCGCCAGCCAGCTGCTGTGCTACTGCTATGAAGGTAACCTGCTGGCGTTAGCGCAGGCGCTGGAGCGGCTCTCGCTGCTGTGGCCTGACGGCAAGCTGACGTTGCCTCGCGTTGAGCAGGCGGTGAATGATGCCGCCCACTTCACGCCGTATCACTGGGTCGATGCCCTGCTGGCCGGCAAAAGCAAGCGCGTACTTCACGTCCTGCAGCAGTTGAGGCTTGAGGGCTGCGAACCCGCCATTTTGTTGCGTACATTGCAGCGCGAACTGCTGCTGCTGGTGAACCTGAAGCGCCAGTCGGCACATACGCCGCTACGCACGTTGTTTGATAAACACCGGGTCTGGCAGAACCGCCGTCAACTGGTTGGCGACGCGCTCACGCGCCTCAGCGCCGAGCAACTGCGCCAGGCCGTCACGTTATTAACCCGCGCCGAGCTCACCTTCAAACAAGATTATGGCCAGTCAATATGGCCCGAGCTGGAAAGTCTTTCGTTACTGCTCTGCCATAAAGCGCTGGCAGACGTTTTCATTGATGGTTGATATGACTCAGTTGCAGGCGATGTACGGCGGCACCTTCGATCCGGTGCATTATGGCCACCTGAAGCCGGTAGAAATTCTGGCTAACCAGATCGGTCTTAACCGGGTGATTATCGTCCCCAATAATGTCCCGCCGCATCGTCCGCAGCCGGAGGCCACCAGCGCCCAGCGCGTACATATGCTCGAGCTGGCGATTGCGGATAAACCGCTGTTTGTCCTCGACGAGCGCGAGCTGCGACGCGATACCCTCTCATGGACGGCGCAAACGTTGCAGGAGTGGCGGCAGGAACAGGGTCCCGAGCGGCCGCTGGCGTTTATCATCGGCCAGGATTCGCTGCTGACCTTCCCCACCTGGCATAACTACGCCACGATCCTCGATAACGCCCATCTGATCGTCTGCCGCCGCCCGGGATATCCACTGGCGATGAAGCGTGAAGAAGATCAGCAATGGCTCGATAAACATCTCACCCACGACGTCGAGCAGTTACATAACCGCCCCGCCGGAGCTATCTATCTGGCGGAAACCCCGTGGTTCGATATTTCCGCTACGCTGATTCGCCAGCGTCTGCAGCAGGGCGTCTCCTGCGCCGATATGCTGCCTGCAGCCGTGCTGGACTACATTCACCAGCAGAAGCTCTATTGCTGAGAACCCGCTACGGGGATATCGTTACGCTACGCGAGTTCCACGGAGTGCATCATGAAATTATGGCTGGTTCGCCACGGCGAAACGCAGGCTAATGTCGACGGACTGTATAGCGGTCATGCCCCAACCCCCCTTACCGAACGCGGGATCCAGCAGGCCCGCTCGCTGGGTGACTATCTGCGGGCGGTGCCTTTCGAGCTGGTATTGTGCAGCGAGCTGGAGAGAACCCAGCATACCGCCGAATTATTGCTCGCTGGACGGCCAATCCCACGGCAAGTGATTCCTTCGTTGAATGAGATGTTTTTTGGTGATTGGGAAATGCGCCACCATCGCGATCTGCAACAAGATGACCCGCAGAACTACGCCGCCTGGTGCAAAGACTGGCAACATGCTGCGCCGACCAACGGCGAAAGTTTCCAGGCCTTCGCGCAGCGTATCGCGGCTTTTGCCGCCACCCTCGGGCAATATCAGCAGCGGGATAATCTATTGATCGTCGGCCACCAGGGCGCTTTAAGCCTGTTAATCGCACTTTTATTGCAGATGCCTGCGGCAGCAATGTGGCATTTTCCCCTCGCCCACGGTAGCTGGAGCCTTATCGAACGGCGCCACGATTTTACTACCCTGCGGGTATTAAATAGCCAGGCGCGGTGGCGCGCGGAATAAGAATTAATCGTCGCCCATTGACAGCCAAATGCAGGCTGTTATTCTCCGCAGCCAGGCTACACCCGCTATACGCATCTTGCAGAAATTGTTTTACAAAAATGGCGATGCATTCGTCGGCAAGGGATGGGATGATAGCCCGCTTTCAAGGGCTGAAAGCTGACTTTTCTCCCGACATTGCCATGACTTCGGGTATACTGTCAGGCTCGTTATTGTTATCACTCTTCACGCACCCAGGGGGAACACTTGCAGGGTAAAGCACTCCAGGATTTTGTTATCGACAAAATTGATGACCTGAAAGGTCAGGACATCGTCGCCATTGATGTACATGGCAAATCCAGCATCACCGATTGCATGATTATTTGCACCGGCACGTCTACGCGCCACGTGATGTCCATCGCCGACCATGTGGTGCAGGAATCCCGCGCCGCCGGGATGCTGCCGCTGGGCGTTGAAGGTGAAGCCGCCGCCGACTGGATCGTGGTCGATCTGGGCGACGTGATGGTTCACGTCATGCAGGAAGAGAGCCGTCGTCTGTACGAGCTGGAAAAACTCTGGAGTTAATGCGTGAAGCTACAATTGGTGGCCGTTGGCACCAAAATGCCGGACTGGGTTCAGACCGGCTTTAGCGAATATCTGCGCCGTTTTCCAAAAGATATGCCGTTCGAACTGGTAGAGATCCCTGCCGGTAAGCGCGGAAAAAATGCCGATATCAAACGCATCCTCGAAAAAGAGGGCGAAATGATGCTGGCGGCCGCAGGCAAGAACCGTATCGTGACCCTGGATATTCCCGGTAAGCCGTGGGATACGCCGCAGCTGGCGCGAGAACTGGAACGCTGGAAGCAGGATGGCCGGGACGTCAGTTTACTCATTGGCGGCCCGGAAGGTCTCTCTCCGGCCTGCAAAGCGGCAGCGGAACAGAGTTGGTCGCTTTCCACGCTCACGTTGCCTCACCCGTTAGTTCGCGTGCTGGTCGCTGAGAGCCTGTATCGTGCGTGGAGCATTACGACTAACCACCCTTACCACCGTGAGTAATGATGACCTGGGTAGACTAAGCAGCGAATGAAATTACAGAATTCTTTCCGCGACTATACGGCTGAATCCTCGCTGTTTGTACGCCGGGCGCTGGTCGCTTTTACGGGCATTTTGTTGCTTACCGGCGTGCTGATTGCCAACCTCTACAACGTACAGATTGTCCGCTTCAACGACTATCAAACGCGTTCCAATGAAAACCGCATTAAGCTGGTCCCTATTCCGCCCAGCCGCGGCATTATCTACGATCGCAACGGCACGCCGCTGGCGCTGAACCGCACCATCTATCAGCTAGAGATGATGCCGGAAAAAGTCGATAACGTGCAGCAGACGCTGGATGCGCTGCGCGACGTCGTCGACCTGACCGACGACGATATCGCCGGCTTTAAAAAAGAGCGCGCGCGCTCTCACCGCTTCACCTCGATTCCGGTGAAGGTCAATCTTAATGAAGTCCAGGTGGCGCGCTTCGCCGTAAACCAGTACCGCTTTCCCGGCGTCGAAGTCAAAGGCTACAAGCGCCGCTACTATCCCTATAACTCCGCCCTGACCCACGTTATCGGCTACGTTTCTAAAATCAACGATAAAGACGTCGATCGCCTGGATAAAGAGGGCAAGCTGGCCAACTACGCATCGACCCATGACATCGGTAAGCTTGGAATCGAGCGCTATTATGAAGACGTGCTGCACGGGCAAACCGGTTATGAAGAGGTTGAAGTCAACAACCGCGGCCGCGTTATTCGCCAGCTTAAAGAAGTGCCGCCGCAGGCCGGACGCGATATCTACCTAACCCTTGATTTGAAGCTGCAGCAGTATATCGAAACGCTGCTGGCGGGCAGCCGCGCGGCGGTAGTGGTCACCGACCCGCGCAGCGGCGCGATTCTGGCGCTGGTTTCAACCCCGAGCTACGATCCCAACCTGTTTGTTGATGGTATCTCCAGCAAAGATTATTCCGGACTACTCAACGATCCGAATACCCCGCTGGTTAACCGCGCGACGCAGGGGGTTTATCCACCTGCATCGACGGTGAAACCCTACGTCGCCGTCTCAGCCTTGAGCGCCGGTGTGATTACGCGCAACACCAGTCTGTTCGACCCCGGCTGGTGGCAGTTGCCTGGTTCGGAAAAACGCTATCGCGACTGGAAAAAATGGGGCCACGGACACCTGAACGTCACCAAAGCGCTGGAAGAGTCCGCGGATACCTATTTCTATCAAGTCGCCTATGATATGGGCATCGATCGTCTTTCCGAATGGATGAGTAAGTTTGGCTACGGCGACTACACTGGCGTTGACCTGGCGGAAGAACGCTCCGGCAACATGCCCACTCGCGAATGGAAGCTCAAGCGCTTTAAGAAACCCTGGTATCAGGGTGATACCATCCCGGTCGGTATCGGCCAGGGCTACTGGACCGCTACGCCGATTCAGATGAACAAAGCGCTGATGATCCTGATAAACGACGGCGTGGTCAAAGTGCCCCATCTTCTGCAAAGCACTCTCGAAGACGGTAAACAGGTACCGTGGGTACAGCCGCATGAACCGCCGGTCGGCGATATTCATTCCGGCTATTGGGAAATCGCCAAAGACGGGATGTACGGCGTTGCTAACCGCGGCAACGGTACCGCGCACAAATACTTTGCCAGCGCGCCGTATAAGATTGCGGCGAAGTCCGGTACCGCGCAGGTATTCGGCCTGAAAGCCAACGAAACCTATAACGCGCACCGAATTTCCGAACGTCTGCGTGACCACAAACTCATGACGGCGTTTGCGCCTTACAACAACCCCCAGGTCGCGGTGGCGATGATCCTGGAGAATGGCGGCGCCGGCCCGGCGGTCGGTACCATTATGCGCCAGATCCTCGATCACATCATGCTGGGTGATAACAACACCAATCTGCCGAGTGAAAGCCCGGCGGTGACGGCGGGGGAGGATCAATAATGACCGATAATCCGAACAAAAAATCACTATGGGATAAAATCCATCTGGACCCCACGATGCTGCTCATCCTGCTGGCGCTGCTCACCTACAGCGCGCTGGTTATCTGGAGCGCCAGCGGCCAGGATGTGGGAATGATGGAGCGCAAAATCGGCCAAATCGCCATGGGCGTGGTGATTATGATCGTGATGGCGCAGATCCCGCCGCGGGTATATGAGGGCTGGGCGCCCTACCTCTATATTTTCTGTATTATTTTGCTGGTTGCCGTAGACGCCTTCGGCGCAATATCCAAAGGCGCACAGCGCTGGTTGGATCTCGGTATTGTACGCTTTCAGCCCTCGGAGATTGCCAAAATAGCGGTGCCGCTGATGGTGGCGCGGTTTATTAACCGCGATGTCTGTCCGCCGTCATTGAAGAATACCGCCATCGCACTGGTCCTGATCTTCCTGCCGACCCTGCTGGTTGCAGCGCAGCCAGACCTCGGCACCTCGATTCTGATCGCCCTCTCCGGCCTGTTTGTTCTGTTCCTCTCCGGCCTCAGCTGGCGCTTGATCGGTATCGCGGTCGTGCTGGTCGCCGCCTTTATTCCGATTTTATGGTTCTTCCTGATGCACGACTACCAGCGTCAGCGCGTGATGATGCTGCTCGACCCGGAGACCGATCCGCTGGGCGCGGGCTATCATATTATTCAGTCGAAAATCGCTATTGGTTCCGGCGGATTACGCGGTAAAGGATGGTTGCATGGTACTCAGTCGCAGCTCGAATTCCTGCCGGAGCGCCATACTGACTTTATCTTCGCCGTGTTGGCGGAAGAGCTGGGTCTTATCGGGGTGTTGATCCTGCTGGCATTGTACATTTTGCTTATCATGCGCGGACTGTGGATCGCCGCCCAGGCGCAAACCACCTTTGGCCGCGTCATGGCGGGCGGTTTAATGTTGATTTTATTCGTTTATGTCTTCGTAAATATTGGTATGGTAAGTGGTATTTTGCCGGTGGTGGGGGTACCTTTGCCGCTGGTCAGCTACGGGGGCTCAGCCCTGATCGTATTGATGGCCGGGTTTGGTATCGTGATGTCGATCCATACCCACAGAAAAATGTTGTCGAAAAGCGTTTAAGGGGTTCGCAATGCGTAAGCAATGGCTGGGGATCTGCATAGCAGCAGGGCTGCTGGCGGCATGTTCGGGTGAAGACGTTCAGCAGAAGACGGTTAGCGTCCCGCAGCCGGCCGTCTGTAATGGTCCGACGGTAGAAATTAGCGGCGCCGATCCGCGTTTCGAAACGCTGAACGCCACGGCCAATCAGGATTATGAGCGCGACGGCAAAAGCTATAAAATCGTTCAGGATCCGGCTAACTTCACCCAGACCGGTCTGGCGGCAATTTATGATGCCGAACCGAACAGCAATCTGACCGCCTCTGGCGAAGCGTTCGATCCAACTCAGCTCACCGCCGCGCATCCAACCTTGCCCATCCCGAGCTACGCGCGTATCACGAACCTGGCCAACGGCCGGATGATCGTGGTGCGCATTAACGATCGCGGCCCGTACGGCAATGATCGGGTCATTTCCCTGTCCCGCGCGTCCGCCGACCGCCTGAATACCTCGAACAATACTAAAGTTCGTATCGATCCTATTATCGTCTCTCAGGACGGCGCTTTGTCGGGCCCGGGTATGGCATGTACCACCGTCGCCAAACAAACCTATGCCCTGCCTTCACGGCCAAACCTTGATGGCGATGGTTCCGCGGCCATCGCCCCGGCCGACCAATCAAACATTCACGCCATTAGCAACTCAACGCTTAAGCCTGAGGATAACGTGGGCGCGCCGGTCAGCAATAGTGGATTCCTTGGCGCGCCGACGCCGCTGAATAATGGCGTGCTGGAAAGCAGCGAACCTGCTGCTGCGCCTGCCGCCGTTGCCACGACGCCGACAACACCCAGCGCTCCAGTCACCGCGCCGGGATCGATTCAGGGGAGCGTTGCGCCTGCCGCGGCCGCAGCAGCAACCGCGACTGTTGCCGCGCCAAGCGCCAGCACCAGCGGCGAGTTCGTCGTGCAGGTCGGCGCCGTTAGCGACCAGGCTCGCGCCCAGCAATATCAGCAGCGCTTGAGCCAGCAGTTCGCCGTTCCGGGCCGAGTGATGCAAAATGGCGCCGTGTGGCGAATCCAATTGGGTCCATTTACCAGTAAGTCGCAAGCGTCGACGGTACAGCAGCGCCTGCAAAACGAAGCGCAGCTGCAATCATTTATTACTCGCGCCAACTAAACGTAACGCCGCGGTATCTCCCGCCACCGCATATGTAAAAGTCGTTAACAAAGTCATATGCAATGTCGGATGCCGCTGCGAAACGCATTTGTTATAGTAAGGCACTTTTTTTAATTTCATCACGGATGCCGTTGTTCTAACCATGAAGACCTCTTTCACCGCTCGTTTACTCGTTACGGCCCTCTCCGTTGCGGCACTGTCTACCGCTGCCCGCGCCGATGACCTGAATATGAAAACCATGATCCCAGGCGCTCCGCAGATCGATGCTGAATCCTGGGTTCTTATCGATTACAACTCAGGTAAAGTGCTGGCGGAAAACAACGCCGACGCCCGTCGCGATCCGGCGAGCCTGACCAAAATGATGACCAGCTATGTCATTGGCCAGGCCATGAAGGCGGGCAAATTCAAAGAATCCGATCTGGTCACCGTAGGTAACGACGCGTGGGCAACCGGTAACCCGGTGTTTAAAGGTTCTTCCCTGATGTTCCTGAAACCGGGCATGCAGGTGCCGGTTTCTCAGCTGATCCGCGGCATCAACCTGCAATCCGGTAACGATGCCTGCGTGGCGATGGCCGACTACGTTGCCGGTAGCCAGGACGCGTTTGTCAGCCTGATGAACAATTACGTTAACGCGTTGGGCCTGAAAAACACCCACTTCCAGACCGTTCACGGCCTGGATGCCGACGGTCAGTACAGCTCCGCGCGTGACATGGCGCTGATCGGCCAGGCGCTGATCCGCGATGTACCGAATGAGTATTCCATCTACCGTGAGAAAGAGTTCACCTTTAACGGGATTCGCCAGCTGAACCGTAACGGCCTGCTGTGGGATAACAGCCTCAACGTCGATGGCATTAAAACCGGCCATACCGATAAAGCAGGCTACAACCTGGTTGCCTCTGCTACCGAAGGCCAGATGCGCCTGATCTCCGCGGTCATGGGCGGGCGTACCTACAAAGGGCGTGAGTCTGAGAGCAAGAAACTGCTGACCTGGGGCTTCCGCTTCTTTGAAACCGTCAACCCTATTAAAGCAGGTAAAGAGTTCGCCTCTGAACCGGCCTGGTTCGGCGATAGCGATCGCGCCTCTCTGGGCGTAGATAAAGACGTCTATCTGACTATCCCACGCGGCCGTATGAAAGATCTGAAAGCCAGCTATGTGTTGAATAACACCGAGCTACACGCGCCGCTGCAGAAAAACCAGGTGGTCGGTACCATCAACTTCCAGTTAGATGGCAAAACTATCGATCAGCGTCCGTTAGTGGTGCTGCAGGAAATTCCGGAAGGTAATTTCTTCGGCAAAATCATTGATTACATTAAGTTAATGTTCCATCACTGGTTTGGTTAAAAATTGAACACTTGAAAGTGTGATTTCTATCCCCATATACTATTCATCAAAGAAACCTGATAACTCCCACATTACGTGGGAGTTATTATTTTAGTCGTCACACCGGAGCTGACATGAAAACCAAACTTAACGAACTGCTTGAATTCCCTACTCCATTTACTTACAAAGTAATGGGGCAGGCGTTGCCTGAGCTGGTTGATCAGGTGGTGGAAGTGGTACAGCGCCATGCGCCTGGTGATTACTCTCCGTCAGTAAAACCGAGCAGCAAAGGTAACTACCACTCGGTCTCCATCACCATTAACGCTACCCACATTGAGCAGGTCGAAGCCCTGTACGAAGAGTTGGGCAATATCGAAATCG
Organism: Klebsiella sp. CN_Kp091; assembly: GCF_040065095.1. NCBI lineage: Bacteria > Pseudomonadati > Pseudomonadota > Gammaproteobacteria > Enterobacterales > Enterobacteriaceae > Klebsiella > Klebsiella sp. CN_Kp091. The sequence goes on along the minus strand of NZ_JBEAIO010000044.1, from coordinate 70,682 downwards.
TGCGGATGGTGCTGTAATCCATCTCCTTACCCGGCCTCAAGGGCCGGGTAATCCTCCCTCTTTCGCTGTGATATACTCTCCCCCACTTAAGTCATCCCTCTCGGCGGAGACGTTGTTTTGCAGCACAATACCATTCTTATCCGACAACTTGGCCTGCAACCTTACGAACCCATCTCGCAGGCAATGCATGAATTTACCGACAGCCGTGACGACACGACGCTGGATGAAATCTGGCTGGTAGAACATCACCCGGTCTTCACTCAGGGTCAGGCCGGTAAAGCCGAACACGTGCTGGTACCAGGCGATATCCCGGTCATTCAGAGCGATCGCGGCGGCCAGGTGACCTATCACGGGCCAGGCCAACAGGTGATGTATGTATTGCTGAATCTTAAACGGCGTAAGCTCGGCGTGCGTGAATTAGTGACGCTGCTGGAGCAGACCGTGGTCAATACTCTCGCGGAGTATCAGATTGAATCCCACCCACGCGCCGATGCGCCTGGGGTTTACGTTGGTGAACAGAAAATTTGTTCGCTGGGGCTGCGTATTCGTAAAGGCTGTTCTTTCCACGGCCTGGCGCTGAATGTGGCAATGGATTTGACGCCATTCCTGCGCATTAACCCGTGCGGCTATGCCGGTATGGAGATGACGCAAATGCGCCAGTGGCAGCCGCAGGCCACCACGGAAAACGTCGCGCCGCGGCTGGTCGCCAACCTGCTGGCGCTGCTGAATAACCCACCGCATGAGTATGTAGCCGCTTAAGAAGCTTCGCGCTCTGAAATCTCAGAGCGCCTGTAAATTGCGCAAGTCATTATTAATACTTTATATTTGCAATCAATTATCACGTTCCGCAATGCCACGGCCCGCTATAATAGCGCTATACACCCGACAACCGGATACGCTGAGTGGCAGAAAACCATCCCCCATCGGAACTCAATGAACAACCTGAAGATCGGCAGATTTTTCGTATTCTGCGTAATATCGATCTTAATCTGCTGACCATCTTCGAAGCGGTGTACGTGCATAAAGGCATCGTCAACGCGGCGAGGGTGCTAAATATCACCCCTTCGGCCATCAGCCAGTCCATCAATAAATTACGGGCTCTGTTCCCTGACCCGCTCTTTATTCGTAAAGGACAGGGGGTGACGCCGACGGCTTTTGCCACTCACTTGCATCAGTATATTAGTCAGGGGATGGAAGCCTTTCTCAATGCGCTGGATTTGGGCAGCAGCTCGCAGCAACAGCGCGTGCTCACCATCGCTACCACTCCAACCATCGGCGCCCTGGTGATGCCAACGATCGCCAATGCGTTGAAACCGAGGTTTCCTCAGGTATTACTGCACAACATTGCGATTACCGATGCCGCCAGCCAGCTCAACCAGCGGCAGGTTGATTTGCTGATCGACAGCTATAACCATAGCGGGCTGGCCATTGCACACCAGGTACTGTTTTCCGAACCGGTCGTCATGTTCTGCCGGAAAGATCATCCCATTTTGCCTCTTCCGCTGACGCGGGAAAATCTACAGCAGTTTGAGTTTGCGCTGCTGCTGCCGGAAGGACAGCGCTACCCTACCCTGCATCGGCAACTTGATGAATTTATCGGCGAACGCCGCTGCGGTTTTAGCAGCTATAACCTGTTGACCCAGGCGGCGATGATGAATAATAGCGATTTGCTGGGGCTGACGCCTGAGAGCATGTTCGCGCTGGTGGCGAAGATCTGGGATTTACAAGCGATTCCTTTTCCACCGCTGCAGGACCAGCGTATTGATATTTCGCTCCATTACAACCGACAAAGCGCCCAGGAGCCGTTACTGAAAGAGATTATCGACACTATTGTGCAAACTTATTCCTGCTAACCGCACGCGAGGGAAAAGGATAAAACAACAACTATTTTACAATTTGCCGGGTAACCAGGCTGCTTTCAACCCCGTATCAATGATATACTGCCTGTCCTTAGTTCAAAAATAGTTGATAAATACAACATTTGATTGAATTAATTCGCTTTCCTTCGTGACTCGCAACTGGAACACGCACGCTATGAGTAAACCCATTGTGATGGAACGCGGTGTTAAGTACCGCGACGCCGATAAAATGGCCCTTATCCCGGTGAAAAACGTGGCAACTGAGCGTGAAGCTCTGCTCAGAAAACCGGAATGGATGAAAATCAAACTTCCGGCTGACTCGTCCCGTATTCAGGGGATCAAGGCAGCGATGCGTAAGAATGGCCTGCACTCCGTGTGCGAAGAAGCCTCTTGCCCGAACCTTGCCGAGTGCTTCAACCACGGCACCGCGACCTTTATGATCCTCGGCGCTATCTGTACTCGCCGTTGTCCGTTCTGCGATGTTGCCCACGGTCGTCCGGTGGCGCCTGATGCCAATGAGCCGCAAAAACTGGCGCAAACCATCGCCGACATGGGTCTGCGCTACGTGGTGGTGACTTCCGTTGACCGCGACGATCTTCGTGACGGCGGCGCGCAGCATTTCGCCGACTGTATCAGCGCTATCCGCGAAAAGAGCCCGAACATCAAGATTGAAACGCTGGTGCCGGATTTCCGTGGTCGTATGGATCGCGCGCTGGATATCCTGAAAGTGACGCCGCCGGATGTGTTTAACCACAACCTGGAAAACGTACCGCGCCTGTATCGCCAGGTACGTCCGGGCGCAGATTACAACTGGTCGCTGAAGCTGCTGGAGCGCTTTAAAGAAGCGCATCCGGAAATCCCGACCAAATCGGGTCTGATGGTGGGTCTTGGCGAGACCAATGAAGAGATCATCGAAGTAATGCGCGATCTGCGCCGTCATGGCGTCACTATGCTGACGCTGGGTCAGTACCTGCAGCCGAGCCGTCACCACCTTCCGGTACAGCGCTACGTCAGCCCGGAAGAGTTTGAAGAGATGAAAGCTGAAGCCATGGCGATGGGCTTTACCCATGCCGCCTGCGGCCCGTTCGTCCGCTCTTCCTATCATGCCGATCTGCAGGCAAAAGGTATGGAAGTAAAATAACCTCTGCCTTTCTTTGGCCGCCGTTCGCGGCGGCCAGATTTACCTGCTAACGCCCCTTTCTATCGTCACACCTGGTTGCAACTTTTTCGCATCCCAAATAACGACCATAAAAAAGGCGACAACGAATACGCTGCCGCCTCTTTGCCGCCAGAGCTTCACACCCGGCCGCGACGCGCCCCCGCTTATCGGGAGCCCGTGATTAATTACTCTTTATGAGAGAGTTTCTGTGCCGGCGCTTCTTCCTCAGCGCTGGTCTTTTTGGCACTGTCATCGTCATCATTCATGGCTTTCTTGAAGCCTTTGATAGCCGAACCCAGGTCTCCACCCAGCGTGCGTAATTTTTTGGTACCAAACACTAAAATAATCAGCGCTGCGACTACCAGCAGTTTGGTAATACTAATCTCACCCATAGCTAACCTTCTTCTCTATACAAGCTCAAGCTGCGAATACGCCATCATACACATATACGCATACAATTAACGGCTATTTGACGCGCCGACACAATAGCAATCTGTAACAAGGTGAATCAAGCCTTGTTTAAAAAAACGTCACAATAATTGCGGTGGCGCAAATCTGCGATTACGCAGCACCGGCAAACTCTCACGCACCTGATGAATATAATCTGCGGATATCTCAGCAAAAATCAGCTGCGGCTGGGCTGCGGCGCCAGCAATGGTGGTACCGAGCGGGTCGATAATCCGGCTCTGGCCGATATTACGCGTTCCACACTCGCCTGCCGCAATAATGTAGCAGGTAGTATCCAGCGCCCTTGCCGCCAGCAGCGTCGCCCAGTGATGTTCTTTCAATGGCCCACGCACCCAGGCTGTCGGAAGCACCAACACATCAGCCCCCTTTAACGCTAACGATAGCGCTAATTCGGGAAAGCGTAAATCGTAGCAGGTCATTAAGCCGATTCGCATCCCATTTACCTCTATTAACGGCGGGATTTGCTCGCCGGCATCCACCAGCCGTGACTCCTGCATATTAAACGCATCGTACAAATGGAGTTTCTGGTATTGTGCGCAAATCGCCCCTCGGCATATCGCCACCAGCGTATTGCTCGAGCGCCCTTCAGCAGAGGGCACGTGTAGCGTTAATATCGTGGTTAAGTCATTCCGCCGGCTTTCCGCCAGCAACTGCTGTATAAAGCCGCCATCCAGCGCCTGCGCGGATTTTACCGACATATCCGGGTCGTTATCGGCTCGCGCCAGTAACGCCTCGGGCAAGACCAGTAACGAAGCGCCGCATTCTGCCGCCTGATGCATCAGCTCAACGCAGGTCTGCGCATTTTTTTGCCACTGCGCCGTGACGGCGAATTGTCCCGCAGCTACCCGCATCTCTTTCTCCCACTTGCGAATCCATAGCCAAAAACGCGTTTATCGCGCTACACTCAACCCTCTATCTAACGTATTAGCAGGAAATGACCGTGTTACAACTCCTTTTAGCCGTTTTTGTTGGCGGCGGAACCGGCAGCGTGTTGCGCTGGTGGCTGGGCATGAAATTTAACCCCATGCATCATGCGATTCCTATTGGCACGCTAGTCGCTAACCTGCTGGGCGCCTTTATTATCGGTGCCGGGCTGGCGTGGTTTAATCGTCTGACGCATGTCGATCCTATGTGGAAGTTGCTCATCACCACCGGTTTCTGTGGCGGCCTGACGACCTTCTCCACCTTTTCCGCAGAAGTCGTCTTCCTGCTCCAGCAGGGGCGTTTCAGCTGGGCGTTGCTAAACGTTCTCGTCAACCTGCTTGGTTCTTTCACCATGACCGCGACGGCATTCTGGCTATTTTCACAGTCAGCCGCCCGTTAACGACAGGCAAAAAAAAACCCGCTATAAGCGGGTTTTTATATTCTACTGACGTGTTGGTTAGATAGCCATTACGTTTGCAGCAGAAGGGCCTTTGGCACCGTTAGTGATTTCGAACTCTACGCGCTGACCTTCAGCCAGAGTTTTGAAACCGTTGGACTGGATTGCAGAGAAGTGTACGAATACATCTTTGCTGCCATCTTCCGGAGTAATGAAACCGAATCCTTTGGACTCATTAAACCACTTAACGTTACCTTTAATCTTAGACATCAAAATTACCTTTAAATTAAAAAACGACACTAATGCTGTGTCGGATACCAGTACATCAATTGTGATGCCTTTTGTCCAGCGTAACTTTCTTAAAAAGTGATAAAAGTCTCTATCTTTATAGCCGGCAGTTACGTTAGTCGTTGTTTTTCAACAAGACAAAGAACTTATCACTTTTGTCACTACGTTATAACGATTAAAACTGAATGCGCGCCCAGGCAAAATAAACGTTGCCGTTGTTATAAGTGCCGGGGATGTAGGTCATCTGGAACGTCGCCGGGCCGTAGCCAATCGAGGCCAGCGGCAGCACTACCGGGATCGGGATATAGTTCCAGTTATCGCGCGCCGTTACACCAAGGGTGTAACCAAGGCCAAGGTGGAAGTTGTCATCGGCCAGCGGACGCCAGGTTTTTTCCCAGCCATAGCCGCCAATCGGCTCCCACTTATTAAAGGAATCCTTAAACGCCATCAGATACAGGCCGTGCCAGTTTCCTTTATCGTCCCAACGCGACACGCCAAATCCCGCGCCCCACGGGCGTTCGTTGTACTTATCGGTTTTCTCTTTGTCATAGGCAAAACGCGCGTGCCAGGTGATCGCCGGAACGTACAAATCGTAGTGCTCAGGCTCGTTCCAGGTTTGCGAGACATTGTCCGTCAGCGTATTGTAGCCATCGCGGAGCGTTGACGAGAACGAGGCGTTAGCATAACCGGACGACAGCAGCAGGCCGGACAGCGCAAGCATAAATAATGTAAATTGACGTAGTTTCAACACTTCTCTATTACCGATTTCAATTTTAAAAACGAAGTAAAGTAACAAATGTAATCTTAATAGACTGTTAACGGAATAAGGCAAAATCCTGAATTGCGCCATGGCAAAAACCGCATCCTGGGAGACGACTTTTGTGATGTTAGCCGCGCCGCAGGTTCCGATTAGTCAATTCTCAGTAGTTTATTGATTTGGGTCAGCAAGTTCTGTCCGTTTTTTGGGCACATTCCCTCACTTAATTTTTGTAGTGCTTTAGATATCAGCAGATTCTTTGGGTTAATGGCTTAGGGGTAAAGTATGCTTACGCTTGTTGAGATCCTAATCGGGGTCGTGGTTATTGTGGGCGTCGCCCGCTACATTATAAAAGGCTATTCCGCGACAGGAGTGCTGTTTGTCGGCGGTTTAGTCTTACTTATCGCCAGCGCCATCATGGGGCATAAGGTTCTCCCGGCCAGCGCCGCCAGTACGGGTTACACCGCGACCGACATCTTCGAGTATATTAAAATACTGCTCATGAGCCGCGGCGGCGACCTCGGTATGATGATTATGATGCTCTGCGGCTTCGCCACCTATATGACGCATATCGGCGCCAACGATATGGTGGTTAAACTGGCCTCTAAACCGCTGCGATATATTAACTCACCTTATCTGTTGATGATTGCCGCCTACTTCCTCGCCTGTCTGATGTCGCTGGCGGTCTCCTCAGCGACCGGCCTGGGTGTGCTGCTGATGGCGACGCTGTTCCCGGTAATGGTCAACGTCGGCATCAGCCGCGGCGCCGCGGCGGCGATTTGCGCCTCCCCTGCCGCGTTGATCCTGTCTCCGACCTCCGGTGACGTAGTACTGGCGGCCAAAGCTGCCGAAATGCCGCTAATCGATTTCGCGTTCAAAACCACCTTGCCTATCTCGATTGCCGCTATCGTCTGTATGGCCATCGCTCACTTCTTCTGGCAGCGCTACCTCGATAAAAAAGAGAACGCCTCGCACGAAATGCTCGACGTCAACGAGATAACCACCACCGCGCCGGCGCTGTACGCTATTCTACCTTTCACGCCGATTATCGGGGTGCTGATTTTCGACGGCAAATGGGGTCCTGAATTACACATCATCACTATTCTGGTGCTCTGTATGGTGCTGGCTTCGGTACTGGAATTCCTGCGCAGTTTTGACACTAAAAAGGTCTTCGCCGGGCTGGAAGCCGCCTATCGCGGTATGGCTGACGCCTTCGCCAGCGTCGTCATGCTATTGGTCGCGGCCGGCGTATTTGCCCAGGGTCTGAGCACTATCGGTTTTATCGACGGACTTATCTCCATAGCCACCTCGTTCGGTTCCGCCAGTATCATTCTGATGCTGGTGCTGGTGATTCTGACCATGCTGGCGGCGATGACCACCGGCTCCGGCAACGCGCCATTTTATGCCTTCGTAGAGATGATCCCGAAGCTTGCCCACTCTTCCGGCATCAATCCGGCTTACCTGTCGATCCCTATGTTGCAGGCGTCGAATTTGGGACGCACTATTTCACCGGTTTCCGGCGTGGTGGTGGCGGTGGCGGGAATGGCGAAGATTTCGCCATTTGAAGTCGTTAAGCGCACCTCGGTCCCCGTTATCGTCGGCCTGTTAGTGGTGATCGTCGCCACCGAGATTCTGGTCCCCGGCGCCGCGGTTCAATAAACTACAAACCACAGTGAAAAGGCGCCAGCAGGCGTCTTTTTTATGCTTTAATAAATCCCAGCAATTAATCATCTCCCACTATCAGGAATAAAAATGTTCAGGAAGGATGTCGTCGCCATTGCCCTTTTACTCGGCGCAACGCAGGTTGGCGCAGAGCCGCTTACCGCGACGAAATACGGTGATTTCGATCGTTACGTGCTGGCACTGTCCTGGCAAACCGGTTTTTGTCAGAGCATGCTGGATAGTAACCGTAATGAGCCCGAGGAGTGCCGGCTACAGCAGGACGAACGCAACAAAGCCGATTTTCTGACGGTACACGGCCTATGGCCGGGCCTGCCGAAGTCGATCGCCTCACGCGGCGTCGACGAGCGCCGCTGGATGCGCTACGGCTGCGCGACGCGCCCGATCCCCAATATGCCGGAAGTCAAAGCCGGACGTAAATGCCAGGCCGCGGAAACCGGGCTGTCGCTGGAAATGGCTAATAAGCTGAATAGCGTGATGCCGGGTTCTGGCGGGAACTCTTGTCTGGAACGTTATGAGTATGCCAAGCATGGCGTCTGTTTCGGCTTCGATCCGGATAGCTACTTCGGTACGATGGTGCGCCTGAATGGCGAAGTGAAGCAAAGCGCAATCGGTGATTTTCTGGCAAAACACTACGGACAAACCGTTAGCCGTAGCGATTTTGATGCCGCCGTCGCCAAAGCGTATGGCGCGCAAAACGTCAAAGCCTTTAAATTAACCTGCGACGGCAACCCGGCTTATTTAACGGAAATGCAAATTTCCATCAAAGCTGGCGCTATCAATTCTCCGTTGGGCGCAGATTCGTTCCTGCCGCAGCCGCATCCGGGCAACTGCGCTAAGCAGTTTGTTCTGGACAAAGTCGGTTCTTGATAACAGGGCGATGCGCCCACTTCATCTGCTTTTGCTCATGATGCGCTGAATGTGCGCTTAATCACTTCAAACATCAGGCAAGTCTCAGTATGATGAAGGGACATTAACCCTTGCCCCTTTCGGCGAGGGTTTTCTTTTACGGAAAAGGTTCCTGGATAACATGGAGTATGCAATGACCAGACCCGCAATCATTATTAACGAATTCGATGCTGAACGTATCGACAGACTGCTTGAGCAACCGGCTTACGCTAATTCGCCGGTCGCCGATGCCCTGAACGACGAACTGGATCGTGCGCAAATGCTCGCGCCGGAAGCAATGCCGCACGACGTCGTGAGCATGAACAGCAAAGTCCGCTTTCGCGATTTAACCAGCGGCGAAGAACGCGTGCGGACTCTGGTCTTCCCGGCTCAGGCCACCGATAGCGCCACTCAGCTTTCGGTTCTGGCGCCGGTTGGCGCAGCGCTGCTTGGGCTGAAAGTCGGCACCTCCATTCACTGGGAGTTGCCTGGCGGCGCATCGGCGCATCTGGAAGTGCTGGAGCTGCTGTACCAGCCGGAAGCCGCAGGCGAATTCCACCGCTAAGTTCCCCGCTGCCTGAGGCGTTTGACGCTTTATTCAGAGGATGCTTCGCCATCCTCTTTCTGTTTTCCTTTCCTGTCTGACAAAGTTTTACCTCATCTCGTGACGGCGTATACAGTTTTGCGACCTGAATGCCACACTATCCTTGTATAATATGTTGATATAGAAACAGACAAACAAGGAGAAATGCATATGTATAAAACTATCATTATGCCGGTTGATGTCTTTGAAATGGAGCTGAGCGACAAGGCTGTCCGCCATGCAGAGTTTCTTGCCCAACAGGACGGCATTATTCATTTACTTCACGTCTTACCCGGCTCATCCAGCTTCACCATGAGCCGTTTTACCGCCGATCTACGCCGCTTTGAAGAGCATTTGCAGCATGAAGCGGAAACCCGCTTGCAGACCATGGTCGGCCACTTCAGCATCGACCCTTCACGCATCAAGAGCCATGTACGTTTCGGCAATGTACGCGATATGGTTAATGAACTGGCCAATGAAATAAAAGCTGACGTAGTAGTAATTGGTTCCCGCAATCCGTCGATCAGCACCCATTTGCTGGGTTCAAACGCCTCAAGCGTCATCCGTCATGCGCATATTCCGGTGATGGTCGTGAGATAACGAAACGGTGAAATAAGCAAAAAAAAGAGGCGACCCTATGGTCGCCTCTTTGCTGTATGCAGGTATTGTCTTACGACTTTTTATGTTTATGCGCTTTTGGTGCGAATCAGATAATCGAATGAGCTCAGAGAAGCTTTCGCGCCTTCGCCAGTGGCGATAATAATTTGCTTGTACGGTACGGTGGTGCAGTCACCGGCCGCAAACACGCCCTTCACGTTGGTTTCACATTTGGCATCGATGATGATTTCACCCATGCGGTTACGCTCAACCGTACCTTCCAGCCAGTTGGTATTCGGCAACAGGCCGATCTGGACAAAAATACCGGCTAACGCGACATGATGCTCATCGCCGCTGACACGGTCACGGTACTGCAGCCCCGTCACCTTGCTACCGTCGCCAACCACTTCGGTAGTCTGGGCGTTGAGAATAATATCGACATTTTTCAGGCTGCGTACTTTGTCCTGCAGCACCTGGTCGGCTTTCATTTCTGGTGCGAATTCCAGTAGCGTCACGTGCTCAACGACGCCCGCCAGATCAATCGCCGCTTCAACGCCGGAGTTACCGCCGCCAATCACCGCCACGCGTTTACCTTTAAACAGCGGGCCGTCGCAGTGCGGGCAGTAGGTTACGCCTTTAGTCCGGTATTGGTCTTCACCCGGTACGTTCATGTTACGCCATTTGGCGCCGGTCGCGATGATCACGCTGCGCGCTTTCAGCACCGCGCCGGAGGCGGTTTCAATCTGATGCAGGCCGCCTTCGACGGCTGCCGGGATCAGTTTTGCCGCGCTTTGTGAATCAATCACATCAACATCATACTCACTGACGTGCGCTTTCAGCGCCCCCGCCAACTTCTGACCTTCGGTTTTCGGTACGGAAATATAGTTTTCGATATCTACGGTATCCAGTACCTGGCCGCCGAAGCGTTCGCCCATCAGGCCGGTACGAATGCCTTTACGCGCGGAGTATACCGCCGCCGCGGCGCCAGACGGGCCGGAACCCACAATCAGAACGTCATAAGCATCGCGTTTGTTAAGCTCTTCCGCCGCACGTTTTTCCGCGCCGGTATCCACTTTGGCAACGATTTCAGTCAGCGTCATACGACCTTGACCAAATTCCTGACCATTCACAAACACCGCCGGTACGCCCATCACGTTGCGATCGGTGATTTCATTCTGGAAGGTCCCGCCATCAATCGCCGTGTGTTTGATACGCGGGTTAAGCACCGCCATCAGGTTCAGCGCCTGCACCACGTCAGGGCAGTTGTGGCAAGAGAGCGAGTAGTAGGTCTCAAACTCAAAATCACCGTCAAGATTGCGGATCTGTTCCAGCAGCGACTGCGCTTCTTTCGACGGATGGCCGCCGGTCCACAGCAGCGCCAGCACTAATGAGGTGAATTCATGTCCCAGTGGAGAACCAGCAAAACGCGGGCCCTGGTTGGAACCTGGATTAGTAATCAGGAACGATGGCTTACGTACCGCCAACGTATTGTCTTCTTTAAAGGTAACTTTGTCTGACAGTTCAGCGATTTCAGCCAACAGTTCCTTGATCTCTGCCGATTTAGCGCTGTCATCCAGCGTGGCAATCAGCTCAACAGGTTTGGTCAGCTTCTCAAGATAGGCCTTGAGCTGGGTTTTCATGTTGGTGTCGAGCATTTTTATCTCCTGGGCTTAAAACATCATCATGCAAGCGGCCTTTATCAGGCAGCCTGAATGCGCTTGCATCATGGTGTTGGAATAAAACGGGCGCGGGTACGCCCGTTGATTAGCGGGAATAAAACGAATTAGATCTTACCAACCAGATCTAAAGAAGGAGCCAGCGTCGCTTCACCTTCTTTCCACTTAGCCGGGCACACTTCGCCTGGGTGGGAAGCAACGTACTGAGCGGCTTTGATTTTACGCAGCAGGTCAGACGCATCACGGCCGATACCTTCAGCGGTAACTTCGATTGCCTGGATGATACCCTGCGGGTCAACGACGAAGGTCGCGCGGTCAGCCAGACCTTCATCTTCACGCATGTTGTCGAAGTTACGGGTCAGGGCGCCAGTCGGGTCGCCGATCATCGCGTATTTGATTTTAGCGATGGTGTCAGAGCTGCTGTGCCACGCTTTGTGGGTGAAGTGGGTGTCGGTAGATACAGAGTACACGTCTACGCCCAGTTTCTGCAGTTCTTCGTAATGGTCAGCCACGTCGCCCAGTTCAGTCGGGCAAACGAAAGTGAAGTCAGCCGGGTAGAAGAAGAAGACGCTCCAGCGGCCTTCAGTATCTTTTTCGGTAACTTCGATGAATTCACCGTTTTTGAATGCCTGGTTTTTGAAAGGTTTGATTTTGGTATTAATTAAAGACATCGATACTTCCTCCGTGTTTTTGTTGAGGTCTAAGTTAACGAATTTTTCCTGACTCGACCAATGCGTTTGCATTATCAAATCAATAAGCGTTATCTAACAACCGCCACAAGACAACTTTGTGAACCTGCCGTCGCGATCGCGGTTTTTACCCGTGTTTCGCCTCATTTCGCTAAAAGTAAAAAGGCCGCCCTCTCAGGCGGCCCCGTTACCTGAAATACCCGCAGGTAGCTTCAGCGCCAGAATGGCTGGCAATATGTTGCGCTCTACACCTTAATGTAACAGCATGAAGGATTACATCATTCGCCGAACTAAAGGGCAACCAAACGCCCGGCAGGTCTTATCTATGACTGCGATAGGTTTCACCACCACTTCGCATTAGATTCTGATTTAAAAGGAATACTCATGTTAAAACGACTGCTTTTCCTGAGCCTGTTGCCGTTGTGCAGCTATGCCGAAGACCTCCCTGCCCCCGTAAAAGCGATAGAAAAACAGGGTATTACTATCATTAAGCCCTTTGAAGCTCCCGGTGGCGTCAAAGGCTGGCTCGGAAAATATCAGGATATGGGTGTTGCTATCTATCTCACCCCCGACGGTAAACACGCCATTTCCGGCTATATGTACGACGAAAAAGGCAACAATCTGAGCGAACAGCTTTTCCAGAAAGAGCTCTATACCCCGGCGGGACAGGCGATGTGGAAAAAACTCGAATCCGCTGATTGGCTACTGGAAGGCAAAAAAGAGGCGCCCATCGTCCTTTATGTGTTTGCCGACCCTTTCTGCCCTTACTGTAAACAGTTCTGGCAACAGGCGCGACCGTGGGTTGAATCCGGTAAGGTGCAGCTGCGCACCTTATTGGTCGGCGTGATTAAACCAGAGAGCCCGGCCACCGCGGCAGCCATTCTGGCCAGCAAAGATCCGGCGCAAACCTGGCATGATTACGAACAGTCCAACGGCAAAATGAAGCTAAACGTACCGGCAGATATCCCTGCAGCGTTGATGAGGACACTGAATGTCAACCAGCAGCTGATGGATGATCTCGGCGCTAATGCCACCCCGGCTATTTACTATATGAATAAAGACAACATGCTGCAGCAGGTAGTGGGGTTACCTGATAAAGAGAAACTGCAGGTGATGATGGGTGAAAAACAGCAGTAAAAAATAACGTATTTCCGCCAGAGTCTTAAGGACAAAAAAGGATCTGGCGGAAAGCGATTGGTTGGTATACATTTAGTAGGGATTAATTGTAGATTTAGCTATAATAATGATAATTCATGGCATCGCCCCAAATTTATAACGGGAAGAAATAGTAATCCGTTCGCCTCGATGCAACATAAACAGGACGTTAAGCATGGCCAACCTTTATGACTTAAAAAAATTCGATCTAAACCTGTTGGTTATCTTCGAGTGTATTTATCAACACCTTAGTATCAGTAAAGCCGCAGAAACGCTGTTTATTACCCCTTCTGCGGTTAGTCAGTCGCTGCAGCGGTTACGCAATCAATTAAACGATCCGCTATTTGTCCGTTCGGGCAAGGGGATAACGCCAACGATCGTTGGGGTGAATTTACATCATCACCTGGAACAGAACCTCAATCAATTAGAAAAAACAATTAATATTGCCAATCATTCTGAATTAAGTAAAAGATTTGTTATTTATAGCCCACAATTGTTTGTTGCCCCTGGTACAATGGATTTGATCAATGATTTATATCAGGATCCAAACCTCCAAATTGAACACCGCGATCTTCTTTTATCTTCGGAGAGCGCTGATGATTTGATGGCCTATCGAAAAGCGGATCTGGTTTATAGTCTAACGCCAATCTCAAATCATAGTGTCGTATGCCAACCATTTCAGGAAATTGAGGTGGTTCTGATTTGCCGTAAAGATCACCCAAGAAAGGCGTTACTTAATACACAGGAAGCGATTGAGAAGGAAGGATTCACTTATTATATTTCTAATGATCCAGGTGTGAAATTATTTCAAAATCAAAATGAAAATATATTTACCAATCGTAGAATTGCGTTCCAAAGCAACTCGTTGATAGCTATTTTAACCATGATTCATCAAAGTGATTTTATCGGTTATATGGCCAGACACGTACTGGAGTACTTTAAAGGTTCATTTGATTTTCATGAAATCATTCAGCCACACCCCGTACCGCCCATCAAGACATATATGATTTACAATCGTTCATCACTTAACAATCCTAAATTTGCTGCTTTTATCAGCAGACATAAAAACACCGATTAATTAAACCCACAATATATTCACATAACAAATATATTGTGGACCTCCATTTATGAACCAGGTGAAACATTACTAATATATATTAACCTTACCATTAATGTGTTCTACACTATCCGTGAAATCGTACCTATCACATTAAAGGATTAATGGTAATGTCATTAATAAAAATTCCATTACCCGAGTCCGTTCTTCAAGCAAGCCAGCAGCGGATACAGTGGGTATTAGAAAATTTTTCACGCATCTGCATCTCTTTCTCCGGTGGAAAAGACTCCACCACTATGCTGCACCTGGCGGCGCTTTGCGCCCGGCAAATGGGCAAGAAATTCAGCGTGCTGTTTATTGATTGGGAAGCGCAATTTTCCTGCACCATTCAGCATTGCGAAAATATTCGCACCGAATACCAGGATGTTATTGAAAAATTTTATTGGGTGGCCCTGCCGCTCACCACGCAAAACTCACTGACGCAGTTTTCGCCGGAGTGGCAATGCTGGGAACCTGGCGTCAACTGGGTACGCCAGCCGCCCGCTGACGCTATTACCGATCCCGGCTATTTTCCGTTTTATAGATGCGGAATGAGCTTTGAAGAGTTCGTTCGTGATTTCGCCGACTGGTTTTCGCAAAACCGCCCGGCGGCAATGATGGTGGGTATCCGGGCAGATGAATCGCTTAATCGTTTTATGACCATCTCATCGCAGCGCAAGCTGCGCTTTGCCGATGACAAGCCATGGACAACATCGGCGCCGGGCGGTCATACCTGGTACATCTACCCGATCTATGACTGGAAAACCGCCGATATCTGGACGTGGTTTAGCAAAAGCGGCCATACCTATAACCCCCTTTACGATCTGATGTATCAGGCCGGGGTGCCGCTACGCTATATGCGGATCTGCGAACCTTTTGGCCCGGAGCAGCGCCAGGGACTCTGGCTGTATCACGTGCTGGAACCTGAGCGCTGGGCAGCCATCTGCCAGCGCGTAAACGGCGTGCACAGCGGCGGTATTTATGCCGGATATGACAACAAATTCTATGGTCACCGTAAGCTCGATAAACCCGGGCACCACAGCTGGAAGAGTTATGCCCTGTTTCTGCTGGATAGCATGCCGCGGCAAACCGCCGAGCACTATCGCAACAAAATCGCGGTCTATCTGCATTGGTATCAAAAACAGGGAATGGACGATATCCCCGATAGCCAGGAGAGCGACATCGGCACCCGGGATATCCCTTCATGGCGACGCGTCTGCAAAGTGTTATTAAACAATGATTACTGGTGTCGCCAGCTTTCATTTAGCCCAACTAAGGCCACCCGCTATAAAAACTACTGCGAGCGCATAAGTAAAAAACGCCAACAATGGGGACTGTTATGCAACAACGACTAATAACCCAGATAGAAGAGTATCTGGCCGCGCTGCCGGAAGAGGAAAAAATCGACGCGCTGAACCGGTTTCGCCAGGCTCTGCACCGCCATAGCCCTTTTCGCAACCAGCCGGTTGACTGCGTGCTATGGGTTAAAGAGGAAGAAGTGGTTCCCAATGACTACAACCCTAACAATCTTGCACCGCCGGAAAAGCGGCTGTTGTTAACTTCGCTGGAGGCCAACGGCTTTACGCAACCTATCGTGGTGCAGCATCAGCAGCCAAAGCGTTATACCATCATTGACGGTTTTCACCGCCACGAACTGGTTAGCAGCAAAGTGTCATTAAAAAAGCGGCTCAAGGGATATTTACCGGTAACCTGTTTGACGGAGAATAGCCATCCGCGCGATGCCCTGATGGCCGCCACTATTCGCCACAATCGGGCCCGCGGACGTCATCAGATTCACGCGATGTCGGAAATTGTCCGCGAGCTGGCCAATCTCGGTTGGAGCAACGCAAAAATCAGTAAAGAGCTGGGGATGGATGCCGATGAAGTGTTGCGCCTGAAGCAAATTAACGGTCTGGCCGAGATGTTCGGCGACCGTCAATTTTCCCAGGCGTGGACGGTGAAATAGCTACAGGTTGCGCAGACGCTCTGCCGCCGCCAGCAGGGTTTCCGGCTGCTTGGCGAAGCACAGGCGAATCAACTTATGCGGGAACGGATCGGCGCAGAATACCGATAGCGGGATCGCCGCCACGCCGACGTCCGTGGTCAGCCAGCGACAGAAGCTGACGTCATCAAGGTCAGAGATGGCGCTATAGTCCGCCAGCAGGAAGTAGGTGCCTTCACACGGCAGGATCTCCAGCCGGCTGTCGCGTAGCGCATCAATAAACAGATCCCGGCGCTCCTGATAAAACGCAGGCAGCTCGCGGTAGTGCTCCGGCTGCGCGCGCAGCATATCCGCCAGCGCCAGCTGAGCCGGCGTATTAACGGCAAAGGTTAAATACTGGTGCACTTTACGCAGCTCGGCGCTGATGGCGGCAGGCGCCACGCAATAACCCACTTTCCAGCCGGTCATATGAAAGGTTTTACCGAAAGAAGAGACCGCTACCGCCCGTTCACGCAACTGCGGATGAGCCAGCACGCTGGCGTGCCCCTGCTCTGCAAAACAGATATGCTCATACACTTCGTCGCTAATAACGTAAATTTCCCGCCCGGCGATCGCCTGCCACAGCGCGGCAAAATCTTCCCGCTGCCAGACGGTGGCTGATGGATTATGCGGCGTATTAAGAATGACCAAACGGGTGCGGTCGCTTAACGTGGCGGCAAACTGCTGCCAGTCAACGCGGAAATGCGGCGGCTGCAGAGCAATCCGCTTCAGCACGCCGCCGGAAAGCTCTACCGCCGGCGCGTAGCTGTCATAGCTCGGGTCAAAGCAGATCGCCTCATCGCCGGCTCTGACCAGCGCGGTGATCGCCGCATACAGCGCTTCAGTCGCGCCGGCGGTCACGGTCACTTCGCTATTAGCATCCGGGCGATAGCCATAAAGTTCAGCGGTTTTATCGGCAATGGCTTCGCGCAGCGCCGGTACGCCGGTCATCGGAGCATACTGGTTGGCTCCCTGGGCGACATGCCACGCCAGGCGTTCCTGTAAATAGCGCGGGCCGTCAAAATCCGGGAAACCTTGTGATAGATTGATGGCCTGATGCTGCTGCGCCAGCGCGCTCATCTGGGTAAAAATGGTGGTGCCTAATGCAGGGAGTTTACTCTCAGGAATCAGTGGCTTATTGCTCATTATCTTCGTTCCGATTGTAATGCTGTTGTTGAAGCCACTATAACACGATGTTAATATTTGGCAATCAAGACGCTTAGACGTCTAAATGCTAACGTTATTTCGCTTGCCGCAGGCAGGCGGCAAACCGACGCCACCGGCAGCACGGCGCACTATCCACTCTGGAGATACCATGATCCGCGCTATCGTGACCGATATTGAAGGCACCACCAGCGACATTCGCTTCGTCCATAACGTCTTATTCCCCTACGCCCGCGAGCGGCTGGCCGCATTTGTCACCGCGCAGCAATATGTCGAGCCGGTCAGTACCATTCTCGACAATCTGCGTACGGAA
This sequence comes from Klebsiella sp. CN_Kp091, assembly GCF_040065095.1. Lineage (NCBI taxonomy): Bacteria > Pseudomonadati > Pseudomonadota > Gammaproteobacteria > Enterobacterales > Enterobacteriaceae > Klebsiella > Klebsiella sp. CN_Kp091. The sequence goes on along the minus strand of NZ_JBEAIO010000044.1, from coordinate 53,008 downwards.
ATCGCCGCCCCCGAAGCCAGCACCGCAGCGCTTATCGAGACGCTATTCCGCTTCATGGATGAGGATCGTAAATCGACGGCGCTGAAAGCGCTGCAGGGCATTATCTGGCGCGAAGGCTATCTGAACGGTGATTTTACCGGCCATCTTTACCCCGATGTTCTGCCGTCGCTGGAGAAATGGAAGGCAATGGGCATTGATTTATATGTATATTCCTCAGGCTCGGTCGCCGCGCAGAAATTGTTATTTGGCTACAGCGACGAAGGTGATATTACTCATCTCTTTAGCGGCTATTTCGATACCCTGGTCGGCGCCAAACGCGAAGTTCAATCCTATCGCACCATCGCTGAGCAACTGGGGCATAGCCCGGCGCGCATTCTGTTCCTCTCTGATATTCATCAGGAACTGGACGCCGCTGAAGAAGCGGGTTTCCGCACTCTGCAGCTAGTACGCGGCGACCGCGATCCGGCCAGCCATCATCCACAGGTTCAGCGTTTTGACGACATCGACCCGGAGCAACTTCCTTCATGAGCGCATTAACTATTTTTTCCGTTAACGATGCCAGCCATCCACGCTGGCAAAGCAGCAACGCCGATGAGATCCAACAGCAATTGCGCGCGAAAGGGGTGCGCTTCGAGCGCTGGCAGGCCGATCGCAACCTTGGCCCGGCGCCAAGCGCTGAAACCGTTATTGCGGCCTATCAGCACGCAATTGATAAACTGGTGGCTGAAAAGGGCTATCAGAGCTGGGACGTCATTAGCCTGCGAGCGGATAATCCGCAGAAAGAGGCGCTGCGGGCAAAATTCCTCAATGAGCATACCCATGGCGAAGATGAAGTGCGCTTCTTTGTCGAAGGCGCCGGGCTGTTTTGCCTGCATATCGGCGATGAAGTCTTTCAGGTGCTGTGCGAAAAGAACGATCTGATCTCCGTCCCGGCAAATACCCCACACTGGTTCGATATGGGTTCGGAGCCGAATTTCACCGCCATTCGTATTTTTGACAATCCGGAAGGCTGGATAGCGCAGTTCACCGGCGATGCTATCGCCAATGCCTACCCGCGCTTACCCTAACCTTTATGCATAGCGGCGGCGCAGCAGCTCGCATTCGAAGAGAAATTCGAGCCCTTCCAACTGACGCCGCGCCTCGCTAACATCCCTGCCCCAACAGGTTAAACCGTGGCCGCGGATCAAAAATCCATAACGTAAAGGATGGCTACGGGCATACGCTTCAATCCGCGCCGCCAGCGCCTCAATATCCTGATCGTTATCAAAAATCGCCACCGGTACGCTATCGAGATGGCTATGCTGCCCGCTCAGCGTTTTTTGCATTTCATAGCCCTGCAGCTGCAGGGTATCGCTGGTTTCAAGACGTGAGAGCACCGTGGCGTGCACGGTATGCACGTGCAGCACGACGTTCGCTTGCGGAAACAGACGATAAACCAGCGTATGCAACCCGGTCTCCGCCGACGGTTTACGTCCCGACGGCGCGCGATTGCTGGCGATGTCCACCTGCAAAAAATCGTCGCGGGTCAGGCTGCCCTTATCGCGCCCCGATTCGCTTAACCAACACCAGCGCGCATCCTCGCGTACTGACATATTGCCGCCGGTTGCCGGCGCCCACCCTTTCGCGCCAATCCAGTGACAGGTGGTCACCAGTTGTGCGAGTCGCTCTTGCCACATAATCGTTCCTTATCGATGTTAACCGTTACGCCAGCGGCGCAAATATGCCGTCCGCCACCTGCTGTGGCGTGACCACGCCGCTATCCAGCACCCAACCGCTGATTAACGACGCTGGCGTCACATCAAAGGCAGGGTTGTAAACCGGCGCGTTTTCTGGCGCCCACTGCACGGCGCCAAAGCTGCCTTTTACGCCGGTCACCTCTTGCGCCGCACGCTGTTCAATCGGGATCGCCGCGCCGTTCGGGCAGTGGCGATCGAGAGTGGTTTGCGGCGCCGCCACGTAGAAAGGAATGCGATGATAGTGAGCCAGCACCGCCAGCGAATAGGTCCCAATTTTATTCGCCACGTCGCCGTTGGCGGCGATACGATCCGCACCGACCCATACCGCATCAACCTGCCCCTGCGCCATCAGGCTGGCGGCCATGGAGTCGGTAATAAGCTGATACGGCACGCCCAGCTCCCCCAGTTCCCAGGCGGTCAGGCGGCCGCCCTGCAGCAGCGGCCGCGTCTCATCGACCCAGACGTTAGCCACCTTGCCCTGTTCATGGGCCAAAGCGATAACCCCCAGCGCGGTGCCAACCCCCGCCGTCGCCAAACCACCGGTATTACAGTGGGTCAACAAACGGCTACCCGGCGTGACCAGCGCATTGCCAGCTTCGGCAATGCTGGCGCACAGCTGTTTATCTTCCGCAATCAGACGCAGCGCTTCAGTCTCCAGCGCCTGCGGATAGTCTTCCTGCGCCAGCGCCTGCTTCATACGATCGAGATTATTCATCAGATTGACCGCCGTCGGCCGCGCCGCGCGCAGGGTTTCCAGCGCCTGAGCGAGCTCGTCGCGGGATAAGCCGCGCTGCGCCAACAGCGCCAGCAACAGGCTGGCGGAGAGACCAATCAACGGCGCGCCGCGCACCCGCAAAGCATGAATATGGTCCACCAGCAGCGCAACGTTATCCGCCGCCAGCCAGCGTTTTTCCTGCGGCAATGCCTGTTGATCGAGAATAAAAAGCTGATTTTTGCTTACCCGCAGGCTGGTGGTCTGTAGTGTCTGCATATCGTTAAATCCCTGTTGCGTTGTTGTATCACATTGTGTCAGGATGAAATCCAGATGTATAGACGTCTGAACGGCTTAATTCAGCACTTTTGAGGATCGAGGCAATGTCGCAATACCATACCTTCACGGCCAGCGATGCGGTGGCTTACGCACAACAATTTGGCGGGCTCGACGATCCGTCTGAGCTGGTGTCGGCGCAGGAGGTAGGCGACGGCAACCTCAATCTGGTGTTCAAAATTTTCGATGCTCAGGGCGTGAGCCGAATTATTGTTAAGCAGGCGCTGCCCTACGTGCGCTGCGTCGGCGAATCCTGGCCGCTGACACTGGACCGCGCGCGCCTCGAAGCGCAGACCCTGGTCGCCCACTATCAGCACAGCCCGCAGCATACGGTACAGATTCTTCATTTCGATCCCGCTCTGGCGGTGATGGTAATGGAAGACCTTTCCGACCACCGTATCTGGCGCGGCGAGCTTATCGGCAACGTCTACTATCCGCAGGCAGCAAGCCAGTTGGGCGAATATCTGGCGCAGACGCTGTTCCACACCAGCGATTTCTATCTCCATCCGCATGAGAAAAAAGCGCAGGTGGCGCAATTTATTAATCCGGAAATGTGCGAGATCACCGAGGATCTGTTTTTTAACGATCCGTATCAGATCCACGAGCGCAATAACTACCCGGCGGAGCTGGAAGAAGAGGTTGCCGCCCTGCGTGAGGACGCTCAGCTTAAACTGGCTGTCGCGGCGCTGAAGCACCGCTTTTTCTCACAGGCCGAAGCCCTGCTGCACGGCGATATTCATAGCGGCTCCATCTTCGTCGCTGAAAATAGCCTTAAAGCCATCGATGCCGAATTTGGCTATTTCGGCCCAATCGGTTTTGACGTCGGCACCGCCATTGGCAACTTGCTGCTTAACTACTGCGGTTTGCCCGGTCATCTCGGCATTCGCGATGCCGCCGCCGCGCGCGAACAGCGGCTCAACGATATTCAGACCTTGTGGCATACCTTCAGCGAGCGTTTCCAGGCGTTAGCGACGGAGAAAACCCGCGATACCGCGCTGGCCTGCCCCGGTTACGCCTCAGTATTCCTCAAAAAGGTTTGGTGCGATGCTATTGGATTCTGCGGAACCGAACTGATACGCCGCAGCGTCGGGCTTTCACACGTCGCCGATATCGATTCTATTCAGGACACGGCCATGCGCCACGAATGTCTGCGCCACGCAATTACGCTCGGCAAAGCGCTGATCGTCATCGCCGAGCGTATCGATAGCGTGGACGAACTTATCGCCCGCGTGCGTCAGTACAGCTAAACGCGTGATTATTTATGTTGAGCTTCCAGCGTGGCAAACCACGGGGCAATAAAATCTTCGGTCTGCCCCCAGCCCGGGATTATTTTCCCCAGCGACGCCACGTTGACCGCCCCCGGCTGTGCCGCCAACAGCGCCTGCGGGATCGCCGCCGCTTTGAAATCGTAGGTAGCCGGGGTGCTTTCTCCGGCAATCTTATTGGCAATCAAGCGCACGTTGGTGGCGCCGATGAGTTTCGGGTCGACCGCCACGCTAACCTTCCACGAACTACCGGCTTCCCGCATCAGCTGTAAATCCTGATTGGAAATATCGATGCTGTAGAGTTTGATTTCGCTGCGTCCGTTTTCTTTCAGCGCCTTATAGGCCCCCTGGCTAAAGGCATCCCAGGTGCCCCAGATGGCGTCGATTTTCCCTTTCGGATACTTGGCCAGAATCGCGCCGACTTTGTTAGCGGTGTCACCCTGCACGTCGGATGAAACGGCGCCGATAGACTCCAGCTCTTTAATCCCCGGATTTTGTTTAAGCAGCGTCTGGTAGGCCGCCTGCCGGCGTTCCATTGGCGGGAAGCCGGCCACCCACAGCTTGATAATGTTGGCCTTGCCGTTGAAATCTTTCACCAGTTGGCCAAAAGAGAGCTCGGTCAACGAGGCGTCATCCTGCTGGCTAACCGTCACGCCGGGGATGGATCCCTGCACCGCGGTATCGAACACCGCGACTTTGATCCCGGCATCGACCGCCTTTTTCACCAGCGCGGTCGAGTACGGGTCGCGCCCCTGGGAAAGAATAATACCGTCATATTTCTGGCTAATGGCCTGATTGACGAAGTCCTGGAATTTGGCGTCATCACCGTTGCTCAGGAAGGCGCTGACTTTAAAACCGAGCTTTTTACCTTCCTGAATCGCCCCGGCGACAAACTGGGTAGTGTTATCGTCAGAACCGAGATTGCGAATCACCGCGATGCGGATCGGGCCGTTATGCTCAGCGATCGCCGCCGGAACCGGCGTCGGGGTCTGCGCCAGCGCTGCCATCGACTGCAGCAGGCCCAGCGCTATAAGAGAAAGTGCTATCTTTTTCATTTTGTTTACCCTGTAAAGTGTTAGGTCCGGCGCTGAAAATAGGTCAGTGCCAGCGCGCCAGCCAGCACCAGCCCTTTAATAATGTCCATCGCGTAATAGGGCACCGACAGCATCACCAGGCCATTGGAAAGCACGCCGAGGATCACCGCACCCACCAATGTACCCAGCGCATTCGGCTTGCCGGAGCCCGCCAGCGAAAAGCCGATCCACGCCGCCGCGACCGCATCCATCAGGTAACCGCCCCCGGCGTTCACCTGGGAAGAACCAATCCTAGATGCCAGCAGAATGCCGCCCAGCCCGGCCAACAGCGAGGCAATCACGTAGGCCGCCACTTTATAGCGCGTGATCCGCAGGCCGGAGAGTCGCGCCGCCTCCGGGTTGCCGCCGATGGCGTACATCCTCCGCCCGTGAGTGGTGAACGACAGCGCCAGCTGCGCGATTAGCGTTACCACCAGCATGATAATGACGATGGTCGGTACCTGCCCCAGCGCGCCAAACGCCGCCGGGATCGTACCTTCGGCCATCTCGCCGCTCGGCAGCACCATATTTTCGGTGATCGAGCCGCCGTAGCTGTAGGTCATCGCCACGCCCTGAATCACAAACAGGCTGGCAAGCGTGGCGAGCATGTCAGGAATGCGCAGCACCACGATCAGAAACGCGTTGAATAGCCCAACCAGCGTACAGAGCGCGAGGGTGATCAGAATGGCTTCAGTGGTGTTCAGGCCGTGCCAGACAAACAACGAAATCACTAACGCATTCGCCAGCGACGCCGTCGACCCCACCGACAGATCAAAGCCGCCGATGGTAAGAGAAATCGATACCCCAATGGCAATCACCGTCACGATAGCGATGGAGCGCAGAATGTTGATGATGTTAAACGGGTCAAGAAAGTTATCCGAGGCTAAACCAAAGACGCCAACCAGCAGCACCACGGTCAGCAACATGCCCCATTTATAGAGAAAATCGAAAAACCGCTGACGGCCCGATACCGTCGCGTTAACTGCCAGGGCCTTACTCACGCTGCCGCTCCTCCGGTGGAGTAATAAAGAATCGTCTCCTCCCGCGCCTCGGCGCCGGGAATTTCCGCCACAATGCGCCCATCCCACAGCACGCAGATGCGATCGCACAGGCCTACCAGCTCGGAAAATTCGCCGGAGGCGTAAATCACGCCCCGGCCTTCCCGCGCCAGGCCATCAATCAACTGAAACAGATCGGTTTTCGCTTTCACGTCCACCCCTTTCGTCGGCTCGTCGAAAATCAGCACGTTTGCACCGCTGCGCAGCCATTTGCCGATGGCCACTTTTTGCTGATTACCGCCGGAGAGGCGGCGCAGCGTCTGCCCCGGCCCGGTGGCGCGCACGCCGATACGGGCAATAACCTCCTGCGCCCACCGCCACGCCTGCCGATGGCCGAACAGGCTCCAGCGCGAAAAGCTGTTATCGGCGCTGACCGCCAGATTCATGGCGATCGCCTCATCGATGAATATCCCCTCTTTGCGCCGCTCTTCCGGCACCAGCGCCAGCCCCTGGAGGACGGAATCGCCCGGATCGCGCGGCCGCCACGGCTGGCCGTTAAGTTCGCCGTAGCGAACCCGGCTTTTACTGGCGCCGAATAAGGCTTTGCAAAGTTCAGTTTTCCCCGCGCCCGCTAAGCCGGCGATACCGAGAATTTCGCCCTTATGCAGACGTAGCGAGATATCCTGCAACAGCGCTTCGTCATGCAAACCGTCAACCTGCAGCAGCACCTCTTCGCCATGCGGCGGACGCGCAGGCGGAAAAATATCGCTCAACTCGTGGCCGAGCATTTTTTCGACGATCTGCTCGCCGCTGAGCTGCGCCATCGGGCCGCTTTCGATTAAACGGCCATCGCGCAGTACCGTCAGGGTGTCGCAAATCGCTTTTAGTTCATGAATACGATGCGAAATAAAGACCACGCCGATCCCCTGCTGCTGCAGACGACGAACCACCGCAAATAAGCGTTCGCTTTCGTGCTGATCCAACGGCGCGGTGGGTTCATCAAGAATCAAAAAGCGGCAATGGTGCGACAGTGCGCGAGCCAGCAGAATTTGCTGTTTTTCGGCAAGGGTACAGCTATCGATTGAACGTCGAACATCCAGCGCAATATCAAGCTGCGCCAGCGCTTCGCACGCCTGCTGACGCACATGCGACCAGCGAAAAACCGCACCTGGCTCAGCCAGCCTGTCCAGCATGATGTTTTCGGCAATGCTCAGCCCCGGAACCAGCGCAACATCCACCTCCTGCTGTACCAGATGGATCCCCAGTTGCTTTGCATCGCGCGGCGAACGAATGCTAACCGGCTGGTTATTGATCGCGACTTCGCCTTCGTAATCGGCGTGCGTCCCGCACAACACCGCCATCAGCGTCGATTTGCCAGCGCCGTTGGCGCCGGTCAGCGCATGCACCGTTCCGCCCTTAAGGGTAAAATTCACCTTGCTCAGCGCCTGAAAGCCGGAAAAGGCCAGGCTAATGTTATGCATCTCAAGGCGATTCACGCTCATCACCCTCCCCAGGGCAATTAATATTCTGATTTAACGAATTTTTCACAGCTGCCGATGCCTGACAACTGCGTAAAAAGCATAAGATAAAACCAAATAATATTAGCCATCTGGATGTCCAGATATAACATCAGGTTAGCCCAACACCCATAAGGAGCGCTTCCCGCCCTGGCAGCGCTTTAGCCTGCCGGCGACGTTAACCCCTGACGCTTTGCGCGCGACGTTTGAGAAGGTGGAATACTTCAGCCGTTAATCACCCAGACCATCTATACCTAATGATGATTCTCACCACTCTCGTAACGAGGTCATCATGCAGATCGATTTAACAGGTAAGAAGGCGCTGGTTACCGGCGCCAGCCGTGGGTTGGGTCGCGCTATTGCGCTGTCGCTGGCGCGCGCCGGCGCCGATGTGGTTATTACGTATGAAAAATCGGCCGATAAAGCCCAGGCAGTCGCTGATGAAATTAAGGCGCTGGGTCGGTACAGCGAAGCGGTGCAGGCAGACAGCGCCAGCGCGCAGGCCATTCAGGATGCCGTCACCCATGCAGCCCGGGCCCTCGGCGGGCTGGACATTCTGGTCAACAACGCTGGCATCGCCCGCGGCGGTCCACTGGAATCCATGACGCTGGCGGACATTGACGACCTTATCAACGTCAATATTCGTGGGGTGGTCATCGCTATCCAGGAAGCGCTGGTGCATATGTCCGATGGCGGACGGATCATCAACATCGGCAGCTGTCTGGCCAACCGCGTAGCCATGCCGGGCATCGCGGTTTACGCCATGACCAAGTCCGCCCTCAACTCCCTGACCCGTGGTCTGGCGCGTGATTTAGGCCCTCGCGGGATCACCGTTAACCTTGTCCATCCAGGGCCGACCAACAGCGATATGAACCCGGAGGATGGGGAACAGGCGGAAGCCCAGCGCCAGATGATTGCGGTCGGTCACTACGGCCAGCCGCAAGACATCGCCGCGGCGGTCACCTTCCTGGCCAGCCCGGCCGCCGGGCAGATCTCCGGTACGGGGCTCGACGTGGATGGCGGCCTGAACGCCTGATCGCATATTTTCTGCAAGCCTCTGTCGCCCGGCAGAGGCCTTCCCGCGCCGCCTCGACGGGTTACGCTTTGCCTCTTACCTGCGTTTTTTCTCCGCTCTACTGTACTCCATAAGAAATTCGGAATTTATCTAATAGTCTTATTATTTCCTTATGTTTTGTATGGGCGTACAGTGGAGGTACGGATGAAGATTGTCTGGTCAAAAACGGCAAATAAGCAATTTTCTAAAATCGATAATCGGTATAAGAACCGCATTAAATCCAGGCTGGAGAAGATGAATGATAAAGCTTCACCTATCTCGGATATCAAAAAATTGTCCTTTCCCGAAAACCACTACAGGCTGCGATTAGGTGATTACAGAGTCATCTACACCTTTGGGGATCCGCCGGACGATACCTGCTACGTAGTGGCGGTTAAACGCCGAACCACCACCACCTACCTTCATGAGGAACATACCGAATATGACTATTCAGTACATCAAGGATGAAGAAGGAAAAGACCAGTATGTCGTCATTCCTTACAGTGATTACTTTCGTATGCGCCTGGCTCTGCTGGAGTACGACGACGAGGATGAAAACAATTGGGAAGATATTTCTTATGAATCAGATATCTATGATAACGTAATGCTGCCAGGGGATGTCTGCGACGTGATGCATAAAGAAAACGTCAGCCTGCAGGCCGCGTGGCGTATCCTGCGCGGACTCTCACAGCGGGAGGTCGCGGCTAAACTCGGCATCAGCCAGTCCGCGGTGTCACAGCTGGAAGCGCTGGACTCCCGTCCGCAGAAGCGAACCCGCGAAAAACTGGCGGCGATTTACGGCTGTACCCAGGAGCAAATCAGCCTTTATTTACCGAAAGAAGGCTAGCAGCACTTCGCCCCGCCCTTACCGCCGTAGCGTGCGTCCTGGCGCTCGCGGAAGAATTCTTCATAGGTCATCGGCGTCTGGTCCGGATGCGTGATCCGCATGTGTTCGACGTAGTTGTCGTAATCCGGCACGCCGATCATCATCTTCGCCGCCTGGCCTAAATATTTTCCTGCTTTTGAAAGGGTGTCGAACATAATGAGTTTCTCGCTTATTCCCCTCACCCCAGCCCTCTCCCACAGGGAGAGGGAGGAGAAGAAAGGTAGGCCAAACAGGTTAATGCGCGCGCTTCGCCTGCGCCGTTAAGGTCTGCGCATCCGCGGGCATCGCTTCATACGGCGTCTCTTTCGCCGTCGGTTTATCCTCTTTCAACGCCGCCAGCGCGGTTTTAATCGAGAACAGCGCCAGAACCACCACCACAATCATAAAGAAGATAGTCAGCCCGGCATCGAGACGGTTATTAAACACCAGCTGCGCCAGCTGCGATTCCGTATACTGCGGCGGAATGGCGCCGCTGTCGATCATCGCCTGGAATTTATTGGCGATGGCCAGGAAACCGACTTTGGTATCCGGGCTAAACGATTTCTGCCAGCCGGCAGTCAGCGTACAAATCAGCAGCCAGCTTGTCGGCAGCAGCGCCACCCACGCATAGCGCTGGCGTTTCATCTTGAACAGTACCACCGCGCACAGCATCAGCGCCATTCCCGCCAGCATCTGGTTGGCGATACCGAACAGCGGCCACAGGGTATTGATGCCGCCCAGCGGGTCAACCACCCCCTGATGCAGGAAGTAGCCCCACGCCAGGACGCACAGTGCGGTCGCCAGCAGGTTAGCCGGAAGCGAGCTGGTTTTTTTCAACCCGGGGCTAATCACGCCCAGCAGATCCTGCAGCATGAACCGCGCCGCGCGGGTGCCGGCATCGACCGCCGTCAGGATAAACAACGCCTCAAACAGAATGGCGAAGTGGTACCAGAAAGAGACATCCATCAGCCCGCCCAGCGAGCCGTGCAGAATGTAAGCCATCCCCACCGCCAGCGTCGGCGCGCCGCCGGCGCGTGAAATAATCGACTGTTCGCCGACCTCATGGGCTATTTGATTCAGCGTATCCGGGGTAATGCTAAAGCCCCAGCCGCTCACTACCTGCGCCGCCGAGGCCACGACGTCAGTCGTCCCCGCCGGCGCCAGCACCGCCATCGGGCTGTTCATCGCGAAGTAGACGCCCGGGTCGATAATACAGGCCGCCACCAGCGCCATAATCGCCACGAAGGATTCCATCAACATGCCGCCGTAGCCGATAAAGCAGGCCTGGCCTTCGTTGGCTAACATCTTCGGCGTGGTGCCGGAGGAGATCAGCGCGTGGAAACCAGAAACCGCGCCGCAGGCGATGGTGATAAACAGGAACGGGAACAGGTTGCCGGTCCAGACCGGGCCGGTACCATCGACGAACTTCGTCAGCGCCGGCATAGTCAGCGTCGGGCGCATAATCAGGATGCCAATCGCCAGCCCAACGATGGTGCCGATTTTCAGGAACGTGGAGAGATAGTCGCGCGGCGCCAGCAGTAGCCAGACCGGCAGTACCGCGGCAACAAAGCCGTAACCCACCAGAATCCACGTCAGCTGTACGCCGGTATAATCAAACCACGGCGCCCAGGTCGGGCTTTCCGCCACCCAGCCGCCGGAAATAATCGCGAACACCAGCATCACCAGGCCTATCACCGACACCTCGCCGATGCGCCCCGGGCGCAGGTAGCGAATATAGATGCCCATAAAGATCGCCAGCGGGATGGTAAAGGCGACGGTGTATGTCCCCCATGGACTGTGGGTCAATGCTTTCACCACGATCATCGCCAGTACCGCGAGGATGATCACCATGATCATAAAACAGGCCACCAGCGCCAGTACGCCAGCGGTCGGCCCCATCTCCTCTTTAACCAGTTCGCCAAGCGAACGGCCATCGCGGCGGGTCGAAACAAACAGCACCATAAAGTCCTGCACGGCGCCGGCCAGCACCACGCCGGCGAGGATCCAGATCATCCCCGGCAGGTAGCCCATCTGCGCGGCAAGCACCGGGCCAACCAGCGGCCCTGCGCCGGCAATCGCGGCAAAATGGTGACCGAACAGCACTTTTTTGTCAGTCGGAACATAATCGAGGCCGTCGTTATGTCGTACCGCCGGCGTCATCCGCGTTGGGTCAACGCCGAGGACGGTTTTGGCGATATACAGGCCGTAGAAACGATACGCGATCAGATAAACGCAGACCGCCGCGACGACAATCCACAGCGCGTTTATCTGCTCACCCCGGTTTAAGGCGATATAGCCGAGGGCAAAGGCTCCGATTACGGAGAGCAGTGTCCAGATAAGGTATTTCCCTGAATTATTCATTGTTGTGGTCCACCGGTAGGGTAATCAGGATGTTACAGTTTGTTTCTAGAACACAACGCAGAATTTAACAACTTCGAAACAGCGCAGATGCCATGCCGCGGCGGAGATTTGTCTCACATTGCTAGCGGGATCACTTAAGACAGGAAAATTAATGAAAGGATTACCGTGAACGGTGCCGTTTTTTTGTCGGGTAGCGGCCTCAAAACCCCCGGTGGCGCTACCGCTTACCGGGGCTACAGCGCTGTGCGATTTGGTAGCCCGGCTCAGCGCAGCGAAAGCCGGGGAAATAGCGGCGTCTTAGCCAAGCACCGCGGTACCCAGACGACAAGTGCAGCAGCGCCGCCCTTTTTCGTCATACACTACAATTTCCCAACTCTGACTCTGGCGGCCAAGATGCAGCGGTCGGCATTCACCGCGCACTTTACCGCTGGAGACCGGACGATGGTGGGTAGCGTTAAGCTCGGTGCCCACCACGCACTGCCCATTCTCCGTCATCAGCCAACCGGCCATCGAGCCCAGCGTCTCCGCCAGCGCCGCGGAAGCGCCGCCGTGCAGCAGGCCAAACGGCTGATGCGTGCGCGCATCCACCGGCATCTCCGCCTCCAGTAGCCCCTCTTCCAGCCGGGTGTAGACGATGCCAAGATGCGCCACCATGGTGTTTTCGCTGCTGGCGTTCAATGCCGCAAGCGTGAGCTCTCGTTTCCAGGCCATCTACGCCCCCAGAGTCGAGCCGCCATCGACCACAATATCCTGCAGCGTGATATGGCTGGCGTGAGAAGAGGCGAGGAACAAAATGGTATTGGCGATCTCCTGCGGACGGGCGATTTTGCCCAGCGGGATCCCAAGCTTAAACTGCTCGCCAAATCCGCGGATCCGCTGCTGTTCAGCATCTTCATTGACCCACAGGGTACGTTGCATATCGGTGTCGGTGGAGCCCGGCGATACCAGATTACAACGCACGCCGCTGCCTGCCAGCTCAAGCCCGACGGTCAACGCCAGGCTTTTCAGCGCCGCTTTCGAGGCGCCATAGGCGCTCATGCCGATACGCGGAGTATGCGCGGCATCGGAGGCGACGGTGACGATCGCCCCGCCCTGCTGACGGCGGAACTGCGCCATCGTCTGCTGAAACAGATTAAACGCGCCGCCGACGTTCACCGCGAAGGTCTGCTGCCAGTCCTCCGCGCTCAATTGATCGGTCGCCCCCATGCGCAGGATCCCGGCCGCATTCACCAGCACGTCCAGTCGTTCGATATCGTTGAGCAGACGCGCGCAAACGTCGCGTACCTGGTCGGCATCGGCGACGTCCAGCATTTCGGTGGCAAACGGGTAGCTTTCGCCGTCAAAGGCAAGGTCGAAACCGGTGACGTTGGCCCCGGCCTCGACGAAAGCCAGCGCGGTGGCATAGCCAATGCCTTTACCTGCGCCGGTCACCCACACGGTCTGGCCGTGAAAATCCAGCGCCGCCATTATTTCACCTCGCGGGAAAGAAGAGCCCACCAGGCGTCGATGGTCGGGTTTTTCGCCAGCATCACGAAGTCGATATCGCCGTGCACTTTGCGCCAGCGGGCGGCCAGCGCCATCATACGCACCGAATCCAGCCCGTAGTCGATCAGGTTTTCATCATCCAGCGGTTCGTCGGATTCGTCGAGCAGCGGCAGAATTAGTGCGCGCAGGGCCGCTTTGGAGGCCGGCAGCGGCAGCAGTTCTTCGGTCATCACCACCCGTCCGGAACGGCCGGCGACGTATTTCAGCGCCATCAAATGCTCTTCGCGGCTGAAGTCCGCCAGCGCATCGGCGACAAAGAACGGTTTGATATCGCGCATAAAAGCGTCGGTGGCGGTAGTCATGCAGCCGATATGGGCGTAAACGCCGGTGATGATCAGCTGGTCGCGGCCGGTCTCTTTCAGCATTTCTTCAAGCGGCGAGCGATGAAACGCGCTGTAGCGCCATTTCACCAACACCGTATCCTGTTCATCCGGCGCCAGCGCGGCAATCACCTGTTGCTGTTCCGGCGAGCGAGTTAACCCCGGCCCCCACATATCATTCAGCAGGGCGCGGTCTACATCGCTCTGCTCTTTCGGCTGGGCGGTGTAGTACACCGGAATACCGTTTTGTTTGCAGAAGTCGCGCAGGGCGGCGATATTGGCCACCACTTTTGCCATCATCGCGCTGTTTTCGCCCCAGAAATTGAGGAAATACTCCTGCATGTCGTGGATCAGCAGCGCGGCGCGCGACGGCTCAAAGGCCCAGTTAACTTTGTTCGCCGGAATATCGCTGGCTTCCGGCAGCGCATAAGCCTGTAATTTAGGGATTGCCATTTTCTGTTCTCCTTCAGCCCAGCTTGCCTTCGGCCAGCCACTGACGTAATTGTTTTTTATCGACTTTGCCCACCGGCGTCAGCGGCAGCGCGGCAACGCACTCCACGCGATCCGGCAATTTAAATTCCGCCACGCCCTGCTCGCGCAGGAAGCGGCGCACCGCGACGGCGCGCAGCGGCGATGTCACCACCAGATAAGCGCAGCTTTTCTCGCCCAGCAGATTGTCTTCAATGCTAACCAGCGCGGCGTGGATCACCGCCTCATGGCGCAGCAGCAGGTTTTCTATCTCTTCAGCGGCGATCTTCTCGCCACCGCGGTTGATCTGATCTTTTTCCCGGCCCTGGACGGTGATATAGCCATCTTCATCGATCGAAATCAGATCGCCGGAGCAGTAAAATCCATCGGCATCAAAGGCTTCCGCGTTATGTTGCGGACTGTTGTAATAGCCGCGGAAGGTATAAGGGCCGCGGGTCATCAGACGGCCCACTTCGCCGCGCGGCAGCGGGTTGCCGTCGGCATCCGCCACCCACACTTCGTCGTCAGGGCACATCGGGCAACCCTGGGTATTGATAATCCGCTGCGGGCTATCGTTGAGACGGGTGTAGTTAACCAGCCCCTCCGCCATGCCGAACACCTGCTGCAGCTGGCAACCGATTTCCGCCGGAATGCGCGCGGCGAGCGTCGCGGACAGGCGCGCTCCGCCAACCTGCAGTAACTGCAGCGATTGCAGTTGCGCGTTGCTGCCCCATTCATGAATAGCCTGCAACCACAGGCTGACCGCCGGCGGCACCAGCGACGCGACGTTAATCTGATGTTTTTCAATCAACGGGAAACAGAGCGTGGCGCTCGGGTCGGCGGCGAGGATCACCCGGCCGCCGGCGAGGAAGACGCCCAGTGAGCCCGGCGAGCTCATCGCATAGTTGTGCGCCGCCGGCAGCGCGTTGAGATAGCGCGTATCGGCGTTAATACCGCAGATCTCGTTGCTGCGGCGGATACTGTAATCGTAATCGTTATGGGTACGCGGGATAAGCTTCGGCGTCCCGGTGCTGCCGCCAGAGAGCTGGAAAAAAGCCACTTCGTCAGCCGGGGTCGGATTGGCGACAAAGTTATCCGCCGTACGGTTAATTTCCGTCGCCAGGTCGCGCTCGCCGCCATCGTTACGCAGCAGCGCGACGCGCAGTGAAGGATGCTCAGCGATAAAACCATTAAGGAAGCTATCGTCCGCAAACAGCGCGTGCTCGCGGTCGGCAATCAGTAGTGAGGGTTTAATCTGCGCGGCGTAGGCGTTGAGTTCGCTACGCTGATGGCTAAACAAAGCGTTAACCGGAGCGACGCCGATGCGCAGCAGCGCAAAGAAGGTAATGTAGAACTCGGCGACGTTGCCAAGCTGCACCAGCGCGGTTTCTCCGCGCTTAAGTCCCTGATGCTGCAGGGAAGACGCGAGGTTATCCACCAGCAGGTTAAACTGGCGGAAGCTAATTTGCCGCTCGCCGTCGATAATCGCCACGGCGTCATTTTCCGCATGACGAGTAATCAGATTGGTTAACGGCAGATCCTGCCAGTAGCCTTTTTGACGATAGCGGGCCGCAAACTCTTCCGGCCAACGGGTAAATGCAATCATCCTTGCCTCTTAATTCAAGCCAAATACGTTAAGCATGGTGGTGAGTTTGACGCCGGTTTCGCGCCATTCGCCCAGCGGCGAGGAGGCCGGGACGATCCCCGCGCCGGCAAACAGGCGCAGCGAGCGTTGATGTAGGCGCGCGCAGCGGATGGTCACTACCCATTCGCCGTTGCCTTCGTCATCGCACCAGCCGACAATGCCGCCAAACAGCTGGCGATCGAACGGTTCGAGCTCGGCAATCAGGCGCTTCGCCACCTGGTGCGGGAAACCGCTCAGCGCCGGGGTCGGGTGCAGCAGGCAGGCCAGCGACATGGCGTTTTCTTCCGCCAGCGCCGTACCTTCGATCGGCGTCGCCAGGTGCCATAAGGTTGGCGTGGTAATCAACTGCGGTGATTCCGGCAGCGACAGCTGGCTACTGCGCGGGCCAAGCACGCTCTTCATCGCCTGAGTCACCAGCTCGTGCTCATGGCGATCTTTGCCGGAGGCCAGCAATTTATTGCCTGCTTCGCGGTCCAGCACGTCGTCAGGCTGGCGGCGGGCAGAGCCGGCCAGCGGCAGCGAACTGAAATGCAGCCCTTCTTTACGCAGCAGGAGTTCCGGGCTGGCGCCCAGCAGTACCCCGCCGTCTGACAGCGGGACATGGAAATTAAAGCTCGCCGGGTTCTGGGCAATCAGCCGCTCCAGCAGCGCGCCGCTATCGACCCGGTCGCGGGTAGTGATATCAATCAGCCTTGAGAGCACCACTTTGTCGACTTCCGGAGTCGCCGTCAGCGCGGCGGCACGTTCCACCATCGCCAAAAACTCGTCCTGTTCCGGGATCTCCTGACGATCGACAACATCCATCGCCTTGAGCGGCGCCGCGTAACGCGCGGACTGCTGTTTGTCGGTACGGGAGAAGGTTTCCCAGCGTTCGGGGATATAGAGCTCGGAAGGCTGATTGGTGTCGAACGGAATCGCCCCGACCATTACCGGCTTGCGGATCCCCGCCGCGCGGGCTTCGGCAAAAGCGGCCGCCATTTTCTGCTGGAACTCGCCGTTCAGCGAATCACCGCCGACGGCAGGTTGGGAAAAACGGCTAAAACAGCCGGTGGTGCTGAAGCTGCGGTACGGCGACATAAAGAAGAAGCTTTGCGGCGACAGGGTCTGCGTTTTTTCCTGTACATCCTCAGCCAGTGACGTTTCCATATCATCCTCCAAAAACGATAAAGATATTAAGAATAATTATCATTTATATTTTTGTTGGCTAACCTAAAAGGTATTGCTCTCCTTGTCAACCGCACAAACAGCAGGTTATGCAACTTAAACTTGCATCCAGGCAACACAATGTTGAAAATGAGACGTATTTACTACAACTGACTCAGGATGCGAATTCGTGAATTTTGCCACTTTTTGCCGTCGTACTTTACTCGCCAGCGGGCTGTGCCTTTTAGGAATTACCTCAGCGCTGGCGGCGGACTGGCCGCGTCAGATCGCCGATAGCCGCGGCACCCATACGCTGGAAAGCCAGCCGCTGCGCATAGTCTCAACCAGCGTTACCCTCACCGGCTCGCTGCTGGCTATTGATGCGCCGGTGGTGGCCAGCGGCGCAACCACGCCGAATAACCGCGTGGCCGACGCGCAGGGCTTTCTGCGCCAGTGGGGCGATGTCGCGAAAAAGCGCAAACTGGCGCGACTGTATATTGGCGAACCCAGCGCCGAAGCGGTGGCGGCGCAGATGCCGGATCTGATCCTGATTAGCGCCACCGGCGGCGATTCCGCTCTCGCCCTGTACGACCAGCTTTCGACTATCGCGCCGACGCTTGTCATCAACTACGACGATAAAAGCTGGCAGACGCTGCTTACCCAATTAGGGCATATCACCGGTCACGAAAAGCAGGCGGACGCGCGCATTGCCGAGTTCAATAAACAGCTCGTTTCGTTAAAAGAGAAACTGAAGTTGCCGCCGCAGCCGGTCACCGCGCTGGTTTATACCGCCGCGGCGCATAGCGCCAATATCTGGACGCCGGAATCAGCGCAGGGTCAGATGCTGGAACAGTTAGGCTTTAAGCTGGCGGCGCTGCCGGGCGGTCTTCACGCCAGCCAGAGCCAGGGTAAGCGTCACGACATTGTGCAGTTGGGCGGCGAGAATCTGGCGGCGGGTATCAACGGCGAAAGCCTGTTCCTGTTCGCCGGCGACCAGAAAGACGCTGAGGCCATTTACGCTAACCCGCTGCTGGCGCACCTGCCGTCGGTTGCCGCGAAGCGCGTTTATCCGCTGGGTACCGAAACCTTCCGTCTTGACTACTACAGCGCCATGCTGGTCCTGCAGCGTTTATCCGCGCTCTTTGCCTGAGTCTCCCTTCCCGGCGCCTGGCGCCGGGATCTCATTTCATATCATCAAACACATCATCTATCTGTTACAAAAGACTTTTTCTTCCTTTTCCCCTTTGCTATCTCATCCATTCCTCATGCGAAACATCATCATTTGAGGTGTTGTTTTGTGATTAGCCATCGTCGCCGCCTTCCCCGAATATCTGCCCCACACCACTTGAGGTGGACATTCAACTCAGAAGGAACTTACCGTGACCACTAGCAAATTGATCAAGGGCGATACCCTGACCGAAACCAGCAACGCCGCAGATGGTTTTAACCCGGCAACTGAAGTCAGCAACTACAGCTACACATCAGACCGCGTCGCCAAACCGGTCTATAACAAATACAAAAGCGCAACTACCAAACCAAAGGTATTCGGTTACTACACCGACTGGTCTCAGTATGATGGTCGCCTGCAGGGCGGCGATGCGAAAGATAACCGCGGCCGCGGCTATGATCTGACCAACGTCTCCCCTACCGCTTACGATAAAATTATCGTTGGCTTCGTCGGCGTGACCGGCTTCCATAAAGTGGATGGTCTGTATCACGATGTGGTGGCCGACGGGGCTGAGAAGTGCGGCAAAGTCAAATATGAACCGACCTTCCTCGACCCGTGGGGCGACTTCCAGTCCTACATTAACGTTGGCCACAGCGTCAGCGGCTGGGATGTCGATCCGAAAACCGTAACCCAGACGAACACCAAAGGCCTGCTCGGCGGCCTGCGCGACCTGCAGGCAAAAGCCAAACAGCAGGGCCACAACCTGGTGCTGTCCATGAGCATCGGCGGCTGGACCATGAGTAACGGCTTCCATGAAACCGCAGCGTCTGATTCCGCACGTAAAACCTTCTCTAAAGGCGTGGTGAAGCTGTTCAAACAGTTCCCGATGTTCAGCGAAGTGGATATCGACTGGGAGTACCCGAACGCTGAAGGCGCCGGTAACCCTTATGGCCCGGAAGATGGCGAAAACTACGCCTTGCTCATTGCCGAACTGCGTAAGCAGCTGGATTCCGCCGGCCTGAGCGATGTCAAAATCTCTATCGCCAGTTCGGCGGTGGTGAAGACTTTCGATTATTCTAACGTCAAAGCGCTGCTCAGCGCCGGTCTGTACGGCATCAACCTGATGACCTATGACTTCTTCGGCACCCCGTGGGCCGAAAGCATTGCTCACCACAGCAACCTGAACGCCATTGAACAAGGCGGCTGGGCGGTTAACACCATCGTTGAACATCTGCTGGCGGAAGGTTTCCCCGCTGAACGTATCAACATCGGTTACGCCGGTTATACCCGTAACGGCCGCAACGCCGAGCTGGAGTCGCTGTCTCCGCTGAAAGGTACCTATAACCCGGGTAACGGCACCACCGTCGGTACCTTTGAATCGGGTACCACCGAATGGTATGACGTCATTTATAACTACCTGGACCTGGAAAACCAGAAAGGGCGTAACGGCTTTAACGTTTATACCGACCAGGTAGCTGACGCTGACTACCTCTACAACCCGGAATCCAAACTGTTTATGTCGCTGGATACGCCGCGCACCGTGAAAGCCAAAGGCGAATACGCGGCGAAGCTGGGCCTCGGCGGCATGTTCACCTGGACTATCGACCAGGACAACGGCGTGCTGGTTAACGCCGCACGTGAAGGTCTGGGATATGAAATCGCTTCTGAAGTTATCGATATGGACCCGTTCTATTTCGAAGGCATCAACGTTGCGCCAGCTGATGAACAGGAGGAAGAAGATACAGACCAGACTGAACCGACGGTAAACCATGCGCCAGAGGCGGCAATTGAGATGATGGTCGTAGGCGGCTCCCGCGTTCGTCTGTCCGGGGAAAAGTCGTCTGATGAAGATAGCGACGAGCTGAGCTACAGCTGGGGCGTGCCGGCAGCGATTGATGTTGTGGATAAAACCGCCGCGGTTATTGAGTTCGATGTCCCGGTCGTCACCGCGGATACCGAGTTTACCTTTACCCTGTTCGTTCGCGACACCTGGGGCGAACCGTCAACCCAGCAGCGCTTTATCCTCTCCGTCGTCGTGGCTTCCGGAAACGGTCAGAGTGATGACAAGCCAGCCGATGAGCCGGCAGATGAACCTGCTGACGAAGAAAAAGAGACTGATGACACCACGCCTGCGCAGGATGATGACGTGGTACCGTCTGACGACGCTACGCCTTACCCGCTGTGGGATGCTAAAACCGTTTATGGCGGCAACTGGGGAACCTTTGAAACCGTGAGCTGGAAAGGCCATAACTATCAGGTGAAATGGTGGTCTCAGGGCAACCAGCCTGACCTGTACTGCGGCCAGTTCGACGTCTGGAAAGATCTCGGCGCGTACTAAGCATTAATATGTACCGATAAATGTCACCAGGCCCCGGAGCAATCCGGGGCCTTTCGCTATTGTTGCACTTAACTTTCGCTGACCATTTCCGGACGCTGAAAACGACGTAGCTCGCGTAATAAGCCAACCAGTAATACGCCAACAATTACCAGCGCCCAGCCGCTGGCGCTGGCGGAAGCCACCGGGGTCATCACCGCCCCTAATCCGCCAAGCAACGCCGCGCCAATGGCATCACCGGTGACGTTCTGCGCGGTCCACAGGCCATTAATGCGCCCCAGCATATTCTCCGGCGTTTGCGTCTGGATAAGCGTGTATTGTAGCAGCGAGCTTATCGCGCTCAGCCAACCAAACAGCGCCAGACAGAGCGCGCCCAGCGCCCAGAACGGCATCACGCTGAATAAAGCGATCGCCACAAATGACCCTACCGTTGTCATCAGCATCAACGCTCCCGGCCTGGCGGTATGCGCCAGTTGCCCGCTGGTTAACGCTCCCAGCGCCGCGCCAAGCGGGATGGCGGCGTACAACAGGCCAATTTGCGAATTTGACATCTGCCAGCCTTCCGCCAGCGCCGGATAAAGCACCCGCACCGCGCTGGCCATCGTCAACAGGCCGCCGAGCAGCGCAATACCGCCAATAAGCGGGCTATTAAAGAGAAATTTTAGCCCCGCCAGTAACGATTTCAGCGGATGCTCGCGCGGCTGCGGCGGTGGCGGCAGCAGCGGCAGGCGTAGCAGCGTCAGGGTGGTAATGAACGTCCCTGCCGCCGCCAGGCCATAGTTCCAGGCAACACCGCCGGTCGCCAGCAATAGCCCGCCAATCATCGGCGAGATCACCGAACCGAGACGCACGGTCAACATGGTGATCGCCCCTGCCTGCATCAGATTTTCGCGGCCGACTAACGCCGGCGTTGCCGCCAATAGCGCGGTTACGCCTAAAGAGGCGAAGAAGCCATCCCAGATCCCCAGCAGGTAAATTGCCGCCAGCGAGGGTTCCGGCAGCATGGCGTTCAGGCACAGGCCGACGAAGCCCACGCCGCAGGTGCCACGCGCCAGCAGGATCAGGCGTTTGCGTTCATAACGGTCGGCCAGCACGCCGCCGACCATCAGCCCAATGAACATCGAACAGCCGGTCAGCATCACCGAGAGCCCCACCTGCCAGGTCGAATGGGTCATCATCTGGATTTGTACCGGGATCGCCACGCCTAGCAGGCCAAGCGACAGGATCGAGATAAAGCGAGCGATAAAGACGGCGCGGAACGCCGGATGGGTGCGCAGGAGGCTGACATCAAGCAGCCGGGAAGGTCGGTTCATGCAAGGGCCTTGTCGTTATTTTTCATACCATTTTTATGGTTTCTCATGGTAACATACCTGAATAAAATCGATAACGATAATTACTATCATTATCATATCAGGGATTTGAACTATGTCGTTTTCTACGACCACGGTGCGCGCCGTCGCCGTGCCTGGTCTCTTGTTACTTTTAGCTCTCGCGATTGCGCTCAGCCTGCTTATCGGCGCCAAACCTCTGCCGCCTTCCGTGATTGTCGATGCCTTTTCCGGCAGTTGTCAGAGCGCCGACTGTACCATCGTACTGGATGCCCGCCTGCCGCGTACGCTGGCCGGATTGCTCGCCGGCTGCGCGCTCGGTCTCGCCGGCGCGCTGATGCAAACCCTCACCCGTAACCCGTTGGCCGACCCGGGCCTGCTCGGCGTCAACTCCGGCGCCAGCTTCGCCATCGTGCTCGGCGCGGCGCTGTTGGGTATCACTTCGCCGCAGGAGCAGCTGCTGATGGCCTTCTGCGGCGCCTTCGCCGCGTCGCTACTGGTCGCGTTTACCGGCAGCCAGGGCGGCGGCCAGCTTAGCCCGGTGCGCCTGACCCTGGCGGGCGTGGCGCTGGCGGCGGTACTGGAAGGCTTATCTAACGGCATCGCCCTGCTCAACCCGGACGTATATGACCAGCTGCGCTTCTGGCAAGCCGGCTCGCTGGATATTCGCACCCTGCAAACGCTGAAAATCGTCCTGCTGCCGGTGCTGATTGCCGCCGTGGTAACGCTGTTTCTCAGCCGGGCGCTAAACAGCCTGAGTCTCGGCGCCGACACCGCCACCGCGCTCGGTAGCCGGGTCGCGCGCACCCAGCTTATCGGCCTGCTGGCGATCACCGTTCTGTGCGGCAGCGCGACGGCGCTGGTCGGCCCTATCGCCTTTATCGGCCTGATGATGCCGCATATGGCGCGCTGGCTGGTGGGAGCGGATCACCGCTGGTCATTGCCGGTCACGCTACTCGCCACCCCCGCCCTGTTGCTGTTTGCCGACGTGCTTGGCCGCCTGTTGGTGCCCGGTGAACTGCGCGTTTCGGTGGTCAGCGCCTTTATCGGCGCGCCGGTGCTGATCTGGCTGGTTCGCCGTCAGCCGCGAGGAGGTGCGCTGTGATGGCCCCTTCCCGCCGCCTGATTTTCTGCTGCCTGCTGCTGATCGCCGCCAGTCTGCTGGTGTCGCTGCTCGGTCTGGGTAATGGCCTGGTGCCGCTCAGCATCGAACAGGTGGTTTCGGCGCTACTCGGTGACGCGCCGCGTAACGTCAGCATGGTGGTCACCGAATGGCGCTTGCCGCGCGTGCTGATGGCGCTGCTTATCGGCGCCGGGCTTGGCGTCAGCGGCGCCATTTTTCAGTCATTGATGCGTAACCCGCTGGGTAGCCCGGACGTAATGGGCTTCAACACCGGCGCCTGGAGCGGCGTGCTGGTAGCGATGGTGATGTTCGGCCAGAACCTGACCGCCATCGCGCTGGCGGCGATGCTTGGCGGCGTGCTGACCTCGTTGGTGGTGTGGCTGCTGGCGTGGCGCAACGGCATTGAAACCTTCCGCCTGATCATTATCGGCATCGGCGTGCGCGCCATGCTGGTGGCATTCAATACCTGGCTGCTGCTGCGCGCGTCGCTTGAGACCGCCCTTTCCGCCGGATTATGGAATGCCGGTTCGCTCAACGGCCTGACGTGGGGCAAAACCTGGCCTTCGGCGCCGCTGATTCTGCTGATGTTGGCGTGCGGCGCGCTGCTGGCGCGGCGGATGCGGCTGCTGGAGATGGGCGACGATACCGCCTGCGCGCTGGGGGTTCGGGTCGAACGTTCGCGCCTGCTGCTGATGCTGGTAGCGGTGCTGCTGACCGCTTCCGCCACCGCGCTGGCCGGGCCTATTTCTTTCGTCGCGCTGGTCGCGCCGCATATCGCCCGGCGGATAAGCGGTACCGCACGCTGGGGATTAACCCAGTCGGCGCTGTGCGGCGCGCTGCTGCTGGCGCTGGCCGATTACTGCGCTCAGCGCCTGTTCATGCCTTATCAGTTACCGGTAGGGGTGGTCACCGTCAGTCTTGGCGGTATCTACCTCATCGCGTTATTAATTCAGGAGTCCCGCAAAAAATGACCGCTGTAACTTCCCGTTTGCGCGGCGACCAGTTGACCCTGGCCTACGGCAAAAAGACCATCGCCGAATCGCTGAATGTCACAATTCCTGACGGCCATTTCACGGCGATTATCGGCCCCAACGGCTGTGGTAAATCAACCCTGCTGCGGACCCTTAGCCGTCTGATGACGCCGTCCAGCGGACACGTTTATCTCGACGGCGAGCAGATCCAGCGCTACGCCAGCAAAGAGGTGGCGAAGCGGATTGGCCTGCTGGCGCAGAATGCCACCACGCCCGGCGATATCACCGTACAAGAGCTGGTGGCGCGCGGGCGCTATCCGCACCAGCCGATGTTTACCCGTTGGCGTAAAGAAGACGAAACAGCGGTAAATAACGCGATGCGGGCGACGGGTATTGTCGACCTCGCGCTGCAGAGCGTGGATACCCTCTCCGGCGGCCAGCGCCAGCGGGCATGGATTGCGATGGTACTGGCGCAGGAGACGGAGATTATGTTGCTTGATGAGCCGACGACCTGGCTGGATATCAGCCATCAGATCGACCTGCTGGAACTGTTAAGCGAGCTGAATCGCGAGAAGGGATATACGCTGGCGGCGGTACTGCACGATCTCAATCAGGCCTGCCGTTACGCCACCCATCTGATCGCCCTGCGTGACGGTAAGATCGTTGCCGAAGGCGCGCCGAAAGAGATCGTCACGGCGGATCTGATTGAGCGTATCTACGGCCTGCGCTGCACGATAATCGAGGATCCGGTGGCGCATACGCCGCTGGTGGTGCCGCTGGGACGTCGATAATCTTTTCTATACCATCTCAACCATCGCATTCCCGGCTTGCGCTGCGCTGAGCCGGGCTACCAAAAACGGGTAGCCCGAGCTCTATCGTTACCCCAGAATTTCCCGCACTACCGGGCCTATCGCTTCAAAGGCCTGCGGCGAGATAATCTCGACGTGAGCGCAGTTCTGGCTGAACACCTCCAGTTCGCCAACCCACGGCCCCCATGCGACCTGCGGATCCATCCCTTTCTGGCGCGTTTTCTCCGCCACAAATAGCGTTGCTTTACCGTCAAACTTTGCGCTGTGCGCGGTCGTCAACAGGCGCACCGCATCGGCGTAGTTACCTTCGATCGCGCTGAACAGCTCGCCGGAAGCCTGCCCCTGCTGAGCGGCGAGAAACGCTTCGCGCTCGCGGGCGATTTCCGCCAGTACTTCGGGATCCAGACCGTTCGCCTCTTTCTCCGCCCAGTTTTGCGTCTCCGGCGGCCAGGTATCGAGCAGGCCGAGGAACGCCACCTCTTCGCCGCGCTGACGTAAACGGGCGGCAATCCCCTGCGCCAGCGTTCCGCCGAGCGAATAACCAAACAGATAGTAAGGCCCATGCGGCTGCTGCGCTAAAAGCGTGCGCAGATGGTGCTCGCAGACTTCGTCGAGGTTGGCGGCGGAGGCCATCGGCCCCGTCGGACGCGGCGACTGAATACCGGTAATCGACCAGCGCGGGCTAAGATAACGCGCCAGCACGCTGAACTGCCAGGCAAAACCGGAGGCTGGATGGAAGCAGAACAGCGTCGGACCGTCGCTCTCACGCAGCGGCAACAGCGCATCGAAGCCCAGGCGCTGCGCCTGCTCGTCGCTCAGGTCGGAAGCCAGCAGCGCGCTCAGCTTGCCGACCGTCGAAGCAACCATCACCTGCCCCGGCGTCACCTGCCGCGCCAGCTCGCGGCTCAGCTGCGCCGCCAGACGCATCGCCAGCAGCGAATGGCCGCCGAGGGCGAAGAAATCGGCGTCGATATCATTTACCTCGCAGCCCAGCAGTTGGCTGAACGCCGCGGCAACGGCCATTTCGGTAGCCGATTGCGGCGGGCGACCGCTGCGCTCGCTGCTTAAGGAGGGCAGCGGTAGCGCTTTACGATCCAGCTTACCGTTGGCGCTGAGCGGGAAAGATTCCAGTTGGATCAACACCACCGGCACCATGTGCGGCGGCAGCTGTTCGCTAAGACGCGCCTTCAGCGCCGCCACGTCCAGCGGCTGGCCGGATTCGCTCACCAGATAACCGACGAGCTGGCGGGCATCGCCGCCGGTGGCCGCGGCCTGGTTGAAGACGCAGGCGTGGCACACCGCCTGCGCGACGTCCGGCAGCGCCGCCATCACCCGGTCGATCTCGCCAAGCTCGATGCGCTGGCCGCGAATTTTCAACTGATCGTCGCTGCGGCCAAGATATTCCACCGCGCCGTTATCCAGCCAGCGCGCCACATCGCCGGTGCGGTACATGCGCTCGCCGGGGGCAAACGGGTCGGCAATAAAGCGGCTGGCGGTGAGATCCGGGCGGCCCATATACCCCTGCGCCAGCTGAATGCCCGTGAGGTACAAATCACCCGCCACGCCCGGCGGCACCGGGCGCATGGCGGCATCAAGAATACGTAATCCGGTGTTCCATACCGGCCAGCCGATGGGCACGCTGTTGCCGGTGACCGCCGCCAGCTCTGGCCCGCAGGCGGGATACCAGCTGACGTCCACCGCCGCTTCCGTCGGCCCGTACAGGTTATGCAATGGCGCGCCGGTTAAACGCTCCCATTCACGACACAATTCCGTCGGCAGCGCTTCGCCGCTGCAGAAAACACGTTTTAGCGTCCGGCAGGATGACACATTATCGCTATCCAGCGAGGCGACAAACGCCGCCAGCATCGACGGAACAAAGTGGGTGGTGGTCACGCCGTACTGCGCGAAGAACCGCTGCATCGCCAGCGGATCGCGATGCGCCTCCGGCGCCGCCATCACCAGCTGGGCGCCGGTCATAAATGGCCACCAGAATTCCCAT
Organism: Klebsiella sp. CN_Kp091; assembly: GCF_040065095.1. Taxonomy (NCBI): domain Bacteria; kingdom Pseudomonadati; phylum Pseudomonadota; class Gammaproteobacteria; order Enterobacterales; family Enterobacteriaceae; genus Klebsiella; species Klebsiella sp. CN_Kp091. The sequence continues at coordinate 26,237 of NZ_JBEAIO010000044.1, read as the reverse complement.
ACCGAGACATCAAAGCTGCACGGCGTCTTCTGCGCCACCACATCGGCGGCGGTTAACGGATAGTGATTTTGCATCCACAGCAGGCGGTTCACGATGGCGGTCTGGCCGACCATCACCCCTTTCGGCCGTCCGGTGGAACCGGAAGTAAAGATGATATACGCGGTATGTTCCGGTTTTGACAGCGCCAGCGGCGTATCATCTTCAGCAGCCAGCGGCTGCTGATAACACAAGCTGGTCAGTCCCGGAATATCGCTAAACCGGGCCAGTTGATCGTCAGAGGTAATCAGCAGCGATGGCTGCGCATCTTCCAGCATCATCCGCAGACGGTCATCCGGGTAGCCGGTATCCAGCGGCAGCCAGGCGGCGCCGGCTTCGACGATACCGTGCAGCGCCAGCGTCAGGAAGACCGAACGCGGTAAGGCAACCGCCACGCTATCCCCCGGCTGCACGCCGCGTTGCCGCAGCAGGTTGGCCAGCGCCACCACCTGTTGGCGCATTTCGCGGTAGCTAAAGCGCCAGTTGGCATCCGCCAGCGCCGGGGCATCCGGCGTTTTCCGCGCCTGTTCCGCCACCAGCGCGCTGAGGGTAGTGGTCGGCAGTGGCATCGCGGTATTGTTGATCAACGCCAGCTGCGCACCTTCTTCCGCCGACAACATCTCCGCTTCGCCGCAGCGCAGCGCCGGATTGGCGGCAAACTGCGCCAGTAACGATGTCAGACGCGATACGTGGCGGTTCAGCGTGACGTCATCATAACGTGCTTTATTGGCGAGGATCTCCAGCGACAGGCCGCCGTGTTCGTCCGGAAATAATGCCAGCTCGAAGTCATTCACCGGGCCGGTGGCGAGTGTATGCGTCTGCGCCTGCACATCGTCGATATCCAACTGGTAATCAAAGACTTTGATGTTCAGCACCGGGCCAAACAGCGGTTCGTCGCCCGCCGCTTTACCGCTATCGCGGACAATTTGCTCGGCATCGTAGCGCTGATGGCGGCGCATTTTTTTCAGCTGCCCGGAGAGTCGCGTCGCCAGCTGCGCCAGCGTCTCCTGCGCGTCGATATTCACCGCCAGCGGCAGTACGTTGAGTACCGGGCCGGTGGCAGTCAGCGCCGCCGATCCCATGCGTCGCATAAAGATAAAGCCAGCCGCGTAATCCATTCGGCCACACAACCGCCCCAGCCACAACGTCGTCAGCGCCAGCGCCAGATCGGCACGCTGGCACTGCGGCGCGCTGGCGGCGAGCTGGCTGAAGACAGCCGGATCGGCCTCCAGTTTCAGGCGCCAGATATCGCTGCTGGTCGCCCGCCCGGCCAGCGGCGCGTCTGATAGTGAAGCCGGAGACGGCAACGCCTGACGCTGCGCCTGCCAGAAGGCTTTATCGCGCTGCCACGCCTCGCTGCCGTAGTAGCGCTGATACTCTTCTACCACCTCGGCGAACGGCGAAAACGGTGAATCCGGCGTCTCTTCTCCGCGTTGCCAGGCGCGATAAATAGCGGCGATCTGGCGGGTAATGGCCGGGAAGCTAAAGCCATCGACCAGCAAATGGTGATAGCGCTGATACCAGTACCAGCAGTCGTCGCCAACGCGCATGAGCTGATGGCAGACCAGCGGATTACCGCTATCGACGCGCAGATTCTGCCCGAGATCGCTTTGCATCAGCGCCAGCGCGGCCATGTGCGGATCGGCCTGCTGGCGCAGGTCGACACTTTGCGGCTCGGCAAACTCGCGCGCGTCATCAACCCACTGCCACGCTTCGCCGTTATCTTCGCAAAAGCGCATGCTCAGGGTATCGGCCTGCTTAAGCCCGGCGACGATAGCCTTGCTCAACAGCGCCGGATCGAGATTGCCGCGCAGTTCAACATAGTGGGCAACGCTCCACGCGCCAGGTAGCGTAGAGAGGCGTTCAGCCATCCAAATTCCCGGCTGCGCCGCAACCAGCGGTAAACGTGTACTCATCGAAAGCTCCTCAGGAGGCGTAGTGCGCTGGAATAAGGGTTGACCAGTTGGCGGCAAGCCAGGCGTTACAGGCCTCTAATGACTGCGGCGGACACTCCACCGTCCAGCCTGCTGGCAGCGCGCAGTGATGCGGCCACAGGCTATATTGCCCCTGTGCGTTGCGCAGAATGTAAAACTGCCCTTGCGGATTGTCGAAGGGGTTGCTGAATTGCATCTCTCACTCCTCATTAAGCGCGTGTTGTTGCCCGCGGCGCAAAGGCTGCCACAGCTGGATAAGCCCGGACGTCAGCCCGCCGCGCCAGCATAGCGCGTCATGACCGCCGTCAACCTGGCGCCAGAAAACGGACGGCGTGGTCTGCCGTAGTTGCGCGAAAAGCGCCTGGTTAGCGCGAAAAATAATCGGCTCGCGCACGCCGGCTTCCAGCCAGATGCGCAGCCCCTGCGGCCGAAGTTCGCCGCGCTGCAGTTGTTCAAGTATCACTCCCGGCTGGCTACTGCCGCGCTGCGGCCACCAGTACGACCCCGACTGGCTCAGAACGCAGCCAAAACGCTGCGGCCAATGGAGCGCGGCATACATCGCCGCCAGACCGCCGAAGCTCTGCCCCGCTACTACCGTCCGGTCGGCGCGATCGCTGAATGGCGCCACGGCCTGCACCTGCGGCAGCAGTTCTTCCTGTACCGCCAGCCAGAAATCACGGTTGCAGGGCAGCTCGACGCTGCGGTGTTGATTGTCGATAACGTCGATCAGCACATAGACCGCCGGCGGCAGGCGGCCTTCCCGCGTCAGCCCCGCCAGCGGCGCAAAGACAGGCATGCTTTCGGCCCAGAACTGGCCGTCAAGCAGGAGCGCCAGCGGGCGATCCGCCCCACTGCCGGTGGTGTAAATCCACACTCGTCGCTGGTTTCCTAATCGCTGACTGCGCCATTCAATACAGCGCGGCGCTGGCGAAACTGGCTCGCGATAATGCCAACCCGGCTGTTCCGGCGCCTGCGGCAGTTCCAGCGCCGAGACCGCGTGGCCGCGCCCCCCCTTCCAGCTTTGCGGATTGCGGGGATCGGCAACCGCCCGCGGCAGCAGTTTGCGCCAGCCTTCGCGCAGCAGCGCGCGGTCCGGCGCTTCACCGTTAAAGAGCTGCGGGGAAAAATCGTCGTCGCGTTCGGAGGGAATAAAACAGTAGCTGCCGCGCCAGCTGGCGGGGAGCGTGGTTTGCCAGCACCAGGCATCGGTACCGGGGATGCGCTGCAGGGTTTGCGGCGCCGCATTGTGGTGATGATCGGTGACGCCGGTAATGTAAATCCACACCCGCCGAATCGGCGACGTGGTTTCGCTGCCCGCCGGATCGCGCCACCAGAAGGTCACCCGATATGCGTCGCCCAGCGCTTCTGTCTGCGGGCCGGCGATCCCCCGCCACCAGTCGTCACTTCCCGTTATTTGCATTCCGTCAGTAACCCTATGTTTACCGTGATTTTTATCAACAAAGGTAATATTTATTGATAATATTATTGATAACTATTTGCATTTGCAATAGCGTATTAACGCGCCTATGGGTAGCGCGTCTTCTCATTACATTAAATCAAGGTCAGAGAGGGTCTTTTCAGAGCGTTTGGCTCGGTCGGCTACGGAAAGCGTTCACCTTCTACTGGCTACATTTATGCCGCCTCCTCTCCCGGTGGGAAGGGGCTTCTGGGGAAAGCGGCAAAGAAAAGCGGAACTGACTTACAATGAATAACAGGATTAAGTCCCTGGCCTTAATGGTCAATCTGGGTATCTACGGGGTGGCATTCCCGCTGTGCGCGGCGGAAGAAACCACCGACAGTAAACAAGCCGCCGGTGAAGAAACGATGGTGGTCACCGCCGAGGTGCAAAACCTACAGGCGCCGGGCGTTTCCACTATTACCGCCGATGAAATTCGCAAACGTCCGCCGGCGCGCGACGTCTCTGAAATCATCCGTACCATGCCGGGCGTCAACCTGACCGGCAACTCCACCAGCGGCCAGCGCGGCAACAATCGCCAGATTGATATTCGCGGTATGGGCCCGGAAAACACTTTAATCCTGATTGATGGTAAGCCCGTGACCAGCCGTAACTCTGTTCGTCTCGGCTGGCGCGGCGAACGCGACACCCGCGGTGATACCAGCTGGGTACCGCCGGAAATGATCGAACGTATAGACGTTATCCGCGGCCCGGCGGCGGCGCGCTACGGTAACGGCGCGGCGGGCGGCGTGGTCAACATCATTACGAAAAAATTCGACAACCAGTGGCATGGTTCGTGGAACGCCTACATGAACATGCCGGAGCATAAAGACGAAGGCGCGACCAAGCGTACCGACTTTAGCCTCAGCGGCCCGCTGGGCGGCGATTTCAGCTTCCGCATGTACGGTAACCTCGATAAAACCCAAGCTGACGCCTGGGATATCAACCAGGGCCACCAGTCTGAACGTACCGGCATTTACGCCGATACCCTGCCCGCCGGGCGTGAAGGGGTAGAAAACAAAAACATCAACGGCGTGGTGCGCTGGGATTTCGCGCCGATGCAGTCGCTGGAGTTTGAAGCTGGCTATAGCCGCCAGGGCAACCTGTACGCCGGTGATACGCAAAACACCAACAGCAACGATCTGGTGAAAGAGAACTACGGTAAAGAGACCAACCGTCTCTATCGCAATACTTACTCCGTGACCTGGAACGGCGGCTGGGATAACGGCGTGACAACCAGCAACTGGGCGCAGTACGAACACACCCGCAACTCGCGTAAAGGCGAAGGCCTGGCGGGCGGCACCGAGGGGATCTTCAGCAGCAACCAGTTCTCGGATATCGATCTCTCCGACGTGATGCTGCACAGCGAAGTCAATATTCCGTTCGACCTGTGGGTTAACCAGAATCTGACGCTGGGTACCGAATGGAACCAGCAGCGCATGAAGGACAACGCCTCTAATACCCAGGAACTCTCCGGCGGTGAAATCCCGGGCTATGACAGCACCGGCCGCAGCCCGTATTCGAAAGCGGAAATCTTCTCGCTGTTCGCCGAGAACAACATGGAAGTGACCGATACCACCATGCTGACGCCGGCGCTGCGTTTCGATCACCACAGTATTGTCGGTAATAACTGGAGCCCGTCGCTGAACCTGTCGCAGGGCCTGGGCGACGACTTTACCCTGAAAATGGGTATCGCCCGCGCCTATAAAGCGCCGAGCCTGTATCAAACCAACCCCAACTATATTCTCTACAGTAAAGGTCAGGGCTGCTACGCCAGCCAAGCAGGCTGCTACCTGCAAGGGAATGACGATTTAAAAGCAGAGACCAGCATCAACAAAGAGATCGGCCTCGAGTTCAAACGCGACGGCTGGCTGGCGGGGGTTACCTGGTTCCGTAACGATTACCGCAACAAGATTGAAGCGGGATATGCCCCAGTTTATCGCAATACTAAAGGGACCGACCTGTACCAATGGGAAAACGTGCCGAAAGCGGTAGTTGAAGGGCTGGAAGGCACGTTGAACGTGCCGGTCAGCGAGACGGTGAACTGGACCAACAACATCACCTACATGCTGCAGAGTAAGAACAAAGAGACCGGCGATCGCCTGTCGATTATTCCGGAATACACGCTGAACTCGACGCTGAGCTGGCAGGTTTATCAGGACGTTTCTGTGCAATCGACCTTCACCTGGTACGGCAAGCAGGAACCGAAGAAGTACAACTACAAAGGCCAGCCGGTCACCGGCAGCGAGAAGAACGAGGTCAGCCCGTATAGCATTCTCGGCCTGAGCGCGACCTGGGACGTGACCAAAAACGTCAGCCTGACCGGCGGCGTGGATAACGTCTTCGACAAGCGCCACTGGCGCGCGGGTAACGCCCAAACGACCGGCGGCGACAAAGGGAGTATGTACGGCGCTGGCGCTGAGACCTATAACGAATCCGGCCGTACCTGGTATATGAGCGTCAACACCCACTTCTGATAATATTAGTGTCTGACGCCCTCCCCGCCGGGAGGGCGTTTTTTTCAACACTGCGCTATTTTCTGTACCCGCGCGACAATCGACGCCGCATCAAAACCGTGATACTGACGCAACCAGCCGCGATCGGCGGCCGCCGCATACTCGCCATCCGGGATCCCCAGACGCTGCAAGGCAATCCCCGCGCCCGCTTCCGCCAGCACTTCGGCGACCAGGCTCCCCAGCCCGCCGTTGACGTTATGTTCTTCGACGGTAATAACTGAACGGCATGACTGCAGCGCCGCCAGCAGCGCCGTGGTATCGCAGGGACGAATCGACGGCACGCTGACCACTTTCGCCTCAATGCCGAGGTCGGCAAGCTGCTGCGCCGCCTCCACCGCTTCGTGCACCGTTGAACCGGTCGCTACCAGCGCCACCGCTTCGCCTTCGCGCAGGGTCAGTACCGCGCCGGGCACAAAACGGTACGCTTCGTCATGCAACTCCGGCAGCGCCTTGCCGTCAAGGCGGATATAAACCGGCCCCTGATACGCCAGGGCGTAGTCGATAATCTGCCGACATTCGCGCGGCGTAGAGGGGGCGAAAATCTGGATATTGCCGAAACCACGCATTATCGCCAAATCATCTATGGCATGGTGGGTACTGGCCAGTGGGCCATAGCTGGCCCCGGCGTTAAGGCCAAACAGCTTGACGTTGGTGTTGTTGTAGCAGACATCGACTTTAATCTGCTCGTTAGCGCGGGAGACAAGGAACGGCGCGGCGTTACAGGTCACCGCCACTTTACCGCCGAGCGCCAGCCCCGCGGCGGTGCCGACCATGCTCTGCTCGGCGATACCGACGTTAACCAGCCGTCCGGGAAACTGCTTAATAAAAGGAGCGATCTTGGCCGTTGAGGTGGAGTCCGCGACCACCGGCACCAGATCGACGCCCTTTTCCGCCGCGGCGATAAACGCCTCGACCATCACGTTCGCCAGGTGTTCTGCATTACTCATCTTTCAGTTCCTCCAGCGCCAGTGCGATTTCCTCGCCTTTCGGCACCCGGTGATGCCACTCCGGGCGCCCCTGGATAAAGGAGATGCCCGCGCCCTTCGTGGTGTTGGCAATAATGACGTTAGGTTTACCGTTCTGCTGCAGCCCTTCGATAGCCGCGACCACCGAGGCCATATCGTTACCCTCGCATTCGCTGACCTCCATGCCGAAGGCGCGCCATTTATCGGCCAGCGGATCGGTATTCATAATTTCGCGGGTTGGCCCAGCCAGCTGAAGATTGTTCTTATCATTAATAATGACCAGGTTATCGAGGCCATAATGGGCCGCCGCCAGCGCCGCCTCCCAGTTACTGCCTTCCGCCAGTTCGCCGTCGCCGGTGATTAAAAAGATGCGGCGGGAGCTATTGCTTTTCTTTGCGGCCAGCGCCAGCCCCACCGCAACGGGCAAACCGTGGCCCAGCGCGCCGGTGTTTAGCTCAATGCCCGGCGTTTTCTGCCGCACCGGATGGCCGGGAAGGTGCGAGTTCGCGTGCTGGTAGGTCTCCAGCCATTCGATCGGGAAGAAACCCGCTTCCGCCAGTACGCAGTAGTAGCAGCCCACCGCATGGCCTTTCGACTGGATATAGATATCGCGCTGCGGGTCGTCAAGACGATCGGGCGCCGCATTGAGCACACGGAAGTAGAGCGCGGTTAACAGCTCGACCTGCGACAGGTCGGCCCCGGTGTGCCCGCCCGCCGGACTATGGGCGTTTAAGCGGACAATGTGGCGGCGCACGGCGCGCGCTTTGCGCTCAAGCGCCTGGACATCAAATCTGTAGGGATTCATTTAATACCTCTGAATTTATTTTCAATATGGAATATTTATTCCGTCAGGGACTAAAAAAACCAGATATCCCCATGCCGGTGGTTAACCTTCCACCACAGCGCCGTACTCAGGAACATTCTGCCTCCCGCTCCAGGCGAAGCCCGGATAAACTCGTTGACTCAAAGCCACCTTGAATATATATTCAATGATGATTCCTTATTCGATTATGACCTGGCTGTTTTGTTTTTGTCCATAGTCGATTTTGATGAGTGGCAAAAATTTGACCACCATCACACTTAAGTGTGATTTTTTTTCGCGTATGATAAAAGTCACTACGATAATGGCTGCAGCTAAACGCCTGAAGAAAGGCGATAAATGATTTTCGAGGATAAATATGGCTAAGCAGGATGAACAACGGCTATTGGTGAAGATTGCCACGCTTTACTATCTGGAAGGACGAAAGCAGTCTGATATCGCCCAACTTCTCTCGCTATCTCAGTCATTTGTCTCTCGCGCGATTACCCGCTGCCAAAAAGAGGGCGTCGTGAAAATCAGCGTCGTGCAGCCATCGAATATTTTCCTCAATCTTGAAAAGGGGCTTGAGGATCGCTACGGGCTTAAACAGGCGGTGGTGGTCGATACCGAAGAAGAGGCCAGCGACCATACCATCAAGCGGGCGATAGGTTCGGCCGCCGCGCACTACCTGGAAACCCGCCTGCGGCCAAAAGATCTAATTGGCGTCTCTTCATGGAGCTCGACCATCCGCGCGATGGTTGATGAGGTCCACGCACAAAATCTGAAGGCCAGCGGCGTCATCCAGCTGCTTGGCGGCGTCGGGCCCAACGGCAACGTGCAGGCGACGATCCTCACCCAGACGCTGGCCCAGCGTCTTAACTGCGATGCCTGGCTGCTGCCGTCGCAGAGCATCGAAGGCTCCATGGAAGAGCGCAACCGCCTGCTGGCCAGTAAAGATGTCGCCGACGTGGTTTCCCGCTTTGACGAGGTCGATATCGCCATTGTCGGCATTGGCATTCTCGAACCTTCCCAGTTGCTGAAAACGTCGGGTAACTATTATCACGAAGATATGCTGCAGGTGCTGGCGGCGCGCGGCGCGGTTGGCGATATCTGCCTGCACTACTACGACAAATACGGCCAGCCGGTGTTGCGTGATGATGAAGATCCAGTGATCGGCATGGCGCTGGAGAAAGTCAAAAAATGCCCGAACGTGGTCGCGCTGGCCGGCGGCACCGACAAAGTCGCGGCAATTAAAGGCGCGCTTACCGGCGGCTATATCGACGTTTTAATCACCGATTACCCCACCGCCAGACTACTGGTTAGCGACTAACCCACCGCAGTTTCCCGCCTCGACAATCCCTGAGGCTGTTTTTCAGCAACAGGGATTGCAAAATAACTCATTATAATTCAATGCATTAAACAACCACCCTCCCCGCCTTCGTGTCATATTCCCAATCTGTGAAATGTGATTGCCAGCACAATTGATGATTTTTCAGGTAGCCCATCACTGGGTTTGTGGCTTAAGGTATCAAATAAATAATCACTATCGAATATATATTCAGTGATTAAAAAGCGATAACGATATGTCACATCATGGCCTGCGTAGACGCATGCAATGGCCGGAGATAAACCATTCTCCGCCGTTCCAGGACAATGTGTGACCGAGGAGAGCATCATATGCAGGCGACAGCCAAAGAGTTCATCATTGCGCTGGATGAAGGCACCACCAACGCGAAAGCCGTGGTGCTGGACGGCAAAGGCAAAGTTAGCGTCAAGTTCTCGCAGCCGCTGGCGATCCAAACCCCTCGCGAAGGTTGGGTGGAACAATCCGGCGAGGCGCTGGTGGCGGCCTCGCTGGCGGTGATCGCCAAAGCGGTGGCTCACGTTGGCGCGGAAAACGTCGCGGCGCTGGCTATCAGCAATCAACGAGAAACCGCCATCGGCTGGTATCGCGCCAGCGGTGAACCGATTAACGCCGCCATCACCTGGCAATGCACCCGCAGCGCCGCGTTCTGCGACACCCTGCGTCGCGATCGTCAGGAACAGCGCATTAAGCACGCCACCGGCCTGCCGATTGCGCCGCTGTTTTCCGCCTCTAAAATGCGCTGGCTGCTGGACGCCACTCCCGACGGCTATCAGCTTGCCGAACGCGGCGAGATTTGCCTCGGCACTATCGACAGCTGGCTACTGTGGAATTTGACCGGCGGACAATCCTTCTTCTGCGATTACTCCAACGCCGCCCGCACCCAATTGCTGAATCTGCACCGCGGCGAGTGGGATGACGAGATGCTGACGCTGTTTGGTATTCCGCGCGCGGCGCTGCCGGAGATTAAACCGTCGAGCGGTCTGTTTGGCTACACCAAAGGGCTAACGGCGATCCCCGACGGTATCCCGGTGATGGCGATGATCGGCGACTCACACGCCGCGCTATTCGGCCACGCGCTTGGCGAAGCTGGCTGTGTGAAAGCCACCTACGGCACCGGCTCCTCGGTGATGGCGCCGGTCAAATCGGCCCAGTGCGATATTGCCGCTCTGGCGACCACCGTCGCCTGGCACGATGGCGACCAGCTGGTGTGGGGGCTGGAAGGCAACATTCCCCATACCGGCGATGCGGTAGCATGGATGGCGGACAGCACCGGACTGAGCGAACTCTCCGCCGCCGATCTGGCCCATGAGCTGAATACCCTGCCCACCTCTGTCGATTCGACTTTAGGGGTCTACTTCGTACCGGCGCTGACCGGGCTCGGCGCCCCCTGGTGGGACGACAGCGCCCGCGGGGTGATCTGCGGTCTGAGCCGCGGCGTCAAGCGCGCGCACCTGATCCGCGCGGCGCTGGAATCAATTACCTATCAAATCGCCGACGTGGTGGCAGCGATGCGCCAGCACGCTGAATTCACCCTGACGGCGTTAATGGTCGACGGCGGCCCAACCAACAACGACTGGCTGATGCAATACCAGGCCGACCTGCTCGGCTGCCCGGTGATGCGCAGCGATATCCCGGAGCTGTCCGCCATCGGCGCGGCGTTGCTGGCGCGAAAAGCCCTCACTCCGGGTGAAACCGCCGACCTGCAAGCCTTCTTAACCGAACACAGCGCTTTTCAACCCGACATGGCCCGCCACCAGCGCCTACAGCAGCGCTGGCAGGAGTGGCGCCATGCGGTAAACAGAACATTATGGAAACCGGATTCGCCGGCCTGATGCCCATCGGCGTCAGATTGGGCGACGAACCTTATTAACCCACTACAGGAGAACCCCGGCCCATAACGATGTATCGCAACCCCCGAATTTATTCTGGGGAAATTTCAGACCGTAAACCCTGCCCGCTCAGGGATCATTTGTTCGAATATAAAAATACAGGAACAGAGTCATGAAATTACGTTTAACTCTTTTAACCGCTGCGACCCTGACCGCCTTTTCCTTTGCCGCGCATAGCGCCGAAAAAGGCACCATTATGATAATGGTTAACTCGCTGGATAACCCTTATTACGCCTCGGAAGCCAAAGGCGCCAGCGAAAAAGCGCAGGCCCTCGGCTATAAAACGACCGTGCTCTCGCATGGCGAAGATGTGAAAAAGCAAAATGAGCTGATCGATACCGCCATTGGTAAAAAGGTGCAGGGAATTATTCTCGATAACGCCGACTCCACCGCCAGCGTCGCCGCCATTGAAAAAGCCAAAAAAGCGGGTATTCCGGTGGTATTAATTAACCGTGAAATTCCGGTTGATGATGTCGCGCTGGAACAGATTACCCACAATAACTTCCAGGCGGGTTCAGAAGTCGCCAACGTATTTGTTGAGAAAATGGCGGAAAAAGGCAAATACGCCGAACTGACCTGCAACCTCGCCGATAATAACTGCGTCACCCGTTCTAAATCCTTCCACCAGGTGATTGACCAGTACCCGGATATGGTCAGCGTGGCAAAACAGGATGCCAAAGGCACCCTGATCGACGGCAAACGCATTATGGATAGCATTCTCCAGGCTCACCCGGATGTCAAAGGAGTGATCTGCGGCAACGGCCCGGTGGCTCTTGGCGCCATCGCGGCGCTAAAAGCGGCCAATCGTAACGATGTGATCGTCGTCGGTATCGACGGTAGCAACGACGAACGCGATGCGGTGAAGGCGGGCACACTGCAGGCGACCGTGATGCTCCAGGCGCAGGCCATCGCCGCCCAGGGCGTTACCGATCTGGATAACTACCTGCAAAAAGGAGAGAAGCCGGCGAAGCAGCGCGTGATGTTCCGCGGCATTCTGATTACCCAGGATAACGCAGATAAAGTTCAGGACTTCAACATCAAGTCCTGAGTTCGGGTGGTTGCGCCCCTGCGGGGGCGCAGAGGAGAGCATTATGTACAAGAAAACCTGTCTCGCGCTGGCCGTTCTGGCGCTGGGCGGCTGCCGCATCGTCTCGCAGCAGGAGCTGGCAGACCTGAAATCCCCGCCCAATCCGCATATGGCGAACATCGATAAAACCTGGCAGCAGAGCATCGTGCCGCAGGTGGTCGCCAACGCCCGCCCGGCGGCGGAGTTGATGAGCGCGCTGAAGGCGCAAAAAGATATCGATAGCGCCTGCAAAGCGCTGGGCTACCGCGCCCAGGACGAAAACCCGTGCATCTTTTACGTTAAGGTGGCGGGCGCCGTCAGCAAGCTGGATAGCGCCTCGCGCAGCGGCAAGATGACCCTCGCCGATGGCAGTATCGGTAATGTGATGGTGCAGATTGGCCCTACCCTGCGCGGCACCTTGCTGCGCGACGGTTACCGCGGCGCCAGCTACCAGGACTTTAACGACCAAGTGCTGTTTGGCGAATACAGCAAAAATATTAACAGTCAGGCGGTCAAGATGATTCAGGCGGCCAACCTGAAAACCGGCGACAACATAGAAGTGTATGGCGTCTTCTCGGCCTGGGATATTCCACAAACTATTCCAGAAATCACGCCGGCGAAAATCGTTCATCCGGGAGGTCAATAATATGACGCCGCAAGATATCGTCGCTCCCCAACCAGTCGAATCTGAAGTGATTATCGAAACCCGCGGCCTTTCGCGCATTTATCCCGGCGTGACCGCGCTGGATAACGTGAACTACCGGGTCTATCGAAATAAGGTTAACGTTCTGATCGGAGAAAATGGTGCGGGTAAATCCACCATGATGAAAATGCTTGCCGGCGTTGAAACGCCCTCCTCCGGTCAAATTATTCTCGATGGCGAGGCGGTGACTTTAAACTCTACCCATCAGGCAGAGAAAGTCGGCATCAGCATTATTTTCCAGGAACTGAATTTATTCCCCAATATGAATGTGATGGACAACATATTCATGGCTAATGAATTCTTTCAGAAAGGACGCATCAACGAAAAATATCAATATGCGTTAGCCAAATCGCTGCTGGAGCGGCTGGAGCTCGACGTCGATCCCTACACGCAACTGGGCGAACTGGGGATTGGCCATCAACAGCTGGTTGAAATCGCCCGTGCGCTATCGAAAGACACCCGCGTGCTGATTATGGATGAACCCACCTCGGCGCTGAGCCAGTCCGAGGTCAAAGTGCTGTTTAAGGTCATCGAGCAGCTTAAGCGCCGCGGCGTCACCATTATCTATATTTCGCATCGCCTCGAAGAGCTGATGGAGATTGGCGACAATATCACCATTTTCCGCGACGGTCGCTTTATCAGCGAGCGCAACGTCAGCGACGCCAGCGTGCCGTGGATCATCGAACAGATGGTCGGCGATAAGAAAAAGCACTTTGATTATCAGCCCGCGCCAAAAGGCAACGCGGTGCTTGACGTCAAGGGGCTGACCGCGCTGCATCCGAGCGGCGGCTACAAACTCAATGATGTCACCTTCACCCTCAGCAAAGGCGAAGTGATCGGCATTTACGGCCTGCTTGGCGCCGGGCGCACCGAGCTGTTTAAAGGGCTGGTCGGCCTGATGCCCTGTCAGAGCGGCGAGGTACATCTTAACGGCGAAAACATCGGCAAATCGCGCTTTCAACACCGCCTGAAAAAGGGGCTGGCGCTGGTGCCGGAAGACCGTCAGGGCGAAGGCGTGGTGCAGATGATGTCAATTCAATCCAACATGACGCTCTCTGATTTTAGTCTGCAGGGGTTTCGCCGCGCCTGGCGGTGGCTGAATCCGCAGAAAGAAGAGTCCTGCGTAAAAGAGATGATTCAGCAACTGGCGATCAAAGTGAGCGACGCCAATTTGCCCATCACCTCGTTGAGCGGCGGCAACCAACAAAAAGTGGTGTTGGGTAAGGCGCTGATGACCCAGCCGCAGGTGGTGTTCCTTGATGAACCGACGCGCGGTATCGACGTCGGCGCGAAAACCGACGTCTATCACCTGATCGGCAAAATGGCCCAGCAGGGGCTGGCGGTCATGTTCTCCTCTTCGGAGCTGGATGAAGTGATGGCGCTGGCCGACCGCATCCTGGTGATGGCCGATGGCCGCATTACCGCCGATTTACCGCGCCATGCGGTGACCCGCGAAAAGTTAATCGCGGCTTCAACACCTCAAGATTAATCAGGCTGGAATCCATCATGAACCAGAAATATATGATTTATATGTACCTGCTGAAGGCCAGAACCTTCATCGCCCTGCTGCTGGTGATCGCATTCTTCAGCGTGATGGTACCGAACTTCCTGACCGCCTCTAACCTGCTGATCATGACCCAGCACGTGGCGATTACCGGCCTGTTGGCCATCGGTATGACGCTGGTGATCCTCACCGGCGGCATTGACCTGTCCGTCGGCGCAGTGGCGGGTATCTGCGGGATGGTCGCGGGCGCGCTGCTGACCAACGGGCTACCGCTATGGAACGGCGACATCATCTTCTTTAACGTCCCTGAAGTGATCCTTTGCGTCGCGGTCTTCGGCGTGCTGGTAGGGCTGGTTAACGGCGCGGTGATTACCCGCTTCGGCGTCGCGCCGTTTATCTGTACCTTAGGGATGATGTACGTCGCCCGCGGCTCCGCCCTGCTGTTTAACAACGGCAGCACCTACCCGAACCTCAACGGTATGGAGGCGCTGGGCAACACCGGTTTCGCCACGCTGGGCTCCGGTACCCTGCTTGGGGTTTATCTGCCGATCTGGTTGATGATCGGCTTCCTGGTACTGGGCTACTGGCTGACGACTAAAACGCCGCTTGGCCGCTACATCTACGCTATCGGCGGCAACGAATCCGCCGCTCGCCTCGCCGGCGTGCCGATCGTCAAAGCCAAAATTTTCGTCTATGCCTTCTCTGGTCTGTGCGCCGCCTTCGTCGGCTTGATCGTCGCCTCTCAGCTACAAACCGCCCACCCGATGACCGGCAACATGTTTGAGATGGACGCCATCGGCGCCACCGTGCTCGGCGGAACCGCGCTGGCAGGAGGCCGCGGTCGGGTGACCGGCTCGATTATCGGCGCCTTCGTGATCGTCTTCCTCGCCGACGGCATGGTGATGATGGGCGTTAGCGACTTCTGGCAGATGGTCATTAAGGGCCTGGTGATCGTCACCGCCGTTGTCGTCGACCAGTTCCAGCAGAAGCTGCAGAACAAAGTCATCCTGATGCGCCGCCATGAAGAGAAGCTGGCCGCCATCCCGCCGAACGGCGCCACCTCCAGCTAATCGGCAACCGTATACACGTATTCCGCCGGGCCTGGCGCCCGGCTTATCGAAAGGGAAAAAATATGCAACGAGATTTCCATAATAAAACGGTGGTTATCACCGGCGCTTGCCGCGGCATCGGCGCAGGTATTGCGGAGCGCTTTGCCCGCGACGGCGCTAATCTGGTGATGGTCTCCAACGCCGAGCGCGTTCACGAGACCGCCGAAATCCTGCGTCAGCGCTATCAGGCGGATATTTTATCGCTGCAGGTCGATGTGACCGACGAAGCGCAGGTGCAGGCCCTGTATGAGCAGGCCGCCGCGCGCTTCGGCACCATTGACGTCTCCATTCAGAACGCCGGGGTGATCACCATTGATTACTACGATCGGATGCCAAAAGCCGATTTTGAAAAAGTGCTCGCGGTTAATACTACCGGCGTGTGGCTGTGCTGCCGCGAGGCCGCTAAATATATGGTGAAACAGAATCACGGCAGCCTGATTAACACCTCTTCCGGCCAGGGGCGTCAGGGCTTTATCTACACGCCGCACTACGCCGCCAGCAAAATGGGCGTGATCGGTATTACCCAAAGCCTGGCGCACGAGCTGGCGCCGTGGAACATCACCGTCAACGCCTTCTGCCCCGGCATCATCGAAAGCGAAATGTGGGATTACAACGATCGCGTGTGGGGAGAAATTCTCAGCACCGAGCAGAAGCGCTACGGCAAGGGCGAACTGATGGCGGAATGGGTCGAAGGGATCCCGATGAAGCGTGCCGGTAAGCCGGAAGACGTGGCCGGGTTGGTGGCCTTCCTCGCCTCCGACGATGCACGTTACCTCACCGGGCAGACCATCAATATCGATGGCGGTTTGATTATGTCCTGAACGCGGTAGCCCGGATAAGGCGCTACGCGCCGCCATCCGGGAAACCGGGCTCCCGAGGTTCGACACTATATTGAAGAGAGTAATCACTATGATCGGCAAAGACTTTGCACAGCAGCTGTTTAACCTGCAGGAGCGCGTCGCTTTCGTGACCGGCGCCGGCAGCGGCATCGGCCAAACCATCGCCTGCGCGCTCGCCAGCGCCGGCGCGCGGGTGGTCTGTTTTGATCTTCGCGACGACGGCGGGCTGGCGGAAACGGTCAGCCATATTGAATCCATCGGCGGTCAGGCCTGTTCTTATACCGGCGATGTCCGCCAGCTTGCCGACCTGCGCGCCGGCGTTGCGCTGGCAAAAAGCCGCTTTGGCCGCCTCGATATCGCCGTCAACGCCGCCGGGATCGCCAACGCCAATCCGGCTCTGAAGATGGAAAGCGAGCAGTGGCAGCGGGTTATCGATATCAACCTCACCGGCGTATGGAACTCCTGCAAAGCAGAAGCGGAATTAATGCAGGAGTCTGGCGGCGGGTCGATTATCAATATCGCCTCGATGTCGGGGATTATCGTGAACCGCGGCCTCGATCAGGCGCATTACAACTGTTCGAAAGCCGGCGTTATTCATCTGTCGAAAAGCCTGGCCATGGAGTGGGTTGATAAAGGGATCCGCGTCAACGCCATCAGCCCAGGCTATACCGCCACGCCGATGAATACCCGCCCGGAGATGGTGCATCAGACCCGCGAGTTTGAAAGCCAGACCCCGATGCAGCGCATGGCGAAGGTAGAAGAGATGGCCGGCCCGGCGCTATTCCTCGCCAGCGACGCCGCCTCATTCTGCACCGGCGTGGATCTGGTGGTCGACGGTGGGTTTGTCTGCTGGTAAAACCGGTCTTGCCCCGGCTAACGATGCACAAGCCGGGGCGTTTTCTTCAGCCGTCTTGCACATCTACGCAGAGTACATGACGGATCATGAAGATGGCTCATGCAGTATTGAAATTAACTCTCTTTCACTCACTCAATGACTCTGGCAAAAATAGTCTTCAGCAACTGCAGACAATATGAATGCTACTGAATAATAAATCCAGATAAATCGCAAGGTCATTCTGGGAATGTGAAATACCTGCATTTTTATATCAGAACCCAGGGTGGAAAGAGACGATGACAGACTTTACCTTTACGATTAAACGTAGTCGTTTTGATGAACACTATAACCCGGCGGAAAATACGCGTATTACCACCAATTTTGCCAACCTGGCGCGGGGCGAAAACCGTCAGCAGAACCTGCGCAATGCGCTGGCAATGATTGATAATCGCTTTAATAACCTGGTGCAGTGGGATAATCCGCACGGCGACCGTTACTCCGTCGAACTCGATATTATTTCGGTCGAGATGAATATTACCGATAACGGCCACAATGCGGCATTCCCGGTGATTGAGATTCTGCAAACCAATATTATTGATAAAGCCACCAACGCGCGAATCGAAGGTATTGTTGGGAATAACTTTTCCTCTTATGTGCGCGATTATGATTTTAGCGTATTACTGCCGGAATATAATAAAGATAAAGCCACATTCAGCGTGCCGGAAAATTATGGCGTTCTGCATGGCAATATTTTCAAACATTTCATACGCTCTGCCGAATACCATGAATGTTTTAAAAAGTCGCCGGTCATCTGCCTGAGCGTATCCAATAAGCATACCTACCGCCGGACCGGTAATCAGCACCCTATTCTCGGCGTCGAGTACCAGCAGGATGGCGTGGCGCTGACCGAGGCCTATTTCAATAAGATGGGCCTGCAGGTGCGTTACTTTATGCCGACCAATAGCGTAGCGCCGCTGGCCTTCTTCTGCGCGGGCGATCTGCTCAGCGATTACAGCAACCTTGAGCTTGCTAGTACCATTAGCACCATGGAAACCTTCCAGAAGATTTATCGCCCGGAAATTTATAACGCTAACTCCGCGGCCGGGCAGTGCTATCAGCCGAACCTGAATAATCAGGATCATTCGTTGACCCGGATTGTTTATGACCGCGAAGAGCGCAGCCGCCTGGCGATTGAACAGGGCAAATTTACCGAACAACAGTTTATTAAGCCGTACCAGCATATTCTTGAGCAATGGTCAGCTCATTACGCTCTCTAAATCATAAAAAAATAAAGGTCACCTGTATGAAAACATTGCTCCCGACATCCACCGCAGGCAGTTTACCGAAACCAACCTGGCTGGCGCAGCCCGAGACGCTGTGGTCACCGTGGAAATTACAGAATGAAGAGTTAGTACTAGGCAAACGCGATGCGCTGCGTTTATCCCTGGACGATCAGCTGCGCGCAGGCATTGATATCGTCAGTGATGGCGAGCAGACGCGTCAGCACTTTGTCACCACCTTTATTGAACATCTCAGCGGCGTCGATTTTGAGAAACGGCAAACGGTGAGAATTCGCAACCGCTATGACGCCAGCGTGCCGACCGTAGTCAGCGCCGTCGAACGCCAGCAGCCGGTATTTGTGGAAGATGCAAAATACCTGCGTCAACTCACCAACAAACCGATTAAATGGGCTCTGCCTGGGCCAATGACGATGATCGATACCCTGTATGACAATCACTATAAAAGCCGTGAAAAACTGGCGTGGGAATTTGCCAAAATTCTCAACCAGGAAGCGCGGGAATTAGAAGCCGCCGGGGTAGATATTATTCAGTTTGATGAACCCGCATTTAACGTCTTTTTTGATGAAGTCAATGAATGGGGAATCGCCGCGCTGGAAAGAGCCGTTGAAGGTCTGAAATGCGAAACCGCCGTGCATATCTGCTATGGCTACGGTATTAAGGCCAATACCGACTGGAAAAAAACGCTCGGCTCCGAATGGCGCCAGTATGAAGAGGCGTTCCCGAAACTCCAGACCTCCTCTATCGATATTATTTCGCTGGAGTGCCACAACTCGCGCGTACCGATGGACCTGCTGGAGCTCATCCGCGGCAAGAAAGTGATGGTCGGAGCAATCGATGTGGCGACCAACGCCATTGAGACGCCAGAGGAGGTGGCCAGCACGCTACGCAAAGCCCTGCAGTTCGTCGACGCCGACAAGCTCTATCCATCAACCAACTGCGGCATGGCGCCGTTATCGCGTCAGGTCGCCAACGGTAAGCTTCATGCGCTAAGCGCCGGGGCGGAAATCATTCGCCGGGAGCTGGCGGCGAAATAATCATCGGCAGTGTATTATCTATAATACTACAACAGAAACCGGGTCTACCTGGTTTCTGATTTTTTTCCCCCAAAGATGATCATCTATGCCTTAACTCATGATGATAATAATCTAACTTACTGAATTTCGGATTAGCTCGATAATAGATCACAGGCACCTCTTTTCCCACGTAAACCTTATCGAGATCCACCGTATTAATAGTCATAAACTGATTGGCCTTGCTATAAATTTTACCTTTAGCACTAAAGCTATACGTTAATACAATACTCACCTCACCACGATCGTTTGGCGTTTTAGGGTAGTAAGTCACGATACTGGCGCGGGTCGCTACAGGATCCCTTTTGATCATCCAGTAGAGGAAAAAACCTCTGGAAAAACAGAAGATAACCGCGGCCATCATCGCATAGAAGGGCCCACGAATAATAATCCTTGAATATTTTTCCATTATATTTCTCATGTAATGATTGTTATTTTTAATAGTGCGGTTTATGCGAGTTTAAAACAGGATATCGTTGTCGCCCCAGGAAACAATCCTACAGGACTCATTATTTCATTCCATTATTTGCAAATAACGATATTTAAGCGTAGATATCCACCCATGACTATATGACAACCAGTAATAACACAAAGATAAAAATTTAATTAAGCACAAATAGTACATTAAATGGCTATTTAATAATTAAAGCTGTAAATTGACAATGTATTAGATTGCAAAAAAGGGCGTCATTTATTACATGACGCCCTGGTAAAAGAAAGTTTTACATTCCAGGGAAGGTAACGCTATTCCCCGGCGCTTCCCTGTGTAGATGAATAAAGTTCAGGTGTCGCTCGTACTGGTCGAGAATATCGGTGATAACCTGCTCTTTGCTGTAATCCATCAGGTCGTTACCCTGGCTTCCTTCCAGCAGGAAAGTCTCAAGACGGTAGTAGGTCGATTTGCCGCTGCGCGCCCGGTAGGTAAAACCGGGAATCGAGTACTGCTGCGGCCAAATCTGGTAGACGAAGTTTTGTTCGTCGCCCATATGCACCAGCAGATCGAGGTGACCAAGGTTATCGCCCTCTTCCGGCGGCAGGCTTTTCAGCTCAACGTAAGCGCCGCGCAGCTTCAACTCCTGCGCCACCTCTTCCATCGCCGGGAAGCACACCGTCTCCATCATCTGGCGGGTATAGCGCGTGCCGGGATAGTTCATTAAGCGTGACAAGCGCTTTTTCCAGCTCAGACGATCCTGCACGCCCAGCGGGCGCGGCGCAGTGTCGCGATTGGCGCTTTCGCGGCGATAATCTTCCACCTTCAATGACTTATATAATCCCGCCATCACGAAGAAAATCACAAAGCTGAACGGTAGCCCCATGATCACCGTCGCGTTCTGTAGCGCGGAGATGCCGTTAGTCATCAACATACCGAGGGTCAACAGGCCAATCACCACCGACCAGAAAATGCGCAGCCAGTTCGGCGCATCGCTATTAATATCCTTCAGCTTCGAAGTGAAGTTGCCGAGCACCAGCGCGCCGGAGTCCGCTGAGGTGACGTAAAACAGCAGGCCGGTAATGGTGGCGACCGAAGCACTAAAGGTAAACGCCGGGTACTGCGCCAGCAGGTTATAGAAACCGCGCTCCGGGTGAGCGATGGCCTCGGCGGCAAAATCCGCATTGCCGTGAATAATTTCATACAGCGCGCTATTGCCGAATACCGACAGCCACAGCAGGGTGAAAGTGAACGGAATAATTAAGGTACCGACCACAAACTGGCGAATGGTGCGCCCGCGCGAAATACGCGCCAGGAACAAGCCGACAAACGGCGACCACGCCACCCACCAGGCCCAGAAGAATAACGTCCAGTTATTCATCCATTCAACCGGGCGGTCGAAGGCGAAGCTGTTTAGCGTCATTCCCATAAAGCGATTGACGTAATCCCCGACGTTCAACACCAGCGCATTGAGCAGGAACTCGGTATCGCCCATAAACAGAATGAATAAGATCAGCCCCAGCGCCAGTACCACGTTGAGCTCGGAAAGGATGCGAATGCCCTTATCCACGCCAGAGGTCACCGAAATGGTGGCGATAATCACCGACAATACAATCAGCGCCGCCTTTGCGCCCAATGAATCAGGAATATGGAACAGCACGCTCAGACCGTAATTGAGCTGCACCACGCCGATACCGAGGGTAGTGGCGATGCCGAAAATCGTACCGATCACCGCGGCGATATCGACGCTGTGGCCGATGGGGCCATTAATCTTTTTCCCGAAGATAGGATAGAGCGCGGAGCGGATGGTGAGCGGCAAATTATAACGATAGCTAAAGTATCCCAGCGCCATTCCCATCAGGGCGTACATCGACCAGCCGGTGAGGCCGTAGTGGAATAGCGTCCACACCATCGCCTGGCGTGCCGCTTCCATGGTCTGTCCCGCCCCTTCCGGCGGCTGCATATACTGCGTGACCGGTTCGGCGACCGAGAAAAACATCAGGTCGATGCCGATACCGGCGGCAAACAGCATCGCCGCCCAGCTCAGCACGCTGAACTCCGGCTTCGAGTGTTCCGGCCCCAGCTTCACCGAACCGAATCGCGAACAGGCAATACAGACGACGAACACGATATACAGCGTGGCGGCGAGTAAATAATACCAGCCGAAGGTTTTAGAAACCCAGTTCAGGGTACGGCCAATCCAGGCCGCGGAAAAATCGCTGAAGAAGATAGTCATCAGGGAAAACAACAAAATCAGTCCTGCGGAAGTGTAAAAAACCACCGGATTGATTTTGTCCTTTTCTCTGCTCGGCGAAAGGTCTGTCATCCATTCTCCTTACATTTATTGCAACTATTAAAAAGCAAATTGGCAACAATTAAGACACATTTTATATTGAACGTCCAATCAAAAACCGCTTTAATAGATAAACAAATCTGATGAATGGAGTCCGGGAAATGCCAAAACTGGGGATGCAATCGATACGTCAGCGGCAGCTGATCGACGCCACGCTGGCGGCGATTAATGAGGTCGGCATGCATGACGCCACCATCGCGCAGATCGCCCGCCGGGCGGGCGTATCGACGGGCATCATCAGCCACTATTTCAAGGATAAAAACGGACTGCTGGAAGCGACGATGCGCGACATCACCGGCCAGCTACGCCATGCGGTGTTACAGCGGCTGCGGGCGCTACCCGGCGCCAGCGCTGAACGGCGTCTGCGGGCCATCGTCGCCGGCAATTTCGATGACAGCCAGATAAGCGGCGCGGCGATGAAGGCCTGGCTCGCCTTCTGGGCCAGCAGTATGCACCAGCCGATGCTCTACCGCCTGCAGCAGGTCAGCAGCAAGCGTTTGTTGTCGAACATCGTGTATGAGTTTCAGCGCCAGCTGCCGCGCGAGCAGGCGCAGGAAGCGGGCTATGGCCTGGCGGCGCTAATCGATGGCCTGTGGCTGCGTGCGGCGTTAAGCGGTAAACCGCTCGACAAAGCCCGCGCTGAGGCGCTCGCGGATCATTTCATCAGGCAGTATCTGCCACCGACTTCGCAATAATGGAGGAAACCATGTCCCGAATGGCCGAACAGCAGCTTTATATTCACGGCAAGTTTGTCGCCGCCACCAGCGGTAAAACTTTCGAGACCATCAACCCTGCCACTGGGGAAGTGCTGGCAACCGTCCAGGCCGCCGGGCGTGAAGACGTCGACCGCGCGGTAAAAAGCGCCCAACAGGGGCAAAAAGTGTGGGCGGCGATGAGCGCGATGGCGCGCTCGCGGATCCTGCGTAAAGCGGTTGATATCCTGCGCGAACGTAACGATGAGCTGGCGCGTCTGGAGACGCTTGATACCGGCAAACCGCTGAGCGAAACCGCCGCCGTCGATATCGTGACCGGCGCCGATGTGCTGGAGTACTACGCCGGATTGATCCCGGCGCTGGAAGGCAGCCAGATCCCGCTGCGCGACAGTTCTTTTGTTTACACCCGCCGCGAGCCGCTTGGCGTAGTCGCCGGTATTGGCGCCTGGAACTACCCGATCCAGATAGCGCTGTGGAAATCGGCCCCGGCGCTGGCCGCCGGTAACGCGATGATCTTTAAACCGAGCGAAGTCACTCCGCTCACCGCGCTGAAGCTGGCGGAAATCTACCGCGAAGCGGGTCTGCCGGAAGGGGTCTTCAACGTCCTGCCGGGGATCGGCGCCGAAACCGGCCAGTACCTGACCGAGCATCCGGATATCGCCAAAATCTCCTTCACCGGCGGCGTCGCCAGCGGCAAAAAAGTCATGGCCAACTCCGCCGCCTCTTCTTTAAAAGAGGTGACCATGGAGCTGGGCGGTAAATCACCGCTGATTATCGCGGAAGATGCCAACCTCGACCTCGCCGCCGATATCGCCATGATGGCCAATTTCTACAGCTCCGGTCAGGTCTGCACCAACGGCACCCGCGTGTTTGTGCCCGCGAAGTTTAAAGCCGAATTTGAACACAAGATCCTGCAGCGCGTGGGCCGTATCCGCGCCGGCGACCTGTTTGCCGACGATACCAACTTCGGCCCGCTGGTCAGCTTCCCGCATCGCCAGAATGTACTGCGCTATATCGAGAGCGGCAAAAGCGAAGGCGCTCGCCTGCTGTGCGGCGGCGATGTGCTGAAAGGCGAAGGCTTCGATAATGGCGCATGGGTCGCCCCGACGGTCTTCACCGACTGCACCGATGACATGACTATCGTACGCGAAGAGATCTTCGGACCGGTGATGTCGATTCTCAGCTATGACGACGAAGCGGAAGTGATTCGTCGCGCCAACGCCACCGAGTACGGCCTTGCCGCTGGCGTCGTCACGCCGGATCTGAACCGCGCTCACCGCATCATCCACCAGTTGGAAGCCGGTATTTGCTGGATCAACAGCTGGGGAGAATCGCCGGCGGAAATGCCGGTCGGCGGCTATAAGCACTCCGGCATTGGCCGAGAAAACGGCGTGATGACGCTACAGAGCTATACCCAAGTGAAATCCATCCAGGTTGAGATGGGTCAGTTTCAATCCATATTTTAACCAGGAGGTCATTTTTGCAGTTTGACTACATCATTATTGGCGCCGGCTCCGCTGGCAACGTCCTCGCGACGCGTTTAACGGAAGATCCCAACACCACCGTCCTGCTGCTGGAAGCGGGCGGTCCGGATTACCGCTTTGATTTCCGCACCCAGATGCCTGCCGCGCTGGCTTTCCCGCTGCAGGGCAAACGCTACAACTGGGCCTATGAGACCGAACCGGAACCCTATATGAACAACCGCCGCATGGAGTGCGGACGCGGTAAAGGGCTCGGTGGATCCTCGCTGATTAACGGCATGTGTTACATCCGCGGCAACGCCATGGATCTTGATAACTGGGCCGCCGCGCCGGGGCTGGAACACTGGAGCTACCTCGACTGCCTGCCCTATTACCGGAAAGCGGAAACCCGCGACATCGGCCCTAACGACTATCACGGCGGCGACGGCCCGGTGAGCGTCGCTACGCCGAAACAGAATAATAATCCACTGTTCCATGCGATGGTGGAAGCCGGCGTGCAGGCGGGCTATCCGCGTACTGACGATCTCAACGGTTATCAGCAGGAAGGGTTTGGCCCGATGGATCGCACCGTGACGCCGCAGGGACGCCGCGCCAGCACCGCCCGCGGCTATCTCGATCAGGCCCGCAGCCGCGCGAACCTGACCATCCGCACCCACGCCATGACCGATCACATTATTTTTGACGGCAAACGCGCCGTCGGCGTCGAGTGGCTGGAAGGCGACAGCAGCGCGCCGTCGAAAGCAATGGCCAATAAAGAAGTGCTGCTGTGCGCCGGCGCCATCGCCTCGCCGCAAATTCTGCAGCGTTCCGGGGTCGGTAACCCAGAACTCCTGCGCCAGTTTGATATTCCGCTGGTCCACGCCCTGCCCGGCGTCGGTGAAAATCTGCAGGACCATCTTGAGATGTATCTGCAGTACGAGTGCAAAGAGCCGGTGTCGCTGTATCCGGCGCTACAGTGGTGGAATCAGCCGAAAATCGGCGCGGAATGGCTGTTCGGCGGCACCGGGATCGGCGCCAGCAACCAGTTTGAAGCGGGCGGATTTATCCGCAGCCGCGAGGAATTCGCCTGGCCGAATATTCAGTACCACTTCCTGCCGGTGGCGATTAACTACAATGGATCCAATGCGGTTAAAGAGCATGGTTTCCAGTGCCACGTTGGCTCGATGCGTTCACCAAGCCGCGGCCATGTGCGTCTGAAATCGCGCGACCCGCATGCCCATCCGGCAATCCTGTTTAACTATATGTCGAGCGAACAGGACTGGCAGGAGTTCCGCGACGCCATCCGTATTACCCGCGAAATCATGAACCAGCCGGCGCTGGATAAGTATCGCGGACGCGAAATCAGCCCTGGCGTTGAGTGCCAAAGCGATGCGGAGTTAGATGAGTTTGTGCGTAATCACGCCGAGACCGCGTTCCACCCGTGCGGCACCTGTAAAATGGGGTACGACGACATGGCGGTGGTCGACGGCGAAGGCCGCGTCCACGGCATGGAAGGGTTGAGAGTCGTCGACGCGTCGATTATGCCGCAGATTATTACCGGCAACCTGAACGCCACCACAATCATGATTGGCGAGAAGATGGCCGATGCCATTCGCGGGCGTCAGCCGTTACCGCGCAGCACCGCAGCGTACTATGTCGCCGGCGACGCGCCGGTTCGCCGCTAAACGAGCAGGTCCCCGGATTGCGCTGCGCTCATCCGGGCTACCAAATCGCACAGCGCCGTAGCCCCGGTAAGCGACAGCGCCACCGGGGATTTTGAAGCCACCTGGCCTTCCCGGATTGCGCTGCGCTCATCCGGGCTACCAAATCGCACAACTCTGTAGCCCCGGTAAGCGACAGCGCCACCGGGGATTTTGAAGCCACCCGGCCTCC
>NZ_JBEAIO010000043.1:0-163199 GCF_040065095.1 Klebsiella sp. CN_Kp091 | reverse complement strand
AACTCGCGACCCCGACCTTGGCAAGGTCGTGCTCTACCAACTGAGCTATTCCCGCGTTACTGCTTTTTTGCCATATTTCGATGGCGTCGTAATTTGCATTTCTGCGTCGTTACGGGAGGCGCATTATACGAGAATTCGATTCACCTGCAACCCCCTGGCGAGCACTTTTTTTCGTTTTTTGTTTGAATGGACATTTTCTCGCCACACAGCCCACTGAATTGTATAAATAACCGCCATAATTAGCAAAATATCTTTTTCCCCCCGCGCGAATGGCGCAAAATCGCCCTCATGACACCGCGGTGGCTATCCGCGAAAAGGTCCACCATGACGACTATCAGGGATTCAGAATGAAAAAAGCGCTTTCCGTCCTGCTGCTGACCACATCAATCATCGGAACAGCTTCTGCCGAGACGCTCCATTTTGGCACCACAACCGCCAATCCGCCGTTTGAGACCGTCAAAGGCAAAGGCCAACCTACGGGTTTTGACATTGATTTGGCCAATGCGCTGTGTAAACAGATGCAGGCGGAATGTAAATTCACGCCGCAGCGCTTTGATACGCTCATCCCGGCGCTACGCTTTAAAAAGTTCGACGCTATTATCGCCGGCGTTGAAGTATTGCCGATGCGTGAAAAGCAGGTCGCCTTCACTCAGCCTTATCGCCAGGAGCTCTCCGGGGTGGTAGTCACGGCAAAAGACGCCGCCCACGGGTTTGCCGACCTGCAGGGTAAAAAGCTCGCCGTGGTCAAAGGCAGCGTTCATCAGCGTTATCTACGCGATAAACAAAAAGGCATTCAAACCGTCGCCTTTGGCAGCGATAGCGACGCGCTGACGGCGTTGAAAAGCGGCGAAGTCGACGGCGCGATCGGCGATTTAGCGACGATGGACCAGTGGCTGGCGGATAATCCTGATTACGCCGAGATGAAAGAGCGCGCCACCGACCCGGCCTACTACGGCAAACAATATGCCATCGCGGTACGCAAAGACGACCCGGAGTTGCTTAAGCAGATTAATGACGCGCTGGAGGTCGTGAAGGCGTCGCCGGAGTTCCAGCAGATGGAACAAAAGTGGTTTAAGTAACACATCAAAAAGAACGGGGCCATGTCGGCCCCGTTGACGCTTCAGAGCTTAATAAAATGCTCGCGATAATAGGCTAACTCGGCGACGGATTCGCGGATATCGTCCATCGCCTGGTGAGTGCCCTGCTTTTTAAACCCATCAAGGATTTCCGGCTTCCAGCGGCGCGCCAGCTCTTTTAGGGTGCTGACGTCGAGATAGCGATAATGGAAGTAAGCTTCCAGTTCCGGCATATATTTGAACAGGAAGCGGCGGTCCTGACCGATGCTGTTGCCACAAATTGGCGATTTCCCCGCCGGCACCCACTGCTTGAGAAACTCAATAGTGGCCAGTTCCGCTTCACGGTCGCCCACGGTACTGGCCTTCACGCGATCGACCAGCCCGCTGCCGGTATGAGTGCGCACGTTCCATTCGTCCATTAGCGCCAGCTGAGCATCAGACTGGTGCACGGCAATGGTCGGGCCTTCTGCCAGAATATTAAGATTCGCGTCGGTGACCAGGGTGGCGATTTCGATAATGCGATCGCGCTCGGGATCCAGCCCCGTCATCTCAAGATCGATCCAAATCAGGTTGTTTTCATCTGCACTCATGCTATTTTCCACCCTTCTTGCGTGACTATATTCATCTAAAATAGCGTGTATCATAGAGGTTTTGCCCCATCAGGGCGACCAGGAGCCAGTTCGATTGAGTAAAAATAAGCTCTCCAAAGGCCAGCAGCGCCGCGTTAAGGCCAACCACCAGCGCCGCCTGAAAACGACTTCGGAGAAGGCCGACTACGATGACAACCTGTTTGGCGAGCCTTCTGAAGGTATCGTCATCAGCCGTTTTGGTATGCATGCCGATGTCGAATCCGCGGATGGCACGACCCACCGCTGCAACATTCGCCGGACCATTCGTTCTCTGGTAACCGGCGACCGCGTGGTCTGGCGGCCAGGCAAAGACGCCGCCGACGGGGTCAACGTCAAAGGCATCGTCGAAGCGGTACATGAACGCGTCTCGGTGCTGACGCGCCCGGACTTTTACGACGGCGTGAAGCCTATCGCGGCAAATATCGACCAAATCGTCGTGGTTTCGGCCATTTTACCCGAACTGTCGCTCAATATTATCGACCGCTATCTGGTGGCCTGCGAAGCGCAGAATATCGAACCGCTGCTGGTACTGAATAAGATAGACCTGCTGGACGAGGAGGGTATGGCCTTCGTCAATGAGCAGATGGATATCTATCGCCAGATCGGTTATCCGGTTTTGATGGTGTCCAGCCATACTCAGGACGGCCTGAAGCCGCTTGAAGAGGCCCTGACCGGGCGCATTAGTATCTTTGCCGGCCAGTCCGGGGTGGGTAAATCCAGCCTGCTGAACACGCTGCTGGGACTGCGGGATGAGCAAATCCTGACGAACGACGTCTCTGATGTTTCAGGGCTCGGCCAGCACACCACCACCGCCGCACGTCTTTATCACTTCCCGCACGGCGGCGATGTGATTGACTCCCCGGGCGTCCGCGAGTTTGGCCTGTGGCATCTTGACGCGGAACAAATCACCAACGGCTTTGTCGAATTCCATGATTATTTAGGCCATTGCAAGTATCGCGACTGCAAGCACGACACCGACCCAGGCTGCGCCATTCGCGAAGCGGTAGAAAAAGGCGCTATCGCCGAAAGCCGTTTCGCCAACTATCACCGCATCCTGGAAAGTATGGAACAGGTGCAGGTAAAAACGCGTAAAAGCTTTTCATCAACCGACGACTGACATTTAAGCTGTCGTCGCTAAACGTAATCGCTTTGCCGGCAAGACGGCGCGGATACAATTCGCTGAAGTTTACGTATAGAATCGTCCCCCTTTTCAGTACCCCGCGCCAAAGCGGGGTCAGGAACGACAATTAACGGCCTGGAGGCTACCTTGTTAAACTCGTTTAAACTCTCACTGCAATACATTCTGCCTAAACTGTGGCTCACCCGCCTCGCAGGCTGGGGGGCAAGTAAACGAGCAGGCTGGCTGACTAAACTGGTTATCGATCTGTTCGTCAAATACTACAAAGTCGATATGAAAGAGGCGCAGAAGCCGGATACTGCCGCTTACCGCACCTTCAACGACTTCTTCGTCCGCCCGCTGCGTGACGATGTTCGCCCGCTGAACACCGATCCCAACGTGCTGGTAATGCCGGCTGACGGCGTTATCAGCCAGCTTGGCGCTATCGAAGATGACAAAATTCTGCAGGCCAAAGGCCACAATTACACCCTGGAGGCCCTGCTGGCGGGTAACTACCAGATGGCCAACCTGTTCCGTAACGGTAGCTTCGCCACCACTTATCTGTCGCCGCGCGACTATCACCGCGTGCATATGCCGTGCAACGGCATCCTGCGCGAGATGATCTATGTCCCAGGCGATCTGTTCTCGGTCAACCACCTGACGGCGCAAAACGTACCGAACCTGTTTGCCCGCAACGAGCGCGTTATCTGCCTGTTCGATACTGAATTCGGTCCGATGGCGCAGATTCTGGTCGGCGCAACGATTGTTGGCAGCATCGAGACCGTCTGGTCCGGCACCGTGACGCCGCCGCGGGAAGGTATTATTAAACGCTGGACCTGGCCTGCAGGCGAAAGCGAAGGCTCCGTTGCGCTGCTGAAGGGCCAGGAGATGGGCCGCTTTAAGCTGGGCTCAACGGTGATTAACCTGTTTGCGCCAGGCCAGGTGAAGCTGGTTGAACAACTGCAAAGCCTGTCAGTCACCAAAATCGGCGAACCGCTGGCGACGGCCGTAGAAGCTGATATCTCCGTGGAACCTGCGCCGTTGCCGGAAGAAGAGATCCGCGCCGAACACCGCGCCAGCCCGCTGGTTGACGATAAACAAGACGAAGGTTAATTCCGGACGACAAAGGGTTACGCCGTGCGCCTGATATACACTTTTCTGTTGGCCTTGAGCCTCAGCTTCGGGGCGTACGCAGCGACGGCCCCGGACGTCAAACAAATTACCCAGGAACTGGAACAGGCGAAGGCGGCGAAACCCGCCCAGCCTGAAACCGTCGAAGTCCTGCAAGCCGCGCTGAATGCGCTGGAGGAGCGCAACGCCTCCGTTGAGCGCGCTCGCCAGTACCAGGACGTTATCGATAATTTCCCCAAACTGTTTCAAACGCTCCGCGCTCAGTTAGCGAATGTCAGCGAAACGCCGCACCAGGTACCTACCGCCCTCACCGCCGACGCGCTGAATCAGGAGATCCTGCAGGTCAGCAGCCAACTGCTGGAAGCCAGCCGCCAGGCGCAGCAGGAGCAGGATCGGGCGCGGGAAATCGCCGACTCCCTTAATCAATTACCACAGCAGCAAACCGACGCCCGCCGCAAGCTTAATGAGATTGAACGTCGCGTCGGCGCGCAGCCCGGCAATACGCCGCTGGCGCAGGCGCAAAATCTCGGTCTGCAGGCGGAATCCGCGCGTCTGAAAGCGCTGGTCGACGAGCTGGATCTGGCCCAACTCTCCGCTAACAACCGCCAGGAACTGTCGCGCATCCGCTCTGAGCTGGCGCAGAAACAGAGCGAACAGCTCGATGCCTACCTGCAGGCGCTGCGTAATCAGCAGAACAGCCAGCGCCAACGCGAAGCGGAAAAGGCGCTGGAGAGCACCGAGCTGCTGGCGGAAAACAGCGAAAACCTGCCGCCGGGGATCACCGACCAGTTCAAAATTAACCGCGAACTATCGCAGGCGCTTAATCAGCAGGTTCAGCGCCTGGATCTGGTGGCCTCGCAGCAGCGGCAAGCAACCAATCAAACGCTCCAGGTGCGCCAGGCGCTGAACACCCTGCGCGAACAGTCGCAGTGGCTGGGATCATCGAATCTACTCGGCGAAGCGCTACGCGCCCAGGTCGCCCGTCTGCCGGAGCGCCCGCGCCCACAGCAGTTAGATACTGAAACGGCCCAGCTGCGCGTACAGCGCTTGCATTACGAAGACCTGCTCAGCAAGCAGGCGCAGCTACGGCTGATTCGCCAGGCCGACGGCGAGCCGCTCACCGCGGAACAAAACCGCATCCTGCAGGCGCAGCTGCGTACCCAGAGCGAGCTGCTTAACTCGCTTCTACGCGGCGGCGATACCTTGCTGCTCGAACTGACGAAACTGAAAGTCGCCAACGGCCAGTTAGAAGACGCGCTGAAAGAGATTAACGAAGCAACCCACCGCTATCTGTTCTGGACCTCGGACGTCAGCCCGATTGGCTTCTCCTGGCCGCTGGAAGTGGTGCAGGATCTGCGTCGTCTGATCTCGCTTGATACCATCAACCAGCTCGGCAAGGCCAGCGTCATGATGCTGACCAGCAAAGAGACGCTGTTCCCGCTGTTTGGCGCGCTGGTGCTGGTGGGCTTCAGTATCTATTCGCGACGCCACTTTACCCGCTTCCTTGAGCGCTCCAGCGCGCGGATTGGCAAGGTGACGCAGGATCACTTCTGGCTGACGCTGCGTACCGTGTTCTGGTCAATTCTGGTGGCATCTCCGCTGCCGGTATTGTGGATGACGCTCGGCTATGGATTGCAGGCGGCTTGGCCCTTCCCGCTGGCGGTCGCCATTGGCGACGGCGTGACCGCCACCGTGCCGCTGCTGTGGGTGGTGATGATTTGCGCCACCTTCGCCCGGCCGAATGGATTGTTCATCGCCCACTTCGGCTGGCCGCGTAACCGCGTCGCCAAAGCCATGCGTTACTACCTGATGAGCATCGGGTTGATCGTACCGCTGATTATGGCGCTGATCATGTTCGATAATCTCAACGACCGTGAATTCTCCGCCTCGCTGGGCCGCCTGTGCTTCATGCTGATATGCGGCGCGCTGGCGCTGGTTACCTTGAGCCTGAAGCACGCCGGGATCCCGCTGTATCTTGATAAAGCAGGCGACGGCGAGAACATGGTGAACCGTCTGCTGTGGAACCTGCTGCTCGGCGCGCCGCTGATCGCGATGCTGGCGGCGGCGGTGGGCTATCTTGCCACCTCGCAGGCGCTACTGGCGCGACTGGAAACCTCGGTCGCCATCTGGTTCCTGCTGTTGGTGGTTTACCATATTATTCGCCGTTGGATGCTGATTCAGCGTCGGCGCCTGGCCTTCGATCGCGCCAAACACCGCCGTGCGGAAATCCTCGCCCAGCGCGCCCGCGGCGAAGAAGATACCGCCCACTCCACCAGCACAGAAGGCTCGGTCGAAGCGGAAGTCAGCGAAGTCGACCTCGACGCCATCAGTACCCAGTCCCTGCGCCTGGTCCGCTCGCTGCTGATGCTAATCGCCCTGCTGTCGGTGATTATTCTGTGGTCGGAAATTCACTCGGCATTCGGCTTCCTCGAAAATATCTCGCTATGGGATGTGACCTCCACGGTACAGGGCGTCGAAAGTCTTGAACCCATTACTCTTGGCGCCGTCCTGATCGCCATTCTGGTGCTGATTATCACCACCCAGCTGGTGCGCAATCTCCCGGCGCTGCTGGAGCTGGCGATTCTGCAACATCTGGATTTGACGCCGGGTACCGGCTACGCCATCACCACCATCACCAAATATCTGTTGATGCTAATTGGCGGGCTGGTCGGCTTCTCGATGATTGGTATTGAGTGGTCGAAACTACAGTGGCTGGTGGCGGCGCTCAGCGTCGGTCTTGGTTTTGGTCTACAGGAAATTTTCGCCAACTTTATCTCCGGCCTGATCATCCTGTTTGAAAAACCAATCCGTATCGGCGATACGGTCACTATCCGCAGCCTGACCGGTAGCGTGACGAAAATTAATACCCGCGCCACCACCATCAGCGACTGGGACCGTAAAGAAATCATCGTGCCGAACAAAGCGTTCATCACCGAACAGTTCATCAACTGGTCGCTGTCGGATTCGGTCACTCGCGTGGTGTTGACTATCCCGGCGCCCGCGGAGGCCAATACGGAAGAGGTCACGCAGATTCTGTTGACCGCCGCTCATCGCTGCTCGCTGGTGATTGATACCCCGGCGCCGGAAGCGTTTCTCGTTGACCTGCAGCAGGGGATTCAGATTTTCGAGCTGCGTATTTACGCCGCCGAGATGGGCCACCGTATGCCGCTGCGTCATGAGCTGCATCAGCTGATTCTGGCGGGTTACCGCGCACACGGCATCGACATGCCGTTCCCACCGTTCCAGATGCGCCTGGAAAGCCTGGATGGTCTGCGCAGCAGCCAGCCGCTGAACTCAGCGGGTAAAAGCAGCCGTACGCCAGGAAGTTTGTAAGCACTAACTAGCCCGGTGAGCGCTTCACCGGGCATTCTCTTTCTTAACCCTCCGCCAGCGCTACCTGTACCGCCGTTCTCTGACGATAGTTCTCGTAGATCCCTAATGCCAACAGCGAGAAGAAAATCGGCCCGCCGACCATCCACAGCGTACTGTTCCAGTCACCGGAATCCATCACCGGCTGAATAACGGTAAAGATATTGGCGAACGCTACCACCAGTACCACTATCGTCGTCGCCAGCAGCGTGCTCACCCGGCTTTTAAACATCACAAATGGACGATCGAGATCGGCTTTGGCCTTAAAGAACGGGAACGCGATCGCCAGGAACAGATACGGCAAGGTCATCGAGACGTTAGCCATCAGCGTTAGCTTGTTATAAAACGCTGAAGCGGTATCGCCGCCGAAAGAGACCAGCAAAATAAACAGACTCACCAGCAGACACTGCAGCCACATGGCGTTAGCCGGCATGCCGTTAGCGTTGACTTTGGTCATCATCGTCGGCCACAGCGCTTTCGGCGTCCCCTGAATGATCGCCTTCAGCGGCGAATAGCTCAGGGTGAAGAATGCGCCGGTATAGGCAAGGAACATCGACAGCCCGGTAATGCGCGCAAACCATACGCCGGTCAGCGCCGCCGCCTGCGGCGACAGATGAAGCGCTTGTCCAAGCGTCGCGCCGAGGCTGGTCATCAACACGTAGGTGATATTGCCAAGGTTGGTACTGTGGTTGCTCAAGACCTGCTGCCAGTTGGCGCTGACGCCCCACAGCACAATAGCCAGCGAGTAACCGATCGAAATCACCAGCGCGGCGATAATAATGCCTTTGGCAAAGTTCTTTTCCGGCTTCTCGGTTTTATCCACCAGCCCGCCGACCGCTTCAATCCCGCCATAGGCGAAAATGGCGAACACCACGAAAGACAGCATCGCCAGCCCCGATTGATATCCCGGGTTCGGCGACGCGGTGAAATCCAGCGATTGTGCGAAATGGCCGCCGTTCAGCAGCAGAATCGCCCCGCTCACCAGCAGCAGTACCAGATTAAGGCACATCACCGCGATGCCGCCCACGGCGGTAATTTTGGCAATCTTATTTATCCCTTTCGCCGCCACCAGCGTCACCAGCACCATCCAGCAGGCGGCCAGTACGCCGACGGTTTGCGTCGAGGTTAAGCCGGCAAAAGCCCAGCTCTGGGTTTTATCCGCGCCGAAGAGAAAGGTCGAAAACGGGACCCAAATTTTCGCCGCGGTACTGACCATCCACACCACATAGGATGAAAACCACATAAAGGTGCCAATAAATGCAAAGCGCGGCCCGACGCTACGGTTCATCCACGAATAGATCCCGCCCTCTTCCTTACGATAGGCCGAGCCCATCTCCGCCATCATTAAGGCAAAAGGAATAAAGAAAAACAGCGCCGAGAAAAGATAAAACGGCATCGCGCTATAACCCATCAGATAAAACGCCGAAGGGCTGTTGGCAAAGCCAAACACCGAAGTGAAGATCATTAATATCAGCCCAATCAGGCTCATCTTCTTGATTTGTTGAGGCATAAATCGATCCAAACGTGAGCGTCGCCGAACGGCGTCGCCAGGTAAGCAGAAATTGAACGCGGATCCTAGCAATAATCCAGTTTGAAATTGTGGTTATTAGGGCTAATGCAGCGGGGAGAACTGTAAAAATCTTTGAATGAAGGGGATAACGCTAACGGCGGGAAACGGCTTCCCTCTCCTCATGAAAGGGAAGCGTAATTAATCAGGCGCGATCGACGGTGAATGAGATCACTTCGCCGATGGTCTCTACACCTAACGCCAGCATCACCAGGCGGTCTACACCCAGCGCGACGCCGGAACAATCCGGCAGTCCGGCTTCCAGCGCGGCCAGCAGGTTATAATCGATGGGCTGCTCCGGCAGGCCGCGGGCCGCACGTTTGCGGTTGTCCTGCTCAAAACGCTGCTGTTGTTCGCGTGCGTCGGTCAGCTCGTGGAAGCCGTTCGCCAGCTCCATCCCCTTGTAGTAGACCTCAAAGCGCTCGGCGACGCGGTGATCTTCGGTGCTGATCTGCGCAAGCGACGCCTGGCTTGCTGGGAAGTGATAGACGAAAGTCGGACGTTCTTTACCGATGTGCGGCTCTACACCCATGGCGAACAGCAGCTGCAACAGCGTATCGCGATCTTCTTCCGTATCGGCGATATTACTGAGATCGAGCTTTGCCGCCACTTCACGCAGCTGGGTTTTGTCTGCCGACAGCGGATCGATCTCCAGATAGCGCTGGAAGGCCTGTTGATAAGAGAGGCTTTCCGCGGGTTGGCACTCGAGCACCTGCTGCAGTAAATCGTCAACTTCGTTAATCAGACGGTACATGTCGTAGCAGGGACGGTACCACTCCAGCATGGTGAACTCTGGGTTGTGGTGGCGGCCCATCTCTTCATTGCGAAAGCTACGGCACAGTTGGAAAACCGGCCCGCATCCGGCGGCCAGCAGCCGCTTCATGTGGTATTCCGGGCTGGTCATCAGATACAGATTCAGACCCTGAGAGTGGCCGGGGCCAACGAAACGGGTTTCAAACGGGAACATGTGGATATCGGTCACCGTTGCCTGACTCATACAAGGCGTTTCCACCTCCAGCACGCCGCGGTCGGTAAAGAAACGGCGAATTTCCGCCATTACAGCCGCACGTTTTAACAGATTTGGAATGGATGCGCTCGGCTGCCAGGTTGCCGTCTCGCTCATGGTACTTTTCTCCGATTTCATACAAGGGCACGAAGTCTACTCGCAACCGTCGAGTGAAACAAATTTTGTGCAATCCGGCGGCGATATTACATCCTGATAATTTATTGCTAACTTAATTGCATAAATAAAATTGATAAATCAGCGCACGGATTGATAAAAAAATCGAACGCGTCAATTTTCCCCAACATCCCTATGGCTATACTCATTTACCTATAAAGGAGCAGTGATACTTTTTCGCCAGCCCGGCGGCGAAATACACAAAAACTGGAGGAATGTCGTGCAAACTTTTCAAGCCGATCTTGTCGTCATTGGCGCAGGCGGAGCAGGTCTTCGCGCAGCCATCGCCGCTGCGCAGGCTAATCCAAAAGCCAAAATCGCACTGATTTCAAAAGTCTATCCAATGCGTAGCCATACCGTCGCCGCCGAAGGCGGTTCTGCGGCGGTCGCGCAGGATCACGATAGCTTTGAATACCATTTTCACGACACCGTCGCCGGCGGCGACTGGCTCTGTGAACAGGATGTCGTAGACTATTTCGTACACCACTGCCCCACGGAAATGACCCAGCTTGAGCTGTGGGGCTGCCCGTGGAGCCGCCGCCCGGACGGCAGCGTCAACGTTCGCCGCTTCGGCGGGATGAAAATCGAACGTACATGGTTCGCCGCCGATAAAACCGGCTTCCATATGCTGCATACCCTCTTCCAGACCTCCCTCCAGTTCCCGCAAATTCAACGTTTCGACGAGCACTTCGTGCTGGATATTCTCGTCGATGACGGCCAGGCCCGCGGCCTGGTGGCAATGAATATGATGGAAGGCACGCTGGTGCAAATTCGCGCCAATGCGGTCGTCATGGCTACCGGCGGCGCTGGCCGCGTCTATCGCTATAACACCAACGGCGGCATCGTCACCGGCGATGGCATGGGCATGGCGCTGGGCCACGGCGTCCCGCTGCGCGACATGGAGTTCGTCCAGTATCACCCAACCGGCCTGCCGGGTTCGGGGATCCTGATGACCGAAGGCTGCCGCGGCGAAGGCGGTATTCTGGTGAATAAAAACGGCTACCGCTACCTGCAGGATTACGGTATGGGGCCAGAAACGCCGCTCGGCGAGCCGAAAAACAAATACATGGAACTCGGCCCACGCGATAAAGTCTCTCAGGCCTTCTGGCACGAGTGGCGCAAAGGCAACACCATTTCGACGCCGCGCGGCGACGTGGTTTATCTCGACCTGCGCCATCTCGGCGAGAAGAAACTGCTTGAACGCCTACCGTTCATCTGCGAACTGGCGAAAGCCTATGTCGGCGTCGATCCGGTAAAAGAACCCATTCCGGTGCGTCCGACCGCCCACTACACGATGGGAGGCATCGAAACTGACCAGCAGTGCGAAACCCGCATCAAGGGCCTGTTCGCCGTCGGCGAATGTTCCTCCGTCGGTCTCCATGGCGCCAACCGTCTGGGATCCAACTCGCTTGCCGAGCTGGTGGTCTTTGGCCGCCTTGCCGGTGAGCAAGCCATGCAGCGCGCGATGGCCGCGGGCGAAGCTAACAACGCGGCGCTGGATGCGCAGGTCAACGACGTTGAAAACCGTCTTAAAGACCTCGTTAACCAGCAAGGCAATGAAAACTGGGCCAAAATCCGCGATGAAATGGGTATGTCGATGGAAGAAGGCTGCGGTATCTATCGCACGCCGGAGCTGATGCAAAAAACCATCGATAAGCTGGCCGAGCTGCAGGAGCGCTTTAAGCGCGTGCGTATCACCGACACCTCGAGCGTATTCAATACCGACCTGCTCTACACCATTGAGCTGGGCCATGGTCTCAACGTCGCCGAATGTATGGCGCACTCCGCTATCGCGCGTAAAGAGTCCCGCGGCGCTCACCAACGTCTCGATGAAGGCTGTACTGAACGCGACGACGTCAATTTCCTCAAGCATACGCTGGCCTTCCGTGAGGCCGACGGCAGCACGCGTCTGGAGTATGGCGATGTGAAGATCACCACTCTGCCGCCGGCTAAACGCGTGTATGGCGCCGAAGCGGAAGCCGCTGAGAAGAAGGAGACGACCCATGGCTGAGATGAACAAACTGAAAATTGAAGTGGTGCGCTACAACCCGGAAGTCGATACCGCGCCGCACAGCGCTTTCTATGAAGTCCCCTACGACGAACAAACCTCGCTGCTCGACGCGCTGGGCTATATCAAAGACAACCTCGCGCCGGATTTAAGCTACCGCTGGTCGTGCCGCATGGCGATCTGCGGTTCTTGCGGCATGATGGTCAACAAGGTGCCAAAACTGGCCTGTAAAACCTTCCTGCGCGACTATACCAAAGGGTTGAAGGTAGAAGCGCTGGCCAACTTCCCGATCGAGCGCGATCTGGTGGTCGATATGACCCACTTTATCGAAAGTCTGGAAGCGATTAAGCCGTATATCATCGGAAATAACCGCACGCCGGAGCAGGGGCCGAATAAGCAGACTCCCGCGCAGATGGCGAAATACCATCAGTTCTCCGGCTGCATCAACTGCGGTTTGTGCTATGCCGCCTGTCCGCAATTTGGTCTGAACCCGGAGTTCATCGGCCCGGCGGCGATCACCCTCGCCCATCGCTACAACGAAGACAGCCGCGACCACGGCAAAAAGGAACGTATGGCGCAGCTTAACGGCCAGAACGGCGTGTGGAGCTGTACGTTTGTCGGCTTCTGCTCCGAAGTTTGCCCGAAGCATGTCGATCCGGCGGCCGCCATTCAGCAGGGCAAGGTAGAAAGTTCGAAAGACTTCCTGATCGCCACCCTGAAACCACGCTAAGGAGTGCACTATGACGACTAAACGCAAACCCTACGTGCGGCCCATGACCTCCACCTGGTGGAAGAAGCTGCCATTTTATCGCTTCTATATGCTGCGTGAAGGGACGGCGGTGCCGACGGTCTGGTTCAGCATCGTGCTGATTTACGGCCTGTTCGCCCTTAAGCACGGCGCCGAAAGCTGGGATGGCTATGTGGCATTCCTGCAAAACCCGATTGTGGTGATCCTCAACCTGATCACCCTGGCAGCGGCGCTGCTGCACACCAAAACCTGGTTTGAGCTGGCGCCGAAAGCCGCCAACATCATTATTAAAGGCGAGAAAATGGGGCCTGAGCCGCTGATTAAAGGGCTGTGGGCGGTAACGGCGCTGGTTAGCATCGTGATCCTGTTTGTCGCGTTGTTCTGGTAAGGAGGCTGATATGATTAATCCCAATCCCAAACGTTCCGATGAACCGGTGTTCTGGGGGCTGTTTGGCGCAGGCGGCATGTGGGGGGCGATTATCGCGCCGGTGATGGTGCTACTGGTCGGTATTCTGCTGCCGCTGGGACTCGCCCCTGGCGATGCTTTCAGCTACGAACGCGTTTACGCCTTCGCCCATAGCTTCATCGGCCGCCTTTTCATCTTTCTGATGATTGTTCTGCCGCTGTGGTGCGGCCTGCACCGTATCCACCATGCGATGCATGATCTGAAAATCCACGTACCGAACGGCAAATGGGTCTTCTATGGCCTGGCGGCGATTTTAACCGTTGTTACCCTGGTCGGCGTGTTATTTATCTGATGCGACATCTCGCCCGGTAGCAATCTGTTACCGGGCTCGCTTATCGACAAAATCTCCCTACTTTTTTCCTGCCGCTATCTACACTTAGAGAAAAAGCGGTAAGGAAGGTACCTATGCGTCTGCTGCCAGTGTTAACCGTGGTTATCGCGTCGTTGCTGAGCGTTGCGTGCAGCAATCCCGTTCCTCCCGCTGGCGTGACCGTCGTCAGCCCATTCGAAAGCCAACGCTTCCTCGGCACCTGGTATGAAATAGCCCGCTTCGATCATCATTTCGAAAGCGGACTGGAAAAGGTTACGGCGACTTACAGCCTGCGCGGCGATGGCGGCATTGATGTGGTCAATAAAGGTTATAACCCTGACCGCGGCATCTGGCAGAAAACAGACGGCGTGGCCTGGTTCACCGGCGATCCGAACCGCGCGGCGCTAAAAGTCTCGTTCTTCGGCCCTTTCTATGGCGGCTACAACGTGATTGCGCTGGATAAAGAGTACCGCCATGCGCTGGTTTGCGGGCCGGATCGCGATTACCTGTGGCTACTGGCGCGTACGCCGAAGATTTCGCCGCAGGTAAAACAGCAGATGCTGGATATCGCCACCCGGCAGGGCTTCGACGTGAGCAAACTGATTTGGGTTAACCAGCGCTATTAATGCGCGCTGATTTTCAGCCCGATAATGCCGATGACAATACAGGCCAGGCTTGCGATGCGCATCGGGCTTGCGGATTCACCCAGCAGCACGATGCCGGTTATCGCTGCGCCTACGGCGCCGATCCCGGTCCACACCGCATAGGCGGTACCCACCGGCAGTGATTTCATCGCCCACGATAGCAGCGCCATACTGACGACCATAGCGGCAATGGTAATCACGCTTGGCAGCAGACGGCTAAACCCATGGGTGTATTTGAGGCCGACGGCCCACACGACTTCCAGCAAACCGGCGATAAAGAGAATGATCCAGGACATATGGCTCCAGTAATGGGGCCGTCCCCGAATGAGATACGCTCACGGGTCGTCCCGCAAGGTGGTTGAAAACGCCGGGATTATAAACAACGGCGCCGTGAATGTGAAGACCGGTACGGCGCGAGGCCGTACCGGTAATGTTTAATTCTGAGCTTTGGTCGCCGCACCAGAGATAGCGCTGCCGCCGTCAGAAATGTCTTCACCGATACCACGCGTGGTGTTACATGCGGTGAGCACGGAGGAAAGGACCAAAACAGTAAAGAACGCCGCAATCGTTTTTTTCACCATAATATCATCCTTATAAACAGTTTTTGTTTTCTTGCCCTATAAGCATAGCCAAACTGATTCAGAATGAAGGGATAGTCGCGTTTTTTAAGAGAAAAAGAGGTTCAGACTGAACTGCACAAAATGAATTGCAGGGAAGGCAGATGAAATGAGACTAGCTGACGGCGTGAGAAATCGCGTGCCCTAACCCCTGGATATCTTCGCCAAAACCGCGGGCGGTATTACATCCAGTAAGCAGCGCGCCGCTGAGCAGCAGCAAAATGAGAAATTTGAGCGTCCGGTTCATGTTAATCCTGACATGAAACTGGAGGCGCAGCAGCATGGCTGCGCCCACCGTCTCACAGCATGAATTACTTCACGCGAGATACGTATTCGCCGGAGCGGGTATCTACTTTGATGACTTCGCCAATCTGAACGAACAGCGGAACTTTAACCACAGCGCCAGTGGACAGAGTCGCCGGCTTGCCGCCAGTACCTGCGGTGTCGCCTTTCAGACCTGGATCGGTTTCAACGATTTCCAGTTCAACGAAGTTCGGCGGCGTGACAGCGATAGGCTGACCGTTCCACAGGGTCACGATGCACTCAGCCTGATCCAGCAGCCATTTCGCGTTGTCGCCGATAGCTTTAGCATCAGCGGACAGCTGTTCGAAGGTTTCGTTGTTCATGAAGTGCCAGAACTCACCATCGTTGTACAGGTAAGTCAGGTTCATATCGACAACGTCCGCGCCTTCTGCAGAGTCGGTGGACTTGAACGTTTTTTCTACACGGGTGCCGGTCAGCAGACGACGCAGCTTAACGCGTGCGAATGCCTGACCTTTACCTGGTTTAACGAATTCACTGGCTTCAACCGCATACGGTTCACCATCCATCATGATTTTAAGACCAGCACGAAAATCGTTGCTATAGTAAGTCGCCATAAGGCCCTCTGAAATTGTTTAACTTGGTAGCTAAGCCACAAAATGGCGCATATTGTAACCCTAAATACCCCATCCAGAGAAGATTGGATCACGCAACTTGCCGATGTTGTGACCAGTCCCGATGAACTATTGCATCTTTTAGATCTGGAAACAGATGCAAACCTATTGGCGGGACGTGATGCGAAGCGTCTCTTCGCGCTGCGCGTACCGCGCGCGTTTATTGCACGTATGGAAAAGGGCAACCCAAACGATCCCCTTCTTCGTCAGGTACTTACCGCACAAGAAGAGTTTGTTGCCGCCCCTGGTTTTTCCACCGATCCGCTGGAAGAACAACACAGCGTTGTACCAGGCCTGCTGCATAAATATAGCAACCGGGCGCTATTGCTGGTGAAAGGAGGCTGTGCGGTCAACTGCCGCTACTGCTTCCGCCGCCACTTCCCCTATGCCGAGAACCAGGGCAATAAACGCAACTGGCAGGCAGCGCTCGAGTACATTGCCGCCAATCCACAGCTTGATGAAATTATTTTTTCCGGCGGCGATCCGTTGATGGCCAAAGACCACGAACTGGATTGGTTACTGACGCAACTGGAAGCTATCCCGCATATTAAACGGTTACGCATCCATAGCCGCTTGCCGATTGTCATTCCGGCGCGGATCACCGAAGGGCTGGCGGCTCGCTTTAACGCCTCCTCGCTGCAGATCCTGTTGGTTAACCATATCAATCATGCCAATGAGATCGGCCCGGAATTTCGGGCGGCAATGGCGCTGCTACGGCAAGCGCGCGTGACGCTGCTCAACCAAAGCGTCCTGCTGCGCGGCGTTAACGACAACGCACAAACCCTGGCGGACCTCAGCAACGCGCTGTTCGATGCCGGGGTGATGCCCTACTACCTGCACGTGCTTGATAAAGTCCAGGGCGCAGCCCACTTCATGGTCGAAGACGAGGAGGCCCGGGCAATCATGCGTAAGCTATTAACGCTGGTATCCGGATATATGGTGCCAAGGCTGGCACGTGAAATCGGCGGCGAACCGAGTAAAACGCCGCTGGATTTAGGTTTAAAGCAACAAAACTAAGTTTTTCTGCCGGCCCTGTCCGGCAGATACTTAAATGACAAGTATGTTCGCCTGGCAAATAAAAGATATAACATTTTTCACCAGCGTTATCCAGAAAGCGGTGTTTGCTTAACATTTATAATTATATATACGCGTATCTATTAAATGATGCGCTAATAGAGCATCTAAAAAAGCAGTGAAAGTATATTAGTTGCGACCATAACAATAAACATCACCACGATCCATTTAGGTAATTTAAACGTAGTTCCTCTGCGACTTTCGCTTCGATTAGCATTAACGGTATTTTTAACTTCGTACATTTCGCTCTCTATGCTCTCCCTATCACTTGCAGAATCATCTACATTCGTTGATGGGCTCGCTATTATCTCTTGCGTTGTGGTAACTGGAGTGATTACCGCATCCGTGGCAAGGATAAACCCGCGCTGCCTGACGGTAATAATGATATCCTGAGATAGTCCGGCCTTTACCAGTGATTTTCTGAGCAATGAGATATTTTGGTAAAACGTGTTTTGCGCAACTATTACCCCCCTTGTTTTCCAGACAGTTTCCAGAAATTCCTCACGTGAAATGATCCTGCCATTACTTTCTATCAGCAACAATAAACAACGCGCCGTTGGTCCATTTAAGTTAACGGTAGTGCCATTTTCATTAACAGTTCGCAACTCACTCATATTCACGTCAAAAATAACTTCATCATTAATGATGAATTCACTAAATGCCATAATGTCTTCCCTTTTTCATTAGCTATGTGA
Organism: Klebsiella sp. CN_Kp091; assembly: GCF_040065095.1. Classification (NCBI taxonomy): domain Bacteria; kingdom Pseudomonadati; phylum Pseudomonadota; class Gammaproteobacteria; order Enterobacterales; family Enterobacteriaceae; genus Klebsiella; species Klebsiella sp. CN_Kp091. The sequence goes on along the minus strand of NZ_JBEAIO010000043.1, from coordinate 145,633 downwards.
AATAAACATGAAATTAATGAAATCCCATATTTAATGTTGCGCGAATAGCCTTGAACAGGCCTGCTATTAGATGGCTTCATATATCAATCATTGAGTCTCGATTTTGCATCAAAGATAAGACTAACATGATATTTAAACTGAATGGAAGCCAGAGATACCGCACAACATTCATCGAATCAACGCTATCACTTATAGTTCGAATAAAAATGTGAATCGTTCCTTTAGTCATTAAAAAGATTATTCAATTAAAATTCACATGCATTTTCACCAACGGCGAATTAGATTCCTCAGTGCTCCCGTCTTAAGCTAAATGCAGGCTAACACCTGCTTATTAGCGTAAGGGACAACAAGGAGTACAGAGATGGGATAGTGTAGTTCTTGGGGCAATTATTGAATTATTAGACCAACCAATAATTAGCAATTAGAGCGATATCTATTTCAAGGATTACGTATTTATACATGGACAAATAAATGAAAAAAACAATCGTAGCTGTAATGGTTGCTGCATCTGCAGTTCTGAGTGCTCAGGCAATGGCCGCTAACACTGCTGAAGTGACCGTTCTGGGTGAAGTCAATGACTCCTCCGCTTCTTGCGTAGTCACCCCGACTGGTACTCTGAACAACGGCATCGTTCGTCTGACTTCTGTTACCACCAGCGAAGCGAACGCTCAGGCTGCAAACACCCTTTTCAAAAGCCAGAAGTTTGGTTTTGATGTTTCTGATTGCGCCAAAGGCAGCAAAGATCCGGCAACTGGCCTGACTGTTGCTGTTACTGGTACCACCAGCAGCGACGCGGCCATTCTGGACAACACCGCTGACGACGGCGCTGCCGGTATCGGTATCGGTATCGCGAAAGTAAGCGATGGTTCTCGCGTTAAGTTTGATGGTTCGACCACCATGTCCGAAACCTACACTGACGGTTCCGTCACTTCCCTGAACTACTATGCTGGTTATGTGAAAGTAAATGCCACAACTGCTGTAACCGAAGGTCCGGTTAAAGGCGTTGCAACCTTTACTATCGATTACACCATTTAATTCTATTTTAGAGGGCTCGCCGTCTGGCGAGCCCTTTTTCCGTTTAGAGAAATGCTATGTTAAGCACCTTATTTAAACTTTTCATTCCCTTTTTTTTATTGATTAGCGGTATTGCACATGCTGGTATCGTTATCGAGTCAACTCGCTATCTTTACAAAGAGGGCGCTCGCGAAATCACTGCGCAGATTGAGAACAAAGACGGTATTCCTTATTTAATTAAGTCGTGGATTGAGACCCCAAAAGGGCAAATACCCTCTTTCACGGCGACTCCGCCACTATTCCGACTCGAAGCAAAACAGCAAAATACCGTGCGTTTGTTTTCAACCAATAATGTTACTGCGCCAACAGATCGAGAATCTATATTTTATTTCAATATTATGGCTATCCCGCCAGCTGATGACACCAATGCCAAAAACAATACGATTCAGCTAGCGGTTCGCCACCGTATGCGTCTGGTATACCGGCCAAAATCGCTGTTTGATATGAAGCCAAATACAGAAGCGGCAAAACTCCAATGGCGTAAATCAGGCAATAAATTGTTCATTAACAATCCGACACCTTTTTTCTATTACTTCAACACAATAAAAATAGGCAACACCGAAATAAAAAATGAAGTAAACACCGTCCCTCCGATGGAAACAAAAGAAGTCACGTTAAAGGAAAGTGTCAATGCATCAAGCGTGACATGGAAAATAGTTAATGATTATGGTGGGGCCGGATCGCTCTATTCATCACCGTTGTAATTGGGAATTTTTATTAACGTTATAGGGATGTGTCTATGCAAAATAAAAATAAAGAGCTATTCAAACTATCAACGCTCTGCATCACGTTGTTGCCAGCGTTTTTTTGTGGTTTGGATAATAAAGCGCAAGCACGTGATTTCTTCGATCCCTCATTCATCAATTCATTGAATGGTAGCGATCCTTCAAACGCCCCAGACTTATCTGTTTTTGAAGCCAGGAACGCTCAGGCGCCCGGGGATTATCGGGTTGACATTGTTTTCAACGGTCAATATCTGGATACCCGTACTATCAAGTTTGTTATTGATAGCCATACTGCCGATAAGAGTGATGATATCAAATTAACCCCCTGTTTCACGCTTAAAGACCTGGCGGAATATGGTGTCAGAGTGAAATCCTTCCCAGCTCTGAAAGAAGATGCCAATAACTGTGTTAACCTAACGGTCATACCGGATACAAAAGCTGATTTCGATTTTACTGCACAACGGTTAAATATCTCCATACCACAAGCGGCATTATCCACCGTCGTGCAAGGATTTATTCCGGAAGATCAATTTGATGAAGGTATTAACGCGCTGTTAATGAATTACCAGTTCAGCGGCTCGAATGATTTCGAATCAGAAGATGAATACTATAGCCTTAACCTCCAGTCCGGTTTAAATCTTGGTCCATGGCGTATCCGAAATCTGAGCACCTGGAATAAAACGAAAGGAGAATCCAGCGACTGGGAATCAGCTTACCTGTACATGCAGCGCAGCATTCGCCCTCTTAATAGTAATCTGGTAATGGGTGAAAGCTCCTCGCTCTCCGGTATTTTTGATAGCGTGCCGTTTACCGGGATTCAAATGGCAACGGATACCTCCATGCTGCCGGAGAGCCTTCGCGGCTATGCGCCAATTATCCGAGGGATTGCAAAAACCAACGCCAGGGTGATTGTTAAGCAGAATGGCTACCAGGTATATCAGACCTACGTCGCCCCCGGCGCCTTTGAAATTACCGATATGTACCCAAGCGGCGGTAGCGGCGATCTGTACGTAACGGTAGAAGAATCGGATGGCTCAAAGCAAGAATTCATCGTGCCGTTCGCTACGCTGCCGGTCATGGTGCGCGAAGGCCAGCTACAGTATGAAATCACCTCTGGTAAATATCGTCCTTATGATGGCGGAGTTGACGAAACGCCATTCACCCAAGCGACAATAAGCTATGGTGTATCCAGTAGCCTGACGGCCTACGGCGGGATGCAAATGGCCTCGCACTATCAAGCATTATCATCCGGTCTAGGCTATAACCTCGGTGATTTTGGCGCGGCTTCAGCAGACGTCACTCAAGCCTGGTCAAAGATCCAGGATCAAGAAAAGACGTCGGGTCAGTCCTGGCGTATCCGCTACGGCAAAAACATCCTTGATACCGGTACTAACATTACTATCGCGGGTTACCGATACTCTACCAAAGGCTTTAACACCCTGTCAGAGGTGTTCGATAGTTATTCAAACGACGGCAGCTATACCACCCGCTCACTGCGCAACCGTACCAACCTGACGCTTAATCAAAGCTTAGGTAAAGGGCTCGGTAGTCTCTCTATTAGCGGTCTGGTAGAAGATTATTGGGATGATAAACGCACCAATAAATCTATCAGCGTTGGCTATAACGGTGGCTTTAAAAACGTGAACTTCTACCTGGGTTATAGCTATAGCCGCTATACCTGGAGCAGCAATAGCGCGAATAAAGATGCCCAGGACGATCAACGTATCACCCTAACGGTTACTTTACCGATCGGCAACTGGCTTCCTGGCACCTATACCAGTTACCAGCTCACCAATAGCAACCCAGGCTCAACGGATCAATCGGTTGCTATCGGCGGCGTCGGGCTGGAAAACGATAGTCTGGACTGGAGTATTCAGCAAGGATACAGCAACCGCGAGTATTACAGCGGCGACATGCGCGCCACCTATAACAGTTCTCAGGGGAGTGTTAACGCCGGTTACAGCTACGATCGCGATAGCCAACGCATTGATTATGGCGCCAACGGCAGCATTATCGCGCACGCTGACGGCATCACTTTAGGTCAGGACATCACCGATGCTGCCGTACTGGTTAAAGCTCCGGGGCTGGATGACGTCAAACTGACGACCGATAACACCATTTCGACCGACTATCGCGGCTATGCCATCGTGCCTTACGTTACCCCTTATCGTCGCACCGATATCACTCTCGACACCGCCACGCTTGGCGATGATATGGAACTACCGGAAACAACGCAAACCGTGGTGCCGACTCGCGGCGCTATTGTGCGGGCAAACTACGACGGCAAGATTGGGCAACGTGCCTTTATTCATCTTAAATCCGCCAGCGGTCAGGACATTCCCTATGGAGCGATGGTTTTACTGGCAGGTGATGCGAAAAGCCAGGCAAGTATCGTTAGCGATGCCGGGATGGTCTATATGTCCGGTCTGCAGCAAACCGGGACGCTCAACGTTCAGTGGGGAAAAAGTAGTTCCCAGCAGTGTCATGCCCCCTTCACGTTACCGCCGCGGGAAGGCAAAACCGCTGGCTTAAACCAGGTCGAAGCGGTATGTCGCTAGCCATCATTTAAGGACAAATATTGATGAAGAGAATATTTATTCTATTAATGCTTTTAGTTATCGGTGGTGAGGCGGCTGCAAAATGTAGTTACTCAGGTAGCATCCAGCGGCAAGCATTTACTATTAGAGCAAAAATACCGACAGACGACTCAATTCCAGTGGGCAGCATATTATATTCGACTAAATACGGCACTGGTAACTATAAAAACTTCACATGCAGCCAGAAAGATAACGATCAGTATATTACGACTATCAGTACCGCTGAGGTCGCCGGCGTTACAGGAATGCATGGAATGCCGGTGTATGAAACCGGAATTGACGGTATTGGATTCCAGGTATCCGATCTACTGGAAAGTAAAAATGGCGCACTGGTTCCTGCCGTTGCGGGTTCGGTACTGGTACCGTTTGAAAAAACCTCAGATAACTACTATAAGTTTGTCACCGTGTGGTTTATCAAAACAAAACAGGTCATTGATACTTCAGGATCGGATTCAAACCCGTCAATAAGTTTCTCTGTCGGCAACCCTACAACCAACCCAAGCGCCAGTGATAGACTTTTATATACTACGACTATCAAACTGAAAAATACTACCTATCAGGCAACATCCTGTGATATATCGCCCTCCAGTTCACAGATAACGCTCGGTCGGATTAAAAAAAGTACGCTAATGTCGGTCTCCCGCGGCGGCGTGACACCAGAGCAAAAAAATATTTTATTAACTATTAACTGTCCAGCCGGTTCAATCGGGAATACGTTAATGTACTGGTTTAATCCGATAGGCACCGCCAGCGCATCTGGCGATGGCATCATTGATAATATGATAACCGATGATAGCGGCGCCAAAAATGTCGGTATCATTTTCAAACAAACTGGGACGCCTTTAGTTTTCTATGATATGGATAGCTATAGCTTCAACAGTGCAGCGACTTCGCAGGTCATCAACCTTACCGCTGACTACTATCGCCAAAGCAATAGTGTTGACGATATTACTAACGGTAAAGTTAAGGCAATGTTAGAGGTAGTTATACAGGAACAATAATATTAAGAAAATAGACATGAATTCACAAACAATTCATGTCTATTACATTGCTTAAAAAGCAATCGTCGCTTACATTTCTGCCCGACCCGTAATTAGGTCAATCCGTAATAATATTAATTTAAAGGAATAAATATGAAGCAATTAACAGTATTTGAGATGGAAGAGATCTCCGGAGGCTATTCATGGGATTTCTCTTCAATTTCTTCTACCGTGACATCTTTACTTGGTAATGCGGCTGAAGCCGCAGGCTCCGCAATCCTCGGATCCGTTATTGTCGGTGCAATTGGCGCCTCTGTTGGAGGAACATTAGGTGGGACAAATGGTGGGCTTTTAGGTTTCGGCCTGTTGGGTAACCTGGTTGGATTATTTGCTGGTGCAGCCGTCGGTGCAATTGCAGGTGCTGTCGGCGCCGTGGCAGTAGGCTGGGATAAGTGCATTGATTATTTAAGTCAACTTATCGACGCCGGGCTTGATGGTACCTTTGTACCTTGGCCATCATCGTAAATATCTTTTTACATAAACAAAGGCCATATTGGCCTTTGTTTCCCCGACTACTATAATCAGAATCATCATTCATGAATAATAAGCTTTATCGCAAGGAAGCGATCGAATACAAAAGAAATCACTGGAAAGGTAAAGCCTTATTGCTCGCTGGCTTACCTGCATGGTTGATTGCATTGTTATCGGCACTATTTCTCATTGCGCTTATTTGCGCACTCATTTTTTGTAAGTTCACCCAGCGCGTTGACGTTCAGGGCGAAGTCATCACCCTCCCTCACTCGATTAACGTCTTTGCGCCGCAGCAAGGATTTGTCGTTAAGCAATTCGTGAAAATTGGTGACGTCGTTAAAAAAAACCAACCGCTCTACGAAATTGATGTGTCCCGCAGCACCACCAGCGGCAATGTCAGTGCGGCGCAGATAGAAGTCATCAATGAAAAAATTGCCAACTCTGACGACATCATCAAAAAGCTGGAAGATAATAAAAGTCAGACATTAAATGCGCTAAATGCGCAGTTGAAAACCACTACGGACTCTCTGAAAGAGACCAACCGAATGCTGGTCAATACCCAGGTCGGTCTGAAAAAAATGCATGATAACCTTTCCAGCTACGATAAATACCTTAGCAATGGCCTGATAACAAAAGATCAGTATAACTATCAGCACTCTTTATACTTTCAACAGCAAAGCGCGTATCAATCTCTGGTTAGCCAGAAGATGCAACTGGAATCACAAATCACCCAGCTTAATAGCGATAAAATCACTAAAGCTGCTGATTTTGATAACCAAATATCCAGCCAGTACAACCAATCCAACGATTTTAAAAATCAACTCGTTGAATCCAACGCTAACGGTAACATTATTATTAAATCCACCAGCGATGGCAGAATTGAGTCACTTTCAGCTACCCAAGGACAAACCGTTGATAACGGCAGCAGCCTGGCACAGATAAAACCCACAGGAAACGTTGAGTATTTTCTTATCCTTTGGCTACCAAACAATACTATCCCCTATTTAAAAACTGGGGATACCATTAATATTCGCTATGATGCTTTCCCATCAGACAAATTCGGGCAATTCCCTGGAAAAATCATATCAATATCCTCAATGCCGGCATCACGACAAGAGATGTCTGAATATACCAACGTCAACAATGGTGGTAATCAGCAACAAGAACTGGCGCTGTATAAAGCAATCGTCAAAATTAAAGATAAACAGTTCGAATATGACGGGAAAAAGCTGAGTCTGTCCAACGGTCTTAAAGCACAAGCCGTTGTTTTTCTTGAAGAACGCCCTCTCTATATGTGGATGTTTACTCCGGTTTATAAGATTACTCAAAGCGTGAGCGGCCCGATTCATGACTAATGAACTGTTTGAGAAAATTACGGCGAAAGTTAATTTTTCAATACTGAAAAAGACGCCGGTCATATTACAATCCGAAGCCGCCGAATGCGGCATTGCCTGCCTGGCAATGATTTGCGGCCATTATGGCCTCGATATCGATCTCTTCAACTTCCGCCAGCGTTTTGGTAGCCCTTCTCAGGGGGTCACGCTGATGTCATTGAGCAAAACGGCGGAACATGCCGGCTTAAAAAGCCGGGCGCTGTCGCTCGATCTCGACGAAATCAGGCAATTAAAGCTACCCTGCGTTATCCACTGGGGAATGAACCACTACGTCGTGCTCACCAAAGTGCGAAAGTCCAGTTTTGTCGTCCACGATCCGGCGCTGGGTAAACGCATTATCGGCATTCAGGAAATGTCGAATAATTTTACCGGCATCGCCTTAGAGCTATGGCCCGATCAGAACTTTCAGCAGGAAAAAGCCAAATCTCGCCTGCGTTTGTTAGATCTGATGCGCAATATTGTTGGCTTAAAATCAGCGCTGCTGAAAATTTTCGCCTTCTCGGTGGTGGTTGAAGCTATCGGCTTACTGCTGCCGATAGGCACGCAGTTAGTCACTGACCACGTGATCATGGCCCACGATCAAAGCCTGCTCTCGGTTATCTGTATTGGCCTGGTTTTCTTTACCCTCTTCCGCACCTTTATCAGTATGCTGCGCGCATGGACTTCGCTGACGCTCAACACGCTGACCAATATTCAGTGGAAAACGACCCTTTTCGATCATTTGGCCAGCCTGCCGCTCTCTTTTTTTGAAAAGCGCCATCTGGGGGATATTCAGTCCCGTTTCTCATCGCTGGACACCATTCGCTCCACGTTCACTAATAGCATCGTCAGCGGCATTATCGATTCGATCATGACAATCGGGCTGCTGATTATGCTCACGCTGTACGGCGGTTGGCTAACATGGGTCGTCGTTGGCTTTACCTTATGCTACGCCATTATGCGTCTGGGAACTTATCGCTTCTATCGCCGCGTTGCTGAAGAGCAGGTAATCAAAGGTGCGCGTTCCAGTTCGCATTTTATGGAGTCGCTGTACGGTATTTCGACCATCAAAGCGCTGAATCTGAAAGAACGCCGCTCCCAGCACTGGCTGAATATCAATATCGATGCCTGTAATGCGGGGATCAAGCAAACCCGTTTCGACATGATGTTTAGCGGTATTAATACCTTCATTACCGCTATCGATCAGGTGGCGGTACTGTGGTTGGGCGCCATTATGGTTATTGATAATGAAATGACCCTCGGTATGTTTATGGCCTTTAACGCCTACCGCGGCCAGTTCTCCCAGCGCGCATCCAGCCTGGTTGACCTGACCATGCAGCTGCGCATGCTATCGCTGCATAACGAGCGTCTTTCAGAAATCGTCTTCAGCGAACCCGAGCAAGAATTACCATCACGGGACGTCTTCTCAAAAGATGCCGGCGCAAGACTTGAAGTCAAAAATCTCAGCTATCAGTACGATCCCTTTTCACAGCCGATTTTCTCAAACCTGAACATCACCGTTGAGCCGGGGGAATCTGTCGCGCTGGTCGGGCCGTCCGGCGTCGGTAAGACTACGCTATTGAAAGTCATGTGCGGGCTGCTCTCCCCCACCAGCGGAGACGTCTTCGCCGATAATCTCGATATCCAGAAGATAGGTCTCAATAACTATCGCCAGGGAACGGCCTGCGTATTGCAGGAGGATAGACTCTTTTCCGGTTCGCTTATCGATAATATCAGCGGCTTTGAAGACAACGCCGATGTGGATTTTGTTGTCGAATGCGCTAAACGCTGCAACATCCACGACGAAATTATGAAAATGCCGATGGGCTATGAAACCATCATCGGTGAGTTAGGCTTAGGCATTTCCGGGGGCCAGAAGCAACGTATTTTGATTGCTCGCGCGCTTTATCGTAAACCAAGCATTCTGTTTATGGATGAGGCCACCAGCCATCTCGATTTAAGAAATGAGTCGGTCATTAACCAATCGATTTCAGGGCTCAGTATTACCCGCATCATCGTTGCCCACCGCCCGTCAACTATCGCCTCTGCCGATCGGGTTATTGATTTGTCGCAGTCCAAAATACCAATGCCAGCGTAAGGAGAAGAATATGCAAGGAACGTTTATTGGTTTTAACACCGCCGGAATTACCTATGAAGACCATTTCATGGCGCTGCTGCTGAAAGTACAAAACCAGAATGGCCTGTGTCGGACGTTCTATTTACAGGCGCCGGCGCTGGCTGACCTGCTCATGGTCCTGACAACTCGAATGTCTGTTTTCTTACAGCGCTTGCAGCAAAGCGACGATACGCTGAAAGAGGAGCTTATTGCCTACAATAATGAGCTCATCGCCAACACCCCGGCAGTCGATATGGTAGAGGTACAAAACCCCAATCCGGAGCTGCGGATCATGTCGATCACGTTGAAACCGGGGGTAAATGAGTCAACGCTGATCCTGATGCTGCAGAACGAGCAAATCGCGACATTACGGATTGACGACCGGCAGGTAGAGGCGTTGATTCTGGGTATCAATCAATCACTAAAAATGGTTGCTGATACGAAATTAAATGAGTACCTGGCGCTGGCTTTGGATTATGTACTGCTGTATACCGTCGATTTAACGACCCAACCTAACATTGAGTACCAGCAATATGCTCAGGAAGAGTGGAAGCTGAATTTGTTTAGCCACCATCTGGCCGTGTTATACAGCTACGAGCAGGAGGAGGGTAAAAAAGTACTCTCCGGTGCGGTGATTAAAACCAGCGCCGCGCATCAGTCCGATGTTGAAAAGAGTATCGTGCTGCATCTGCTTGAAAAGAGTCAGAAGCTAAAACAGGTCCACAGCCAGCATACGCCGTATCAAATCTTCAGTAAGGTAATTCCATCCTCACCGGGACAAATGCTAACCAGAGATGAATGTATGCTGTCGCTGCGTGAATTCTACGTGGCTACCAAAGCAGCGCTTGAGGCATAAGTTGTTAAGCACTCTCTGCCTGTGCAGAGAGTGCTTAACGCATCAGTTCGGGCACTTATAAACCTGGCCGTTCATCTGGCTATCGGTCGGAACAAAGCTCGACAGCAGGTTTTGCGTCGGGCTGCTCACGCCATAAATGACGTTACCGCCCATGGCCGCAGCCTGGTTACGTAGGGCATTCGCCGCGCCGCGCATCGAGCCGCCTTCATCGCCATTCTGGCCTGACAGCCAGTTGCTTTGCGTACCGGTTGCCGTCCCTAACAGCTGGCATTCCGTTCCCGGTTTATCTTCAACAAAACGCACGCTCTGGCCGCCTGCGGTTAATTCGTTGCTGGAACTGCAACCCGCTAACAATAATGCTGCGCCGACAATCCCTGCTAAATATTTTACCTGCATGTTATTCCCCAATGAGCTGGACGCACTGGCCCGGATGTAAACCTTATACTAAAAAGCCAGCAAAAAGAAAAACCCCCAGCCATTTCTGACCGGGGGTTTCTGCATTTTTATGCCGTATAGCGCACGATTACATCATGCCGCCCATACCGCCCATGCCGCCCATGCCACCAGCAGCACCTAAATCAGGCGCGTCGCCTTTCGGCAGGTCGGTCACCATGCACTCGGTGGTGATCATCAGACCAGCAACGGATGCCGCGTACTGCAGCGCAGAACGGGTGACTTTAGTCGGGTCCAGGATACCGAAGTCGATCATGTTGCCGTACTCTTCGGTAGCCGCGTTGTAACCGTAGTTACCGTCGCCTGCTTTCACGTTGTTGGCAACCACAGACGGCTCTTCACCGGCGTTGGAAACGATCTGACGCAGCGGCGCTTCCATTGCGCGCAGCGCAACTTTGATACCGACGTTCTGATCTTCGTTCTGACCGGTCAGGCCAGCGATTTTCGCCGCCACGCGGACCAGCGCTACGCCGCCGCCAGCTACCACGCCTTCTTCAACCGCAGCACGGGTCGCGTGCAGGGCATCGTCAACGCGCGCTTTTTTCTCTTTCATTTCAACTTCGGTAGCAGCACCGACTTTGATTACCGCAACACCGCCGGCCAGTTTAGCCACGCGCTCCTGCAGTTTTTCACGGTCGTAATCAGAGGTCGCTTCTTCGATCTGCTTACGGATCTGAGCAACGCGGCCCTGAATTGCGGCTTCTTCGCCAACGCCATCGATGATGGTGGTGGTGTCTTTATTGATAACAACGCGTTTAGCCTGACCCAGGTCTTCCAGAGTCGCTTTTTCCAGCTCCATACCGATCTCTTCAGAGATAACGGTACCGCCAGTCAGGGTCGCGATGTCCTGCAGCATGGCTTTACGACGATCGCCGAAGCCCGGCGCTTTAACCGCAGCAACTTTAACGATGCCGCGCATGGTGTTAACCACCAGGGTCGCCAGCGCTTCGCCTTCAACGTCTTCAGCGATGATAACCAGCGGTTTGCCAGCTTTCGCTACAGCTTCCAGAACCGGCAGCATTTCGCGGATGTTGGAGATTTTTTTGTCAGCCAGCAGGATGAACGGGCTTTCCAGTTCAACAGCGCCGGTATCCGGCTTGTTGATGAAGTAAGGGGACAGGTAGCCACGGTCGAACTGCATACCTTCAACGACGTCCAGTTCGTCTTCCAGACCGGTGCCGTCTTCAACGGTGATAACGCCTTCTTTACCGACTTTATCCATCGCTTCAGCGATCAGTTTACCTACGGTTTCGTCGGAGTTAGCGGAGATAGTACCAACCTGAGCAATGGCTTTAGAGTCAGAGCACGGTACGGACAGCGCTTTCAGTTCTTCCACAGCGGCAACGACAGCTTTGTCGATACCACGTTTCAGATCCATCGGGTTCATGCCCGCGGCAACGGCTTTCAGACCTTCGTTAACGATAGCCTGAGCCAGTACGGTTGCGGTGGTGGTACCGTCGCCTGCAGCGTCGTTCGCTTTAGAGGCAACTTCTTTCACCATCTGCGCGCCCATGTTTTCGAATTTGTCTTCCAGTTCGATTTCACGAGCTACGGAAACGCCATCTTTAGTGATGGTCGGCGCGCCGAAGGATTTGTCCAGAACAACGTTACGGCCTTTCGGGCCCAGGGTGACTTTAACTGCATCTGCCAGTACGTTTACGCCGCGCAGCATTTTTACACGAGCGTCGTTACCGAATTTTACGTCTTTTGCTGCCATTTCTTTTATTCCTCAAATTCGTTCAGGGTCGTGCGAATTACGCTTCAACAATTGCCAGGATGTCGCTTTCGGACATGATCAGCACTTCTTCGTTGTCGATCTTCTCAGACTTCACGCCGTAACCATCGTTGAAAATCACGATGTCACCAACTTTAACGTCCAGCGGCTGCACAGTTCCGTTTTCCAGGATGCGGCCTTTACCGACAGCGATGATTTCGCCACGAGTTGATTTAGCTGCCGCAGAACCGGTCAGAACGATGCCGCCAGCAGATTTGGTTTCAACTTCTTTACGTTTGACGATCACACGATCATGTAACGGACGAATACTCATTGATAGCTCTCCTTCGAGAAAGTCATTATCAGTTATGGATGGCGCCGGGCCGTAAACGGTTTCCGACTAGTGCAGAGAGAGATGGGGATGGCCATTTACCGCTTCAAGGGGAAAATTAAAAAAAAATTTCCGCCTGTGCGCTGACGCGCAAAAATATTCGCGTGGCGGCTGCGCTTTCTGGCGCAAAGGGTTGTGATAACATCGTTTTTTTGCCGCGCGCAGGGTTGAGTCATGAGTGGTTTAAAACAGGAGCTGGGGTTAGGTCAGGGAGTCGGGTTACTTTCAACATCACTACTGGGAACCGGCGTATTCGCCGTACCGGCGCTGGCGGCGCTGGTCGCAGGCGATAATAGCCTGTGGGCGTGGCCGGCGCTGATTCTCCTGGTCTTTCCCATCGCTATCGTGTTTGCCGTGCTTGGGCGCCACTTTCCTAGCGCTGGCGGCGTGGCTCATTTTGTGGATATGGCGTTCGGCCCACGTCTGGCGCGGGTAACCGGTTGGCTGTTTTTATCGGTGATCCCGGTGGGCTTACCCGCCGCACTGTATATCGCCACCGGTTTTGGCCAGGCGCTGTTCGGCTGGCACGATACTCAGCTGCTGCTTGCCGAGCTCGGCACGCTAGCGATCGTCTGGTGGGTGGGCTCGCGCGGCGCCAGTTCCAGCGCCAATCTACAGACGCTGGTTGCGATATTGATTGTCGCGCTGATCGTCGCCATCTGGTGGCGCGGCGGCATAAACCCGGCGCAGATCCCTTTCCCGGAGCCTAAAGATGTCGACACGTCACAGCTGTTTGCGGCCCTATCGGTGATGTTCTGGTGCTTCGTCGGCCTGGAAGCCTTTGCTCATCTGGCATCAGAGTTTAAACGTCCGGAGCGCGACTTCCCTAGAGCGCTGATGATTGGCCTGGTGCTGGCAGGAACCGTTTATTGGGGCTGTACGGTAGTCGTTCTGCATTTTCACGCCTTCGGTGAGGAAATGGCGGCGGCGGCTTCGCTGCCAAACATCGTAGTGCGACTGTTCGGCGTGCAGGCGCTGTGGGTTGCCTGCGTAATCGGCTATCTCGCCTGCTTCGCCAGCCTTAATATCTATATCCAAAGTTTTGCCCGCCTGGTCTGGTCGCAGGCGCAGTTCAAGCCGGAAGGTTATCTGGCCCGCCTGTCGCCGCGTCAGGTACCGCGCAATGCGCTGAATGCGGTCTTAGGCTGCTGCGTACTCAGTACGCTGTGCATTTACTGGCTGAACATTAATCTCGATGCGCTGATCGTCTATGCCAACGGCATTTTCATCATGATTTATCTGCTGTGCATGCTAGCGGGATGCCGACTCCTACACGGTAAATACCGCGTGCTGGCCATCGTGGGAAGCGTGCTCTGCATTTTGCTGTTAGCAATGGTCGGCTGGAAGAGCTTGTACGCCATTATTATGCTGGCGGTGCTGTGGTTCGCCTTACCTGCACGCTCACCTTCAGCAAGCCGATAACAAAAAACCGGCGCAGGCCGGTTTTGTCGTTTTAGCGGTCGTCTTTGTGATCCAGACGGTCGCGTTCGTCGTCTTTACGCTGGAACTCCCCTTCGAAGGTGTCTCCGTTGCCAGCGCCGGCGCTAAAACCGCCGCCAGGCATCCGGCTAAAGCGCAGATACGGCATTAGTTTTAAGGTCATCAGCTTTTGCACCGGCGGCAACAACAGCAGCAGACCGAGGAAGTCGGTAAAGAAGCCCGGGATCAACAGCAGCAGCCCGGCGATAATCAGCGACACGCTTTTAATCATTTCTGCGGCAGGGCTTTCGCCAGCCGCCATTTTCTGCTGCATCAGCATCAGGTTTTTGAAGCCCTGGTTGCGGACCAGCGACATCCCCACAACCGAGCTAAAGATAACCAGGATCAGCGTCAACAGCACGCCAAGCACGTGCGCGACCTGGATAAAGATCGAGATCTCGACGTAAACGTATAAGAAAAAGGCAATAAATGGGATCCAACGCACCGGCGTCTCCTTCAATCGGCCGTCGTCGCAGACGCCCGTAGTGATAAATTTGCTATTCGCGTCATAGGAATGTGGGGTTGGCGCGCCATTTTTCAATCAACGACAACGGCATTTTTTTCAAAAATAGTAAAGCGGTGACTCATTTCACAGATTAATAATTCTTATCCGCCGCGCTATATAATAAGTGATCAAGGTTACTGAACTTCGCTATCATCAGCATATGATCGTGGGCACCGGGCCGGTTAAGGAAATAATCTTCGGTCTGAAAATACGCTAAATCCTATAAATTCTGTGTATTTGGTGAATTCATTGGCAGCTTGAAAAAGAAGGTTCACATGTTAAACAACATTCGTATCGAAGAAGATCTGTTGGGCACCAGGGAAGTTCCAGCTGACGCATACTATGGCGTTCATACTCTGAGAGCGATTGAAAACTTCTACATCAGCAACAACAAGATTAGCGACATCCCTGAGTTTGTTCGGGGCATGGTGATGGTGAAGAAGGCCGCCGCGCTGGCTAACAAGGAACTGCAAACCATTCCTAAAAGCGTAGCGAACACCATTGTCGCGGCATGCGATGAAGTGCTGAACAACGGTAAATGCATGGACCAGTTCCCGGTTGATGTGTTCCAGGGCGGCGCGGGCACCTCCGTCAATATGAACACCAACGAAGTGCTGGCGAATATCGGTCTGGAACTGATGGGCCACCAGAAAGGTGAATACCAGTTCCTCAACCCTAATGACCACGTCAACAAATGCCAGTCTACTAACGACGCCTACCCCACCGGTTTCCGCATCGCGGTCTATGCATCGATTCTCAAATTAATCGATGCTATCAAACAGCTGGGCGAAGGCTTCCAGGCGAAAGCCGTTGAGTTCCAGGACGTCCTGAAAATGGGCCGCACGCAGCTACAGGATGCGGTGCCGATGACCCTCGGCCAGGAATTCCACGCTTTTAACGTACTGCTGAACGAAGAAACCAAAAGCATTCTGCGTACCGCAGAGCTGCTGCTGGAAGTGAACCTCGGCGCGACTGCTATCGGGACTCGCCTGAACACCCCTGACGGCTACCAGCAGCTGGCGGTACAGAAACTGGCGGAAGTCAGCAACCTGCCGGTCGTTCCGGCGGAAGACCTGATTGAAGCGACTTCTGACTGCGGCGCGTATGTGATGGTTCACAGTTCGTTGAAACGCCTGGCGGTCAAACTGTCCAAGATTTGTAACGACCTGCGCCTGCTCTCTTCCGGCCCGCGCGCTGGCCTGAATGAAATCAACCTGCCAGAGCTGCAGGCCGGTTCCTCAATCATGCCGGCAAAAGTTAACCCGGTGGTGCCGGAAGTGGTTAACCAGGTGTGCTTCAAAGTTATCGGCAACGATACCACCGTGACCATGGCCTCCGAAGCCGGTCAGCTGCAGCTGAACGTTATGGAGCCGGTGATTGGCCAGGCGATGTTTGAATCTATCCACATCCTGACCAACGCCTGCTACAACCTGCTGGAAAAATGCGTGAACGGCATTACCGCTAACAAAGCGGTATGCGAAAGCTACGTCTACAACTCCATCGGTATCGTTACCTACCTCAACCCGTTCATCGGCCACCACAATGGCGATATCGTCGGTAAGATTTGCGCCGAAACCGGTAAGAGCGTACGTGAAGTGGTGCTGGAGCGCGGGCTGCTGACCGAAGCCGAACTGGATGACATTTTCTCCCCGCAAAACCTGATGCATCCTGCTTATAAAGCAAAACGGTATACCGATGAAAGCGAACAGTAAGCTTTCAGGGTAAACTAACCAAAGGCATGTCAGTGATGACATGCCTTTTTGCTTTTTTGGGTTTACGAAACGACAACAATTCAATATCAACTTGTTAAAAAACAAGGAAGGCATATATGTTTGGTGCAGAGCTCGTGGTTGTCCTGCTGGCAATCTATTTGGGGGCCCGACTCGGGGGCATTGGTATCGGCTTTGCCGGTGGCCTCGGCGTCCTCGTCTTAACCTTAATTTTTCAAATTCCACCCGGGGCGATCCCCTTTGACGTCATTGAAATCATCATGGCGGTTATCGCCGCTATCGCCGCGATGCAGGTCGCCGGAGGGATGGACTATCTGGTCAGCCTCGCCGAACGTATGCTACGCCGCCATCCCAAGTACATTACCTTCCTTGCGCCGCTGGTCACCTGGTTCATGACCGTGCTGGCAGGCACTGGTCATACCGCGTTTTCTACCCTGCCGGTCATCACCGAAGTGGCGAAAGAACAGGGTATTCGCCCTTCCCGCCCGCTCTCCATCGCCGTTGTCGCTTCGCAGATTGCGATTACCGCCTCGCCTATCTCCGCGGCAGTGGTCTTCTTTGCCGGTATTCTCGAACCACTTGGCGTCAGCTACCTGACGCTGCTGGCGATCTGCCTGCCGGTTACCCTGATTGCCGTCATGCTGACCGCCGTCGTCTGTAACTTCCTCGGCTGCGAGCTGAAAGACGACCCGGTCTATCAGGAACGGCTGGCAAAAGGGGAAGTGAGCCTGCGCGGCAGTCAGGTCTTCGAGCTGAAGCCGCATGCTAAACGCTCCGTTCTGCTGTTCCTGGTGGGCATCGTCGCGGTCATGTTCTACGCTACCGCCATCAGCGACACCGTCGGCCTGATCCAGAACCCGGTGCTGCCGCGTAACGAAGCGATCGTGGTCTTCATGCTGACCATCGCCACGCTGATTAGCATCACCTGTAAAATCGATACCGGCGAAGTGCTGAACGCCAGCACCTTTAAGTCAGGAATGAGCGCCTGCGTCTGCGTGCTCGGCGTCGCCTGGCTCGGGGATACCTTCGTTAAAGCGCACATTGCCGATATCCAGACGGTAGCGGGCGATCTGCTGCAAAACTATCCGTGGTTGCTGGCGGTGGTGCTGTTCTTCGCCGCTACGCTGCTCTATTCACAGGCTGCCACGACCAAGGCATTGATGCCCGCCGCGCTGCTGCTTGGCGTCACCCCGCTGACGGCAATTGCCTCATTCGCGGCGGTCTCAGCGCTGTTCGTGCTGCCAACCTATCCGACCCTGCTGGCAGCGGTCGAAATGGACGACACCGGCTCCACGCGTATCGGCAAATATGTCTTTAACCATGCCTTCCTGATCCCGGGCGTCATCGCCATTACGCTTTGCGTGATCCTCGGATTCATCTTCGGCGGCCTCATGCTTTAAGATCGTTAAAAAGGGGCCAGTAAAGTAACTGGCCCCTTTGGTTAATCTCCCCGCATCATGCATGCTATAGTGCCTCTTTTCGCTGATACGAGGTTCACGATGACTATGCCTGATGCTGTTGTTGTACTCTGTACCGCGCCGGATGAAGCGACCGCCCAGGATCTGGCGGCCAAAGCGCTCGGAGAAAAACTCGCCGCCTGCGCCACCATCCTGCCGGGAGCGACGTCGCTCTACTACTGGGAAGGAAAGCTTGAGCAGGAGTATGAAGTCCAGATGCTGCTCAAAACCAACCTGGCCCATCAGCAGGCGTTACTGGACTGCCTGAAGTCCCATCACCCGTATCAAACCCCCGAACTACTGGTCCTGCCGGTTACTCACGGAGACAACGATTACCTCTCATGGCTCAACGCATCATTACGCTGATCCTGCTACTGTGCAGCGCATCCGCCAGCGCCGGGTTGTTTGACGCCCCCGGGCGTTCAAACTTCGTGCCTGCCGATCGGGCTTTCGCCTTTGACTTTCAGCAGAATCAACACGACCTCAACCTGAGCTGGCACATCAAGGATGGCTACTACCTCTACCGTAAGCAGATTACGCTGACGGCAAAGGACGCTGCGATCGTCGCCCCTTCGCTACCGCCTGGCGAATGGCATGAAGACGAGTTTTATGGCAAAAGCGAAATTTATCGTCAGCGTCTGACATTACCGATTAGCCTCACGCAAGCAAGCAAAACAGCCACGCTGACCGTTACCTATCAGGGCTGCGCCGACGCCGGGTTCTGCTACCCGCCGGAGACCAAAATCGTGCCGCTCAGCGCGGTGCTCGCTGACTCCGGCAAGGCGCTGGCAGACCAACCTTCAGCACCCGCCAGCGGCAGCCAGACCGGCGCGGAACCCGCGTCGCTGCCGTTTTCAGCGCTATGGGCGCTGCTGATTGGTATCGGTATCGCCTTTACGCCTTGTGTTTTACCGATGTATCCGCTGATTTCCGGGATTGTCCTCGGCGGTAAACAGCGCTTATCAACGGCGCGCGCCCTGCTGCTGGCATTTATTTATGTCCAGGGGATGGCGGTTACCTATACCGCGCTGGGGCTGGTCGTAGCCGCCGCCGGTCTGCAATTCCAGGCCGCGCTGCAGCACCCTTACGTATTAATTGGGCTGTCAGCGGTATTTATCGCGCTGGCGCTGTCGATGTTCGGCCTGTTTACGCTGCAGCTGCCTTCATCGCTGCAAACCCGACTGACGCTGATGAGCAACAAGCGCCAGGGTGGTTCGCCGGGCGGCGTGTTTGCAATGGGCGCCATCGCCGGGCTTATCTGTTCCCCTTGCACTACGGCCCCGCTTAGCGCCATTCTGTTGTATATCGCTCAAAGCGGTAACCTGTGGCTCGGCGGCGGCACGCTGTATCTGTACGCGCTGGGAATGGGGCTGCCGCTGATCCTGGTGACCGTGTTCGGTAACCGTTTGCTGCCGAAGAGCGGGCCGTGGATGGCTCATGTCAAGACCGCGTTTGGCTTCGTGATCCTCGCGCTGCCGGTCTTTTTACTGGAACGCGTTATCGGCGAAGCCTGGGGTTTACGTCTGTGGTCGTTGCTTGGCGTCGCCTTCTTTAGCTGGGCGTTTATCACCTCGCTTGGCGCCACCAAACCCTGGCTGCGTCTGGTGCAAATCGTCATGTTGGCCGCCGCGCTGGTTAGCGCGCGTCCGCTGCAGGATTGGGCCTTTGGCGCACCGGCCGTCCAGCAGCAGGCGCATCTGGAATTTACCCGCGTCAGCACCGTTGATGAACTCAACCAGGCGCTGGCTCAGGCCAAAGGGAAACCGGTCATGCTCGATCTGTATGCCGACTGGTGCGTGGCCTGCAAAGAGTTCGAAAAATATACCTTTAGCGCTCCTGAAGTGCGACAGGCCCTAAAAGAGACCGTTCTGTTGCAAGTGGATGTCACTAAGAACAGCGCGCAAGACGCAGCTCTGCTGAAACATTTACAGGTGCTCGGCTTGCCGACGATTCTGTTCTTCAACGCGCAGGGAGAAGAACAGCCCGCGCAGCGCGTCACCGGGTTTATGGATGCTACGGCATTCAGCGCCCATTTGCGCGATTGGCAACCGTGAACGACACTTGAGGAGGATAAATGGAGGAGACTATCGTGCAACGTGAAGATGTCCTGGGTGAGGCCATACAAATTCTTGAAATCGAGGGTATCGCCAACACCACGCTGGAAATGGTCGCCGAACGCGTCGCATACCCGCTTGATGACCTCAAGCGCTTTTGGCCCGACCGCGAAGCGCTGCTTTATGACGCCCTGCGTTATTTAAGTCAGCAGGTTGATGCCTGGCGTCGCCAGCTGTTGCTGGATGAGACGCTGAGCGCAGAACAAAAGCTGCTGGCGCGCTATAGCGCGCTGACCAAATGCGTTAGCAATCACCGCTATCCGGGCTGCCTGTTTATCGCCGCCTGTACATTCTATCCGGATGCCCAGCACCCAATTCACCAGTTAGCGGAACAGCAGAAGCAGGCTTCGCTGGCCTACACGCACGAGCTGCTGACCCTGCTTGAGGTGGATGACCCGGAAATGGTCGCTAAGCAGATGGAATTAATTGTCGAAGGCTGCCTGAGCCGCATGCTGATCAAACGCAGCCAGGCCGACGTCGATACCGCCCAGCGTCTGGCGGAAGATATTCTGCGCTTTGCCCGCTGCCGGATGGGCGGCGCGCTCACGTAATTCGGATTTCCCAAGCCCTGCAAGGCGCATATAATTCCCTGACACTTTCTGTGGCAGGGATCTATATGCGTCCACTTCTCTGGGCCGCCGTAATGGGGCTCTGTTCAACCTCGCTGATGGCCGCCCCTCCTCGCGGTTTCTCTTTCGCCTACAAAGACTGGGAAGTCGCCTGCGATAATACCGGCACCTGCCGGGCTGCGGGCTATGGCGCGACAATGGGCGAAGTCAGCGTCCTGCTGACTCGCAGTGCGGGCGCAGGGCGGCAGGCAACCGCGCAGGTCACCTTTGCGCAGACCGAGCACGATATTCCGCCAGATGCCAGCGTAAATCTTTTTATCAACGATAGCGATCGCGGGACGCTTGAGGCTATCGACGACAGCCATTTTCATTTCGACAGTACGCAAACCAGCGCGCTTATTACCGCCCTGGAGCAAAACGCAAACATCGAGCTATCGCTCAATGGCCAGCGCAAGCGGCTGTCGAACGCAGGCAGCAGCGCGGTGTTCCTCAAGATCGATGAATTCCAGCGGCGGATCGGCACCGCCGATGCGCTGTTACGTAAAGGCGACGGTGACGACAGCACCGTTCTGCGCGCCATTCCCGCGCCGGAGATCCTGAGCGCGCCGTTTATTCACAGCGCCCAGCCCGTTGCGCTCAACGCGAAACAACAGCAGAAATGGCTACCGCAATTGGAAATCGCGCTCAACAGCCAGTGTGATGACAGGCAAAACGCCGATATTCCGACCAGCGAACGACAAATCACCCTCACTCCGCTGGATAAAAATCACTCGCTACTGCAGACTCTGTGCTGGCGCGCCGCCTATAACGACGGCTACGCGATGTGGGTTGTCGATAACACACAGGCCGCCAGGCCACAGCTCATTACCACGGATGCTTCCAGCTATAACGATGGCGTAATCGCCTTCTTCAACAAGGGACGCGGCGTCGCCGACTGCGTCAGCGGAGAAGAGCGAGTGTGGGATGGCAAAGCTTTTGTGCAAAGTCTGAAATACAGTACCGGCATGTGTCGGGAAATCACCCCAGGCGGAACCTGGCAGCTTCCTACCTTCGTCAGCAAGGTTATTCCCCGCAAGCAACGAGAGGCCGATATACTCGCGCTGAAGACGTTGCACGACGCGGTCCTAAAAGAGCAAAAACGCAACCCGGAACTTGCATTAGAGAACATTGCGGAACAGTTTCCGCTCAGCGGACACATCAGCCACTTTACCCTCACCTATGCCGACGACGCGCCGGTCTCCACCACCAAGCCAGCGGCGGATATCAGCGACGATGAGTGGCAGGCGTTTTTACATTCCGATATCAGCGCCGATTCGGAAAACGGCAAAGTCAGCTTCACGCTTATCGACCTCGACGGCGACGGCAAACGCGATCTCATCATCGATAGCTATGTTGGCGGTACCGGCCTGTTCAGCTATACCGGCGTGCTGAAACGCGGTGATAACGCCTTTGAATCGGTGAACGATGCCGACAGCAATGACGACGATAACTTCGATGCCGGCGTGCCCGGCGCCCTTTACTCTATTAACGATCGCGGAGCGAACCAGTGGGGCCGCTGGGTCAGAATCAACGGCCAGGTTTACGCCCTGTGGTTTAACGGCGTGTTTGGGGAAGATAACCTCTATCTGCTGCGTCCGTTTAACCAGAGCGACCTGACGCCGGCCATCACCATCCGCTACCGTTATAACCTCAATATCATTAGCGCTGCGGAAAACGGGCAGTCACCCACCCCAGCCTTAAACGATAAAGATAAAGCGGGTTTATTGAAGTCATTGGACGTCATGCAAGGTAGCCTGCTAAAGGATAAACCTGCTGACGATAACGATGAGCCGATTTGCCCTGTTCCCCCCGGTACCGCTAAAGATGATGTGGACAGCTACTATGGCGGCGCTGCGGGGCACTACACCGTTGAAACGGTGGCGTGGATCCCGGTGTGGCTCAACGATAAATGCTTTATCGGCACCATTTTCAGCCATCATGGCGCTTACCGCCACGGGGTGGATGCGATCTTAACCATCAATTCGCCACGAGATGACGAAGAGATCGTTGGCGATTATGACATCTCCGGAAAACGCCATGCCATCGCCATCACCCGCGGCTGGAGAGTCCGCGAAGGCGATAACGGCGTGATGTGATTTTAAGCAAAACGCCCCTTTTGGCGCGGAATTGCCGCAAAGATAAGCAATCAAACAATAAATAGAGAAATTTCATTGACGCAGTGGGCGGATTACGGTTTAATGCGCCCCGTTGCCCGGATAGCTCAGTCGGTAGAGCAGGGGATTGAAAATCCCCGTGTCCTTGGTTCGATTCCGAGTCCGGGCACCACTATTTAAAGAACCCGCCCAAAAGGCGGGTTTTTGCTTTTCTACGGCCGGACTCTCCATCGAACTGCGTTCGATTATTCGCCGCAACGCGGCTCACCCCTTCGGGGCCAGCGCGACAAGCGCGCTGTTCAACGTCAATGGCATACCGTAGGCCTGATAAGCGCAGCGCCATCAGGCGTAATGCAGGCATAGAAATCCCCGGCTTGTATCGATAGCCTTTCCTCTACCCAATGTATGATTTCAAAATGAAAAAATGAACCTGAAGGAGGAATGGAGGGAGCACTATGCATCAGAATTTAATCCCCATATCAGGGCACAAATGCTCTCCTCCTGAAACGGGCAAGAGAGAAAGGAACGCGCCACGCAGAGCTAGCGCCGCGTCGCTTTCTTCTTAGCGGGAAGGCGGAACACTTCCCCATTCGGCTTGGCAATTCCCATACGGTACTGCGTTTCTCTGGCTGCCTTGTGGATGTCAGCAAACTCTTCTTTACGCGCCGGCGGCAGCTTCGCTTTTTTCAGGCATTTATTGCGGTGCATCCTAATCCATTCACGGTCATTATCATCGACACACGTCTGCATCACATCCACCCAGCGCGAAGCGGCCCGACGGTACAATCCACGGGCTTCCAGAGACTCGGCAATACTGTCCTTGATCATTCGATAATTTCTCTCACATATGCTAGCTAATTTGCGTATATAAATATAACCACGCCATCCGAAGAAATAATGAAAGAAAACCCCGATAATTTGATCCACGATAAATCTATGCCAGCTCAATATTGAGGACATTTATAATATTAATTGCTGTGTGCATTAAAACTGCCGAAGCAGTAAGTACTTCCAAAGAGCATTTTTATCATATACCGCGGATTATCATCTGAGTTATTCCTGAACTACGGTTATACCTATCAATGATTGATTAAATTAACATAATACCGTTGTTGAGTAGCTTGTAGTAGATACCTTACTCTGTATTCATTTCCCTTTTTATCGCTTCTGCGCGGGACACTCCAGCAGTCTATTTTTAAAGATAAACAAACAGGCCTCATTAAAGTTGGCCAGTCCCAGACGTTCATAAAGCTCAATGCGTTTACGATACAGGCTTTTCACTGAAGTATTAAGCACCCCGGCAATTTGATCCATGGTCATTCCGGCCCTGAGCAAAGTCAACGTCATATGTTCCTGTGGTTTCAGGCTGAAATTCTTGAGCCATTCTCGGGTCAGCCGCTTACTCTTCACATCAAGAAACAGGCTAAATAAATTAGCCATATCCGTAGGCGTCAAAGACATGTTGAGAAACCACTTTAAGCTCAGCAAATGCTCTTCCCGATGGCGCATATCAAGCATAATACAGCAGATACGTTTACCCGCTTCCGCTGCGCCAGGAATAAGATAATCATAAAAACAAAGCGGCGCTCGACTATCCACCAGCACCGAAAACTCCTCGGCATCACTCTCAAAAAGCTTATGCTCAATCGAATGTAACTGGATGATATCTGGAAAGAAAATCCTTACCCCTTCAAAGAGATAGTGATCCTGAGTAACTAAAAACATTGTCGTTGCCACAAATCATCCCTTTAACAATAAAGCAACAAAACCCCTCCAGGGAGAATATGCACAGCGCCTGGTGGCGTGCTGACTATGGCGAGCAAAATAAAGCATGTGTTTGTCGTTTTAGTAAACCTCCAACCTCTCCATCTATAGTGAATGCTCCACTCCACGACTCTTACGTCATTTCCTAATTATCTGCCCTTCGGCTAATTATAAATAAAAAACTCGCACAAAAAAGAAGCTTTTCCACTATTGAGAATTTTTGTCAAAAATCGTCTTAAATATCTACACCAACAGCCTAACATTATGCATGGAAAAGCGAACCAAAAACATTAAAACAGAATTTCGGACGCACTTTAACTTTTTCCAATTCAGTTAGTTATGCGTAACATCAGACAATTAATTATTGTATAAAAGGACAATTTCCAGATTTATCTTAAAACCACAGGTCTATTATTTGACATATTTTCAGGCAAACATATCAGGTGTACATTAATCGCCACCCCGTTATCGCGAGGAGATATTTTATTACCTTAAATAAGTAATCGCAGCCGCGTACCGTCAGGTAAAAACTCATTACCCCATCCTTTTGCATTCAGCTAAAAGGCCGACGTGTTGTGCAATGGATTCTTGATGGACATATGGTAAATAGTTATGGGAAGATCAACTCGTTTCAATAAGTTATTCTTTTATCGCCGCACGACATTCTCGCTTTCAATTAGTTTATTGTTGTTAACGCCTATTCTGGCTCAGGGGGCTGAGTCGATATATGAACAGCATGTACTACAGGCGCGTGAAGGTAATTACTCTCCTTTTCTCGATTATCTTCAGCAGTATCAGCAACAACATGCCTTGACGCCTGAGCAAGTCGCCGACTGGCTACAAATTGCCTCCTGGGCTGGACGTGATGAGGAAGTTATCCAGGTGTGGCAGCGTTATCAGGTTTATATGGCGCTACCGGCACGCGGTACGGCGGCAGCGGCGCAGGCTTACCGTAATCAAAAACGGTGGTCTTCGGCGCTGGCGCTTTGGGATCAAGCGCTCAGCCAACAGCCGAAGAACGACGATTATCTTATTGGCCGGATTAAAACGCTGGCCGATGCGCGCCATGACGGGCAGGCGCTAAGTGAAGCCCGCCGCTTAGTCGCCACCACACCCAGCGCCGCTCACCTGCAGACGCTCTCCTACGTCTATTTACGTCAGGGAAAAAGCTGGGACCAGCTGCTCACCGATATGCGCGCGCAGGAGCTCGCGCCGCAAAACAGAGAGACGCTCAATAGCCTGATTGAAAGCCTGAGCAGCAATCGCATCAATTCGCCTGCGCTGCAATGGTCAGCCAAAACCACCTTAACGCCCGCGCAGCAGCGAAAGCTGGAAATGGACGCGGCGGCGGAGTGGGTACGGCTGGCGGACACCCCTGCCCGCGGTGAACAGGAGCGCTTTCGCCTGGCGCAAATGGCGCTCAACCGCTACGACGCGCTGTTCGCCCGCTGGCGTCAGGATCCGCAGGCCGCAGAGGATCTTGCCCGCGCGCGTATTGACCGCCTCGGCGCGCTATACACCCGCGGCTATTACACTCAGGTCATCAGTGAATATCAGTCGCTGACCGCCGCTCAGCAGCCCGTTCCTGACTGGGCCATCGGCTGGGTTATCTCCTCTTATCTTGCGCAACAGAACGTCGGGGCCGCGCAGGCGATCGCCCGCCAACATCCCCTTTATCGACCTGATCCGCAAGATGATCAGCATGAGTTATTTTACGCGCTGCTGGACAGCGGCCAGTATCAGGCCGCCCGCGACTATCTCGCCAAAGTGACTAACGGTGTTCCCTACACCCGCCGCCTTTACGGCTCGCCGACGCCGCAGCCAAACGACCCGTGGCTGAACGCCCAATCGCTGAAGGTACAGTATTTACTGAGTACGAACGCATTGCCGGAAGCCGAGCGTCTCTCCCGCCGACTGGCCGCTACCGCGCCCGGTAATCAGGGGCTGCGCATTGACTACGCGGCGATACTGCAGGCGCGCGGTTTACCCCGCGCCGCCGAACGGGAACTGAAAGCGGCGGAAGCGTTGGAGCCGTCGAATATTCCCCTCGAACGCCAGCAGGCCTACGTGGCGATGGATCTTCAGGAGTGGCGGCAGATGGAGCTATTAACCGATGACCTGCTGGCGCGCAGCCCTGAAGACCTGAGCACGCAAAAATTAGCTCGCGCTCGCGAGGTGCACCATATGTCGGAATTGCGTCTCAACAGTACTCAGGGGATCCACTCGGATAACCCGGTCAGCGGTAGCCACGACTTTAGCTGGGATGCAGCGATTTACGGCCCGCCAATCGCTGATAACTGGCGGCTTTTCGCCGGTAATCGCTTCGCCAAAGGGAATTTTGATGAAGGAAAAGGCTCCAGCCGCCAGCTCTTTGGCGGCATCGAATGGCGCCCGCGTGATGCCTGGGCTGAACTGGAAATCTCCAACAACAATTTTGCCGGCGACAACAAACCCGGCGCCCGGCTTTCCGCCTGGCAAAGTTTCAACGATCGCTGGCAGATTGGCGGCGAGGTCGAACGCCTGTCGCGCCAGACGCCGCTGCGCGCGCTGCGCAATGGTATCAGCGCCAACCGCGGCGAGGGATGGGTTCGCTGGTATCAAAACGAGCGACGCGAATATCGCTTTAGCGCCGCCGCCAGCCGCTTCTCCGACCACAACCGTCGTCAGGAATACACCTTCACCGGCAAAGAGCGGCTCTGGCAATCGCCAACCATCACGCTCGATCTTGAACCTGGGCTTTCCGCCAGCGCCAACAGCCGGACGGATACCCTGTACTACAACCCGAAACGCGACTTCGCCGCCACCTCGGCGCTGGTCGCCGATCACGTCATGTATCAGCACTACGATACCGTCTGGAGCCAGCAGCTTGCGGCAGGCGGCGGCGCCTACTGGCAAAAAGCATATTCGGCCGGCGCTATCGCCATGCTCGGCTACGGCCAGCGTATTCGCTGGAACAACGTGATCGACACCGGCGTGATGCTGAACTGGGACAAGCGCCCTTACGACGGCAAACGCGAAAGCAATCTCTCCATTGCCCTTGATGCGAATTTACGGTTTTAAGGATAAACATGGTCAACAAAAGTATCCGCATCAGCCTGATGGTTATCGGCTGGCTCCTGATGACCTGCGCGCTTCGCGCAGAGACGATTCCTTTTCTGCCGCCGGACGCGCGGCCGCAGCCGGAGGCGAATAAGCCCTGGCCGCAGAATAAGTTTTTGGTACTGGCCTATCACGATGTAGAAGACGATGCCGCCGATCAGCGCTATCTGGCGGTGCGTACCAGCGCGCTCAACGATCAAATCGGCTGGCTGCTGCACAATGGTTATAAGGCCATCAGCGTGCAAAATATTCTCGACGCCAACGCGGGGTTAATCACCCTGCCGCCGAAGGCATTTCTGCTGAGTTTCGATGATGGCTACAGCAGTTTTTACACCCGGGTCTGGCCGCTGTTAAAAGCCTGGAACGTCCCGGCACTGTGGGCGCCGGTAGGCAGTTGGGTCGATACGCCGGAGCAGAAAAAAGTCGATTTCGGCGGTCTGATGACCCCGCGCGAACGTTTCGCCACCTGGGAGATGGTGCGCGAGCTCGCGCAATCACCGCTGGTTGAAATCGGCGCGCATACCTGGGCTTCGCACTATGGTATTCAGGCCAATCCGCAGGGTAGCCGCGAACCGGCGGTTGCCAACCGCTTTTATGATAAGGCCAGTGGGCGCTACGAAAGCGACCAGCAGTTTCACCAGCGCATCGATACCGACGTGCGCAAAGTGAGCGACAAAATCGCCGACGTCACCGGCAAAGCGCCGCGCGCCTGGGTATGGCCCTACGGCGCGGCCAACGGCACATCGCTGGCTATTGCCAAAAATCGCGGCTATCAACTGGCGTTTACCCTAGGCGATGGTCTGGGCGACGTGCGCGATCTGGATAACATTCCCCGTCTGCTTATCTCCGGTAACCCGTCGATCAAGGCCTTCGCCAGCCAGGTGACGCAAATCCAGGAGCGTGAACCGGTTCGGGTGATGCACGTCGATCTCGATTATGTCTACGATAAAGACCCGGCTCAGCAGCGCAAAAATATCGATAAGCTGATCCAGCGCGTCTATGACATGAAAATCACTCACGTTTTCCTACAGGCCTTTTCCGATCCGCTCGGCGACGGCACGGTGAAAGCGCTCTACTTCCCCAACCGCCGCCTGCCGATGCGCGCCGATCTGTTTAATTTCGTCGCCTGGCAATTGCAGACGCGCGGCGGCGCCAAAGTGTATGCGTGGATGCCAGTGCTGGCGTTCGATCTGGACGGTTCGCTACCGCGCGTACAGCGCTGGGATGCACAAAGCAACACGCTGCGCCAGGCTACTCACCCCTATGTACGTCTGTCGCCATGGAATAGCCAGGTGCGCGACGAGATCCGCGATATTTATCAGGACCTTGCCCGCTACGCGACCTTTGACGGCGTGCTGTTCCACGACGACGCGGTACTGACGGATTACGAAGATGCCGGCGCCGGGGCGATGGCTGCCTGGCGTGCGGCGGGCCATCGGGAGGATATCGCGCAGATCCGCCAAAACCCCGCCACGCTGCACGCCTGGACGCGATTTAAAAGTCAGACGCTTATCGACTTCACCCGCACGCTCAGCCAGAGCGTGAAAGCGATTCGCGGCCCGCAGGTGAGAACCGCGCGCAATATCTTCGCCCTGCCGATCCTGCAACCGGAAAGCGAGGCCTGGTTCGCGCAGAATCTGGATGATTTTCTGGCGGCCTACGACTGGACGGTGCCGATGGCGATGCCGCTGATGGAATCCGTTCCGGTTGCGGAAAGCGATGCGTGGCTGGCGCGTCTGGTGCGCGCCGTCAGCGCCAGGCCGGGCGCACTGAAGAAAACCATTTTTGAGCTGCAGGCTAAAGACTGGACTCTCCCGCAGCAGAACGCCATCCCTGACCAACAGCTGGTCGACTGGATGCGGACATTACAGCTCAACGGCGTCAACAATTACGGCTACTACCCCGACGATTTCCTTAATAATCAGCCTGATATCTCGAAAATCAGGCCCCTGTTTTCATCGTACTGGTATCCCAACAATGACTGATCGCATTATCGCATTTTCGATTTTATGCCTGGTTTTCGGGCTACCGCTGGGCGTGGCCGCCGTTTTCACCGGCGAGTTGATACTGGATTTCGTCTTCTTCTGGCCGCTGTTTATGTCGGTGCTGTGGATAACCGGCGGGCTCTACTTCTGGTTTCAACTGGAACGCCACTGGCCGTGGGGTAAAGAGACGCCGCCGCCGAAACTCGACGGCGATCCGCTGATCTCTATTTTGATTCCCTGCTTTAACGAGGAGAAAAATGCCCGCGAGACCATCGAAGCCGCGCTGGCTCAGCGCTATCGCAACATTGAGGTGATCGCCATCAACGACGGCTCCTCCGACGATACCGCCAGGGTGCTGAATCAACTGGCGGAAGAGTACGACCTGCTGCGGGTGATTCATCTAGCCGAAAATCAGGGGAAAGCGGTAGCGCTGAAAGCCGGCGCTGCCGCCGCGCGTGGGGACTTGCTGGTGTGCATCGACGGCGATGCCCTGCTCGACCGTGATACCGCCGCCTACCTGGTAGCGCCGCTGATTCAGTATCCCCACGTCGGCGCGGTGACCGGCAACCCGCGAATTCGTACCCGCTCGACGCTGATTGGCCGCATTCAGGTCGGCGAATTCTCTTCGATAATCGGGCTGATTAAGCGCACCCAGCGTATTTACGGCCGGGTGTTTACCGTCTCCGGTGTGATTGCCGCTTTTCGTCGCCAGGCGCTGGCGGACGTCGGCTACTGGAGCCCGGATATGATCACCGAAGATATCGATATCAGCTGGAAGCTGCAGCTACGCCATTGGGCGATTTTCTTCGAGCCGCGAGCGCTGTGCTGGATCCTGATGCCGGAGACGCTGAAGGGGCTGTGGAAACAGCGGTTACGCTGGGCGCAGGGCGGCGCCGAGGTTTTTCTGGTCAATCTGCGCCGCCTGTTTCGCTGGGAGCATCACCGGATGTGGCCGCTGTTTCTCGAATATGCCCTCTCCACGCTGTGGGCCTTCGCCTATGCGGTCACCATTTTGCTGTTCATCGCCAGCCATTTTGCCCCGCTGCCGGAGAATCTGACCGTCCGCAGCCTTTTTCCGCCGGAATTTACCGGGCTGCTGCTGGGGGTGATGTGTCTGCTGCAGTTTATCGCCAGTCTGTACATCGAACGGCGCTATGAACGCGGCGTCGCCGGCTCGCTGTTCTGGGTGATCTGGTTTCCGATGGTGTACTGGATGATTGGCCTGTTAACCACCATCGTTGCCTTCCCCAAAGTCATGTTGAAACGTAAACGCGCCAGGGCTCGCTGGGTCAGCCCCGATAGAGGTAAAGGAAGAATGTCATGAACGAACAAACCCTGATCTTAACCGAGCATCGCGTGTTGCCGCGCATCTTTGACGGCGTATTAACCGCTATCGCGTGGGCCGGCTTCGCCTTTTTTCTGTATGCCAATTTGCTGATGCAGTTTACCCAGCACGGTAACGACAGCTGGGACGCGATTATGGCGTCGTTTAATACCGTACTGGTCTATTTACTGGTGGCGGCAATTAACGGCTGGCTGCTGATTTTGTGGTATCAGTACAATCTACGCCGTTATAACGCCCGGCGACACGGCAGCATGGCCTCGCTACGTCATGAAGAACTAGCGGAGAGCTTTAATATCGCACCGCAAATCATTTCCGAGATGAGCCAATATAACCTGCTGACGGTATATCACGACCAGATTGGCAGAATCATTGATTTAAAAATCAATCAGAGCGAGGAAGACGAACGCTAACGGAACCACAAAAAAGGCCGCATCGCTTGCGGCCTTTGTGCTTACGGGGCGGTGAAATTAGTTACCGCCGGCTTTCTTAATCGCCGCATCCAGCGAGGCTTTGTCGGCCAGTCCCGGGAAGACGGTAATGGTCGCTTCGGTCGCGCCAGTTGTCGGCATGACTATCACGCCAGGCGTACCGCTTAAGCCAATCTCCTGCGCCAGCTGGTTAATGTTTTCCAGCGCCGGTTCGACATCCGCCGCTTTTTTGGCGTCAAAGTTCACCTTTTTCGCCTGCTGTTGGATGTCCGCCGCCGTCAGTTTGCCTTCGTTATGCCCGGTGGCGTAAACGCCGTTGTGGTAAGTCAGATAGGCCTCGGCCCCTTTCTGCTGATATATCTGCAGACCGGTTTTCGCCGCATCCAGCGAAGTTGCCCAACGGCTGCCGAAAATCGGCCACTCTTTGAAGGCAAAACGGGTTTGCGGATGGTCTTTAATCACCTGCTCCATAACCGGCGCGAGGCGGCTACAGTAGATGCATTGATAATCGAAGAACTCGATAACGGTGACTTTACCGTTAGCCGGGCCGTAGGTTGGCGTGGCCTTATCCTGCGTCAGCTTGTCGGCATTCTTGATTACCGCCTGGGTAGCGGCGCTGGCCTGCTGCTCCGCCTGAATTTGCTGCAGCTTTTGGCTGGCCTGCAATAGCACTTCCGGATGGGCGACCAGGTAATCAGCGGCGATTTTGCCGATACGCGCTTCCTGCTCCGCGGTGAACGTCGCGGCCGGCGCGTCAGCGGCGCTGGCCAGCGCCGGCAGCAGGGAAGCGCCCGCCAGAGCGAGAATAAGTAGATTCTTGATGCCAGACATATTGAAAAGTCCTTACGAAAAGTAGACGGCAGGTGAGCCTAATCGGACAAAATATCATCCTTTGGCGGCGAATCATTGTCAGTCTATGCATTGATTCGTAACTTTATTTGTCAGACGCCGCGATTCCCCCTACGGCCTGAAGGGTGGTCAGGGGCGAAGAACGGGAGTACCCTGCGCCCATCTTTTTTGATCGACATTATTTGCAATACGAGCCAGGCATGAACGAAATATTGAGTCAGTGGGACTTCGCCGTTATTTTGCTACAAATCATCGCCATCGATTTGTTATTAGGCGGCGATAACGCGGTGGTCATCGCCATGGCCTGCCGCAAGTTGCCGGCGCATCTGCGCACCAAAGCCATTGTTATCGGTACTCTCGGCGCGATTATCGCCCGGGTCGCGCTGCTGGCGGTGGCGATTTATTTGTTGTCGTTGCCGTGGCTAAAAATCGTCGGTGCGTTACTGCTACTGTGGATTGGCATTAAGCTGGTCGCCAACGAGGAAGAAGAGAGCGATATCAGCAGCTCCAGTAGCCTGTGGCGCACCGCCGTCACCATCACCGTCGCCGATGTGATCATGTCGCTGGATAACGTGCTAGCCGTGGCAGCCGCCGGTAAAGGCCATCTCCTGCTGGTGGCGCTGGGGGTATTAATCAGCATCCCGATTATTGTCGCGGGCAGTAAGCTGGTGTTGGCCATACTGACTCGCTTTCCCTCGGTCGTATTGCTGGGCGGCGCGTTGATTGGCTGGATTGCCGGTTCAATGATGATAACCGACCCGACCTTTGTTCAGCTGTTCCCCAATTCCCCGAATTATCTACATTTTGTTGCCGGGGCCATTGGTGCGGCGCTGGTGCTGCTGGAAGGATGGCGGCGCAACTACCGCTCCGGCACCCCAGAATAATCACTGGATGCCGTCATCCCCGACGGCGTCAAGTTTTTGCCACTTTTCTCCGCCACCCTTTCTCATTTGCCCTACTCTTAATAGAGCCGCCTGATCCAGGGGTTCCGTGACCAGATTTTTGAGCATAAATGAGATAACACCATGGAATTAAAGGATTATTATACCATTCTAGGGGTTAAGCCAACGGACGATCTGAAAACCATCAAGACCGCCTACCGCCGTTTGGCTCGTAAATATCACCCCGACGTCAGCAAAGAGCCCGATGCCGAAGCAAAATTCAAGGATCTCGCCGAAGCATGGGAAGTCCTCAAAGACGATCAGCGTCGCGCCGAATATGATCAACTTTGGCAGCACCGCAACGATCCGCAGTTCAACCGCCAACAGCACGCCCACGAACAAAGCTACAGCCAGCAGGACTTCGACGATATCTTCTCCTCGATGTTCGGCCAGCAGGCGCATCACGCCCGCCGCCAGCGCGCCGAGCGCGGTCACGATGTCGAAATCGAAGTGGCGGTGTTCCTCGAAGAAACCCTCGCCGAACAGACTCGTACCGTCAGCTACAAGCTGCCGGTCTATAACGTCTTCGGCATGGTTGAGAGTGAAACGCCGAAAACGCTGAATGTGAAAATTCCGGCGGGGGTCAGCGATGGCCAGCGAATTCGCCTGAAAGGTCAGGGGACGCCAGGCGAAAACGGCGGCCCGAATGGCGATCTGTGGCTGGTGATTCACATCGCGCCGCATCCGCTGTTCGACATCAACGGTCATAACCTGGAGATCGTACTGCCGCTGGCGCCGTGGGAAGCCGCGCTGGGGGCGAAAGTCACCGTACCGACGTTAAAAGAGAGCATTCTGCTGACAATTCCGGCGGGTAGCCAGGCGGGACAACGGCTGCGCATCAAGGGCAAAGGGTTGGTAAGCAAAACCCACACCGGCGATTTGTTCGCCGTCATCAAAATCGTTATGCCGCCAAAACCAGATGAAAAAGCGCGTGAGCTCTGGCAGCAACTCGCCGAAAGCGAAGCCAGCTTCGATCCGCGTAAGACATGGGGGAAAGCCTGATGGCTAAAGTAACAGTGACGTTTACCATCACCGAGTTGTGCCTGCGCACCGGGGTGTCGCAAGAGGAGCTGACGGAGATCGTCGGCTTAGGGATGATTGAGCCGCACCAGCCGCAGGCTGAAACCTGGCTGTTTGACGACAGCGCGGTGACGATTGTGCATCGCGCTGTGCGCCTGCGTAACGAGCTGGAGCTGGACTGGCCGGGGATTGCGGTGGCGTTGACGCTGCTGGATGAAAATGCGCGACTCACCCGCGAAAATCGGCTACTGCAGCAGCGTCTGGCCCGCTTTTTGACCCACAGCTAAGCGGAGTTCCCGGGTCGCGGCGTTCCGCCTTGCCCGGCCTACAGGTCACTCACAGCGCAAACCGTAGCCCGGCTGCGCGTAGCGTAAGCCGGGAAATTTCCCGGGTCGCGGCGTTCCGCCTTACCCGGGCTACAGCTCGCTCACGGCGCAAACCGTAGCCCGGCTGCGCGCAGCGAGAGCCGGGAAAAGCGCTTAATCCGGCAGCGAGCCGGCGAGATTACGCGCGGAGACGCTCTCGCTCACCGGCGCAGGCGGCTCGGGCGCCTTAACCGGCGCGGCCGCTGGCGTAGATGCCGCAGCGGAAGAGGCTGGCTGAATCTCAAGAAACGAGGCCAGCATTCTACGCAGCGTCTCCGGTGGCGTATCTTCCGCCAGCAGCGCCGCCAGCATTGACGGCAGCCGGCTATCTACTTCACCCAACGCTAACCCTGCCAGCAGCGCTGTACGCGACATATCCCCGCGATCGCCACGATGATGGGCTTCAATTTTCGCGTCCGCAAAGCGCTCGCTGGCGCTGATATCCGGGCGCAGGTATATCAGAACCTTTCTGCGATCCAGAGTCATAGACGCTCCTTAACCAATAATTTTCAGACCACGCACGAGGGCGAACTGCGGCTCGTCGGCCACCACAAAGCGATCTTCGCGCAGACCCATGCGTTCGCGAATCGCATCGGCAACCAGCGGCGCGCCGCCGCCAATCACGATGGCGTGAGAATAGCCTTTAAAACTATCAATCGCCGTCAGAACGCGAGTCGTCAGGCGTTCGATGCTGTTGGAGATAACCTTTTTCACTTCAGATACCGCATCCGGATCGTTGATGTTATCGGTCAGATACTCTTCGTCGTGGCGGTTGATGATTATCTGGTCAACGTTATAACTGGAGGTATCGGTATTCGCCCGCGCCAGCGCCAGCTTAACGGCGTCGGTCACCAGCGATACGCCCAGCTTCGGGTCGCCGTAAATACGCGAAACCGAGGTCATTTGCCCGGCCACCATCGAAATATCCAGCGTGGTGCCGCCGAGGTCGACAATCAGCACCGAATGCGAGGGTTTCAGCTCATCGCACAGGCTGATACCCGCCGGAATGGATTCCGGACGCACGGTGACTTTAGTGATATTGAACACCACGCCTTTATTCAGTTTAACTTCGCGCAGCAGGCTCTTTTTCTTACGCTCAATGTTATCAAGACGATATTGCGCATCTTCATCATAAAATTCAGTCAGCGGCAGGGTGACCACAATCTCGACATCCTGCGGTTCGAGGCCGCTGGTCAGCAGAGCATGGTGAACAGCGATGGAGTTCAACGGGCTGTATTGCCAATCAATATTGTTGGTGGGTAACGCATCGGGGGTGATCAGGTCGAAAGAGTACTTTTCATCATCCACGGTGTAGTTAAATGGCTTCCCGGCGCCGAAAGTGGCAGACCAGCCGCGCTTGAAACTATTGGGGCTGATATGGGTGAAAGTTTCGCCATCTTGCTCCCACAGCATTTTGATATTGGTTGAACCATCATCGATAAAAATGCGCATCGCATTGCTCCATCACTGAGACAAATAAGAGAAAATGTAAGACCCAAAAAGAGTAGCAAGAGTTAAAAAGCAGCGCAAGAGCACGAAAAAGAGACAATTCTGAGTTTTATTTGAGAAACAATGGAGATTTCAATTAACTCATTGAGTTCAAAGAGAGAACTATAAGAGACAAATAAGAGAACTAAAAGTTTTCATTTCTGTCTATTTTAAACGCTTTTTTTGTGCAAAAAGAGAGCATCCCT
The DNA here is from genome assembly GCF_040065095.1 of Klebsiella sp. CN_Kp091. NCBI lineage: Bacteria > Pseudomonadati > Pseudomonadota > Gammaproteobacteria > Enterobacterales > Enterobacteriaceae > Klebsiella > Klebsiella sp. CN_Kp091. Next base: position 109,326 of record NZ_JBEAIO010000043.1, on the reverse strand, counting down.
CCCCTCTTTCGCCAGCGGTTTTCGCACGCTTTTTACACCTGATTGGGTACCACGATCGGCCGTTCCGGCTCGACGACATTTTCCGGTACCCGACGATATTTATCCAGCAGGTGAATCTGAATACGTCGCAACATATCGCCATTCAGTTTGTAATAGCGGAAATAGAGAAACAGCGTCAGAGCAAAAAAGATCGTCGGCAGCGCAATCATAATCGCCTGCATCCCCAGCAGCGTGTGGGATGATTGCACCACATTCGGCACGTAACCGATGATACCGAGCACGATGGCGATAAACCAGGCCGCAAACGCCGAACCGGCTTTGACCACCAGCGTCTGTACCGAGTAGGCGATACTTTCGCAGCGGATATTCATCGTATATTCGCCGTAGTCAACGGTATCGGCCACCATAATGACCTGCAGCACCCAGAACAGCGCGGTGCCAATATTCAACAACACTCCAGCCAGCGAAATCAGCGCAATGTTGTAAACCCCGCTCAGCGCCATCAGCAACAGTACGCCGCAGCCCAGCACCGGCATGATCGATGCCCCCGCCCACAGAATGCGTCGCGACAGACCTTTCACCAGCCGTGGGAACAGGATTAGCGTCAGCAAATTCGCCGCCCCCGCGTAGGACATGTAATACGGGAACATCTCCGCACTGCCAATCACGTAGGTAAAGTAATAAATCGCGAAGCCGGCAATGATATTCGCCGCCGTGTTATAGGCCAGCGCCATGCCCAACAGGCAGGCCAGCTGATCGTTTTTATAGATGAGCGCCACCATCTGGCGCAGTGAGAGATGGCTGGAATCCTCGCTTACGCCGCTATCCGACGAGTAAACCTCATGGACGTTGCGCAAGGTAACGAGGGTGGAAATTACGAAAAAGGCAATCAGCACCAGGGTAAACATCTGGAAACCGAAGCCGCGATCGGCGCCGCCGACGGCGCTGACAAACGGCAGTGTGACCCCGGCGGTCACAAACCCGGCAAGGCTGGCGAAAAAGCGCGGGTAAGGCACCAGCTGTTCACGTTCGCGTTTATCAAGGGTAATGGTCGGCACCAGCGACCAGAACGGCACATCCATGATGGTATAGGTGAAGCCCCACAGCAGGTAGGTCAGCCACACCCACGCCAGAAGCGCCCCGCCGCTGAAGTGATGGGCGCTGAACAGCATATACAGCACCACCGAGTTGGTGATAGTGCCGATCAGGATCCACGGCTTGAACTTCCCCCATCGCGATCGCGTGCAGTTGACGATCCATCCCATGATCGGATCGGCTATCGCATCGAGGATCCTTGCCACCAGGAACAAGGTGCCAACCACCCCAACCGATAAGCCAACAATATCGGTGTAGTAATACATCAGATACATGTAAACGATACCGATAGCGAAATCTTTACCAAAGGCACCAAATCCGTAGCTGAGCTTTGTTGTCATTGAAATACTCATAGGGTACAGGTCGCTGTCGCCAGCGCCTCCTTTAGCGTTTGATAGAGCATGGCAGGCGCCGCCGGACCAGATCCCCCGGCGGCATGAGAAGATTAACGGTGCAGCCAGTCCGGCAGCCAGTCGCCGTGGCTGGCGATCAGATCATCCACCAGCGCGTAGATCTCTTCGATCCCCAGCACCGCGGCGGTGTGCGGATCCATCATCGTGGCGTAATAAACGTAATCGCGATTTTCCGTCAGGATGGCCTCCGTTAGCAGCGTCTGCACGTTGATGTTGGTCTGCATCAGCGCCGCCAGATGCGCCGGCAGCGCGCCTACTTTCGTCGGCTGGATGCCGTTGGCGTCCACCAGGCAAGCAACTTCCACGCAGCAACCCTGCGGCAGGTTGTCGATAAGATTATCGTTGCGCACGTTGCCGTACACCACGCTTGGCTCGCCGGTCCAGATGGCATTCATGATGGTGCTGGCATACTCGCGCGAAGGTTTAACCTCGATACGCTCGCCGCTCTTATAGCTCTCCAGCTCTTTATGCCAGTTGGCCAACTGCTCGACGCAGCGTTTAGGGTACTCATCCAACGGCACTTTATAGCGGGCGATAAGATCGTCGCGCCCCGGCTTGATAAACCATGGCGTGTATTCGGCGAAATGCTCCGACGATTCGGTGACAAAGTAGCCCAGCTTTTTGAACATCTCATAGCGGACGATGTTCTCGCAGCGTGGATTGCCATGCAGGTTCGGCTTCGGCGCCAGTCCTTCGGCGTAGGCCTGCAGCAGGTCGGGATAGATACTGACGTAGCTGCCGTCCGCGAGCTTTTTCTCCAGCGACAGATAGAACGCCATATGGTTAATTCCCGCGCAGCGGTAACGTAAATCCGCCGGGTCGAGGTTAAGGTCGCGCGCCAGCTCTTCCGCTGTGCCTTGCACCGAGTGGCACAGACCCACCTGCTTGATATGCGGGTAGCGGGCGTACATCGCCCAGGTGTTCATCGCCATCGGATTAACGTAGTTAAGCATGGTGGCGTCCGGGCAGACCTCGCTCATATCGTCGCAGATAGCCCACAGGTGCGGGATGGTGCGCAGCGCGCGCATAATGCCTCCCGGCCCCAGCGTATCGGCAATGGTCTGCTCAAGGCCGTGGCGTTTACAGACTTCAAAGTCAATCACGGTGCACGGCTCGTAGCCGCCAATCTGGAAAGCGACAACAACAAAATCGGCGTTCCGCAAGGCGGTTTTACGATCGCGATGGCAGCTAATTTCGCCATTCGCGCCGACGGAATCCATCAGCTTTCGTACCACGGTATGTGACTCTTCCAGCCGGGTTTCATCGATATCCATCAGCGCGATATGCGCCGATTTCAGCGCCGGGCGCTGGAAAACATCACCGAGAATATTTTTGACGAACACCGTCGAACCGGCGCCGATAAAGGTAATTTTTGGGGCGGACATCGCGCTCTCTCCATCAGGTCATTGAACACTTTCAGAGTGGCATGCCGCTCGCCGCTGCGCTGCCCCGTTCCCGCCGGAGCATTCCCGGAAACTCAGATCGGCCATTAAGCGCCACAAAATCTGAGCTTTTGGGAATAGATCGGCTTAAAAGGAGAGAAAACGGGCCGATGATTCCGCTAAGCTGTAATCAGTTCAGGCTAAAAACGCAGCCACTCTGACGATCCAGGAATCCGCCCATGATGGAACACCGCTTCACTTCCCTGCCCCCCGACCCGCACATGTGCAGCAGCGATGAAAAGCAGAGCCGCAGCCCGCTGGCGCTCTATTCCGAGTATCAGCGCATGGATATCGAACTGCGCCCCCCGCACGCCATGGCCACCAGCCACTGGCACGGCCAGGTAGAGGTCAACGTGCCGTTCGACGGCGACGTGGAGTATTTGATTAACAATGAAGTAGTGCGCATTGAGAAAGGCTATATCACCCTGTTTTGGGCCTGTACGCCGCATCAGTTGACCCGCCCGGGCGACTGCCAGCAGATGGCGATATTCAACCTGCCGATGCATCTGTTTCTGTCGTGGCCGCTGGATCGCGAACTGATAAACCACGTCACCCACGGGATGGTGATTAAATCTCTTGCCGCCCAGCAGTTAAGCGCTTTTGAAGTACGCCGTTGGCAGCAGGAATTGAATCACGAGAATGAACAGATTCGCCAGTTGGCGATCGATGAAATCGCCCTGATGCTCAAGCGGCTGAGCCTCGCCGGCTGGCAGCCGATTCTGGTCAATAAGACCTCGCGCACGCACAAGAACAGCGTCTCGCGCCACGCGCAATTTTATGTCAGCCAGATGCTGGAATTTATCGCCGCCCATTATGACCAGGCGCTGACCGTCGATGCCGTCGCCGAGCACGTTAAACTCAACCCAAACTACGCGATGGGCGTTTTTCAGCGGGTAATGCAGCAGACCATGAAGCAGTACATCACCGCCATGCGCATCAATCACGTGCGCGCGCTGCTGAGCGACACCGATAAGACCATCCTTGATATCGCCCTCACCGCCGGGTTCCGGTCCAGCAGCCGCTTCTACAGCACCTTTACCCGCTACGTCGGCATGCCGCCGCAGCAGTACCGTAAATTGAGCCAACAGCGCCGCCACAGCCTTGCGTCGCCGCAGCCATAAAAAATGCCGCCGGGGTCTCCCCAGGCGGCATCGTGAACAGTGAAAAACGGTTAGTCGTTGATACGCGGATGCTGCTGTACCAGACGGGCGCGTTTTTCCTGCAGGTCGGCGATTTCCTGATCGATATCTTCGATTTTATGCTCGATGTTATCGTAGTGCTCGCCCAGAATTTCTTTCGCTTCCTGGATATCGGACGCCGCCGGTGTCGCCCCTTTCAGCGGACGGTTAGCGGTCTCTTTCATCGACAGGCCGGTAATCAGACCAATCACCGCAATCACCATCAGATAGTAAGCCGGCATCATCAGGTTCTGGGTGGTTTCCACCAGCCATGCCGCCAGCGTCGGCGTCAGACCGGCGATCAGCACCGAGATGTTAAAGGCGCTGGCCAGGGCGCTGAAGCGGATGTGGGTCGGGAACATCGCCGGCAGCGATGAGGCCATCACGCCGATAAAGCAGTTCAGCACCACCGCCAGCAGCAGCAGACCGGCGAAGATCAGGCCAATCACGTTACTGTTAATCATGATAAAGGCCGGGATAGACAGCGTGAACAGCGCGACGCTACCCACCAGGATAAACGGACGGCGGCCAAAACGGTCGCTCAGCATGCCGATAACCGGCTGGACAAACAACATGCCGACCATGATGGCGATAATAATCAGTACGCCGTGATCTTCCGAGTAGTGCAGGTTATGCGACAGGTAGCTCGGCATATAGGTCAACAGCATGTAGTAGGTCACGTTGGTGGAAATCACCAGGCCAATACAGGTCAGCAGGCTGCGCCAGTGCTTGGTGGCAATCTCTTTAAAGGAGACCTTCGGACCTTCCTGCAGGCCTTCGCGATCGCCCTGTTCAAGGGTATCCACGTGCTGCTGGAACGCCGGGGTCTCTTCCAACGCGTGACGCAGGTACAGGCCGATAATCCCCAGCGGCAGCGCCAGGAAGAACGGGATACGCCAGCCCCAGTCGAGGAAGTTCTCTTCACCCACGACGCTGGAAATCAGTACCACCACGCCTGCGCCCATCACGAAGCCGGCAATCGAACCGAAGTCCAGCCAACTGCCCATAAACCCGCGTTTACGGTCAGGCGAGTATTCGGCCACGAAGATCGACGCCCCGGTATATTCGCCGCCCACCGAGAAGCCCTGCGCCATTTTACACAACAGCAGCAGAATCGGCGCCCAGATACCAATAGTGGCATACGACGGAATAAGACCGATACAGAATGTACTTATCGACATGATAACGATGGTGATCGCTAAGATTTTTTGTCGACCGTATTTATCGCCGAGCATCCCGAAGAACAGGCCGCCGAGCGGACGAATCAAGAAGGGAACCGAGAAAGTACCGAGCGCGGCAATCATCTGCACGCTGGGATCGGCATCGGGGAAGAAGACTTTACCAAGGGCATAAGCCACAAAACCATACACACCGAAATCGAACCACTCCATCGCATTACCGAGCGAGGCCGCGGTGATGGCTTTTCGCAACTTACCATCATCGATGATGGTGACATCCCTAAGCGTGATCGGCTTTATTTTTTTCCTTTTAAGCATACTTTTCCTCTGTGCTATCGCCTTGAGCGCACGACTCCTCGCCAAATGACGAGGTCATTCGCGACGTACGTTGGGAGCGGCGAAGTGCTGTGCTCCACATTTCAAGCGTAGCAGGTTTGCCTGCACTGTCTTTCTGACAGAGTGTACAACCGAACCTGTTGACGCCTGCTCTGGCCTTAAATTAATAATTCACTTACCAAATAAGCAGTGACGAATTTACTTACATCCCTTTTTACCCTACCAGCGTTTAAATTTGGGATCAACTTCACGAAAAATTCGCCCAGCTTAATTACAGAGCCAAATAAAATGAATAAGTTCAATCTCTGTTTCGCCGCCGATGTTTATTTATGGACTTTATTAACGTCCATTTTTCAGCATATTCTCCGCAAAGCCAAAATAATTACCCTGCGTTATTTCCTGGAAAAAATACCCGACAAAAGTGCGGAATTGCGCTATAATCAGCCGCACTTTCGGCTAATAGCCGCTGTTTAACGGACCAACGTCCTATTTTTCCCAGTAATCACGAGGAACGCCATGCAACTTCCACACTGCCCAAAATGCCATTCTGAATACACATATGAAGATAACGGCATGTACATCTGCCCGGAATGCGCCCACGAGTGGAACAATGCCGAGCCGGCCGACGACACCGACGCGCTGATCGTAAAAGACGCTAACGGCAACTTACTTGCCGATGGCGACAGCGTGACCGTGGTGAAAGATCTGAAGGTAAAAGGCAGTTCCTCCATGCTGAAAATCGGCACCAAAGTGAAGAATATCCGTCTGGTCGAAGGCGATCACAACATCGACTGCAAAATTGACGGTTTTGGTCCGATGAAGCTGAAATCTGAATTCGTCAAAAAGAACTAATTAATTTTTTTTACGCCAGCGCCATTATTTTTCCGGCGCTGGCGGCAACCTCGCCGGCGCGTCCGAATATCAGCGGCGGATCGCGGCGAAGTTATTTTGCTAATTTCACGGAAATTATTCCCGAATCCTTCCAGCCAAACCGCGCGATCAATTCTCATTTCGTCTCTGCCTTCCCGCCACGCGGCGACGCATTTTCAGAAAAATTCACCCCGCTTTGCCGCCTGGCTTCTTTTGCCCGTCACCAACTACGCTTTATGGGTCATTGGTTATCTGAGGTCATGCTTATGTCCCTGAGTCCTTACATTGCTTTTAGCGGCAACTGCGCTGCCGCCATCGCCTTCTATCAGCAGGCGCTGGGGGCGCAGCTTATCCACCAAATCACCTACGGCGAGATGCCGCAGAGCGCCCAGGATGCCGAAGATGGTTGCGCCTCCGGGCAACATCTTGCCGCCGACTGCATCGCCCACGCCAGCCTGCAGGTCGCCGACAGTATTTTGATGTTGAGCGATAGCCCCAGTAGCGGCATGGAACATTACGCGGGATTCGTCCTCGTGCTGGAGCCAAAAGATATTGCTGAAGGCAAACACTGGTTTGAGGCGCTGGCCGATGGCGGGCGCATCGAAATGGCGTGGCAGGAGACCTTCTGGGCCCACGGTTTCGGCAAAGTGGTCGATCGTTTCGGCGTGCCGTGGATGGTTAACGTCGTCAAACAACCCTAATCTTCTCTCCAGGGCGGCTTCTCCGCCCTGTCATCTCACCGGCATTAACTCTTCATCCTGCGGTCATCGTGACTTAACAGGAATGTAACAAAAACGCGTCAGTATCGGCCCACGCTCAACGGGGATCCCCAAGGTGCTTAGTGAGGCTCGATAACAATGTACTTATCCAGACATCCGACCAGTTACCCCACCCGGTATCAGGAAATTGCCGCCAGGCTTGAACAGGAGCTGCGCCATCACTATCGCTGCGGCGACTATTTGCCTGCGGAACAACAGCTGGCGGCGCGCTTTGAAGTTAACCGCCACACCCTACGCCGCGCCATCGATCAGCTGGTGGAACGCGGATGGGTCCAGCGCCGCCAGGGCGTCGGCGTACTGGTATTGATGCGCCCCATCGACTACCCGCTCAACGCCCAGGCGCGTTTTAGCCAGAATCTGCTGGAACAAGGCAGCCACCCGACCAGCGAGAAACTGCTGTCGGTGCTGCGCCCGGCCAGCAGCCACGTTGCCGAAGCCTTTGGCATCGCCGAAGGCGAAACCGTCATTCATCTGCGCACCCTGCGCCGGGTTAACGGCGTGGCGCTGTGTTTGATTGACCACTACTTCGCCGACCTGCGCTTCTGGCCGGTGCTGCAAACCTTCACCCATGGCTCGCTACACGACCTGCTGCGCGACCAACTCGCCATCGAACTGACCCGCGTACGCACCAAAATCAGCGCCCGCCGCGCGCAGGCGAAAGAGAGCAAGCTGCTGGAAATCCCCAATATGGCGCCACTGCTGTGCGTACGCACGCTCAATAGCCGCGAGGGCGAGACAGTCACGACGGAGTACTCCGTCAGCCTGACCCGCGCCGACATGATTGAATTCACCATGGAGCACTGAATGCACTTCGATACCGCCACCCGCCAGCGCTGGATGTCCGTACTGGCCCACAGTGAACCGCAGGACCTTCTGGCGCGCATGCAATCGCTGCGGCTGGCGCCGGAGTATGAATTAATTCGCGCCCCGGAAACCGGGCTGGTACAGCTCCAGGCGCGCATGGGCGGCATCGGCGATCGCTTCTTTGCCGGCGACGCCACCCTGACCCGCGCCGCCGTGCGCCTGGCCGATGGCACCCTCGGCTACAGCTGGATTTTGGGCCGCGACCGCCCCCACGCCGAGCGCTGTGCGGCGATCGACGGCCTGCTGCAATCGCCTCACTATTTTCACACCTTAATGGAAACCCTCATTACCCCGCTGGAAGCACAACGCAGCGCGCGCCTTGACGCCCGCCGCGCCGAAGTCAACGCCAGCCGGGTCGACTTCTTTACTCTGGTTCGCGGAGATAACGCATGACATTACAAACCGCCTTTACCCTACCGGTGCAGGATGCCCAACACAGTTTCCGCCGCCTGCTGAAAGCAATGAGCGAGCCGGGAGTGATTGTCTCCCTGCAGCAGCTTCAGCACGGCTGGCAGCCGCTGAATATCGCCTCCACCAGCTTGCTGCTGACCCTGGCCGATCACGACACCCCGGTGTGGATGGCCGCCGCGCTGCATAACGATCTGGTCAGCCAAAATCTTCGCTTCCATACCGGCGCGACGCTGGTGGAACAGCCGCAGCAGGCGGTATTTGCCGTCGCCTGCGACACCATCAGCGCCGAACAGCTTAATGTCCTTTCCGCCGGTACCGTGGCGGCGCCGGAAACCGGCGTCACGCTGATTGTTCAACTAGCCAGCCTGAGCGGCGGACGCATGCTGCGCTTGACCGGCGCGGGCATTGCCGAGGAGCGAATGATCGCCCCACAGCTGCCAGACTGCATCATCGACGAATTAACCGAACGCCCGCACCCGTTCCCGCTGGGCATTGACCTGATCCTGACCTGCGGCGAGCGCCTGCTGGCTATCCCGCGTACCACCCACGTGGAGGTGTGCTAAATGTATGTTGCCGTCAAAGGCGGCGAGAAGGCGATTAGCGCCGCTCACGCCTTGCAAGAGCAGAAACGACGGGGCGATGGACGGCTTCCCGAACTGAGCGTTGACCAGATAAGCGAACAGCTCAGCCTGGCGGTGGACCGGGTGATGACCGAAGGCGGCATCGCCGACCGCGAACTGGCGGCGCTGGCGCTGAAGCAGGCCAGCGGCGATAACGTCGAAGCGATCTTCCTGCTGCGCGCCTACCGCACCACCCTGCCGCGGCTGGCGGTCAGCGAACCGGTTGATACCGCCGGGATGCGCCTCGAGCGCCGGATCTCCGCGGTGTACAAAGATATCCCCGGCGGCCAGCTGCTGGGCCCCACTTACGACTATACCCACCGCCTGCTCGATTTTGCCCTGCTGGCCAACGGCGAACCGCCGTCGGTGCAGAAAGCCGGTAGCGAAACGCAGCCTACGCCGCACGTCTTCAACCTGCTGGCGCAGCAGGGGCTGGCAAAAGCGGAAGCGGACTGCGGCGCGCCGCCTGACGATATCACCCGCACCCCGCCGGTCTATCCCTGCTCGCGCTCCTCAAGGCTGCAGCAACTGGTACGCGGCGATGAAGGCTATTTGCTGGCGCTGGCCTACTCAACCCAGCGCGGCTATGGCCGCAACCATCCGTTTGCCGGCGAGATCCGCAGCGGCTACGTGCAGGTGGAAATCGTGCCGGAAGAGCTGGGCTTTAGCGTCAATATTGGCGAGCTGCTGCTGACCGAATGCGAAATGGTCAACGGCTTTGTCGATCCAGAGGATGAGCCGCCGCACTTCACCCGCGGCTACGGCCTGACGTTTGGCATGAGCGAGCGTAAAGCGATGGCCATGGCGCTGGTCGACCGCGCCCTTCAGGCGCCGGAATACGGCGAAGAGATAAGCGGACCGGCCCTGGATGAAGAGTTCGTGCTGGCGCACGCCGATAACGTTGAAGCCGCCGGCTTCGTCTCGCATCTGAAACTGCCGCACTATGTCGATTTCCAGGCCGAACTGGCGCTGTTGAAACGCCTGCAACGGGAGAACGAACGTGGCTAATCCACTGACTGGCTATAACTTTGCTTATCTTGATGAGCAAACCAAGCGCATGATCCGCCGGGCGATACTGAAAGCGGTGGCCATTCCCGGCTATCAGGTGCCCTTCGGCGGCCGCGAAATGCCGATGCCCTATGGTTGGGGTACCGGCGGGATCCAACTGACCGCCAGCGTTATCGGCGAGAACGACGTACTGAAGGTCATCGATCAGGGCGCCGATGACACCACCAACGCGGTGTCGATCCGCCAGTTCTTTAAACGCGTAACCGGCGTCGCCACCACCGAACGCACCGAAGACGCCACCCTGATCCAGACCCGCCACCGGATCCCGGAAACGCCGCTGGTGGAAGATCAGATCCTGATCTATCAGGTGCCGATCCCAGAGCCGCTGCGCTTTATCGAACCGCGCGAAACCGAAACCCGCACCATGCACGCGCTGGAAGAGTACGGCGTAATGCAGGTGAAGCTGTATGAGGATATCGCCCGCTTCGGCCACATCGCCACCACCTACGCCTATCCGGTAAAGGTGAACGGCCGCTACGTGATGGACCCTTCGCCGATCCCAAAATTCGATAACCCCAAAATGCACATGATGCCGGCGCTGCAGCTGTTCGGCGCCGGGCGCGAAAAACGTATCTACGCGGTGCCGCCCTATACCGCAGTCGAAAGCCTCGATTTCGACGATCACCCGTTTAGCGTGCAGGAGTGGGATGAACCCTGCGCCATTTGCGGTTCGCGTCACAGCTATCTTGACGAAGTGGTGCTGGATGACAGCGGCCAGCGGATGTTTGTCTGTTCCGATACCGACTATTGCCGCCAACAGAGCGAGGCGCAGAAAAAATGAGCCAGCCGTTACTTGCAGTCAATCACCTGACCCATCTCTATGCGCCGGGAAAAGGTTTTAGCGATGTCTCTTTCGAGCTGTGGCCGGGCGAAGTGCTCGGCATCGTCGGCGAATCCGGCTCCGGTAAAACCACGCTGCTGAAAGCGATTTCCGCTCGTCTGGCGCCGCAACAGGGTGAAGTGCGGTATCAACAGCGATCGCTATACGCCATGAGCGAAGCCGAACGCCGCCGCCTGCTACGCACCGAATGGGGCGTTGTGCATCAGCACCCGATGGACGGTCTGCGTCGCCAGGTCTCGGCGGGCGGCAACATCGGCGAACGGCTGATGGCGACCGGCGCCCGCCACTACGGCGACATTCGCGCCACCGCCGAACGCTGGCTGCAGGAGGTGGAGATCCCGCCTTCCCGCATCGACGACCTGCCGACCACCTTTTCCGGCGGCATGCAGCAGCGCTTGCAAATCGCCCGCAATCTCGTGACGCAGCCGAAACTGGTGTTTATGGATGAACCCACCGGCGGGCTGGACGTCTCGGTACAGGCGCGCCTGCTCGATCTCCTGCGCGGGCTGGTGGTGGAGTTAGGGCTGGCGGCGGTGATCGTCACCCACGATCTCGGCGTCGCCCGCCTGCTGGCGAACCGTCTGCTGGTGATGAAACAAGGACAGGTGGTGGAAAGTGGCTTAACCGACCGGGTGCTCGACGATCCGCATCATCCTTACACCCAGCTGCTGGTGTCGTCGGTGTTGCAGAATTGATGCTGTTTTGCCGGATGGCGGCTGCGCCTTATCCGGCCTACAGGTGCGTTATTCGTAGGCCGGGTAAGCGAAGCGCCACCCGGCACTCCAACCCCGAGAGGGCTAAAATGATCCGCGTTGAAAACATCCATAAAACCTTTGTTCTGCACCAACAGCACGGCGTACGTCTGCCGGTGCTCGCCGACGCTTCGCTCTCCGTTAACGCCGGGGAGTGCGTGGTGCTGCACGGCCATTCCGGCAGCGGTAAATCGACGCTGCTGCGCTCGCTGTACGCTAACTATCTGCCGGACAGCGGTCATATTCATATCCGCCACGGCGACGAATGGGTGGATCTGGTGACCGCCACGCCGCGCAAGGTGCTGGAAGTGCGTAAAACCACCATCGGCTGGGTCAGCCAATTTTTGCGGGTGATCCCGCGGATATCCGCGCTGGAAGTCGTCATGCAGCCGCTGCTCGACCTTGGTACGCCGCGCGAAGAGAGCGCCGCTAAAGCCGCCCGTCTGCTGAGCCATCTCAACGTGCCGGAGCGTCTGTGGCATCTGGCGCCATCCACCTTTTCCGGCGGCGAACAGCAGCGGGTCAACATCGCCCGCGGTTTTGCGGTCGACTATCCGATTTTACTCCTTGATGAACCCACCGCCTCGTTGGATACCAACAACAGCGCCGCGGTGGTGGCGCTGATCCAGCAGGCTAAAGCCCGCGGCGCGGCCATCGTCGGTATTTTCCATGATGAAACGGTACGCGGCCAGGTCGCCGACCGCCTGCACCCAATGGGTATCACAGTATGATAATCAATAACGTAAAACTGGTACTGGAAGACGAAACCATCGACGGTTCGCTGGAAGTGCAGGAGGGACGAATTTACGCCTTTGCCGAGAGCCAGAGCCGGCTGCCCGGCGCCCTCGATGGCGAAGGAGGCTGGCTGCTGCCGGGGCTTATCGAACTCCATACCGATAACCTGGATAAATTCTTCACCCCGCGGCCAAAGGTTGACTGGCCTGCACACTCGGCGATGAGCAGCCACGATGCTTTGATGGTCGCCAGCGGCATCACCACCGTACTCGACGCCGTGGCGATTGGCGACGTGCGCGACGGCGGCGACCGCCTTGAGAATCTGGAAAAGATGATCAACGCGGTGGAAGAGACGCAAAAACGCGGGCTTAACCGCGCCGAGCATCGCCTGCATCTGCGCTGTGAACTGCCGCACCACACCACTCTGCCGCTGTTTGAAAAGCTGGTCGACCGCGAGCCGGTCACTCTGGTGTCGCTGATGGATCACTCGCCAGGTCAACGCCAGTTCGCCAACCGCGAAAAATATCGCGAATATTATCAGGGTAAATATCAGCTCAGCAGCGAGCAGATGCTACGCTTCGAAGAGGAGCAAATGGCGCTGGCGGCGGCCTGGTCGCAGCCTAATCGCCAGGCTATCGCCGCGATGTGCCGGGAGCGCCAAATCGCTCTCGCCAGCCACGACGACGCCACTCATGAACATGTCGCCGAATCCCACCTGCTTGGCAGCGTGATCGCCGAGTTTCCCACCACATTGGCCGCCGCGCAGGCTTCGCGCCAGCATGGAATGAATGTGTTGATGGGGGCGCCAAATATCGTGCGCGGCGGCTCTCATTCCGGCAATGTCGCCGCGCATAAACTGGCCGCCAGCGGCCTGTTAGATATTCTCTCTTCCGACTACTACCCCGCCAGCCTGCTTGATGCCGCTTTCCGCATCGCCGATAGCGACGACAACGCTTTTACGCTGGCGCAGGCTGTCCGTTTGGTCAGCAAACATCCGGCGCAGGCGCTGGGTCTGCATGACCGCGGCGTCATCGCCGAAGGCAAACGCGCCGATCTGGTGCTGGCGCGCCGCCGCGGCGAGCACGTCCATATCGACCACGTCTGGCGTCAGGGAAAGAGGGTCTTTTAATGCCTGGAAAACTGATTTGGCTGGTCGGCCCCTCCGGGTCGGGAAAAGATAGCCTGCTGGCCGCGCTGCGCCAGCGTGAGCATCCGCAACTGCTGGTCGCGCATCGCTACATCACCCGCCCGCACCAGGCGGGCTGCGAGAACCATATTGCGCTGAGCGAGCATGAGTTTTTCACCCGCGCCGAGCGTAATCTTTTCGCGCTAAGCTGGCATGCCAACAATAATTACTATGGCGTCGGCGTGGAGATCGACCTCTGGCTGCATACCGGTTTTGATGTCGTCGCCAACGGCTCGCGCGCGCATCTGGCGCAGGCGCGGGAACGTTACGATGACGTACTGGTACCAATTTGTCTCGAAGTCTCGCCACAGGTATTGCGCCAGCGGCTTGAACAGCGCGGCCGGGAAAATGCCGTGGAAATCGCCCAACGCCTGCAACGCGCCGCGCGTTATAAACCGGCCGACTGCCTGACGTTGAATAACGACGGCAGCCTCGGGCAATCGGTAGAGCGTTTCTTCCAGCTGTTGCGCCAGCACGCCGGGCGTGAAGAGAATCAGCATGCCTGAGGGTAAGGTAATACGATGAGCCTGACGATCCGCCTGACCGGCACCGGCGGCGCCCAGCAGGTGCCGGTCTTCGGCTGCGATTGCGCCGCCTGCCAGCGCGCCCGCGTCGATGCGCGCTATCGCCGCCGCCCCTGCAGCGCGGTGGTGCGCTTTAACCATGCGGTCACGCTGCTCGACGCCGGGCTGGCGGATCTGGCGGAACGCCAGCCCGCGGGCAGCTTCCAGCAGATTTTATTAACGCATTACCATATGGACCACGTACAGGGGCTGTTCCCCCTGCGCTGGGGCGTGGGCGATCCGATTGCGGTGTACGGCCCGCCGGATGACATCGGCTGCGACGATCTGTTTAAACATCCCGGCATCCTCGATTTTAGCCACGCCGTTACCCCCTTCACGGTATTTGAACTACAGGGGCTACAGGTCACGCCGCTGCCGTTAATCCACTCGAAGCTGACCTACGGCTATCTGCTGGAGTCGGCGCACAGCCGGGTGGCATGGCTTGCGGATACCGCCGGGCTGCCGGAGAAGACGCTGAAGTTTTTACTTAATAATCAGCCGCAGGTGATTGTCATCGATTGCAGCTACGAGCCCAGAGCGCAGACGCCGCGCAACCACAGCGACTTGAATACCGTGCGCGCACTGAACCAGGTACTTGGCTGCCCGCGGGTGATCCTCACCCATATCAGCCATCAGTTCGACCGCTGGATGATGACTAACCCGCTGCCGAAAGGTTTCGAGGCGGGATACGACGGCATGGAGATCGTGCTGGAGTAACCGGCGTCATGGCAATGGAAAATCAGTAATCGTTGTCGAGACGGCGCTGATCGCTTTCCAACTGGCGGCGATCGCTATCGAGCTGGCGCTGGCGCTCATCCAGCTGGCGACGGCGGTCATCAAGCTGGCGCTGGCGATCGTTATATTGCTGCTGATTATCCCTACGCTGCTGGCGGCTGCCCTGATAGCTGCCGTCATCGTAGCGTCCGTCGTCATAGCGCCCGTCGTCGTCGTCGGAACGGCTGCTGCCCGGATTGTAGGCATCGTTGATGGCTTGCTGAATATTGCCAATAGCGTCATCAATAATATCGGCGTGGGCCAATTGGCTGCTCAGCGCCAGCGTGCAAAAAAACAGAGCGGTTGCGTAACGTTTCATCAGGGCCAGTCTCATCAGGGTACTGGCGGTACCTTAATCAACCCTATTTGCCGCGTGTAGCGGAGGAATCTCAAATCCGCGCCATCGCCGCACGCAACGCTTGCGCCAGCTGCGTGCGGGTAAAAGGCTTGCGCAGTCGTTCCACCTCCGGCAATGCCGGATTGTGCGCCGGGCGCAAATCCTGGCCGCTAATCAATAGCAGCGCCACCGCCGGGAAACGGCGCTGCGCTTCGTGAATGACCTCGGCGCCGCTCAGCCCCCCAGGGAGCATTAAATCGCTAATCAACAACGCGATATCCCCGGAGGCCGCCAGCATCTGCAGCGCCTGCTCGCCGCTTTGCGCCTCCAGCGTCAGCCAGCCCAGCTGATGCAGCTGCTCGCATAGCGTCTGGCGCACATCGGCTTCATCCTCAAGCACCAAAGCCAGCCGCTCGCCGCTCGTTATCGGTTCGCTATCCAACGGTGCTCGTTCATCCTCCGCCGCTGACGTGGCTCGCGGCAGCTGTAAACGTACGGTGGTGCCCTGCCCCGGCGCGCTTTCAATCGCCACACGCCCGCCCGACTGGCGCACAAAACCGTACACCATCGACAGCCCAAGCCCGCTGCCGCTACCGGTCTGTTTGGTGGTAAAGAAGGGCTCGAAGACCTGCGTTTTTATCTCCTGCGACATGCCGCAGCCGTGATCAATCACCTCCAGCGCCACCATATCCTGACGTCGTCCATCGCTACGGGTAACCCGCTGGTTCCAGGTGCGCAGCGCGATAACGCCTGGCCGTCCCTCCATGGCGTCGCGGGCGTTCATCACCAGATTGATAATCGCGTTTTCCAGTTGCCCGACATCGATCCACGCCGGCCAGGCGGGAGACTGCGCTTCAATTTCAAGACGCAACGATGCGGGGAGCGAATGACGCATCAGTTCACAGACGTTCTCCAGCAATGGCTGTAGCGCCACCGCCTGCGGGTTCAGCGCCTGTTTACGCGAAAAGGCCAGCAGCCGCTGAGTAAGTAAGGCGCCGCGTTCGGCGGCCTTCAGCGCCCGCGATATCCGCGGCGCATCGCGCTCATCCGGCTGTACCAGTTCGAGACTACCGATAATAACCGCCAGCAGGTTGTTAAAATCGTGCGCCAGGCCGCCGGTCAGTTGGCCGACGGCTTTCATTTTTTGGCTATGCAGCAGCGCCTCTTCCAGCCCCTGTCGCTCAATGCGGTCAATTTCCATCTGGGTGGTTTTCTCCCGCAGCAGGCGGGTGGTGTGCTCAAGGGAAGCGGTATTACGGGCGAAAACGTTAAAGGCGCGCGCCAGTTCGCCAAGCTCATCGCGCCGCTGCAGAGCCGGCACCGTCACATTCTGCTCGCCGTGCGCCAGCCGCGACATCGCGCCGGATATCGCGTTCAGATTAAGGCCGAGATTACGATAAATATACCAACCGGCGCAGCCGGTAATCGCCAGCGCCAGCAGCGCGGCCAGCAGGATAAATGTGCTGATGGAGCGCAACTGCTGGTGGCTTTGCGCCGCCCGTGCCTCAGATGCCTGGGCTACTCTGGCAACGTACTGATTAATATCATCATTAAGCAGCGCAACCAGCGCTTTGATATGAAACATATACCAGCCTATCGCCAGATCGCTCTCTTCAAGCTGCGCCGATAGCGGCGCCAGCCGCGCCAACTCGGCGTTGAAATCCGGCAGGATAAACGCCCGCTCTGAATCGCTATCGTTGCGCGGTAAAAAGCGTCTGATGTCATCGAGCTGCAGGACGATTGAGCGCGGCGTCGCAGTGTGTATCGCGGCGACGATCAGCCGATCCATCTCGTTTAAACGCTGAGGATCGATCGCCGGTTTACCCTCGCGATCGTTGAGATCCTGCAAATGACGCAAATAGCTCTGGTTTTGATACAGCGCGCTCAGCAGTTCATTGCGCTGCAGATGGCGACGCTGCCCGCGCTCCAGCATGCCGCCGACGCTCTGCTGCAGCTCGTTGCTGCGGCGAATAATGCTCGCCACCAGCGTCTGTTCCTGCCGTGCCAGCGGCGCCGAGGCCAGTTGTCCAAGAGAATGCTTCAGCGCCTGTTGGGTTTCCAGCAGCCGTTCCGCTTCGCTTTTATACTCCAGCGCGCCTACTACCTGCGACAGCCGTACCGCCGCGGTGGCGACGTTCGCGGTATCACGCGCCAGATTCATACTGCCGCTCATGTCGGTAAGCGTTTGCAGCTGCACCTGCTCCTGCAACTGACTGGCATGGCGAAAACCGAAAATCGCCACTCCGGCGACCATTAACGTCACCGCCACCATCAACAAGTTAAATGACAGCAGGCGACCGCGGGCGCTAACGAAAAAGTACGGATGGCGAGAAGACATGGCGACTCCGGTCAGGCGTTTTCTCCCATCATTCCCGGACTATCGCCGAAGGTGAAGAAAATTTCTCGGCGTAATTGTGATCTGTATTAACTATTCAAAAATATGACAATTATGAATGGCCGATGACATCACTCATTTACGTTGCGGTGATGAAGTGCCGACATCAACAACGCAGCCAGGAGAGCAGGCATGCAGGGAACACCGGTGCTATCCATGCGCAACATCGCCAAAGTTTTCGGCAAGTTTTATGCGCTGAAAGGGGTGGATCTGACGGTCTGGCCCGGCGAGATCCACGCGCTGATGGGCGAAAACGGCGCGGGAAAAAGCACGTTGATGAAGATCCTCGCCGGCGCCTATACCGCCTCCAGCGGCGAGATCCTGATCGACGGACAACCACAGACGATCAGAGGCCCGAAGGATGCGCTGGCGGCAGGGATCACATTGATCTATCAGGAGATGCAGCTGGCGCCTAACCTCACCGTCGCGGAAAACATTTTCCTCGGCAGCGAGCTTTCCCGCGGCGGTCTGGTACAACGTAAAGAGATGGAGTCCCAGGCGCAGGCGGTTATCGACCGGCTCGGCGCGCAGTTCAAAGCCAGCGACCGGGTGATGAAGCTGACTATCGCCGAACAGCAGCAGGTGGAAATCGCCCGCGCGCTGCATCGCAACAGCCGCATTCTGGTGATGGATGAACCTACCGCCGCCCTCTCCTCGCGGGAAACGCAGCGCCTGTTTGAGCTGATTTTGCGCCTGCGCGATGAAGGGATGGCAATCATCTACATCAGCCACCGCATGGCGGAGGTGTATGAACTCTCCGACCGGGTCAGCGTGCTGCGCGATGGCCAGTATGTCGGCAGCCTCACCCGCGACCACCTTAGCGCCCCCGAATTAGTACGCATGATGGTTGGCCGTCCGCTCAGCGATCTGTTCAATAAAGAGCGCGATATCCCGCGCGGCCAGCCGCGCCTGCGGGTGCAGGATCTCAGCGACGGCGGCAAAGTGCATCCCAGCAGCCTGGTGGTGCACGCCGGGGAAATCGTTGGCTTGGCCGGGCTGGTCGGCGCCGGGCGTTCCGAGCTGGCGCAGCTGATTTTCGGCGTCCGTAAAGCGACGGGCGGGGTGATTGAAATCGACGGCGAACCGGTTGTTATTCACTCGCCGCGCGAAGCGATCGACCTCGGGATCGGCTTTCTGACCGAAAACCGTAAGGAACAGGGGCTGTTTCTCGAACTGGCGGCGCAGGAAAACATCACCATGGCGACGCTTGAGCGCGACGCCAATTGGGGGATGCTCGACCGTAAGAAGGCGCAAACCATCTCCGATGACGCCATCCAGCTGCTGAACATCCGCGTCCCACATGCCCAGGTACGCGCCGGCGGGCTTTCCGGCGGCAATCAGCAAAAGCTGCTGATTTCACGCTGGGTGGCGATCGGCCCGCGCATTCTCATTCTGGATGAGCCGACCCGCGGCGTTGACGTCGGCGCCAAAAGCGAGATTTACCGCATCATGAATCAGATGGCCCGCCAGGGCGTCGCCATTTTAATGATCTCCAGCGAATTGCCGGAAATCGTAGGCATGAGCGACCGGGTATACGTGATGCGCGAAGGCGCTATCGCCGGAGAGTTGCAGGTTGGCGAGATTAGTCAGGAAAGCATTATGACGCTGGCGACCGGCGTGAACGATTCTCACCTTAAGGCAGGACAAGCATGAGCATACCGAAAGAGACCTCCGCGCCGGCGGCGAAATCCGCCTCGGCAAAAAAAATGCTGATGGGCGACCTGATGCAAACCGTCGGCATCCTGCCGATTTTAATCCTGATCGTCGCGGTGTTCGGCTTCGTCGCGCCGAACTTCTTTACCGAAAGCAACCTGCTGAATATTACCCGCCAGTCCTCTATCAACATCGTGCTGGCGGCGGGGATGACCTTTATTATTCTGACCGGCGGTATCGATCTGTCGGTGGGGTCAATTCTCGGCACCACCGCGGTTGCGGCGATGGTGGTATCGCTCATCCCGCAATTCGCGATGCTGTCGATTCCGGCGGCGCTGATGCTTGGTCTGCTGCTCGGGCTGTTCAACGGCGCGCTGGTGGCCTTCGCCGGGCTACCGCCGTTTATTGTCACCCTTGGCACCTACACCGCGCTGCGCGGCGCCGCCTATTTGCTGGCCGACGGCACCACGGTGATTAACTCCGATATTAGCTTTGAGTGGATCGGCAATAACTATCTCGGCCCGGTGCCGTGGCTGGTGGTGATAGCGCTGGCGGTCGTGGCGGTGTGCTGGTTTATCCTGCGCCGCACCACCCTCGGTATTCATATTTACGCCGTAGGCGGCAACATGCAGGCGGCGCGGCTGACGGGAATTAAAGTCTGGCTGGTGCTGCTGTTCGTCTACGGCATGAGCGGGCTGCTTTCCGGGCTCGGCGGGGTGATGAGCGCCTCACGGCTGTACAGCGCCAACGGCAACCTCGGCGTCGGCTATGAGCTGGACGCCATTGCCGCGGTGATCCTCGGCGGCACCAGTTTCGTCGGCGGTATCGGCACCATCACCGGTACGCTGGTGGGGGCGCTGATTATCGCCACCCTTAACAATGGCATGACGCTGATGGGCGTCTCCTACTTCTGGCAATTGGTGATCAAAGGGGCGGTGATCATCATAGCGGTGCTGATCGACAAATACCGTACCCGACACCATCAAAGTGCATAACAACATCTTACCTGCGAGGAAAAGCGAATGCGTTTAAAACCGATAGTGACCGCGCTATGTGCCGGCGCGCTGCTGGCCGCCTCCCCTTTTGCGTCGGCCAAAGATCTACAAGCGATAGGCGTGACGGTGGGCGACCTCGCCAACCCGTTTTTCGTGCAAATCACCAAGGGGGCCGAGCTGGAAGCGCGCAAGCTGGCGGGGGACAAAGTGAAGGTCACGCTGGTGTCCAGCGGCTACGACCTGGGACAGCAGGTAGCGCAGATCGATAATTTTATCGCCGCCAAAGTCGATATGATCATCCTCAACGCCGCTGATTCAAAAGGTATCGGCCCGGCGGTGAAACGGGCGAAAGAGGCCGGAATCGT
This sequence comes from Klebsiella sp. CN_Kp091, assembly GCF_040065095.1. Taxonomy (NCBI): domain Bacteria; kingdom Pseudomonadati; phylum Pseudomonadota; class Gammaproteobacteria; order Enterobacterales; family Enterobacteriaceae; genus Klebsiella; species Klebsiella sp. CN_Kp091. The sequence goes on along the minus strand of NZ_JBEAIO010000043.1, from coordinate 88,476 downwards.
GGTGGTGGCGGTTGACGTCGCCGCCGAAGGCGCGGATGCCACCATCACCTCCGATAACACGCAAGCGGGCGCTATGGCCTGTAAATACATTAGCGATCGCCTGAACAACAAAGGCAACGTGGTGATTATTAACGGGCCGCCGGTTTCCGCGGTGCAGAACCGCGTCGAAGGCTGCGAAACCGAATTCAAAAAACATCCGGATATCAAAATCCTCTCCGCCAACCAGAACGCTAAAGGCAGCCGCGAAGGCGGACTGGAAGTGATGACGTCGCTGCTGGCGGCAAATCCGAAGATTGACGGCGTGTTCGCGATTAACGATCCGACGGCGATTGGCGCCGATCTGGCGGCGAAACAGGCGCAACGTAATGAGTTCTTTATCGTGGGCGTCGACGGCAGCCCGGACGGCGAAGAGGCGCTGAAGCGTAAGAATTCGCTATTCGTCGCCACGCCGGCGCAGGACCCGCAGGTCATGGCGGCGAAGGCGGTGGAAATCGGTTATGACATTTTGCAGGGCAAGCCCGCACCGACCGCACCGGTGCTGATCCCGGTGAAGATGATCGATAAAAATAACGTCAGCAGCTATAAGGGCTGGACGGTGAAATAACGCTGCAAAGCGGCTGACGGGTCTCCCCTTAGGCCGCTTTGTCGTTATGGATAACGTCAGCGGAGAAAACGTAGCCCAGCCCGCGCAGGGTTTTAATCAACGTGGGCTGGTGCGGATTGACCTCAATTTTACGCCGCAGGCGCATGATCAGCACATCGATCGTGCGGTCGAATACCTCCATGCTCTCATTATGGGTCAGCGCCAGCAGCTGTTCACGGTTCAGAACCCGGCGGGCGTTTTGCGCCAGCGCCAGCAACAATCCATATTCCCCCTGGGTTAACGCCACGCTCTGCTGCTGGGGATTAAACAGCTCACAACGGCGGGTATCCAGCCGCCAGCCGTTAAACAACAGGCCATGATCTCCGCCCGGCACGAGGCTTTCCGTGCCGATCGCCCCGCTGCGCCGCAGCACCGCCTTGACGCGCGCCACCACTACCCGCGCGTTGAACGGCTTGGCGATGTAATCGTCGGCGCCCATTTCCAGCCCGACCACCACATCCGATTCGCTTCCCAGGCCGGAAAGCATTATCACCGGTAGCTCAGACCGCGTGCGCTGCAGCTGTTGCAACACCAGCAATCCATTGGTATCCGGCAAGATCATATCCAGCAGCGCCAGCGCAATATCTGCGCGCCGGGCGACCGTCGCCAGCGCTTCGCCGCCGTTCTGGCAGGCCACCACCTCGAACGCGTGGGCGCCGAGCACGTCGCTCAGCAGCTCGCAGATCGCAGCGTCATCATCAATCACTAAAATGACCGGTTTCATGGTTTACCTCTGCCTGGCGGGAATAGTGTCAGTCTGGTCGATTGTGCAAGCAGGCGACGACAAATCCATTTTTCGCTGCCGTTTTTATAATCGGCGTCACATCTCCGGGCTTTTCGTCACGTCAAAACTGACGATGACCTGTTTTTCGTCAGCATTTCGCCCAAAAAAGCCGCGTACTATCCGTCAATACCCACAATGAAAACATGGCATAGAAGATGCATAGTGACGGTCGATTGCGCGTCAGCGCTAATTGATTAACTGGAGCAAAACCGATGAAAAAAGTCGTCACGGTTTGCCCGTATTGCGCATCAGGTTGCAAAATCAACCTGGTGGTCGATAACGGCAAAATCGTCCGGGCTGAGGCGGCGCAGGGGAAAACCAATCAGGGAACCCTGTGTCTGAAAGGCTATTATGGCTGGGACTTCATTAACGATACCCAGATCCTGACCCCGCGTCTCAAAACCCCCATGATCCGTCGCCAGCGTGGCGGCAAACTGGAAGCCGTCTCCTGGGACGAGGCGCTCGATTATGTCGCCACCCGCCTTGGCGCCATTAAAGAAAAATATGGCCCGGACGCGATCCAGACCACCGGCTCCTCCCGCGGGACCGGTAATGAAACCAACTACGTGATGCAAAAATTCGCGCGCGCCGTTATTGGCACCAATAACGTCGACTGCTGCGCTCGCGTCTGACACGGCCCTTCGGTTGCAGGTCTGCACCAGTCGGTCGGTAACGGCGCCATGAGTAATGCCATCACGGAGATTGATAACACCGATCTGGTGTTTATCTTCGGTTACAACCCGGCGGATTCCCACCCTATCGTGGCGAATCACGTCATTAACGCCAAACGCAACGGGGCGAAAATCATCGTCTGCGACCCGCGCAAAATTGAAACCGCGCGCATCGCCGACATGCACATCGCGCTGAAGAACGGCTCGAATATCGCGCTGCTCAACGCCATTGGCCACGTTATTATTGAAGAGGATCTGTACGATAAATCCTTCGTTGCCAGCCGTTCCGAAGGCTTCGAGGAGTATCGCAAAATCGTCGAAGGCTACACGCCGGAGTCGGTGGAAGAGATAACCGGCGTCAGCGCTCAGGAGATCCGCGCCTGCGCCCGGATGTATGCCAGCGCCAAATCCGCCGCCATCCTGTGGGGCATGGGCGTCACCCAGTTCTACCAGGGCGTGGAGACCGTGCGGTCGCTGACCAGCCTCGCGATCCTCACCGGCAACCTCGGCAAACCGAGCGTCGGCGTCAACCCGGTACGCGGACAGAACAACGTCCAGGGCGCCTGCGATATGGGCGCGCTGCCGGATACCTATCCGGGCTACCAGTACGTTAAGTTCCCGGAAAACCGCGAGAAGTTCGCTAAAGCCTGGGGCGTCGACAGCCTGCCGGAACATACCGGCTATCGCATCAGCGAGCTGCCGCACCGCGCCGAACACGGCGAAGTCCGCGCCGCCTATATTATGGGCGAGGATCCGCTGCAGACCGATGCCGAGCTTTCCGCGGTGCGCAAGGCGTTTGAACAGCTGGAACTGGTTATCGTCCAGGATATTTTCATGACCAAAACCGCCGCCGCGGCCGACGTCATCCTGCCGTCCACCTCGTGGGGCGAGCACGAAGGCGTGTATACCGCAGCGGACCGCGGCTTCCAGCGCTTCTTTAAAGCGGTGGAGCCGAAGTGGGACCTGAAAACCGACTGGCAGATCATCAGCGAAATCGCCACCCGGATGGGCTATCCGATGCACTACAACAACACCCAGGAGATCTGGGATGAGTTGCGGCATCTGTGCCCGGACTTCTACGGCGCCACCTATGAAAAAATGGGCGAGCTCGGCTATGTCATGTGGCCATGCCGCGATGAGTCCGACGCCGACCAGGGGACGTCGTATCTGTTTAAAGAGAAGTTCGATACCCCGAACGGGCTGGCGCAGTTCTTCACCTGCGACTGGGTCGCGCCGATCGATAAGCTCACCGACGAGTACCCGATGGTGCTCTCAACGGTACGCGAAGTCGGTCACTACTCCTGCCGTTCAATGACCGGCAACTGTGCGGCGCTGGCGGCGCTGGCGGATGAACCGGGCTATGCGCAAATCAACACCGCCGACGCCGAACGGTTAGGCATCGAGGATGAAGCGCTGGTGTGGGTCAATTCGCGTAAGGGGCGCATCATCACCCGCGCGCAGGTCAGCGATCGGCCGAATAAAGGCGCGGTGTACATGACCTACCAATGGTGGATCGGCGCCTGTAACGAGCTGGTGTCGGAGAACCTGAGCCCGATAACCAAAACGCCGGAGTACAAGTACTGCGCGGTTAACGTTGAGCGGATTGCCGATCAGCGCGCGGCGGAGCAGTACGTGATCGACGAGTACAACAAGCTGAAAGCCCGCCTGCGCGAAAGCGCGATGGGTTAAGGTTCGACGGCCATACCCGATATCCGGGCCCTTCCCCGGTGGCGCTTACGCTTACCGGGGCTACCAACCGACTACCGAACCGTAGCCCGGATAAGGCGCTACGCGCCGCTATCCGGGAATTCTCCCCCGGTGGCGCTTACGCTTACCGGGGCTACCAACCGAATACCGAACCGTAGCCCGGATAAGGCGCTATGCGCCGCTATCCGGGAACCCTCCCCGGTGGCGCTTACGCTTACCGGGGCTACCGACCGAATACCGAACCGTAGCCCGGTTCACCCCGCTAATTCCCGCCATTTTCTTCTTTTCCGCCTCCCTTTATACTGCGGGGGTCTTCCTTACTGATAATAAAAAAATGAAATACCTCTATTTACTGCTGGCGCTGACAAGCTTCGCCGCAGACGCTGCAGATCCGGGCAGCCAATACCAACAGCAGGCCGAAGCTGGCGACCCGCGCGCGCAGTTTTATCTGGCGGATACCTGGGTTAGCTCCGGCAACTATCAACAGGCTGAATACTGGGCGCAGAAAGCGGCGGCGCAGGGCGATGGCGACGCGCTGGCGCTGCTGGCTCAGCTTAAAATCCGTAACCCGCAGCAGGCCGACTATCAGCAGGCTCGACAGCTAGCGGAAAAATCCGTGCAGGCCGGCAGCAAGGCCGGCGAGATTATCCTCGCCCGCGTGCTGGTCAATCAGCAGGCTGGCCCCACCGATTATGCGCACGCCATCAGGCTGCTGCAGGATGCGGCCAAAGATGAAGAGAGCGACTCTGCCGTCGATGCGCAGATGCTGCTGGGGCTTATCTACGCCAGCGGCGTGCTGCCGCCGGAAGATGACCTCAAGGCCGCGCAGTACTTCAAAGGCAGCTCGGCGCTTTCGCGCACCGGCTATGCCGAATACTGGGCTGGGATGATGTTCCAGCAGGGAGAGAAAGGTTTTATCGAACCAAACCCGCAAAAAGCGCTGCATTGGCTTAACGTCAGCTGTCAGGAGGGGTTTGATACCGGATGTGAAGAGTTCGACAGGATAACCAAAGGCTAAAAAAAGCCCGGCGCGAATGGCCGGGCTCTGACATCTTATTGGGCGGTTTTATCAAACTTGCCCAGCACTTCGCGTTCATACGCCAGCGCTTTCTTGCGATCAAACTTATGTTCCCACTTGGCGATAACCAGCACCGCCAGCGCGTTGCCGACCACGTTCAGCGCGGTACGCGCCATATCGAGGATACGGTCGACGCCGGCAATAAACGCCAGCCCTTCCAGCGGGATCCCCACGCTACCCAGGGTCGCCAGCAACACCACGAAGGAGACGCCCGGTACACCCGCGATGCCTTTCGAGGTCACCATCAGCGTCAGCACGAGAGTGATTTCCTGCCACAGGGAGAGGTCGATACCATACAGCTGGGCGATGAAGATCGCCGCGATGCTCTGATATAGCGTCGAACCATCGAGGTTAAAGGAGTAGCCGGTCGGCACCACGAAGCTGGTGATTGAGGCCGGCGCGCCGTAGGCTTCCATTTTCTCAATGATACGCGGCAGCACGCTCTCGGAGCTCGCCGTGGAATAAGCCAGAATCAGCTCATCTTTAAGGATACGAATCAGGATCCAGATGCTCAGCCCACATACCCGCGCCACGATACCCAGCACCACCAGCGCGAAGAACAGAATCGCGAAGTAAACCAGGATAACCAGCTTAGCCAGCGGCCACAGCGAAGCGAAGCCGAAGGTGGCGACGGTCACCGAGATCAGGGCAAAGACCCCGACCGGCGCATAGCGCATCACCATGTGCGTCACTTTAAACATGGTTTCGGAGATGGAGCGGAACACGGTCACCAGCGGTTCGCGGTGAGTAGACGGCAGGGAAGAAAGCCCCAGACCGAACAGCACCGAGAAGAAGATAATCGGCAGCATATCGCCTTTCGCCATCGAGGCGACGATATTAGTCGGCACCAGCGACAGGATAGTCCCCATCAGGCCGTGAGCGTGGCTCTGCACCTCTGCGGTGGTGTTCTGATATTTCGAGATATCGACCGCCGCCAACTGCGACATATCAATGCCGCTACCCGGCTGGAAGACGTTCGCCAGGGTGATCCCCAGCACAATCGCCACCGTGGTGATCACTTCAAAATAGATAATGGTCTTGGCGCCGATGCGGCCCAGTTGCTTGGCGTCGCCTACACCCGCAATGCCCACCACCAGCGTCGAGATGACAATCGGGACGACAATCATTTTAATCAGGTGGATAAAGATATCGCCCGCCGGGGTCAGGAGGTTTGAGATTAACCAATCACGGCTTTCGGCGTGGTAATGCAGGTAGCTGCCCAGAAGTATGCCAAGCACCAGGGCTAGCAAAATCTGCCAGGCCAGGCTGACTTTTGTTTTTTTCATCACTACTGACTTCCTCAATGAAAGGCACCATTCCGGGAGGTAATGGCACCCACTGAAAGGGGTATGAATTGTGTTGCGTTGCTTTATGGGGTTATTTAACGCGCAATATCAGTATCATTTGCACGGCATGCTGCGCAAGCCTTTAAGAACAGGGCTTTCCTCTGGTTTTCTGCATAAATCCGCCCATTTCAGCGCATTACATTGCATAAGTATTTGTTATAAAAAATATTTAACACATTCAGTTTCTATAAATCCACGCTGTAAATTATTTCACTTCAAAGTTTCATTTGATTGAATTTCATTCAGTTTAATCAATGCGTGATCTGCCCCCCAAATAGTAAACAAAGCTCATAAAGCCCCTATTCTTAACGGTTATTTGACATATATTTAACAAGTTAAAGGAGAAAAAAAGCCATGAGCCAAATACATAAACACCCTATTCCCGCAGAGATTGCGGAACATTGCCTGATGAATCCGCAACAGTACCAGGTGAACTACCAACAATCCATCAGCAACCCAGATGCCTTCTGGGGTGAGCAAGGCAAAATCCTCGACTGGATTAAGCCCTATACGCAGGTAAAAAATACCTCTTTCGCCCCGGGAAACATCTCCATCAAATGGTATGAAGATGGCACCCTGAACCTCGCGGCCAACTGCCTCGACCGCCATCTGCACGAGCGCGGCGACCAGACCGCGATCATCTGGGAAGGCGACGACGCCAGCCAGAGCAAAAACATCACTTATCGCCAACTCCATCGCGATGTTTGCCGTTTTGCCAACGTATTGCTCGATCTGGGCATTAAAAAAGGCGATGTCGTTGCTATCTATATGCCGATGGTGCCGGAAGCCGCCGTCGCTATGCTGGCCTGCGCGCGCATCGGCGCCATCCATTCGGTTATCTTCGGCGGCTTTTCGCCGGAAGCGGTTGCCGGTCGTATTATCGACTCCAGCGCTCGCCTGGTGATCACCTCTGACGAGGGGTTACGCGCCGGTCGCGCCATCCCGCTGAAGAAAAACGTCGATGATGCGCTGAAAAACCCGCACGTCACCAGCATCGAGCACGTAGTGGTACTCAAACGCACCGGCGGCAAAATCGACTGGCAGGAAGGTCGCGACCTGTGGTGGAGCGATCTGATTGAAAAAGCGGATGACCAACATGAAGCGGTGGAAATGAACGCCGAAGACCCGCTGTTCATCCTCTATACCTCCGGCTCGACCGGCAAGCCTAAAGGCGTGCTGCACACTACCGGCGGCTACCTGGTGTATGCGGCGACTACCTTCAAATACGTCTTTGATTATCATCCGGGCGATATCTACTGGTGCACCGCCGATGTGGGCTGGGTCACCGGTCACAGCTACCTGCTGTACGGCCCGTTGGCCTGCGGCGCCACCACGCTGATGTTTGAAGGCGTGCCAAACTGGCCGACCCCGGCGCGCATGTGCCAGGTAGTGGATAAACATCAGGTCAATATTCTGTACACCGCGCCGACGGCGATCCGCGCGCTGATGGCGGAGGGCGACAAAGCTATCGAAGGTACCGATCGTTCCTCACTGCGCATCCTCGGCTCGGTCGGCGAGCCGATTAACCCGGAAGCCTGGGAGTGGTACTGGAAGAAGATCGGCAACGAGAAGTGCCCGGTGATGGACACCTGGTGGCAGACCGAAACCGGCGGCTTCATGATTACCCCGCTACCGGGTGCCACCGAGCTGAAAGCCGGTTCCGCCACGCGTCCATTCTTCGGCGTCCAGCCGGTGCTGGTGGACAACGAAGGGACGCCGCTGGAAGGCGCGACCGAGGGCAACCTGGCTATCGCCGACTCCTGGCCTGGCCAGGCGCGTACCCTGTTTGGCGATCATGAACGCTTCGAGCAGACCTACTTCTCGACCTTTAAAAATATGTACTTTAGCGGCGACGGCGCCCGTCGCGACGAAGATGGTTATTACTGGATAACCGGTCGCGTCGATGACGTACTGAACGTCTCCGGCCACCGTCTGGGCACCGCGGAAATTGAATCCGCGCTGGTTTCGCATCCGAAAATCGCCGAAGCGGCGGTGGTCGGCATTCCGCATAACATCAAAGGCCAGGCCATCTACGCTTACGTGACGCTGAATCACGGTGAAGAGCCGACGCCGGAACTGTATGCCGAAGTACGTAACTGGGTGCGCAAAGAGATTGGCCCACTGGCGACGCCGGATGTACTGCACTGGACCGACTCGTTGCCGAAAACCCGCTCCGGCAAAATCATGCGCCGTATTCTGCGTAAGATTGCCGCTGGCGATACCAGTAATCTCGGGGATACCTCGACGCTGGCCGATCCGGGCGTAGTGGACAAACTGCTCGAAGAGAAGCAGGCCATTGCGATGCCTTCTTAACACGATACCTACCCCCCTCTCCCTCTTAGGAGGGAGAGGTTAAAAACATAAACTCCCCCCAAGGATTCTATTCAGCAGGAAAGCGGTAAATCAGCGACGACTCGACGCAATAGCGTCGGGCGGGTCACTGTTGCCGACGGATAGCCGATGGATGACATAAGGGTTACCTCTGGAGACGCTAAGATGAATGAACAAATTTGTCAGCGGATAGAAAATAGTGCGCATTTCAGGGAGTTAGTTGCATCACGGCAACGGTTTGCCGCCATTCTGTCAGTCATTATGTTGGTCATTTACGTAGGCTTTATTTTGCTTATCGCCTTCGCGCCCGGCTGGCTGGGGACGCCGCTGCATGAAGGCACCAGCGTCACCCGCGGTATCCCTATTGGCATCGGCGTCATTATCATCTCCTTCGTTCTGACCGGGATTTACGTCTGGCGGGCAAACGGCGAATACGACAAGTTGACCAAAAGCGTGATTAGCGAGGTGCAAGCATCATGAAAAAAGTCCTGACGGCGCTTGCCGCCACGTTCCCTTTCGCGGCCAACGCCGCCGATGCCATTACCGGCGCGGTGCAGCGTCAGCCGACCAACTGGCAGGCGATTATCATGTTCGTGATTTTCGTCGCCTTGACGCTGTATATCACTTACTGGGCGTCAAAACGCGTACGTTCGCGTAGCGATTACTACACCGCAGGCGGCAATATCACCGGTTTCCAGAACGGTCTGGCGATTGCCGGCGACTTTATGTCCGCGGCCTCGTTCCTCGGCATTTCCGCGTTGGTTTACACTTCCGGCTACGACGGTCTGATCTACTCGCTCGGCTTCCTCGTCGGCTGGCCGATTATCCTGTTCCTGATCGCCGAACGCCTGCGTAACCTCGGCCGCTATACCTTTGCCGACGTAGCGTCTTATCGCCTGAAGCAGGGGCCGATTCGCACCCTCTCCGCCTGCGGTTCGCTGGTGGTGGTGGCGCTGTATCTGATCGCGCAGATGGTTGGCGCCGGTAAGCTCATCCAGCTGCTGTTCGGCCTCAACTACCACGTGGCGGTGGTGCTGGTCGGCGTGCTGATGGTGTTGTACGTGCTGTTCGGCGGCATGCTTGCCACCACTTGGGTGCAGATTATCAAAGCGGTCCTGCTGCTGTTCGGCGCCAGCTTTATGGCCTTTATGGTGATGAAGCACGTCGGGTTCAGTTTCAATAATCTGTTCACTGAAGCGATGGCGGTCCACCCGAAAGGGGCGGCGATCATGAGCCCCGGCGGGCTGGTGAAAGACCCGATATCGGCGCTGTCGCTCGGTCTCGGCTTGATGTTCGGTACCGCGGGCCTGCCGCATATTCTGATGCGTTTCTTCACCGTCAGCGACGCCAAAGAAGCGCGTAAGAGCGTGTTCTACGCCACCGGTTTCATGGGTTACTTCTATATTCTGACCTTTATCATCGGCTTTGGCGCGATCATGCTGGTGGGGGCGAATCCGGCGTTTAAAGACGCGGCCGGACAGCTTATCGGCGGCAACAACATGGCGGCAGTACATCTGGCGGATGCCGTCGGCGGTAACCTGTTCCTCGGCTTTATCTCGGCGGTGGCGTTCGCCACAATTCTGGCGGTAGTCGCCGGACTGACGCTGGCGGGGGCATCGGCGGTCTCTCACGATCTTTACGCTAACGTGTTCCGTAAAGGCGCGACCGAACGTCAGGAGCTGAAAGTATCGAAAATCACCGTGCTGATCCTTGGCGTGGTGGCGATTCTGCTGGGGATTTTGTTCGAAAACCAGAATATCGCCTTCATGGTCGGCCTGGCGTTCTCTATCGCCGCCAGCTGTAACTTCCCGATTATCCTGCTGTCGATGTACTGGTCGAAACTGACCACCCGCGGCGCGATGATTGGCGGCTGGCTCGGCCTGCTGACCGCGGTGATTCTAATGATCCTCGGCCCGACCATATGGGTGCAGATCCTCGGACACGAGAAAGCCGTCTTCCCGTATGAATACCCGGCGCTGTTCTCCATCGCCATCGCGTTCATCGGCATCTGGCTGTTCTCGATTACCGATAACTCCGCCGAAGGGATGCGCGAGCGCGAGCAGTTCCGCGCTCAGTTCATCCGTTCGCAAACCGGTATCGGTATCGAACGCGGTCAGGCGCACTAAGCGTATCAGCCTCTTCCTCGCGCTGGGGAGGAGGCTGAGGTTTAGTTATAGGTAAAAGTTATCACCCCGGCCGCATTTGCCGAGCCCGCCGTCACCGTCGCCCCTGTTTTGTAGTAATTGGTTGAGAATAGCAACGTGTCTAAAGCATAGGCGCCGCCGGGGCTATCAGGATTAGTAAAAATAGTATAGCCAGCATCCGCGCCGCTATTGGTCACCGTGGTGCGGCTTGAAGAATACAAGCTGATATCCGTATTCAACGGTAACGCCTCGCCATTCAGATTAAGCTGAACGCCAACGCCGGTGGCGACATTGCTATCTGCCGTCAGCGCCATCACCGTGTTATCAGGATTATCACCGCCCGCTTGTGCCGCCGTCACCCGCATCGATACGTTAGTCCCGGGTTCGCAGGCGAGCGTGACAGATTGCCGGACGGAGCCCACTTTCGTCGCGGTATTAAACGCCGAGGCGCTGACCGTCCCCATCGCGAAGTTGAGCCCCGAGCTATTGGTTACACAGCCCATCGGGGTCAGTTGAATCGTGGTGGTGCCGCTGATATGCAAGGGAGAAATACTGGTGGTGCCGACATTATCCTGAACCGATACTCTGGAAATCGGATCGCCAAACGTTAAAGTACTATTGCTGGCGATCGGCCCGCCGGTGGCGACCAACTGTAGTTGATACGCGGGCGAGTAACTGGTTGTCGCGAAGCTATCACCAAATCCCGTAGGCTTGCCCAGATAATAGTTCGCATCGCCAATATAATGCGTTTGATAATCACTGCTAAAATCATTGGTATCGCCACCGTACTCACCTGTGATATTTAGCCAGACTTTCACACGAATACCAACGCCTGAAACCGAGGTGGTATAGATATTATCGCCAATTAGCGTACCCGCATTGTCTGATGCCCACTTAAAAAGCGCGTAGGTTTCACCTTCACAATTTAATAACGTTGTCTGCGCGCGCGTAATTTTGCCGGAGTCATATAAAATAGTACCAGCCGAATAGCTACCGGCATTGACGAGGATTTTCTCCGGCAAATTGGTCATAGAGACGCTGCCATAGTTAATCCCATCACAGGCCCAACCATAAACAGGAAAGATAATAACCAGTAACAGTAAAATGTATTTTTTCATACTCTTCCCTGTATAAATATCATTTATAGGCCACATCAAACGTGGCCGTAAAACCCACTACGCCAGCGCTTATTTTTCCATAGGGTGAATACATTCGAGCAAGCATATTAAAAGTATGCGTATCAGTGTTATCAAAGGTATAGAGATAGCGTTCGTTGGGGCCTAAGGTTTGTTGGTCGGTTTGGCTAAGCAATTGCATTCCGACGCCGCTGGCGCCGTTACTGCCTGTTTGATTACTTTTGTAGATTGAAGGATAAGTATCATCATAAGATGAACCACTGAATGATAGCGTAACCGACGTTAAACCCGCAGCACAGTTAGTAAACTCTAATTTAACCGGCGTACTTTGCCCATGGGATCCTGCTTTCCCCGTCAGAGTTTGATAGGACACCGTGCCTAAGTCGATGGTGGTTGACGGTTTAACCGCCACCTCGCAGGAGGGCTCCTCGATACTTCCCGTGACGTTAATATTAAGCGTACTCGACTCATCATATGCCAGCGCGCAAGGCGCGATAAAAAAGCTGCCGGGCAATAAAACAAGGGCGCAAGTTAATATCGAAGTTATTTTTTTAACTTTACTCATTTATTACTCTCAGCGTGAAAAGTTAATAACAAATAGCCTGATAGAAAATAATATCCTGGTCCGAAACCTGGCCGCTAAAGTCATAAACTGCCCGACACTGCTCATTGCTACCGCTGCCCCATTTTACAAGCAGCGCACCTTTTTTCTGGAGGCCCGTTACATATACCTGTCCGCCATCACCAACAATATTGCTGCGGATATCATTGGCTCGTCCATTATTATTATCCAGAGACACGATGGCGCCAAATGGGACAATTCCAGACTTCGTTTTTAAGGTAATCATTGCCTTATAGCCAATATAGGTATCGTATTTTACTTTCACGATGGCGTTGCGCGTCGGCACCACGGTTCTCACCACATTATCCACTTCGGCGCCAGTGACCTGCTGCTCATCCAATGACAAGTTGTTGCTATGATAAGGGCGGATATAAGGCACAATAGCGTAACCCGCCGAATCGGTGCTGACGTTCGTTTGACCGCGCACCGTCACATCGCTGACGCCTGGCGTTTCAACCAGCGCCGAGCTTTCCCCCAGAAAACGAGAAAACGTAAGTCCACCTGAATGAGCAACCATGCCGCCACGCAGCGTATAGTTGTAATGGTTGCTATAGCGATCGTAACCATATCCGGCGGTCACTTCGCCCCTTGATCCTTGATAACCCACGCCAATATTTCCGGAGATACTTTTATCACTGGCGTCATAGCCTTGCTGAACGTTCCAGTTCAGCGAACGATCGGCAAGCATCATCCCGTTAAGACCGACACTGTGCGTGGTATCGCTTTTACGGCCCGCGCTCATACTGTAATTGGCTGACATCGTTTCGCCGAGCGGCACACTCAGCGTGAGTGACACGATAGTGTCGCTGTCTGGATTGTTCTCCCCGCTATCGTCTGTACTTTGGACATTACGGTTGTATGAATAATTAACAAAGTAAGACACTTTGCCGATAGTACCGCTATAACCAACGCCTAAAGAGGCCATTCTTGAGTTATCCCAATACGTTTCATTGACCAGTGAAAGCGACAGTGAGCCGTAGTCAGATAGCGTTTGCGAAATTGACGCATCAAAACGACCTTTTTTGCGACCGGTTAATGAACTGCGGTCACTATCAGCGGTAGTCTCATCAATAAAGTCGGCAAAAGAATAATATCCGGAAGTGGAATAGCGATAACCCGCGACGGAAAAACTGGTCCCCGATTGCATAAAACTTTTATTAAAACGCAGGCGATAGGATTGCCCTTTCTCTTTAGTTGCAAAGAGCGAGTTATCGTTATTTTTCATCTCAGCCAAAGAGCCGGAAGCATCCAGAGAAAGAGCGCCAACAATACCGAGATTGAATCCGGTACCTACGAGTATATTCGTATACCGATCTTCAGCTTGCTGAAACCCGGTATAGAGCGTGGCGTTGCTGGAAAGCCCGTAAGCCAAAGTTGACTGGACAAAATTATATTCTTTACCGCCTGAATTGGCCGAGCGGGTCTTACCGCTGCTAAACGTGTAATCCAACTGCCCTTCGCGCTGCAAAATCGCCAATGATGCGTAAGGAACGACGAAACTTTGCTGACTGCCATCTGACTCTTTAATATTGACGTACAAATCGCCAGCGCTACCGGTAGAGTACAGATCTTTTATCTCAAAGGCGCCGGGGGCAACCGTCGTTTTATAAATACTATAGCCGTTTTGATAAACAGAAACTTCGGCCGTTGTCCGCGCAATTCCCTTAATCGTCGGCGCAAAACCATGCAGGCTATCTGGTAGCATTTCTTTGTCCGAACTTAGCTGTAGACCAGTGAAGTTCAAACTGTCGTAAATATCCGAGGCGGTATAGGTATTGCCCATCACCAACTGGCTTTTCAGCCGATGAATATCTCGCGCAAGATAGCTATAAACCGATTCCCACCGGCTGCCATCATCGCTATGGTTAAGCGTGCTGTAGTTGCGTATACGCCACGCTCCCCAATTAATACCTGGCTGCAGGCTGACAAACTGACTCTCCGTCGCGGCGCCGCCATGACGCGGAATGCTACGCTGGCCGGATAGGCTGTAATTGAGTACACCGGCATTGATGCCTTGCTGCCACTGATTTTCCGGCACATAGTCTCTTGGCCGATTCAGTAACGCGACCTGTGGAATCGAAAAATTAATCCGCTGCTGGGCGAGTTCGACGGTGTACTCCAGCCCCGGAATGGCAGACAGGCGAGCGCATTCCGTTCCCGCGGCAGCAAGCTTCGGGTAACTCTCGGTATTAATTAACCACGTTTTAAGAAGCTCAAGCCGAATGCAAGGTTGAACCGCCATCGCGGCATCGCCGGAATGTTTTTTAAAATCAATAGATTCAGAAGAAACAAATTTATCATTTATATAAACATCCAGGCTATAGCGGCCCGGCGGTACCGCTTCCTGAGAAAAATAGGATAAATCGACAGCAGTTGATTGGCTTTCCGTAACCTCAAGGAGATGGGGATTAAAATATTCACTCGCCTGTACGCTAACGCTCAACGCGGCAGCGGACAGGATTAAAATAATACGGCAGTATATTAACTTCGAACTATTGTACGATCGCAGTGTATTTCTTTCCTGACATACCATAATCATTAATCACGCTCCATGTGATCGATTGTTTCCCTGTCGAGGATAAATTACTTTCAGCTGGTATTTTTAACGTCGTAAACGGGGCGGCAAACCATCCGCCAGAAATATTCCTACCGTTAATGCCAATCTGCGAGAAGTTCATATAAAGTGGTGAGTTGTTCTTTACACTAATAAAGCTTCCCAAGCGCTGCCATTGTAATTTCCCGGCATACATTTCTGGCGAACTGTTTTTAAGCTCAGCGGGACGATAGATAAGTTTTATCTTTGAATTGATAGCAAACTGAACCATATTAGTATCTGGCATATTATTCATTGCCGGAATACCTTTAATGTTAAGCCAAAACATGGATTCACGGTCGGCGGCCAGAGGCTTACCGGAACGCACTATTCGCACGAAACCTTTTTCTCCCGCTTTTAAGCGAAAAAGCGGAGGGGTAATGATAAATGAGTCTTTCGCCGGAGATGTGGCATCCACCAATGAGACCCACGACTGAACAATATCAGAGCTATTATCTTTATTCTCTACAGCTACCTCGGCATTATTTTTTGCACCGTCAAATATCACGCGAGTTGCGCCAACCACTACGCTCGCTTGCGCGCTGGTGATAGATAATAACCCGAAAAATAACAGAAAATATCTCATCTGATTTTATTCCAGGGGAATCAGGATAGATTCCCCTTGCTCCATGAATAATATTAATAGTAAGTCACGTTATAAGTCACAGTGGTTTGTACTGCGCCTTTAGTTGGGTCAGCGCTTCCTGATTTAGCCATTTTTACCGTAAAAGGGATGGTCGCCTCACCAGAGGAGATATCAACATCGGCGCCCTCAACGTTATTTTTGAGTAAATTTCCCGCATTGTCGAAGATAGCAACGGCAACGCCTGATGCCGCTTCCGAGCCTGCCTGGTTTTTAAAATAATCGCTATTAGCGCTGTCTGCTTCGCCACCAAATGTTACGCGAGCGATAGTGCTCCCTCCCTCTTCAGTGGTTGGGCAATCAGCCAGCTTAAAGGAAAAGTTTTTCGCCGCGCCGTAGGTATAGGCTTTTAAATCTGCAACCGACGCGGTCCCCATGGCAATCGCAGTTACGCCGCCGTCAATGGTTGCGGTGCAGGTTGTATCAGAAACGGTACCGGTGAAGGTAATGGTATTCGGCGCCGCTTGCGTAATAGTAGACAACATACAGGAGGCGGAAATCGCCAGCGCGCTGAATAAATATTTTTTACTGATTTTCATATGAATTCCCATATCCATTGTAAAATGACAATCAATCCGTCAATTGCTTCATGCAGGTATATTAGAGAATGGAATTCAATATTCGCATTACAAATGCGTCATGCAAATAATGATAAGATCAATTTATACCCGTCATACTTCACCACGTGGTCACTCATTGAATCCATTCAATAATAATATCCCACATCAAAATAATATCGAGCAGAAAATATTTTTCAATAAGAAGAGCTAACATCACTTATTAGCAGAAATTTATCACCAGGCATCACAAAACATAAAATCATAAACATCAACAAATTAGATATACACTCAGCCAGAAAGAAAATTAATGTATCCTGATGGATTCGGAATAAAGCCTAAACACTTTAAATATTAATTACGCCAAACATCTTATATATACGTAGTTTCTTAACTCATTCTAATATCAGCAGCCTTACCCGCTGTACTTCGGGGTAAAACTGCTGAAGTTTAAAATATCGCCCAGCGCACCAAAGGCGCCGCCAGTACCATCACTACGCCGGAAAGCATCATTACCAGGCTGGCGACCACGCCCTCCTGCTGCCCGAGCTCGTAAGAACGAGCGGTCCCGGCGCCGTGGGACGCCGCGCCAAAGCCGGCTCCTTTCGCCATGCCGGCGCTTATCGACAAGCGTAAGAACAGCACGTCGCCAATCGCCATGCCAAAGACTCCGGTAACCACCACAAACAGCGCCACTAAGTCGGGTTGACCGCCGAGCGGTTTCGCTGCCGCCAGCGCAAACGGCGTGGTCACCGAGCGCACCGCCAGGCTTCGCTGGATCTCATCTGAAAGAGTAAACAGACGCGCCAGCCAGACGGAAGTGGTTACCGCCACCAGCGAAGCCGTTACCACCCCGGCAGTCAACGACATCCAGTGACGCTTGATAATCGCCATGTTGTCATAGACCGGCACGGCGAAGGCGATGGTGGCTGGCCCCAATAGCCACAATAGCCAGTGCGACTCGCCCATATAGCTCTGGTAGGAAATATGACCAAAGACGAGGATCAGCACCAACAATACCGGCGTCAGCACCAGCGGCATCAACGGCAGTTTGTGGAAGCGGCGATAGAGACGCTTATTGGCAAAATAGAGCACGAGGGTGACCGCCAGACACAACACGCTCAGGGTAAAATCACTCATCTTTCAACCTGCTCACTTCGTAGCGATAAACCTTATCCACTACCCACGCCGTGGCGCCCAATACCAGGGTGGTGCTTAGCGCGATGACGAGGAAGATACGCCAGCCGTCCACCATCAGCAGTTGCGCATAGTTAACGACGGCAACCACCGCCGGGACGAAAAATAGCAGCATCTCCGCCAGCAGCCAGCGCGCGCCTGCGCGCACCCAGTTCAGCGGTATCACCCGGCAGACGATAAGCATCAGCAGCATCAACATGCCGACAAGATTGGCCGGAAGCGGGAGATGAAGCCAATTAACCAGATATTCAGCGCAGACAAACAGCCCGGCATAGAGCAGTACCTGAACCGGTACCTGAAGACGTCGCGCCACGAAAGGCGCAACACGTGCTGGCGCGAAGGCCATGAGCGGAATTCCCTAAAAATAAGACAGACGTGAAGTATAGAGAGCCGCCCTTACTGACAGAAATGAATTAAAATCATCACAGGTATAGTCTCAGGGAATAATCATGGATATACGTACGTTGCGATATTTTGTCGAAGTCGTCCGCCAGCAAAGCTTTACCCGCGCGGCGGAGAAGCTCTTCGTCACGCAGCCCACCATCAGCAAGATGCTCAAAAATCTGGAAGACGAGCTCAACTGCACTCTGCTTATCCGTGATGGCCGTAAGCTGTTATTAACCGATACCGGCCGGGTAGTTTTCGAACGCGGGCAGGCGATACTCGGCGAATTCAGCCAGTTAAAAGCCGAGCTCAGCGATATCAACCATCTGAATAAAGGCGTGCTGCGGCTGGGGATCCCGCCGATGGTCGGCATGTTGATGGCTGAGCCCATCAGCCGGTTTCGCCTGCGTTATCCCGGCGTGGAGCTGAAAATTTCCGAGTTCGGCGGGCTGACGGTACAGCAGGCGGTTAGCAACGGCGAGCTCGATCTGGCGATGACCGCGCTACCGGTCGATGAGGCCAGCGGTCTGACCACGCTGTCGCTCTTCAGCCATCCGCTCTGCGTCCTCGTGCCAAAGACGGCGCAATGGCAGGATATCACCTCGATCTCGCCGCAGAAGCTGGCGCAGCATCCGTTGGTTATCTACAACGAAGATTTTGCCCTCAGCCAGCAGCTGATGCGCCTGTTTGCCGAGCATGACGTGAAGCCGCGTATCGCCGTGCGCAGCGGCCAGTGGGATTTTCTGGCGGCAATGGTGCAGGCGGGCATTGGCGTGGCGATTTTGCCGGAGCCGATTTGCCAGCGGCTGGATGCCGAGGATTTTTACTGGATCCCGCTGGAGAGCGAATTACGTTGGGAATTAGGGATGATCTGGCGGGAAGGCGTATATATGTCGCGCAGCGCCCAGGCGTGGCTGGAGTGCAGTAAGTCATTTTGGCTGGAGTAACTCCCCGGTAAGCGGCAGCGCCACCGGGGGATTTTGAGGCCATTGGTACCGGCAGTATCAGCCAGCATGGTGAATAAATTAACGGCACCGCGAGTAGTCCCGATAAACGTCGCGCTTACCGGGACTTAAGGTTACTGATCTTCGATTAACAGCGCTTCTAACAGGTCGAGATCGTGCAGCAGCTTCTGCAACGTCTCGTTGCTGATTTGCCGCGTCGCGCGCAGGTGGTACAGCTCACCGCGCTCCGAACGTAGCGCCGCCAGACGGAAACGGCGCTCAAGGCTCTCTTCCAGCATCGAGGTTTCGACATCGTTACGGCCATCCACACGGCGTCGCAGGTTACCGATGACGCGCGAACTTACCTCGGTCAACAGCTGGTTGTCGATATTCTCTTTGGTATCCGCCGCCAGGCGTTCTTCCATTTTCTGAATCGCGACAATCGCCACATCCGCCGTCGCGGCACGCGCCAGACGCTCTTCTTTGCGCTGCTGTACGTGGTCGGTAGACTCAATACGCCGCAGCAAAATCGGCAACGCGATGACCCCGACGAACAGGGAGAAAAGAATCACCCCGGCGGCCAGGAAGATAAGCTCGTAACGCGCCGGGAAGACGTTGCCGTCCGGCAGCAGTAGCGGAATCGACAGCACACCGGCGAGAGTAATCGCCCCGCGCACCCCGGCGACGGAGGAGATCAGCAGCTCACGGGTGGTCCAGGAGCCAAACTCCATCGGCTTCTTCTTCAGGAAGCGCTGGCTAAGCTTACGCATCGTCCACAGCCAACCGAAACGCACCAGCATCAGCGCGGCGTAAATCAGCACGATATCGGTGAACAGCATCCAGGTTTCAACGTTAGGATCGGCTTCTGCCGCCACCAGCGAACTCGACAGGATATCCGGTAGCTGCAGACCCAACAGCAGGAACACCATGCCGTTAAACACGAACTCCAGCATTGCCCAGGTGCTGTTGGCGCGCAGGCGCATAGCCAGCGGCGCGGTACGCATCACCCCGGAACGGGTGATGGTCATCCCTGCGGCCACCGCCGCCAGGATCCCGGAGAAACCGATATGTTCGGCAATCAGGTAGGAAGCGAACGGCAGCAGGAACAGCAGCACAATTTGCGTTGCCGGTTCATCGCCGCCCCAGCGGCTGAGGAAACGCATTGAGCGGCCATACAGCCAACTGACCACGAAACCGGCCAGGATGCCGCCAATCGCCACCTTCAGGAACTCAACGGTGGCGCCGCCAATGGTGAACACCATCGTGCCCATTGCCACGGCAACGGCAAATTTTAACGACACCAGGCCCGAAGCGTCGTTCATCAGCGCTTCGCCCTGCAGAATGCCCATGATTTTCTTCGGTATCCGCCCTTCGCCGACAATACCGGACAACGCCACGGCATCGGTCGGCGACAGCACCGCCGCAAGGGCGAATGCCGGAACCAGCGGGATCCCCGGCACAATCCAGTAAATCAGGAAGCCGATACCGACCACGGTGACCACCACCAGCGCCAGCGCCAGGCCGAAGATTTCTCGCCCGTGCTCGATAAACTCGCGGGTCGGCGTTTTCCAGCCGTCGGCAAACAGCAGCGGCGGGATAAACAAAACGAGGAAGAGTTCAGGGTCGAACTCGACGTGCAGACCAAAGGTCGGCCAGGCCAACAGCGCGCCGATGGCGATTTGCATTAACGGTAATGGAACCTGAAAGGGCAGTACGCGTGTAACCACCCCGGAGAGAGAGACCACGAGGGTCATGATGAGTATGGTGAAGAATATTTCCATGTGTTCCCTGTTTGCTGCGTTTTCTTTTTTTACATCCGAGGCGTCATGTCTCGAAATGATACGCTACTCAGATTAACGCAAAAGGAAACAGGATGTGGCTGAAAAATTAAACGGGCGGCCAAAGCCGCCCGTCGTTAGCAGGAAAAGTTAAATCGCCCACCCACCAGCGTAGAAGATGACCAGCGCCGCCGCGATGATCACGGTGCCCGCATTGAGCTTACGCCACTCGCCGGATACCACGCGGCCAATCACCAGCGACGCAAAACCGATCATGATGCCGGTTACGATGTTGCAGGTCAGCACGATGAACACCGCGGTAATCAGCCCCGCCATCGCATCCACGAAGTCATTGAAGTCGATTTTCGCCACGTTGCTCAGCATCAGCAGGCCAACGTACATCAGCGCTGGCGCGGTCGCATAGGCCGGAACCAGATAGGAGAGCGGGGAAAGGAACAGGATAAGCAGGAACAGCACGCCAACGGTGACTGCCGTCAGGCCGGTTTTACCGCCCGCCGCCGTACCGGCCGCCGATTCAATATACACCGCCGCAGGGGCTGCGCCCACCACGCCGGAGAACACGCTGCTCAGGGAGTCGGTAGTCAGCGCTTTGCCGCCGTTGATGATCTGCCCGTCTTTATCCAGCAGGTTAGCCTGGCCGGCGACCGCGCGAATGGTGCCGGTGGCGTCGAATACCGCGGTCATAACCAGCGCCAGCACGCTTGGCAGCACCACCGGGTTCAGCGCGCCGATGATATCGAGGCTGCCAATCAGCGAATTGCCTTTGTCATCGCTCAGCGACGGCATGGCGAAAATCCCGGAGAAGTGGACGTTGGGATCGAAAATCAGCCCGATAATGGAGACCCCGATAATGGTCAGCAGAATACCGCCCGGCACTTTCAGTTTTTCCAGGCCGATAATCACCGCCAGGCCAATCAGCGACATCATCACCGGGAAGCTATCGAAATTGCCCAGCGCCACCGGCAGGCCGTCCAGCGGGTTTTTAATTACCAGGCCGACGCCGTTGGCGGCGATCAGCAGCAGGAACAGGCCGATACCGATGCCGGTTCCGTGCGCCACGCCTTGCGGCAGATTGCGCAGGATCCAGCTACGAATACCAGTGGCGGAGATAATGGTGAACAATACCCCCATCAGGAACACGGCGCCTAATGCCACCGGAATGCTGATGTGTTGTCCCAGCACCAGGCTGAAAGCGGTAAAGGCAGTCAGCGAAATCGCACAGCCGATAGCCAGCGGCAGGTTAGCCCACAGACCCATCACTAATGAACCGACGCCCGCCACCAGGCAGGTCGAGACGAACACCGCTGCCGGCGGAAAACCGGCTTTGCCTAACATTCCCGGCACTACGATGACGGAGTACACCATCGCCAGGAAGGTGGTTAATCCGGCAACGATTTCCTGACGTACGGAGCTGCCGCGAGCTGAAATTTTAAACCAGGCGTCTAAAGAACCGCCGGTACGCGCTGAAGGCGTAGACATAGAAAACTTCCCCTGAAAATTTTGATCGTTCGCTTGCATGCGTGATGGACCATCCACTGCCAGTTAAACGCCATCTCCTTGTGCTGTTTCCCGGCGCCAGGAGGGAGGCTGAGAAAAAGCAAACGTTTAACTCCGCACATACAATGCGATGTATGGAATGTCTTTGCTCCCCCTATCGGCAGGGGAAAAAACGAGCAAAGTAAAAAGGCAAACGATTATCCTGTCTTTAGACGACCCTTTTCAACTGAAGTTTGTCGTATTTTGCCAAATTTCGCCGCCAAAGCTCAGGAAATAGACAAACGATGCGCAAACGTTATCGTCAATGCGCAAAGCATTAACATTTTTATATGTTTTAATCCGCTTTCAGCGCATTAACCGCCAGGTAGGGTAAACGGCCCGCCGCGCTCAATAGCATTCAGCCAGCCCGGTCGCGATTCAACCTGTTGCTGCCAGCGGCGGGTGTGCGGCAGGTCTTGAATGCCGCCGCGCGCCAGTAACGCCATCACCGGAAAGCTCATCTGAATATCCGCCATGCTCAGCGCGCCGCCGGCAAACCACGGCTGGCCAGCCAGATGCTGTTCAATATATGCCGCATGGGTCGCCAGCTGTCTATCCAGCCACGCCTTTTGCACCCCTTTGCCCAACGCCCCGCCCAGCGTGCGCATGCCAAGCGGCACCGGCGGTTTGCCGAGGCTGGCGAAGATAAGCTTCATCAACAACAAGGGCATTAACGATCCCTCGGCATAATGGAGCCAAAAGCGATATTGCAGTTTATCTTCCCGCCCCTGCGGCTTCAGCTGCTGGGCGCTATCGTAGGTCTCCTGCAGATATTCCAGAATGGCGCCGGACTCCGCCAGCACTACGCCCTGATCCTCAAGCACCGGCGATTTACCCAACGGGTGAATTTTTTTCAGCTCCGGCGGCGCCTGCATGTTTTTTTCACGCTGGTAGCAGACGACCTGATAGGACAATTGCAGTTCTTCCAACGCCCACAGCACGCGCTGCGAGCGGGATTGGTTGAGGTGATGGACCGTCAACATGGCGCTCTCCTGTTGTTCGTTCAAATTAACTATAGGAACAGGCGGCCAATGACGGAAAAATTTCGGCAACACCAACAGGCAAAATCAGCAGGCTGTGCCACAATTACATTGTCGACGCAATCCGGAACCTCCTTCAACACATTGCGCAATACCTGAGGGGAGTCGACGTCGGGGGAAACCCTCCCGTGAGCCAGCGGGATAATGCGAAAGACAAAGACCGGAAAACAACTAAAGCGCCCTGTTGTGGCGCTTTAGTTTTTTGTAGGTATCACGATTAATCCTCTTCCAGCAGGCGTGCGCCGGTCCCCTCTTCACCCAACTTATCTCCTGGGTTGCGTAATGGGCAATCGCGGCGCGATAAACAACCACAGCCGATGCAGCCGTCGAGTTGATCACGCAGCGCAGTCAGGGTGTGAATACGCCGGTCCAGCTCCTCCCGCCATTGCGACGACAGCTGTTTCCACTCTTTGGCGCTCAGATTATGTCCTTCCGGCAGGACGCCAAATGCCTCGCCGATGGTCGCCAACGGAATGCCAATACGTTGCGCAATCTTGATAATGGCTACCGCTCGCAGTACATCACGGCGATATCGCCGCTGATTGCCGGCATTACGCTGGCTGCGGATAAGCCCTTTACTTTCATAAAAGTGCAGCGCCGAGACGGCGACGCCGGTTCGTTTAGCCACTTCTCCAGGAGAAAGCAGCATTTTGATACGGGCTGATTTCTTTTCCATAAAGCTCTTTACCTCAAGTTAACTTGAGGAATTATACTCGCCGACAGACAAAACGACGAATCGAGAATTGAGAGAGGCCGCTTTATGTCCCATCAGGATATTATCCAAACGCTTATTGAATGGATTGATGAACATATCGATCAACCACTTAACATTGATGTAGTCGCTAAAAAATCGGGATACTCGAAATGGTATCTGCAGCGGATGTTCCGTACCGTTACCCACCAAACGCTGGGTGATTACATTCGTCAGCGCCGGCTACTGCTCGCTGCTGAAGCGCTGAGAACCACGCAGCGTCCTATTTTTGATATTGCGATGGATTTGGGATACGTCTCGCAGCAGACGTTCTCGCGGGTGTTCCGCCGGGAGTTCGATCGCACTCCCAGCGACTACCGTCATCAGATTTCCGCCTGACGACCGTCGTGCGGCGTACGCAGTAAGATCGGGGACTTGGCCAGCCACTGCATAAACTCCTGCGGCGGCATTGCCCTCGCAAAATGCCATCCCTGACAAAACTGTACGCCGCGCTTAAGTAACCAATCCACCTGATCCAGCGTTTCTACCCCTTCAGCGATGGTTTTTAAACGCAGGCTACGCGCCATGTCGATGATATGCTCGGCAATCAGGTGGCTGGTGCTATTAGTCGTCAGCGTATCGATAAAAGATTTATCAATCTTCAGAATATCGACGTTGAGCGAATAGAGGTTATGCAGGTTGGAATAACCGGTGCCGAAATCATCAATAGCTATCTCGTAGCC
The DNA here is from genome assembly GCF_040065095.1 of Klebsiella sp. CN_Kp091. NCBI lineage: Bacteria > Pseudomonadati > Pseudomonadota > Gammaproteobacteria > Enterobacterales > Enterobacteriaceae > Klebsiella > Klebsiella sp. CN_Kp091. The sequence goes on along the minus strand of NZ_JBEAIO010000043.1, from coordinate 63,887 downwards.
CGCCTCGCGGAAAGCCTGAATCACCGGCGTGGTTTTCGGCACATCGATAAATCCCCTTTCGGTGACTTCAATTTTGATTTGCTTCACGCAAACCGCGTAGCTGCGCGCTTTCTCAGTAATCTGCGCAATTAACCGCGCGGAATGGAAGTCGGATGCCGAAAGATTAATCGCGATATAGAGCTGCGGATGCCTGGCCAGGTATTCACCAAGATCGTTGAACAACTCGTCAACCACGTAATCTGTTACCTGAGCAATCATGCCTGAGTTTTCCGCCAACGGAATAAACTCCGCCGGGCTCATCACCGGACCGTCAAATCCCGGCCAGCGTAGCAGCGCCTCGGCGCCGACGCAGCGGTTATTCTTGATGTCAATAATAGGTTGGTAATGCAGACAAAGCTGGCGGTGGCTTAACGCTCGCTGCAGCTTATTGCGCGGCGAATGATACTGCTGACGGCTTCGCGACCAGACCATCAGAATCAATATGCTGCAAATAATTCCTAACGGCAGGGTCAAAGTAACCTGATCGTACAGGCTGGCATAATAGCTGGCGCGCGAGGTGGACATGATGACCGCAATCGGCCGAATCGACGAATGGGCGACGGTATAAACCCGGCCATCCTGATTGAAAAAAGCGTCTTCGTGGCGAATAAGACGATGAAGCTCCCTGGCATCAACGTTTTTACTCACGGAGAAAAACATGTTCGTTTTGGTGTCGAAGACGCCGTAGGCTAAATCTTTATCACTGGAAATGACTGAACTATAAGAGAGGGGGTTAACCACCACGGCATAATGCCCACGCTGCATATAATTCATATCATAGCCGGGATAAAACGGCGTATCGCGATAGTAGTAGATGGAGATGTCGGGATTTCGAGTATAATTCGCCGCGGATATTCTCCAGCCCTCTTCGGGATGGACCGCTGTGGAACAAAGGAAAGTGTTACCGCTCGCGTAAATCAGGTCATCAACGTACAGTAGTCCGCGAACAATATTCAACATGTACTGCTGATGCTGAGGGGAACACATTAACCCGGTAAACCGCATGGCTTTTTCGCGCGCCTGCTCGGATTCATGAATGACCATTTCCGTTTTTTGCAGCGCCAGCTGCGAAAACGATTGCAGTCTATCTGAGATTTCTTCCTTGGCCCTGATTTGCGCAAACCACAACGCCAACACCACCGGCAGTACAACCACCAGTATGATGAAGAATATTCTTAACGCCTTATGCGGCGCGTTACGATTCATTTCCGCTTTTTATCCATGCGATACGCCTCAATCACGGTATAAGGACAAAAACCAGGCATTACCGACTGTTATAAAAAACAGCGAATTTCAGCAACGAACACGTTTATGTAAAAACCTCACACCTAATAATGATGAATCATACTTACTTATAGATGGATCGAGAAACATTCTCGTAATAATTAAGACACTAGCCACTTACTAATTCGGTTTCTCCGTACAATTACTCGTAATAAGTAACAAAACCCGTAGATCAATTATCGGCAGTCCTAGTCCGGTCCTTAACGGCGTCGAAAAACGGCCATCAGACAAGCTGGTACGCATTGCCGCGCAATTAACCACACTCACAACATGGTTTTTAAATGTCAAAAAAGGTCATTTTTTGTCTGGTGAATAAATCAACAAATGTGATATAGTTCACACAAGTTGATGAAACAGAACTGTCGTTTCATCACTCCCTGAAGTGCCCCCAGATAGCCAGAGCGTCTCATTATTGATAATCGCGCCAGGTTGTCTAAGGCTCCCGAATTTCTTTGAGAGATAGGATAAGTTAATGGCTTCCATTACTACCAGTGTCGTACTTTTGCGCTGGCCCCTGGTGAGCGCGGTATTGATGTTCCTGGCCAGCTCGCTGAATATTCAATTACGTAAAAGCGACTATGCCGGCTTAGCGATTATTTGTAGCTGTCTGGGTCTGGCTGCCGCCTGCTGGTTTGCCACCGGCTTGTTAGGTATCACCATGGTGGATGTCGCCAAAATCTGGGGCAACATTAAAGATGTCATGGTTGAAGTCATGAGTCAGACGCCGCCAGAGTGGCCAATGATGATGACCTGATAAAAAAGCTTCCTGCGGGAAGCTTTTTTATTTTCAGCAACGATGATGTTCTTCTCTACCCGAGCTAATATTATCCGTATAACATCGGCCGCAGACGCTCGTTCGGGCAGCGCTTAACCGCACAATACGATTGATAAAGACAAAATTCCGGCTCCGCGACCTCGAAATTATACGGACAGGTTGGCCGCTCTCTTAACGTTTCCCACTGTTTATCGTCATAACACGTGATGTTATAAATTTTTAATGAATGATATTGATCATTAATTAAAACTTTAGATGAATAAAGCTTCATGGTTTCGCCAGGAATTAATAAAAGATCGGCTTCATACCAGATAATAAACTTCAGAAACCGCAGCCCCGATATTGACGAGAATGCAACGCCGGTATGCGGGCAGATAAGGGTGTTAAGAATCGTCCATTTCATCTTCCGTCCTTGTAAGTAAAATCTGTTACGGGAAATTTAGTGATAGCACTCCAGGCCGTTATCTGCAAGGTGGCTGATTAATATTGTGATATAGACCAAGCCTGATACATCTCGGCTATACCTCTCTTGAAGTAAGCTAACCCGGGCATTCTACGAATTATGTATTAATACTAAAAAAACAAAACCATGCAAAGACTATAACTAACCTTACAATATATTTTAAATAGCAGACAAAAATATCATTTTGATATTCAAGTGGGCGGAATAATCAATTAGCAATCGCAAAATGAAAATATTTTCTAGTATGAGAAGTGCCTCTGTCCTTTGAATTTTCGCAAACAGGCAAATACCACCTACGCCGAGCAGCACACGAGGGAGGTAGATAGAAAAAGGCACAGGGGCGCGTTTGCATTGACTAAAATATAACCATCCCCCTGCAGAGTGCCGCATCATGAACATCTTCGGTTTTCAACGTCGCCTGGCGATGGTTTCCTGCTGCCTTCTCGCCATACTGTTTGCCTTCTCCGCTTCAGCGGCTTCGACGAGTAAAGCGTCGCCGGCGCATAAGGATAAAGCTGAGCTGACCATCGATATGGATCACATCATGCAGCCACAAAAAGGCGATCTTCCCGATATGATCAATCGGCGGGCGATCCGGGTGCTGACGACCTACAGCAAAACGTTCTTTTTTATCGACAAGGGTACCCAACGCGGCGCCACCCACGATCTTTTCATCGCTTTAGAAAAAGATCTCAATAGCAAGCTGGCAAAAGAGAAGAAGCTGAAGCAGAAACACCTCAAAGTGCGGATCGTTTTTATCCCGGTGACGCGGGATAACCTGTTCAAGGCACTGAATGAAGGCAAAGGGGATATCGCTGCCGCCAATCTCACGATTACTTCATCGCGTCAGGAGCAGGTCGCCTTTACCACCCCGCTCTATAGCGATGTCAAAGAACTATTAGTTTCGGGGCCATCATCGCTCGAGGTAAAAAGCCTGGAGCAGCTTTCCGGTAAAACCGTGTTTGTTCGACGCTCATCCAGCTATTACGAAAGTTTGCAGGCGCTTAACGCCCGCTTTGCCAAAGCAGCGCTGCCGCCGGTCATTTTGCAGGAAGCACCTGAAGCGCTCGAGGATGAGGATCTTCTCGAAATGCTCAATGCCGATCTGATACCCCTGATCGTAGTGGATCGCCATAAAGCGATTTTCTGGAAACAGGTGTTTCCAAAAATTCAGGTGCATGAAGACATTGTATTACGGGAGGGAGGCGACATCGCCTGGGCGGTCCGCAAAGACAACCCGCAGCTTCTCGCGGTGCTGAATAATTTCGTGAAAAATAATCGTCAAGGCAGCACCCTGGGAAACACGATTCTGCTGCGCTACCTGAAAAGCGCGACCTACGTTAAAAACGCCGCAGCCAACAGAGAGCGCGCTAAGTTTTTGCAGATGGTGGAAATTTTTAGAAAATATGGCGAACGCTATGATGTCGACTGGCTGCTGATGGCCGCCCAGGGATATCAGGAATCGCGGCTCAATCAATCGGTACGCAGCCACGTTGGCGCAATCGGCGTGATGCAGGTCATGCCCGCGACCGGCAAGGAACTAAAAGTTGGCGATATTAAGAAAATCGATCCCAACATTCATGCCGGCGTGAAGTATATGCGCTGGATGATTGATCATTACTATGGCGATCAGCCAATGACGCCGCTTAATAAAGCGCTGTTTTCGTTCGCGTCCTACAATGCGGGCCCGGCGCGTATCGCGCGTCTACGTACGGAAACCCAAAAACGCGGTTTTGATCCGAATATCTGGTTTGGCAACGTTGAGAATCTCGCGGCGGAAAAAATCGGCGCTGAGACGGTGACCTATGTCAGTAATATCTATAAATACTACATTGCCTATCGACTGATAATGGATGATATCGCCCGTAAACAAAAAGCGACCGCCACCCCGCTACCCGAGCCAGGAACAGGTAAGCTTCAACCAGACGCGGCTCCGTCACCCGCTCCTGAAGCTTCGGCCCCGGCAACCTGAGAGCCTGAAACGAAAAAGCCCCGAACACTCGGGGCTTTTTGTTGGCTAACTGCATAGGCAGTAGGTAATAAGGAAAACCTTAGAACGGGATATCGTCGTCGAAGTCCATCGGCGGTTCGTTAGATGGCGCTGCCGGGGCCTGCTGCTGCGGACGAGACTGCGCGCCGCCGCTGAACTGGTTGCCGCCCTGCGGCTGCTGAGGCTGACCCCAACCGCCCTGCTGCTGGCCGCCGCCTGCCGGTGCGCCGCCGCCCTGACGGCCGCCCAGCATCTGCATGGTGCCGCCGACGTTTACCACGATTTCAGTGGTGTACTTGTCCTGGCCAGACTGATCGGTCCATTTACGGGTACGCAGCTGGCCTTCGATATAAACCTGAGAACCTTTACGCAGGTATTCGCCCGCGACTTCCGCCAGTTTGCCGAACAGCACAACGCGGTGCCATTCAGTCTGCTCTTTCATTTCGCCGGTTTGCTTATCGCGCCAGGATTCGGAAGTTGCCAGCGTGAAGTTGGCGACAGCGCCGCCACTTGGCATGTAGCGTACTTCCGGGTCCTGCCCCAGATTACCGACGAGAATCACCTTGTTTACGCCTCTGCTGGCCATGATCGAATCTCCTGAATAATACGTTTTGTATAAGTGTAAACCGGGAATTCTAACACCACAAAGGGGCAATTTGATAGCTGCGAAGCCAATTCCAGAAAACATGCCGCTGCTATGCAAATTTTCACCCTCTTACTGCAGCGCCATTCCAATACTGTATATCCAGACAGGTTAAATTGTGTCATAATTAGCCGTTTCTGCCGTTTGTCCTTTAAGCAAACCAGGCAATCCGTGTATCTACCTACCGGGAAAGGTGAATGGATAAGATCGAAGTTCGGGGCGCCCGCACCCATAATCTCAAAAACATCAACCTCGTCATTCCGCGCGACAAACTTATTGTCGTCACCGGGCTTTCTGGGTCTGGCAAATCCTCACTCGCTTTCGACACCCTGTACGCCGAAGGCCAGCGTCGCTACGTCGAATCGCTCTCCGCCTATGCGCGACAGTTCCTGTCGCTGATGGAGAAACCGGACGTCGATCATATCGAAGGGCTGTCGCCGGCGATTTCTATCGAACAGAAATCGACCTCCCACAACCCGCGTTCGACGGTAGGTACGATTACTGAAATCCACGACTACCTGCGCCTGCTGTACGCCCGCGTCGGTGAACCGCGCTGTCCGGACCACGACGTCCCGCTGGCCGCGCAGACCGTCAGCCAGATGGTCGATAACGTGCTCTCTCAGCCGGAAGGTCAGCGCCTGATGCTGCTGGCGCCCATCATTAAAGAACGTAAAGGCGAGCACACCAAAACGCTGGAGAACCTTGCCAGTCAGGGCTACATCCGCGCGCGGATCGATGGCGAAGTCTGCGATCTTTCGGATCCGCCGAAATTAGAGCTGCAAAAGAAACACACGATTGAAGTGGTTATCGACCGCTTTAAAGTGCGCGACGATCTGGCGCTGCGTCTGGCGGAATCTTTCGAAACCGCGCTGGAGCTCTCAGGCGGCACCGCCATTGTTTCCAACATGGATGACAGTAAAGCGGAAGAACTGCTGTTCTCGGCCAACTTCGCTTGCCCGATTTGCGGCTATAGCATGCGTGAGCTGGAGCCGCGTCTGTTCTCCTTCAACAACCCGGCAGGGGCCTGTCCAACCTGCGACGGCCTTGGCGTTCAACAGTATTTCGATCCCGATCGAGTGATTCAGAATCCGGAGCTCTCGCTGGCTGGCGGCGCCATCCGCGGCTGGGATCGCCGCAACTTCTACTACTTCCAGATGCTGAAGTCGCTGGCCGATCACTATAAGTTTGATGTTGAAGCGCCATGGGGCACCCTCAGCGCTAATGTGCATAAAGTCGTGTTGTACGGTTCTGGTAAAGAGAATATTGAATTCAAATACATGAACGACCGCGGCGACACGTCAGTTCGCCGCCATCCGTTCGAAGGCGTGCTGCACAACATGGAGCGCCGTTACAAAGAGACGGAATCCAGCGCGGTGCGCGAAGAGCTGGCGAAATTCATCAGCAACCGTCCGTGCGCCAGCTGCGAAGGCACGCGTCTGCGTCGCGAAGCGCGCCATGTATTTGTGGAAAACACGCCGCTGCCAACCATTTCCGATATGAGCATCGGCCACGCGATGGACTTCTTCAATAACCTGAAGCTGTCTGGCCAGCGGGCGCAAATCGCCGAGAAAGTGCTGAAAGAGATTGGCGATCGCCTGAAGTTCCTCGTCAACGTCGGTCTGAACTACCTGACGCTCTCTCGTTCGGCGGAGACGCTCTCCGGCGGTGAAGCGCAGCGTATTCGTCTGGCGAGCCAGATAGGCGCGGGGCTGGTTGGCGTGATGTACGTGCTGGATGAGCCCTCTATTGGCCTGCACCAGCGTGATAACGAACGCCTGCTCGGTACGCTTATCCACCTGCGTAACCTGGGTAACACGGTCATTGTCGTTGAACATGACGAAGACGCCATTCGCGCCGCCGACCATGTTATCGACATCGGCCCCGGCGCTGGCGTGCACGGCGGCCAGGTGGTGGCCGAAGGGCCGCTGGACGCCATTATGGCGGTACCAGAATCCCTCACCGGGCAGTACATGAGCGGTAAACGCAAAATCGAAGTGCCGAAACAGCGCGTCGCCGCCGATCCGGAAAAAGTGCTGAAGCTCACTGGCGCGCGCGGCAACAACCTCAAGGATGTGACGCTGACGCTGCCTGTCGGCCTGTTTACCTGCATTACCGGCGTTTCCGGTTCCGGTAAATCAACGCTGATTAACGATACCCTGTTCCCCATCGCCCAGCGCCAGTTGAACGGCGCGACGATTGCCGAACCGGCGCCATATCGCGATGTCCAGGGGCTGGAGCACTTCGATAAAGTCATCGATATCGACCAGAGCCCGATTGGCCGCACGCCGCGCTCAAACCCTGCAACCTATACCGGCGTGTTCACGCCGGTGCGCGAACTGTTCGCCGGAGTGCCGGAATCACGTTCACGCGGCTATACGCCGGGCCGCTTCAGTTTTAACGTCCGCGGCGGCCGCTGCGAAGCCTGTCAGGGCGACGGGGTGATCAAGGTTGAGATGCACTTCCTGCCGGATATCTACGTACCGTGCGACCAGTGCAAAGGCAAACGCTATAACCGCGAAACGCTGGAAATTAAGTACAAAGGCAAAACTATCCACGAAGTGCTGGATATGACCATCGAAGAAGCGCGCGAGTTCTTTGATGCCGTTCCGGCGCTGGCGCGTAAGCTGCAAACCCTGATGGATGTTGGCCTGACCTATATTCGTCTTGGCCAGTCGGCAACCACGCTCTCCGGCGGTGAAGCCCAGCGCGTGAAGCTGGCGCGCGAACTATCCAAGCGCGGTACCGGCCAGACGCTGTATATCCTTGATGAACCGACTACCGGTCTGCATTTCGCCGATATCCAGCAGCTGCTGGACGTGCTGCATCAGCTGCGCGATCAGGGCAATACCATCGTGGTCATTGAGCACAATCTCGACGTAATTAAAACCGCCGACTGGATTGTCGACCTCGGCCCGGAAGGCGGTAGCGGCGGCGGAGAGATTCTCGTTTCCGGCACGCCGGAAACCGTTGCCGAATGTGAAGCCTCGCACACGGCGCGCTTCCTGAAGCCCTTGCTGAAGTAATCTCTCAGGCCTCTTCCCGCAGTGGAAGAGGCCTCATTTCATCTCATTTCATCTCATTTTTTTACGCTGAGACTTCGTGATTTGCCCGGCGCCTCACTCTGGCGTCTGATAGCCGCTATCGCCCACCGATACCGGGAAAACTATGCGAGTACCACGCCTCATTCCGTTATTTATCATCGCCGCCGCGCTATGTGCGTTAAGCGCCTGCTCGTGGGTTGGCCGCTACAGCGATACGGCCTATCAGCAATTGCTCACACTCAAGCAGTTGCATTTGCAGTTCATCGCCACCGCAGCCACGGATGACGATCAACAATTGACTGATGAAGATGAACAGATTCGCCAGCAGTTTGCGCAGGCGATCGCCCAAAGCGACGCGCTGCGCCAGGAAAACTTCAGGCTACTTGAAGGTAACTATTTACGCGTTTACGCCCATCGCCAGATGCGGGGTGCGCCCTTTACCCCTGCCGAAGCGCAATATTTAACGCGGCAGACCCTTTATCTTTATCAACAGGCTATCGCTGGCGAATGTCAGCGAACAGGGAGGGAATAATGCCGACAACCATGGAAATTCGCGCGCTGTTGTCCGCTTGCGCAATTGATAGCGCCGAATGGATACCAATACTGAATAAAGTACTTGGCGATGAGCAGCGCGAAGTACGCGATAGCGCCATCTTTTTACTGCAGGCATTACAGCAAAAAGCTCAGGGCTGGCTGACCGAAGACGATCTACGGCTACTGCTGGAAGGTCAGCGCGATATTGCCCGCATTCGCGCCAACAACCAGAGCATCGCACGCCAGGCGCAGCTGCAGTCGACGTTATTAAGGCTGTTCGATATCGCGCTGCTGGCGCTGGCAGGCGGGCTATAAGCTACGCTAACTGCCGCCGCTTATCTTCCGGCAGCAGGTCGACCGCCTGCTGATAAGAGGCGTCCACCAGGTAGTAAATCTGCGAATCCGGCAGGGAGCCATCAAGGAAGACCGTGCTCCAGTGAGCTTTATTCAGATGCCTGCTGGGGCGAACATCGCGATGCTGTTCGCGCAGCAGTTCGGCAAGCTCGGGACTCGCTTTAAGCGCAACGGCCGGCCGCTTATCCTCCACTTCTTTCACCATGGCGAATAGCACGTCTGCGACCTTGATTTGCGTCGCTTTCCAGTCGCTATGAACGCTTTGTTCCGCGCCCGGCTTCGCCATGCAGTACTGTAGTAGATCCGATATGGTCATTTTTTATTCTCCCATAAGCGTTGCGACGATATGCCGCGAGCCGCCGTGAATACGATGCTCCCCCAGCCAGATCCCCTGCCAGGTCCCTAATATGACGTTGCCGTTTTGCACCGGCAACATCAGAGAAACGCCCAGCAGCGATGATTTAATGTGCGAGGGCATATCATCGGGACCTTCATAATCGTGTTCATACGGCGCGTTGTCTGGTACGGCGTTGAGAAAATGCTGTTCCATATCAAAACGGACCGTGGGATCGCAGTTCTCATTTAACGTCAGGGAAGCGGAAGTATGCTGGAGTAACAGATGCAGCAGGCCAACCTTGATATGCGAGAGTTCGCGAATTTGACCAATAATTTCATTGGTCACCAGATGGAAACCACGAGATTTCGGGCCTAATGTCAGGGTTTGCTGATGCCACATAAACGACTCCTGTAATGTGTGAATCCTTCTAAGTTTGCAGCAAGAAGCGAAAAGGTAAAACCTCAAACGCTGAAATTCGTACAAAAAAAAGACAGCCTGCGGCTGCCTTTTTCATGTTCAGAAGCGCCGTGTTCCGCACGCCTTAATATTCTGAATTCACAATCACCTCTTCCCCTTGCGAGCCGGCCATCGGCAGCGGTTTGTAGGAGGAGTTTGCCGCGCGCAGCACGCGAATTCCGCGCGCATCGGCGTCGCGGGCCGCCGAGATGTCGTTGTCAGAGTCACCGTAGAAGACTTTGATATTCTTCTCCCGTAACCACTGGGTTTTGGTGTTCTGGCCTGGCTTATCGCCGGCAAAAATCACCGGGTTCATATTAGCGCCGGGGATGAGGAAATCATCCTGCAGGGTTTTGGAGACAGTCTCAGTTTTGGTCTGGCTGCGGCCGGTGACGAAGTAAATGCTGTCGCCGCGCTTAATATGCATCGCAATCAGCTGGCGGCCCACTTCTTTCGGCATACTGAACTCGTCCCAGCCGTTATTCATCTTTTCCCAGAACTCGGGGTTCTTCAGATAGGCTTCGCTGCCCGGAGAATAGGTTTTCTGCCCACGCCAGAAACCAGGGCTGGAGAACAGCACGGTATCATCGATATCGAACCCCACCGCCATCGGCGCGCGGCCAAGCAGGCTATTTTCGATTTGCGCTACGGATACCCAATGTATCGGCGCCTGTTCGGCAAGTTTCGCGACATTCGTCCCTTCCCAAATGGGCTGCGGAGTGGAAGCGCGCGCGACAACGGAGCTATTAAGAGCGAACAACAGACAGGTGGCGCTAATGGCCAAAGTTAACTTACGCATATTTATCCCTTCACCCGTCGTACACAGGGCGGCTGAACCTGCGTTACTCAGGATTGCAAATTCAATTCGTTGTTATTTTTAATAATGAGTGAGCTTATAAATGCACCAAGACCTTAACGCCTGCCCACACAGATAGAAAGGATTTTCTGCTCAGATGTCATATAAAAAGAGCATGATCACACTTCGGGGTATATTCCCCCTCGCCTTAACGCTGGCGAGGGAGATTTAGTAAGTGAGCACTTACATTACAGCAGCAAACGCCTGAGCCACGCGCTGGACGTTACGCGAGTTAAGTCCTGCCACGCACATCCGCCCGCTGGCAATCAGATAGACGCCAAACTCTTCGCGTAGACGATCCACCTGTGCCGCGCTTAAACCGGTGTAACTAAACATACCGCGCTGCTTCAGCAGGTAGTCAAAGTTCTTGCCGGGAACGGCCTCTTTCAACGCCTCTACCAGCGTCTGGCGCATCGCCAGGATGCGGGTACGCATCGCTTCCACTTCCGCCAGCCATGAGGCTTTCAGCGCCGCGTCGTTCAATACTGCCGCGACCACCTGCGCGCCAAAATTCGGCGGACTGGAGTAATTACGACGCACCGTCGCTTTCAACTGGCCCAGCACGCGGCCTGCCGTTTCCGCATCATCGCAGACAATGGACAGACCGCCGACGCGTTCGCCATACAGGGAGAAGATTTTGGAAAACGAGTTGCTGACCAGCATCGGCAGGCCAGCGCTGGCAATCGCGCGGATAGCGTAGGCATCGTCTTCCATACCGGCGCCAAAGCCCTGATAGGCGATATCGAGGAAAGGAATTAAGTTACGTGCTTTCAAAACCTTAACGACTTCATCCCACTGCGCGTTGCTCAGATCGGCGCCCGTCGGGTTGTGGCAACATGGATGCAGCAGCACGATATCGCGCTCCGGCAGGGTCTGCAGCCTGGCGAGGAAGGCTTCAAAACGCACGCCGTTGCTCTCATCATCGAACCAGGGGTAAGTACTTACTTCGAACCCAGCCCCTTCAAATATAGCGATATGGTTTTCCCAGGTCGGATCGCTGACCCATACGCGAGACTGCGGGAAGTAGCGCTTGAGGAAGTCGGCGCCAACCTTCAGCGCGCCAGAGCCACCCAGAGTTTGAATTGACGCTACGCGATTTTGTTTCAGCACTGGATGGTCGGCGCCAAACAGCAGCGGCGCAATGGCGTGGCGGTAGCTATTGAGCCCTTCCATCGGCAGATACAGCGAGGCGCCGTGCGGCTGAGCATTGAGTTGTGCTTCGGCATCCGCCACGGCCTGTAGTTGCGGAATAATGCCGTCTTCGTTGTAGTACAAACCGATGCTGAGGTTCACTTTGTCACTACGCGGATCTTCTTTGAAACGCTCCATCAAGGAGAGAATGGGGTCGCCGGCGTAGGCGTCAACTTTTTGAAACACGAGATGTATCTCCAGGTTTACGAAAGCAGGTATTTACACAATAAACCGGAAGTTGGGGAAGGTCGAGGGGATGTTGGTAAGTTATCGACAAAGATCGCTGCAAACATGGGCGACGCCGTGCGCCGCCCCTGCTCATTACCCCGATAAGCGTAGCGTAATCGGGGAAATATGCCACTGACCGTAGTTAGTCGAGGTAACGAATTGCCAGCCTGGAGGTCAGTCGGGTGATAAGTTCGTAAGCACTCACTTTCGTTATTTCCGCGATGCGCTCAACGGGGAGCCCCTCTCCCCATAACACAACCGGATCGCCGGATTTATCCTGCGCCTGAGGACCGAGATCGACGCAAATCATATCCATCGCCACGCGACCGACAATCGGCACTTCGCGGCCGTTGACCAGCACCGGCGTGCCGGAGGGCGCGGCGCGCGGATAACCGTCGCCATAACCCATCGCCACTACCCCAAGGCGAGTATCGCGCTCGCTAATCCAGGTGCCGCCATAGCCCACCGGCTCCCCGGCTTTATGCTCGCGCACCGCAATCAGGCTGGAGGTCAGCGACATGACCGGCAGACAGCCGAAATCCTCACCGGTAGAGTGGTTCTCCAGTGGAGAAACGCCGTAGAGAATGATGCCCGGCCGCGCCCAGTCGAAATGCGACTGCGGCCACAGCAGGATCCCGCCCGAGGCGGCAATAGAACGCAGCCCCGGTTTCCCTTCGGTAAAGGTGGTGAAAATATCCAGCTGACGCTCGGTCGCGCCGCATTCCGGCTCATCGGCACGGGCGAAATGGCTGACGATATTCACCGGCTGGCGAACATTTTTGCACCGGCTTAGCCGCTGATAAAACGCTTCGGCCTGTTCCGGCAGTACGCCAAGACGATGCATACCGGTATCCAGCTTCATCCAGACGGTAACCGGTTCGGCCAGTTCCGCTTGTTCGAGCGCCGCCAGCTGTTCCGGGCTATGTACCACGGTATGCAGTTGCTGCGCGGAAATCAGCGCCAGATCCGCCGCTTCAAAGAAGCCTTCCAGCAGTAATATCGGTTGGGTAATGCCCCCTTCACGCAGGCGCAGCGCCTCTTCCAGGCGGGCGACGCCGAAGGCATCGGCGTCGGTCAGCGTTCGCGCGGTCTCAAGGAGGCCGTGTCCGTAGGCGTTCGCTTTCACCACCGCAACCAGTTTGCTGGCAGGAGCCAGTTCACGCAGGCGTTGCAGGTTGTGTCGCAGAGCGCGGCGGTTGATAACTACAGTTGCCGCTTGCATTTGAATTCCTTAAAAAAAGACAGACGGAGGTTTACTCATCGTCATACTGAGGGCCGGCATAATTATCGAAACGCGACCACTGGCCGTTAAAGGTCAGTCGTACCGTACCGATCGGGCCGTTACGTTGTTTACCAATGATAATTTCAGCAATACCTTTTAAATCGCTGTTCTCGTGATAAACCTCATCACGGTAGATGAACATGATTAAGTCGGCATCCTGTTCAATAGAGCCGGATTCACGCAGGTCGGAGTTGACCGGACGTTTATCGGCGCGCTGTTCCAGAGAGCGGTTCAACTGCGACAGCGCCACCACCGGCACCTGCAGCTCTTTTGCCAGCGCCTTCAGCGAGCGGGAAATTTCGGCGATCTCCAGAGTACGGTTGTCGGAGAGCGACGGTACGCGCATCAGCTGCAGGTAGTCGATCATGATAAGACCGATACCGCCGTGCTCACGGGCGATACGGCGGGCGCGCGAACGCACTTCGGTCGGCGTCAGGCCGGAGGAGTCATCGATATAGATATTACGTTTTTCCAGCAAGATACCCATCGTGCCGGAGATCCGCGCCCAGTCTTCATCGTCCAGTTGGCCGGTACGGATACGGGTCTGATCGACGCGCGATAGCGAGGCCAGAGAACGCATCATGATCTGCTCGGATGGCATCTCCAGACTGAAGATCAATACTGGCTTATCTTGCAGCATCGCTGCGTTTTCAACGAGGTTCATCGCAAATGTCGTCTTACCCATCGATGGACGCGCGGCGACGATAATCAGATCCGAAGGCTGTAACCCGGCGGTCTTTTTATTGAGGTCGTCATAGCCGGTATTCACCCCGGTGACGCCATCATGCGGCTGTTGGAACAGCTGTTCAATACGGGCGACGGTGGCATCGAGCACATCGGCGATGTTCTTCGGCCCTTCGTCTTTATTGGCCCGGCTTTCGGCAATTTTAAATACCCGGGATTCCGCCAGATCCAACAGGTCCTCGCTGGTGCGCCCCTGGGGGTCGAAACCGGCTTCGGCGATCTCGTTGGCCACCGAAATCATTTCACGCACCACCGCGCGTTCGCGCACGATGTCGGCATACGCGCTGATGTTCGCCGCGCTTGGCGTATTTTTGGAGAGCTCGGCCAGGTAGGCGAAGCCGCCGACGCTATCCAGTTGCCCCTGACGCTCCAGCGACTCCGCGAGAGTGATCAGGTCAATCGGGCTGCCTGACTCTTGCAGGCGCGCCATCTCGGTAAAGATATGACGATGCGGACGGGTATAGAAATCTTCCGACACCACCCTTTCGGCGACGTCGTCCCAGCGCTCGTTATCCAGCATTAAACCGCCCAACACCGACTGTTCCGCTTCAATCGAGTGCGGCGGGACTTTCAACCCGGCGAGCTGCGGATCGCGTTCGCGAGGTTCTGTCTGTGGTTTGTTGAAGGGTTTATTTCCTGCCATAACTTAAGAATTCACCGATACGCAATTGAGCGTGACAGTATAGCGGCAAACGTGTTGCCGCAATAGAACTGCTGTTTTCGGAAAGAGGAATTGATGGATGAACGCTATCATCCATAATGGAAAGCCATCGTAACCAATAGCACCATCGCCACACAGACAAAAATAAAAAATTTTCTGTGATTATTGGACTTTAACGACAACAACATCAAACACACCATCGCTGCCGCTACCACTAACGTCATAACCATCAAGGTAATAATGTAGTCAAAATTATAATTCAGCATAAACGCTCCATGTCCTTCACTCCTGCGCCCGTACAACAGCCGCAAGCTATCCTTGTACGCCTCATCAAATCCGCGGCAATAAAATCCCTCACCTGTGCAGCGGACTGTTAAGCTTATTCAATAACATCAGAACAGCACAGGAGCAAACATGGCAACACGAATTGAATTTCCCGCGCACGGAGGCCCCGAGGTTCTGCATGCGGTCGAGTTTACCCCTAACGATCCTGCCGAGCACGAAATCCAGGTAGAAAACAAAGCTATCGGTATCAACTATATCGACACCTACATCCGCAGCGGCTTGTATCCACCGCCCTCGCTGCCGAGCGGTTTGGGCACTGAAGCCGCCGGTATCGTTACTAAAATCGGCAGCGGCGTTAAACATATCAACGTTGGCGATCGGGTGGTGTATGCCCAGTCCGCGCTTGGCGCTTATAGTTCGGTGCATAACGTGCATGCCGATAAAGCGGCGATTTTGCCGAATGCGATTTCCTTTGAGCAGGCCGCCGCCTCGTTTCTTAAAGGGCTGACCGTCTGGTATCTGCTGCGCAAAACCTATGAAATAAAAGCCAATGAAACCTTCTTGTTCCACGCGGCGGCGGGCGGCGTGGGGCTGATTGCCTGCCAGTGGGCGAAAGCGCTTGGGGCGAAACTTATCGGCACCGTCGGCAGCGAGCAAAAAGCGCAGCGCGCCCGGCAGGCCGGCGCCTGGGAAACCATTAACTATCGCGAAGAAAATATTGCCGAGCGCGTCAAAGCGCTAACCGGCGGTAAAAAAGTCGCCGTGGTTTACGATTCCGTGGGTAAAGATACCTGGGAAGCCTCGCTCGATTGTCTTCAGCGGCGTGGTCTGATGGTCAGCTTCGGCAATTCATCTGGCCCGGTAACCGGCGTGAATTTGGGTATCCTCAATCAGAAAGGCTCACTGTATGTGACCCGCCCTTCTCTGCAAGGCTACATCACCAGCCGGGAAGAGCTGACGGAAGCCAGCAATGAGCTATTTTCGCTGATCGCCAGCGGCGTGATCAAAGTCGATGTGGCGGATAATCAGAAATACGCCCTGCGTGACGCCAGACGCGCGCATGAAATCCTGGAAAGCCGGGTGACCGAGGGATCGAGCCTGCTGCTACCGTAACGGGATGAGATCGCCGGAAAAGTTTAGGGCCTCCTGACGGAGGCCCTGACTTTTTTTGTTCGGCTGTATGTAGGGTACAGCGCGATGAATTCGTTATCGCGCTAATAGTGACAGATTTAATACGCAATGCCTACGCTGTTTTATGCAAAATTACTCAGGTTGTGACACACCGCTCAATCCCCAAAATGATGGCTTAGTAGCGCCAGCGATCTTCGCGGCGATAGCGGGTTGTGGTCGGCGATTTTATCGCCCGAATGACCCATACGACGGCCACCGCCAGCAGCAACCAGGGTAGCAGCTTAAACATTAATGCGAACAGGCCGCCAAAGAACATCAGCGCGGTGGCGACGACCAGCGCGGCAATAATGCCAAGCAGCGAGATGCCGGTGACCAGCAACATGACAAAAAAGCCAATAACAAATAAGAGTTCCAGCATGGTCTTCTCCCGAAATAAATAACCAGATAGCTGATTGGCTATTTCAAGAATCGTGCCAGATATAACTCATTGAATTAAAACAAAACGCCCCACAGCAGTGCTGTAGGGCGTGGCGAAATAGACCAGTTTTTAGCGAAAAGTTTAACGCTTATCGGCAACCAGCTTCAGCGCGTGCTCCAGCACGTTAATATCGGCGCCCGCTTTGTGGGCGTTTTCGCTGAGATAGCGGCGCCACTGACGCGCGCCGGGGATCCCCTGGAACAATCCCAGCATATGGCGGGTGATATGGCCAAGATAGGTACCGCTGCTGAGCTCTCGCTCGATATAGGGATACATTGCGCGCACCACCGCCACCGGATCGGCATCCGCGCCGTCGACGCCGAAAATCTCGCGATCCACAGAAGCCAGAATGCCCGGGTTTTGATAGGCTTCGCGCCCCACCATCACGCCGTCCATATGCTCAAGCTGCTGTTTAGCCTCTGCCAGAGATTTAATTCCGCCGTTAATCGCCATCGTCAGATGCGGAAAATCACGTTTCAGTTGCCAGACGCGCGGATAATCCAGCGGCGGGATTTCGCGGTTCTCTTTCGGACTCAGGCCGGAAAGCCAGGCTTTACGCGCGTGAATGATGAACATTTCACACTCGCCTTTGCCGGAAACGGTCTCTATGAAATCGCAGAGGAATTCATAGCTATCCCGATCGTCAATCCCGATACGGGTTTTTACCGTAACCGGAATCGACACCACGTCGCGCATCGCTTTGACGCAGTCCGCCACCAGCGCGGCATTGCCCATCAGACAGGCGCCAAACATCCCGTTTTGCACGCGATCAGAGGGGCAACCTACATTGAGGTTAATCTCATCATAGCCGCGCGCCTCGGCGAGCTTCGCGCATTGCGCCAACGCCGCAGGATCGCTACCGCCCAACTGCAGCGCTACCGGATGTTCTTCTTCGCTATAGGCCAGGTAGTCGCCTTTACCGTGAATTATCGCGCCGGTGGTGACCATTTCGGTGTACAGCAGAGTATGGCGCGACAGCAGACGCAGGAAGTAGCGGCAATGTCTGTCGGTCCAATCGAGCATGGGCGCGATAGAAAAACGGTGGGCGGTAAAAGCGGTAGACGTGGATTCTGGCATCATGGCGAATAAATAAGCATCCGGGTAAAAAGGGGCGCTACTATAGCACAAACACAAACCACGGCGCATAGCGTCGAACGCCACGCACCATGGTGAAAATGTGGCCTATATTTTACGCGGTTTACCGTCGTGCGGGCCAAAGAACTGCGGAGGATGATCTACCCAGCGGTCCTGGCGAGTCGCGGCATAACCCGGGTTCAACGGATAGTAGATACGGTTGTGCTTTTTATTCGCTTCGCCAACGACCAGCAGTCGCACCTCCTGCTCGGTATTATTCAGGAAGGTATGACATACGCCAGTTCCCGCCGGAAAACCAACGCTATCGCCCGGCTCCAGCTTCCATAGATAGCCATTGATCCAGACTTCCGGAAAACCTTCCAGCACATAGATAAACTCTTCTTCATCGCTTTCCGCATGCGGATATGAGGTTCTTCGTCCCGGCGGTAAGCGTTCATGATGGATGCCCAGCCGATTTAGCCGCAGGCCGCGGGCAAGAGGCGCGCCAATAGAAAAAAGCTCGTGACTATCGGGGTAGGTGGAATCATCCGCACCTTCCAGTTCGCGCCAATGTCGAATGCAATCAGGTCGTTTCATCGTTTTCTCCCGAAAATGAGATACATCAGGTATAGCAAAGCTTGCAGGATCTCGGCGTTTTACCTGGTTCGTGATAAAGTAACAGTTTCAACATCACGCAACCAGAGGATGCTCATGGATAACACCACTTCGCAAGAAATGTTAGCGCAGGCTGAAAAGCTTTGCGTGCAACGTGGCGTACGCCTGACCCCGCAGCGTCTGGAAGTGTTGCGTCTGATGAGCCTGCAGCAAGGGGCGATTAGCGCCTACGATCTGCTGGATCTGCTGCGAGAAAAAGAGCCGCAGGCGAAGCCGCCGACGGTCTATCGCGCGCTGGAGTTTCTGCTGGAGCAAGGTTTTGTGCACAAAGTGGAATCGACCAACAGCTATGTGCTGTGCCACCTTTTCGATCAGCCCACCCACAGTTCGGCGATGTTTATCTGCGATCGCTGCGGCGTGGTCAAAGAAGAGTGTGCGGAAGGCGTAGAAGATATCATGCATACGCTGGCGGCCAGAATGGGCTTTGCTCTACGGCATAATGTGATTGAAGCGCATGGGTTGTGCGCGGCCTGCGTGGAAGTCGAAGCCTGCAGCGCCCGCGAACACTGCCATCACGATCATACTATCCAGATTAAAAAGAAAGCCCGCTGAGTCGGGCGACGTCAGCGGGAAGCTACGGCATATCGCTATGCCGTTAGACAGGCATAAACAGGGGGTCAAAACAGAATTCGCTACCAGCGCGTATCGTTCTTACGCTCCCAGTCAGACACCTCTTTTTCGGCCTGATCTTTCGCATAGCCGTAGCGTTCCTGAATTTTACCGACTAGCTGATCGCGCTTCCCTTCAATGACCGTCATATCGTCATCGGTCAGTTTACCCCACTGTTCCTTGGCTTTACCTTTCAACTGTTTCCAGTTACCGCTGATTTCGTCTTTATTCATCATTACGTCCTCATGATTCGGTGGGTTAACAGCCCGTTTTGTTCCGGACATGGTAATAACTATAGATGACAATGCTGACGCCGATTCGTTATTCGGAATTTTTAACCATCATGCCGATTAAAAACGCTGGGGGAATTTTCCCGGCTCGCGCTGCGCTCAGCCGGGATACTTACATTCAGGAGGGTGAATTAAACCAGGTGCCACGCTGCCAGTGGCGGCGCCAGATGAGCGCCAGCGAAAGCCCGCGCAGCGCGAGGAACACCGCCAGCGCCAGCCATAGGCCGTGGTTGCCGAGCATGGGCACAGAGAGCAACGTTACCGCAAACCCCGCGGCGGCTACCGCCATGCTATTACGCATCTCCGCGCCGCGCGTCGCGCCAATAAACATGCCATCCAGCAGATAACACCAGACGCCAATCACCGGCAGGATCATCTGCCAGAACAGATAGCGGTCTGCCAGTTGCTGCAATGATGGGATAGAGGTCAATAGCGCGACGATATGCTCACCCGCCACGCTATAGATCAGCGCGAACGCCAGCGCGACCATTCCCGATTGCCGACAGGCCGCGCGCCAGACTTCCAGCAGTTGGCTACCGTCACGCGCGCCGTAGGCCTGCCCGGAATGGGCTTCGACGGCATAGGCAAAACCGTCCAGCGCGTAAGCGGTAAAGGTCAGCATGGTCATCAGTACCGCATTGACCGCCACCACGTCGCTGCCAAGACGGGCGCCGAAGACGGTGATGGCGCCAAAGCAGAGCTGCAGCAGCAGCGAACGCAGCATGATGTCGCGGTTAAGCGCCAGCAGGCGCCGCATATTGCCGCGCCACGCCTCTTTCAACATGGCAAACGTCACGCCGCGTAGCGCCAGCACCCGTTTCGCCATTAGCAGGCCGATGATAAAGGTGGCGTATTCCGACAGCGCCGTCGCCAATGCCGCCCCCTGCACGTTCATATGCAGCCCCATCACCAGCCACAGATCGAGCACGATATTCAGCAAGTTGCCGACCACCAGCAGGATCACCGGGGCGCGGGCGTACTGCACGCCAAGCAGCCACCCCAACAGCACCAGGTTGGCCAACGACGCCGGGGCGCTGAGCCAGCGGATTTCAAGGAACCGCCTGGCCTGTTCCAGTACCGCCTCGCTGCCGCCGACGATATGCAGCGCGAGGTCAATGAGCGGCATGCGGAACAGAACGATGAGCAGCCCGGCAGCCAGCGCCAGGATCAGCGGTTGTACCAGCGCGCGCGCCAGCCGCTGCGGATCTTTGGCCCCATAGGCCTGAGCGGTTAAGCCAGTGGTGCTCATTCGCAGGAACAGCAGCAGCATAAAGAGGAAACTGGTCGCCGTCGCGCCGACGGCGACGCCGCCAAGATAGACGGGACTATCGAGATGGCCGACAACGGCAGTATCGACCAGCCCAAGCAGCGGAACGGTAATGTTAGAGAAAATCATCGGTAGCGCGAGGCGCCACAGTGCTTTATCGGCGGCGTTGAGCAGCATGAAGAGGGACCAGACAGAGGAGGAACATCGCAGCGTCATGCATCATGATGACGCTGCGTTAGGACGGGAGTTACAGCCACTCACCGTTACGGATCACGCCGACGGCCAGACCTTCAATGGTGAAGCTCTGCTGGCGCAGATCGACGACGATTGGGGAAAACTCGCTGTTTTCCGGCAGCAGTTCAACGACGTTGCCCTGCTTTTTCAGACGTTTTACGGTGACTTCTTCATCGATACGCGCGACGACGACCTGGCCGTTACGCACGTCCTGAGTTTTATGCACCGCCAGCAGATCGCCGTCGAGGATACCGATGTCTTTCATCGACATCCCGCTAACGCGCAGCAGGAAGTCGGCATTCGGTTTAAACATCGCCGGATCAACCTGGTAGTGACCTTCAATATGCTGCTGCGCCAGCAGCGGCTCGCCCGCGGCGACGCGGCCAATCAGCGGCAGGCCATGTTCTTCTTCCGTCAGCAGACGAATGCCGCGTGAAGCGCCGGAGACGATTTCAATCGCGCCTTTACGCGCCAGCGCTTTGAGGTGTTCTTCCGCCGCGTTCGGGGAACGGAACCCCAAGCGCTGAGCAATTTCCGCACGCGTCGGCGGCATGCCCGTTTGGCTGATGTGATCCCGGATGAGATCAAACACCTCTTGCTGCCTGGTCGTTAACGCTTTCATTCCGCCCCCTGGGTGTATATACAGTTATGCTGTGAGTATATACAGCTAATGGTGATTTTGGAACCACATATCATATAAAAATCAGGAGATTCTTTGCGTTTTGCGAGCGTTGCCGACAAGACTTAGCGGTAATGCGACCACAAAAGCATAGTCCAGGTGATCAACGCGATGATTATCGCCAGCAGTACCGCCGCCGAGCCCATATCCTTGGCGCGCCCGGAAAGCTCATGATGCTCAGGCCCGATTCGGTCAACCACCGCTTCAATCGCGCTGTTTAGAATTTCGACTATCATCACTAACAGGACCGAGCCAATGAGCAGGACTCGCGTAATGACATCGACATCCAGCCAGCAGGCTATCGCCACGGCCACAATAGCGGCGACGCCTTCCTGGCGGAAAGCGGCTTCGTTCATCCACGCCGCGCGGAAACCTTTCCAGGAATAACCTGCTGCTTTAATGATTCTGGTTAACCCAGTGGTATTATTGGCCATCAAAAAGAACCTTTTAATGTAAATGACGTCGCTGAGTGTACGTGTTTGCCGTGTGACAACGGAAATTTTGTACGCTTTCTGTTATTCTTGCCGCGCATTTGCATGATTAACCAGAGGCTTCACATCGTTTATGTCCGGCTGGCAACGAATTTACTATAAATTACTGAATTTACCATTACGGGTGCTGGTAAAAAGCAAGTCTATTCCGGCAGAACCTGCTCAGGAATTAGGGCTCGATACCTCGCGTCCGATAATGTACGTCTTGCCTTATAACTCCAAGGCGGACCTGCTGACCCTGCGCGCCCAGTGCCTGGCGCATGATTTACCCGACCCTTTTGAACCGCTGGAAATCGACGGCACGCTGCTGCCGCGCTACGTTTTCATCCACGGCGGTCCGCGCGTGTTTACCTACTACACGCCGAAAGAAGAGTCCATTAAGCTGTTCCACGACTACCTGGATCTGCACCGTAATCATCCCGACCTCGACGTGCAAATGGTACCGGTGTCGGTAATGTTCGGCCGCGCGCCGGGTCGTGAAAAAGGCGAAGAGAATCCGCCGCTGCGGATGCTTAACGGTATTCAGAAATTCTTCGCCGTCTCCTGGCTTGGCCGCGATAGCTTCGTGCGTTTCTCGCCTTCTGTCTCTCTGCGTCGCATGGCGGATGAGCACGGGACCGATAAAATCATCGCCCAGAAGCTGGCCCGCGTGGCGCGTATGCACTTCGCCCGTCAACGTCTGGCCGCCGTCGGCCCGCGCCTCCCTGCCCGCCAGGATCTGTTCAACAAGCTGCTGGCATCGAAAGCTATCGCCCGCGCGGTAGAAGATGAAGCGCGCAGCAAGAAGATTTCTCACGAGAAGGCCCAGCAGAACGCCATCGCGCTGATGGAAGAGATTGCCGCTAACTTCTCTTATGAAATGATCCGCCTGACTGACCGTATTCTGGGCTTTACCTGGAACCGTCTGTATCAGGGGATTAACGTGCATAACGCCGAGCGCGTACGCCAGCTGGCGCATGACGGCCATGAGATTGTTTATGTGCCCTGTCACCGTAGCCACATGGACTACCTGCTGCTCTCTTATGTGCTTTATCATCAGGGGCTGGTGCCGCCGCATATCGCCGCCGGCATAAACCTCAACTTCTGGCCGGCCGGGCCGATTTTCCGCCGCCTGGGCGCTTTCTTTATTCGCCGTACCTTTAAGGGCAACAAGCTCTACTCCACGGTATTCCGCGAATATCTTGGCGAGCTGTTCAGCCGTGGCTATTCGGTGGAATACTTCGTCGAAGGCGGGCGTTCCCGTACCGGCCGTCTGCTGGATCCGAAAACCGGCACCCTGTCGATGACTATCCAGGCAATGCTGCGCGGCGGTAGCCGCCCCATCACCCTGGTGCCGATTTATATCGGCTACGAGCACGTGATGGAAGTCGGTACCTACGCCAAAGAGCTGCGCGGCGCGACAAAAGAAAAAGAGAGCCTGCCGCAGATGGTGCGCGGCCTCAGCAAGCTGCGTAATCTCGGCCAGGGCTACGTTAACTTCGGCGAACCGCTGCCGCTGATGACCTACCTCAATCAGCACGTGCCGGAATGGCGCGAAGCCATCGATCCTATCGAAGCCGTGCGCCCTTCCTGGCTGACGCCGACGGTGAATAATATCGCCGCCGATCTGATGGTGCGCATCAACAATGCCGGGGCGGCCAACGCCATGAACCTGTGCTGTACGGCGCTTCTGGCGTCGCGTCAGCGTTCTTTGACCCGTGAGCAGCTGACCCAGCAGTTGGATTGCTACCTCGACCTGCTGCGTAACGTGCCGTACTCCACCGATTCGACCGCGCCGACGGCTTCCGCCGGCGAGCTTATCGACCACGCGCTGCAGATGAACAAGTTCGAAGTCGAGAAAGACACCATCGGCGATATCATCATCCTGCCGCGCGAGCAGGCGGTGCTGATGACCTACTATCGCAACAACATCGCCCATATGCTGGTGATGCCGTCGCTGCTGGCCGCTATCGTGACCCAACATCGCCGCATCACCCGTAGCGAAGTGCTGCGTCATGTCGAGATGTTCTATCCGTTCCTGAAAGCCGAGCTGTTCCTGCGCTGGGAAAAAGCAGAACTGGCGGGCGTTATCGATGCGCTGATGGCAGAGATGCAGCGTCAGGGCCTGGTGGTGCTGAATGGCGATGAGATGAGCGTCAACCCGGCGCACTCTCGTTCCCTGCAGCTGTTGGCCGCCGGCGCGCGCGAGACGTTACAGCGCTACGCGATCACCTTCTGGCTGTTGAGCGCCAACCCGTCCATCAACCGCAGTACGCTTGAGAAAGAAAGCCGCACCATGGCGCAGCGTCTGTCGGTACTTCACGGTATCAACGCGCCGGAGTTCTTCGATAAGGCGGTGTTCAGTACTCTGGTGCTGACCCTGCGTGACGAAGGCTACATCAGCGATACCGGCGATGCCGAGCCGGCAGAGACCCTGAAGGTCTACCAGATGCTGGCGGATTTGATTACGTCGGATGTACGTTTGACGATTGAAAGCGCCGCTCAGGACGACGCATAACATTGCGGCTTCTGTTCCCCGGCTCGCGACGCGAGTCGGGGAAAGAAGGATTTACTGCAGATAACTCATCGCCAGACCGAGAAACAGCACCAGCCCAACGTAGTTATTATTCATAAACGCTTTGAAGCAGTTATCGCGTTCGCGCTTGAAGATAAGCTTCTGCTGCCAGACAAACAATCCCGCCGCGATAAACAGCGACCAGTAGAATTCCCAGTTCAGCCCATTCAGCCAGCCCACCGCGCCCATCAATACCAGCACGGCGACCTGCAGAATACCGATAATCAAACGATCGTTTTCACCGAACAAAATCGCCGTCGACTTAATGCCAATTTTGACATCATCGTCGCGATCGACCATCGCATACTGGGTATCGTAGGCTACCGCCCACAAAATATTGGCGAGGAACATCAGCCAGCAGCTGAGCGGCAGCGCTTCACTCACCGCCGAGAAAGCCATCGGGATCGACCAGCCAAAGGCTGCGCCCAGCACCACCTGCGGCAGATGGGTATAGCGCTTCATAAAAGGATAAACCCAGGCTAGCGCCAGCGCCGCGACCGACAGCAGGATGGTCATGGTATTGAGCGTCAGCACCAGCAGGAAGGAGAGCCCTACCAGCACCGCGAATAATATCCGCGCTTCTTTTTCCGTGACCTCGCCACTTGGTAGCGGGCGACGAGCCGTACGCTTAACGTGACCATCAAATTTACGGTCGGCATAGTCATTCACCACGCAGCCGGCGGCGCGCATCAACCAGACGCCAGCGACAAACACCGCCAGAATCCACAACGGCGGCACCCCGGGTGAAGCCACCCATAACGCCCACAGCGTCGGCCACAGCAGCAATAGCGCGCCGATTGGTTTGTCAGTACGCATCAGGCGGTGAAACGCCAACAGCTTATTCTGCGTCAGACTCCACTCCATTTTCTCTTCCTCTTAATACAATGGCGATGCAGGCAGAAAAAGCTCTGTCAGCAGCAGCGGTTTGCCGCTCAGCCGGAGACGGGAACGTCGCCCCCACAGCTGTGCACTACGACCAATCTCAATAAAATCACGGGTTAACGTCGACGATGTAAACAGATACCGGCCCAGCGGCGTCTGCCCCAGCTGCTGCAGGGCTAATTCCGGGCCGCATAGCGTCGATTCCGGCACGAGGGTACGACCGGCAAGCCAGGGTTCGCCATCGGCGCAAAGAATGATCTCCCGGAGCCAATAACGCGCTTCTTCCGGCAGCAGGGATTCTTCGCCAGCCAGCGCGTCGCGCCCGACGAAACCTTCGTTAATCATGGTCACGGTGACCTTTTTCCCTTGTTGCTCAAAGCGTTTGGTCATTGAGTCTTCCAGCAACAGCCAGTCGCGCAGCGGCGCGTCCAGCTCGGGTATGGCGGCAAAATAGCGCAGCGCACGCAGTTGCGTAAGCGCAGGATGTGGCATGCCTGATTCTCCGGTACAAAACGTGCAGGCATTGTATCGCAGAATAGCGTTTTGAGGGCGGGCAAACGTCAATATACGATCATCCGCGCAACAGGCATGCAACAGTTGCCGCTGCGCGATAAAAAAAAGTGCGTCCAGGCGGACGCACCTAAAGGCTGTGCCTAAACATCAGCATTGTGGGGAGACGGTCACCCCTTGCCTTTTACACTGCTGATAAAGGTGGAACGAGCAGATTTCGAGCCGAGGCGCTCAGCTTCGTTCATCAATTTCAGGGCTTTGTCGATATCGCCTTGTTTCACCGCTTTCTTGATACCGTTGTTGAAGTAGGTTTCGGTATCGTCAAGCATCGGTTCGCTTTTCGCCGCTGGGGCGGCAGCAGCCGGCGCGACAACAGGCGCAGCGGCCGGGGCGTTATAGACCGGCGCCGCGGTATTGCCGACGGTCACCGGGCCAGGGCCGGAAGATCCAAACAGCGGGCCCACCAGCACGCTGGAACTCGAAGACGTTTTCACCTTCAGGCTCAAGGTGCCGTCAGTGGTATGTTTAGCGATCGGATCCGGAATGTCCGGCACCGCGTTACCGGTGCCTTTCGCGTAGGCTTTCGCCGGGTCGATTAATTTAGTGGTCTGCTGCAGATCCTGAGGAGTGGTAAACACCAGCACATAAATTTTCTGCTGTCCCAGCGCCGGCGTCAGGCGCATTACTCCTTCCAGGCGGTCGGCGCTCATTACGCCCGGCTCCAGATAGGTAAAATAGCTGCTCGGGAAGAAGGCGGACGGCGTCATGCTCTGATCGAGGATCAGCACGTTTGGCGCGTAGACGCTGGTCTGTTTGTCGACTTCGCTGGTCAGCGTCAGGGTTAACTCGCCGATATTGGCCGGTACGCTATAGGCCACCACCGGCCCGGCGATACCGGGGACATTCAACGTTTGTCCTGCGATCGCCACTTTGGAGGTTTGGGTTTTCGATTGATCGACCGGCGTCCAGGTCAACTGCTGCAGCGAGGAAGCCGGGATTGACGGCGCGGCAGAGGTATTCTGCGGCACGAAATTGACATCAGCAAAACTGACTGCGGGTACGCTGGCCAGCAGGCCGGCGGACAGGCAGAGGGCAACGAGACTTTTCTTCATATTCATTGTTATCACCTCAATTCCTATGGCCGAGCGTTAGCCAGGCAATAGCGCGCTGGGCCGAAAACAGAGGGGCTGCCGCCCCTCTTTACTCATCATGATGCGGATTGCATTACCACCAGATTTCCATCTGGGCGCCGAAGGTCCACTCATCGTTGTCGCCGCGGCTGGAAGTGTTGATGCCGGTACCAGAGGTATCGCGCATGGCAACACCGCTATCGGTGTAACCCCACTTCTCATCCCACTTCGCGTAGGTGGCGAACAGACGAATTGCCGGACGGGACCAGATGCTGTCGCCCGCCTGCCACTGTTGCGCCAGGGTGATTTTGTACTGGTTGTTGCTGTCGCCGGTTTTCTGCGATTTGACGTTGTCGTAGCCGACTTCCAACAGGGTGCTCATGATCGGCGTCCATTTGTACATAGGACGTACGCCGACGGTCCACCATTTGGTACCGTTGTTGTTGTCCAGGTTGACGTCCTGGTACATGGCGACGTACATCATGTCCCAATCGTCCGCCAGAGAGACCGCGCCGTGGTCAAGCACACGCCACATGGAACCATCGTTATTGATGCTGCCGCCCTGCGGTACGCCTTTACCGTTGGAGGTCATGGCGTCGGTCGCGTACTGCAGAACAAATTTGTTGTAGCCTTTCAGGATGCTCTGGGTGTGTTCAGCGGTGAACATCCAGCCATCTTTCGATGCATCCGGCTGCAGGTAGTAGTCATCCGGCACGTTGGTGTGGCCATAGTCCACGCCCAGCTCCAGGGTACCGCCTGGGTTGGTTTCCATCTGCGCTAAGCGCACGTCGAAGACGTCGTTCGGTACCAGATGATCGTAAACGCGTTCGCCAGTCAGCGGATCGCGGTCAGCATAGGTTGCCGAGCCGCCGGATTCAGAAGAACGGGTGGCGGCCAGAGAGAGTTTACCGAAGCCCAGATCGATGTTTTCGATACCGGCGCCTGGACCGGAAATATCCCAGTAGTAGAAGTCGATCATGTGAACGTCATGACGCTGATAGAAGCGCTTACCGGCCCACAGGGTTGATCCCGGCAGCCAGTCGATCAGGTTTTTACCCTGCACGTTAACTTCACGGAAGGCCGGGCTGGTAGATTCCCAGTCGTTCTGCTGCGATACCGAGTAGGCAACGTTGGTATCGAAGTAGAAGCTCTTATCGCCCTCTTTCCACACTTCCTGGCCCAGTTTCAGTTCAGCGTAAGTTTCACATTCGTTACCGAGACGGTATTTACTTTGAGCGCCGGTGGCCTGGAAGCACTGCTGTTCGCCGCCGCTGCCGGTCCAGCCAATACCGGAACGGGCGTAACCGTGGAAATCGACAGCCAGCGCCTGGGCAGACATCACGCCCGCCGCAACGGCTACCGCCAGTGGAAGTTTGCGCAGAGTAATCATCATTCTATCTCCTGAGATCATTGCTTTTCTTTGAACACTTCCCCGTCGGCCGCCGCATGGTTGGCTGCGCGCTGGGTTCGCGTCTTCTTTTAATGGGGAACCTTATACGCCCGGCTCTTTATGCAGCCGACGACAAGCGGTGCCATCCTCACGGAATAAATGGCAGCGCTCCGGCGGCAAACCGATGGCGAATGTGGCTCCCTCTTCTACCAACACCACGTCATTCTGGCGGTACACCAGGTTCTGACGGATGGCGGGGATCTGGATATGAATTTGCGTTTCGTGACCAAGCTGTTCGACCACCTGCACTTCGCCCTCGAGGGTGACATCAGCGATGTCGCTCGGCAGCAGGTGTTCAGGGCGAATACCCAAAGACATATTGGCGCCGACCTGAACGTGAGCGCTGTCTACCGGCAGCCAGACCTGCTGGCGGTTCGGTAGTTCGACCTGTACCTGTTCGATGGCGGTCGCGGTGACTTTGACCGGCAGGAAGTTCATCTTCGGCGAGCCAATAAAGCCCGCGACGAAGCGGTCTGCCGGATAGTGATAGAGTTCCAGCGGTTTCCCGACCTGCGCGACGCGGCCGGCATCCAGCACGACGATTTTGTCGGCCAGGGTCATGGCTTCCACCTGATCGTGGGTGACGTAAATCATCGTGCGACCAAGGCGCTTATGCAGACGGGAGATTTCGATACGCATCTGCACGCGCAGCGCGGCATCGAGGTTGGACAGGGGCTCATCAAGCAGAAAAACCCGCGGCTCGGCGACCAGGGTACGGCCGATGGCCACGCGCTGACGCTGGCCGCCGGAGAGCGCTTTCGGCTTACGCTCCAGCAGGTGCGCCAGCTGCAACACCTCTGCGACCTGGGTCACGCGCTGGTTAATCATCTCTTTTTTCGCCCCGGCCAGTTTCAGGCCAAAAGACATATTTTCGGCAACGGAAAGGTGGGGATAGAGCGCATAAGACTGGAATACCATGCCGATGCCGCGCTCGGCGGGCGGCACATCGTTCATTCGGGTATCGCCAATAAACAGATCGCCGCTGGTGACCGTTTCCAGTCCGGCAATCATACGCAGCAGGGTGGATTTGCCGCAGCCCGACGGTCCTACAAACACGACGAACTCCCCATCCTGGATCTCGAGATTGATATCTTTAGATACCACCACGTCGCCCCAGGCTTTCGTTACATTTCGTAGCTGTACGCTCGCCATGCCCTTCTCCCTTCGTTACAACCTGTCACTTAAAGACACATTCAAGATGGGCTGACTATGCGGCATTCATTACGTTGGCAAATCCTCCACCCCCCGGGTTTTTGATGGGGGAGGAGACGGGAGGATGAGAAATTGCCTCTCGCCGCCGGAAGTTCCCGGCAAAAGGTCATTTCGTGATCGAAGCGACAAAAACGGTGGCTTTTTTATGTGCTCCAGGGCCCATTACCGGCATTTCTGCAATACGGATCACATAAACGGCGGGCGGGGCGTAGACATAGGGAGGATGGAAAGAGGTTGTTAAAAAAGGAAACTCATCAGCGTTAAACCACTCAAGTGTATCCACGAGCACATCACCAAATAGGACGGGTATATGAAAATCAAAACTGGCGCTCGCATCCTCGCGCTGTCTGCATTGACGACGATGATGTTTTCCGCCTCTGCCCTCGCAAAAATTGAAGAAGGTAAGCTGGTTATCTGGATTAACGGCGATAAAGGCTATAACGGCCTCGCTGAAGTGGGTAAAAAGTTCGAAAAAGATACCGGCATTAAAGTTTCCGTAGAACATCCGGATAAGCTGGAAGAGAAGTTTCCGCAGGTTGCGGCGACCGGCGACGGCCCGGATATCATCTTCTGGGCGCATGACCGTTTTGGCGGCTACGCGCAGTCCGGTCTGCTGGCGGAAATCACCCCGGATAAAGCGTTCCAGGACAAACTCTATCCGTTCACCTGGGATGCCGTACGCTACAACGGCAAACTGATCGCTTACCCGGTGGCAGTGGAAGCCCTGTCGCTGATTTATAACAAAGACCTGGTCCCGAACCCGCCGAAAACCTGGGAAGAGATCCCTGCGCTGGATAAAGAGCTGAAGGCGAAAGGTAAGAGCGCGCTGATGTTCAACCTGCAAGAACCGTACTTCACCTGGCCGCTGATTGCCGCCGATGGCGGATACGCGTTTAAGTTTGAAAACGGCAAATACGACGTGAAAAACGTCGGCGTCGATAGCGCCGGGGCAAAAGCCGGTCTGACCTTCCTGGTCGACCTCATCAAGAATAAACACATGAATGCCGACACCGACTACTCCATCGCGGAAGCGGCGTTCAACAAAGGCGAAACCGCGATGACCATCAACGGTCCGTGGGCGTGGTCGAACATCGACAAAGGTAAGGTTAACTACGGCGTTACTCTGCTGCCGACCTTCAAAGGCAAACCGTCTAAACCATTCGTTGGCGTACTGAGCGCCGGGATTAACGCCGCCAGCCCGAATAAAGAACTGGCGAAAGAGTTTCTTGAAAACTACCTGATGACCGATCAGGGCCTGGAATCGGTGAACAACGATAAACCGCTGGGCGCCGTGGCGCTGAAATCCTTCCAGGAGAAGCTGGAAAAAGACCCGCGTATCGCCGCCACCATGGCTAACGCGCAGAAAGGCGAAATCATGCCGAACATTCCGCAGATGTCTGCATTCTGGTATGCCGTCCGTACCGCGGTTATCAACGCCGCAAGCGGCCGTCAGACCGTCGATGCCGCACTGAAGGATGCACAGGGCCGTATCACCAAGTAATACCGTCGCACACGTGCCGGATGGCGGTATAAATGCCTTATCCGGCCTACGCACCCAGTAGGTCTGATAAGCGCAGCCCCATCAGGCACTTTTGTCGACAGATATTTAACGTTGTAGAGGATGATCCCCATGGATGCCGTTAAAAAGAAACACTGGTGGCAAAGCCCGCAACTCACATGGTCTGTGATTGGTTTGCTGTGCCTGCTGGTGGGTTACCTTGTTGTTTTAATGTACGCCCAGGGGGAGTACCTGTTCGCCATCATGACGCTGATTTTAAGCTCGGTTGGCCTGTATATTTTTTCTAATCGCAAGGCTTACGCCTGGCGCTATGTTTATCCGGGTCTCGCCGGGATGGGGCTGTTTGTTCTGTTTCCGCTGATCTGTACCATTGCCATCGCCTTCACTAACTACAGCAGCACCAACCAGCTCACCTTCGAACGCGCCCAGCAGGTACTGATGGACCGTTCTTTCCAGGCCGGCAAAGCCTATAACTTCTCACTCTACCCGGCGGGCGATGAGTGGCAGCTGGCGCTGACGGACGGTGAAAGCGGTAAAAATTATCTCTCCGAAGCCTTTAAATTTGGCGGCGAGCAGAAGCTGGCGTTAAAAGAAGCCGATGTCCTGCCGCAAGGCGAACGCGCGAATTTACGCGTAATCACCCAGAACCGCGCCGCGCTGAACCAACTGACCGCCGTGCTGCCGGATGAAAGCAAAGTGATTATGAGTTCACTGCGCCAGTTCTCCGGTACCCAACCGCTGTACGCGCTGGCCAACGACGGCACGCTCACTAACAACCAAAGCGGCGTAAAATATCGCCCTAACGCCGACATCGGCTTTTATCAATCCATCAATGCCGATGGCAGCTGGGGCAATGAGAAGCTGAGCCCGGGTTATACCGTTACCATCGGCTGGGATAACTTCACCCGCGTTTTCCAGGATGAAGGGATCCAGAAACCGTTCTTCGCCATTTTCGTCTGGACCGTGGTGTTCTCGGTGCTGACGGTGATTTTGACCGTCGCCGTGGGAATGGTGCTGGCCTGCCTGGTGCAGTGGGAAGCGTTGAAGGGCAAAGCGATTTACCGCGTGTTGTTGATTCTGCCGTATGCAGTGCCGTCATTTATCTCAATACTGATTTTCAAAGGGCTGTTTAACCAGAGCTTTGGTGAAATCAACATGATGCTGAGCGCGCTGTTCGGCATTAAACCAGCCTGGTTTAGCGACCCAACCACCGCACGCACGATGATCATCATCGTCAATACCTGGCTGGGCTACCCGTACATGATGATTCTGTGCATGGGGCTGCTGAAGGCGATTCCGGACGATCTGTACGAGGCGTCGGCGATGGATGGCGCGGGCCCGTTCCAGAACTTCTTTAAAATTACGCTACCGCTGCTGATCAAACCGCTCACGCCGCTGATGATTGCCAGCTTCGCCTTTAACTTTAACAACTTCGTGCTGATTCAACTGTTAACCAACGGTGGCCCGGACCGTCTCGGCACCACCACGCCAGCCGGTTATACCGACCTGCTGGTGAGCTACACCTATCGTATCGCCTTTGAAGGCGGCGGCGGTCAGGACTTCGGCCTGGCGGCGGCTATCGCCACGCTTATCTTCCTGCTGGTTGGGGCGTTAGCGATTGTGAATCTGAAAGCCACGCGCATGAAGTTTGATTAAGGGAGATAACGACAATGGCTATGGTCCAACCCAAATCGCAGAAGCTACGTTTATTTACCACGCATCTCCTGCTACTGATTTTTATCGCCGCGATTATGTTTCCGCTGCTGATGGTTATCGCTATCTCGCTGCGCGAAGGCAACTTCGCGACCGGCAGTCTGATCCCGGATACCATCTCATGGGAGCACTGGCGTCTGGCATTAGGCTTCAGCGTCGAACACGCCGATGGCCGGGTAACGCCGCCGCCGTTCCCGGTACTGCTGTGGCTGTGGAACTCAATTAAGGTCGCCGGGATTACCGCGATCGGCATCGTCGCCCTCTCCACCACCTGCGCTTACGCTTTCGCCCGTATGCGCTTCCCGGGTAAAGCGACGCTGCTCAAAGGGATGCTGATTTTCCAGATGTTCCCGGCGGTGCTGTCGCTGGTGGCGCTGTATGCGTTGTTCGACCGCCTCGGTCAATATCTGCCTTTCGTCGGCCTCAACACTCACGGCGGGGTGATCTTCGCCTATATGGGCGGTATCGCGCTGCACGTCTGGACGATTAAGGGCTACTTCGAAACTATCGATGGCTCACTGGAAGAAGCGGCCGCGTTGGATGGCGCCACTCCATGGCAGGCTTTCCGCCTGGTGCTGCTGCCGCTGTCGGTACCGATTCTGGCGGTCGTGTTTATTCTGTCGTTCATCGCCGCGATTACCGAAGTGCCGGTGGCCTCGTTGCTGCTACGCGATGTAAACAGCTATACCCTGGCTGTCGGGATGCAGCAGTATCTCAATCCGCAGAACTACCTGTGGGGTGACTTCGCCGCCGCGGCAGTACTGTCGGCGATTCCGATTACCGTCGTCTTCCTGCTGGCTCAGCGCTGGTTGGTTAACGGCCTGACGGCGGGCGGGGTGAAAGGTTAAGTTTCATCATGTTAGTCCCTTGTTTTATCGCCCCAAATTTCAGAGAGGGTGGGATGTGGTACGCGACCCCAACCGGGTACGGCAGCCCACCTCTCCCTGAAAAAGTAGGGCAAATGCCACTGCAATCCTCTACTGGACCCTACATAAATTTCATTTGTGATTGTCGGTCAAGCGGCCCTGGAGGCCGCTTTTTTTATTCCCGTTTCAGACGGTTGGAATTACACAACCACAGGGTAATCACCAGGATAAGGATCGCCGCAGAGTAAATCAGCACCGCCATCGGCGACTCATGGTCGACGATAATAAGCCGCACAATCGCGGTAATACCGATATAGACGAAATAACGCAGCGGGAAGTGAAAACCGGACTCAAAGTATTTCACAATCAGCGCGATAAACTCGAAGTAGAGAAAATAGACCACCAGCCCTTCAACCAGCTTGTACTTACTCACCGGCTCCGGCGTAAACAGCACGTGCGCCAGATGCAGGGTCTCCTTTCCCAGGAACACCACCAGAATGATTCCCAGACACAGCAGCGCCAGGTTCAGCACGGCCTGCATGGCCTTCGCAACAAAATTAACCAGCGGACGATATACCGACGGCATAGTGACACCTCAAATGCATGAACGTTGTTGATCTGTATAGCGCAAAAGTGTGATCCAGATCTACTTCGCTTTGCGAGCAGCATCGGTCCTTCAACGCGGTAAATGCAACTAAGAGAAAATTTTACTTCCCGCAACGCTGTGAGCAAGTTAACCAAATCATCCGTTACGCTTAGGACAAAACCAAATAACCAACTGAAATTTAAAACATTTACCATTTGAAACAGTTATATCTTAAAACCTGCCACAAGATAAAATTTTTCTCTAATCCGCATTATTTATATGGCTATTAGGGTAAGATTTTTCTCATCCTTTGTCTTAGCATTATCGCAGTTGAATAAAATTTAATTTTGGACATTAAATCATTATGAACTCCGATAACGCTTCCCTGTACGTAAAATGGCTCAAACAAGAAGTTGCCCCGGCTTTAGGTTGTACTGAACCTGTCGCTATTTCCTTCGCTGCCGCCTACGCCGCACAATATTTAGAAAACCCTTGTACTAACATTAGCGGTTTTATTTCCGCCAATCTCTATAAAAACGCGATGGGCGTCACTATTCCCGGCACCACCGTTTGCGGTGTAGCGCTGGCCGCCGCAATTGGCGCATTTGGCGGCAACCCGCAAAAGGGATTAAAAACGCTGGAAGATATCACCCCGCTACACGTCGAAATGGCGCAGAAACTGATCGCCAATCATGCCGTTGATATTGCCGTCGAAGAGACCCCGGACTTTATTCATCTGGATCTAACTCTCTCAGATCACGAGAATACCTGCCGCGTCGTGGTGAAAGGAACCCACACCAACGTGGTCGAGCTTTATATTAATGGCCAGCCGCAGCCACTAAGCGAAAAACAGAATGCGCGCGCCCGGCACGAAACGCTGCCCAATTTTTCGCTACAGCAGGCTTACGAATTTATTAATAGCGCCGACTTTAATGATATTCGCTTTATTCTTGAAGCCGCGCGCTTAAACTCCGCGCTGGCGGCAGAAGGCAAAACCAAAAAATATGGCCTGAACATTAACGGTACCTTTTCTGACGCCGTGAAAAACGGCCTGATGAGCAACGATCTGTTAAGCAAGGTGATCATCAACACCGTCGCCGCTTCAGATGCCCGCATGGGCGGCGCGCCGGTGGTCGCAATGTCTAACTTCGGTTCGGGCAATCAGGGCATTACGGCAACCATGCCGGTAGTGGTGGTTGCAGAGCATCTCGGCGTCGATGAAGAGACCCTGGCGCGCGCTTTGTCTCTATCTCATCTCACCGCCATCTCAATTCATTCTCGTTATACGCGCTTATCTGCGCTATGCGCGGCCTCAACCGCCGCCATGGGCGCAGCTGCCGGGATGGCCTGGCTGTTTACCCGCGATATCAACACCATTAACACCGCGATTATTAATATGGTCAGTGATATTACCGGCATGATTTGTGATGGCGCCTCTAATAGCTGTGCGATGAAAGTCTCGTCCGTGGTATCCAGCGCGTTTAAGGCGGTACTGATGGCGATGCAAAATAGCTGCGCTGGCGCCAATGATGGTATTGTCTGCGCCGATGTCGAGCAGACTATTAATAACCTGTGCCGCCTGGTGATTAAACCAATGACCCTCACCGATAAAGAAATTATTAGCATTATGGTCGCTAAATAATAATATTTAACGGGCCTGAACATTCAGGCCCTGATTAACCTACCATACCCACATTATTATTTATAAATTAGCAGGTATAGCAGATGAATAAAAAAGTCATCTTCCGTGGCGCCAGCGCCATTATGCCGCTGTGCATCGGCGACTTTCCATTTTCATTTATTGTCGGCGCATTAAGCGTCAGCGCCGGCATGAGCGTCTGGCAGAGTACGGCGTGGTCGGCGATTGTTATTGCCGGTTCGGCGCAAATGCTGGCATTAAATATGCTTAAAACCGGCGCTACGCTCGGGGTTATTATATTCACCACATTAATAATTAACCTACGTCATGTACTGTACAGTGCCTCTATTTCCGGTACCGTCCGTGAAGCATCCTTCTTTAAAAAATGCTTTATGTCCTACGCGCTGACCGACGAAGTGTACGCCACCACCGTCAAAGAGATAGAGGGCAATAAGCAGGATAAATATCTGTTTTATGGCTCGGCGATGATCACCTTCTGGGCG
Organism: Klebsiella sp. CN_Kp091; assembly: GCF_040065095.1. NCBI lineage: Bacteria > Pseudomonadati > Pseudomonadota > Gammaproteobacteria > Enterobacterales > Enterobacteriaceae > Klebsiella > Klebsiella sp. CN_Kp091. The sequence goes on along the minus strand of NZ_JBEAIO010000043.1, from coordinate 27,232 downwards.
ATTTGGGTACTGGCCGATTTCCTCGGCGCGCTGGTCGGCGCTTCCTTCCCGAATATTGAAAAGTATGGTCTGGATTTCGCCATGGTCGCCGCCTTTATCGCCATCGTGGTGCCGCAAATAAAAAGCCAGGCCTGTACCGTCGCCGCCGTGGTGGCCGCCGTCTCCGGCGTGCTGTTGGTCATCCTGCCCTACTCCCTGGGTATTGTCGTCGCCTCAGTACTTGGCGTGCTCGCCGGGCTGTGCGTCGACCTGGCTGAAGAACGTAAACAGGCAGCGATTGCCGAATCCGACATGCCGCTCGTGGAGGCGCTGGAACATGAATAATAGCTACTTTATCGCCCTGACTTTGGGTATGGCCGCCGTGACCTTCCTGATCCGATTTTCGTTTATCGGCCTGGCCGGAAAAATCCAGATGTCCGAACGGGTGACGAAAACGCTGCGCTTCGTCCCGGTCACCGTCCTGCCGGCCATTATCACCATTCAGATCCTTAGCGTGAATTCCAGCATGGAGTTCGACTTAAAGAATCCGAAGGTGATCGCCGCCATTATCTGCACGCTCGCCAGCTTCCGTTTAGGCCTGGTGTGGGTGGTGGTGAGCGGCGTCGGCTCGCTGGTGTTGTTGAATTACTTTATGTAACCGTTTGAAGGATAACCCGTATGATTATTACCACCGCTGACGCGCCTGCCGCTATCGGCCCGTACGTGCAGGGCGTCAATCTCGGCTCGATGACCATCACCTCCGGTCAGCTACCGATTAATCCGCTGGACGGCACCATGCCCAGCGATATCGCCGAACAGGCGCGGCAATCGCTGGAAAATGTGAAAGCCATCGTTGAAGCTGCCGGACTCACGGTGGGGCAGATTGTTAAAACCACGGTGTTTGTCAAAGACCTGCAGGATTTTGCCGCCATCAACGCCGCTTATGAGGCCTTCTTTACCGAGCATCAGGCCGCCTTCCCGGCGCGTTCCTGCGTGGAGGTCTCAAGGCTGCCGAAAGACGCCGGCGTCGAAATCGAAGCCATCGCCTCCGCTCGTTAATCACCCGGCTGGGGGGAAACCTCCAGCCTCCTTCCCCACCGTTTTTCGCCGTTCCTCATTGCTCATTTTGCAGGCACTATACGATGAGATCCGAACGAGGAATGCAGCATGTCGAATGAGCCAAATATTCCCCCTTTTACGCTTCGCGATACCGGCGTTCGCAACGTCATCTGCGGCGAAAACGTGGTCATATACCAGCCCGCCAACCTCTATGATTGCCAGCTCGGCGATAACGTCTTCGTCGGGCCGTTCGTCGAGATTCAGGGGCATACGCGCATCGGCGCGGACAGCAAAATCCAGTCCCACAGTTTTATCTGCGAGTACGTCACCATCGGCCAACGTTGTTTTATCGGCCACGGCGTGATGTTCGCCAACGACATGTTCCGCGATGGCAAACCGAATGCCGACCGCGACAGTTGGGGGCGCATTGAAATCGGCAATGACGTGTCTATCGGCAGCGGCGCCACCATTCTGGCGGTGAGTATCTGCGATGGCGTGGTCATCGGCGCCGGGAGCGTGGTGACAAAATCCATCACCGAGAAAGGCGTTTGGGCGGGCAACCCGGCGAGGCTGCTGCGGCGGCTATAAATAAAAATGCCGACCCGCGGGTCGGCATTCAGGCTTAATTGCGCAGCGCTTATGCGCGCCAGGCTTTATAGCGGTTAATCAGACCGTTGGTAGAGCTGTCGTGGCTGCTAACGTCCGCGCCATCTTTCAGTTCCGGCAGGATGCGGTTAGCCAGCTGTTTACCCAGCTCAACGCCCCACTGATCGAAGGTGAAGATGTTGAGGATCGCGCCCTGGGTGAAGATTTTGTGCTCATACAGCGCAATCAATGCGCCCAGGCTGAACGGGGTGATCTCACGCAGCAGGATGGAGTTGGTCGGACGGTTGCCTTCGAACACTTTGAACGGCACCACGTGCTCAAGCTGAGCCGGGTCTTTACCCTGATCGCGATATTCCTGCTCAACCACTTCGCGGGATTTACCAAAGGCCAGCGCTTCGGTCTGGGCGAAGAAGTTAGACAGCAGTTTCTGATGGTGGTCAGACAGCGGGTTATGGGTGATAGCCGGGGCGATGAAATCGCACGGTACCATTTTGGTGCCCTGGTGGATCAGCTGATAGAACGCGTGCTGGCCGTTAGTCCCCGGCTCGCCCCAGATGATTGGGCCAGTCTGGTAATCCACAACGTTGCCGTTACGGTCAACGTACTTACCGTTGGATTCCATGTTGCCCTGCTGGAAGTAAGCGGCAAAGCGGTGCATGTACTGATCGTACGGCAGAATCGCTTCGGTTTCGGCGCCGAAGAAATTGTTGTACCAGATGCCAATCAGCGCCAGCAGTACCGGCAGGTTTTTCTCAGCCGGGGTGGTGGAGAAGTGTTTGTCCATGGCGTGGGCGCCGGACAGCAGCTGAACGAAGTTGTCGAAGCCGACGGACAGAATGATAGACAGACCGATGGCGGACCACAGGGAGTAACGACCGCCAACCCAGTCCCAGAACTCAAACATGTTAGCCGTATCGATACCGAACTCGCCAACCGCTTTACCGTTGGTGGAGAGCGCCGCGAAGTGTTTCGCCACGTGTTTCTCGTCGCCCGCGGTCGCCAGGAACCAGTCACGCGCGCTGTGGGCGTTGGTCATGGTTTCCTGAGTGGTGAAGGTTTTAGAAGCCACCAGGAACAGCGTGGTTTCCGGATTCACCGCTTTCAGCACTTCGGCGATATGAGTGCCGTCAACGTTAGAAACGAAGTGCATATTGAGATGGTTTTTATACGGGCGCAGCGCTTCGGTCACCATGAACGGGCCGAGGTCTGAACCGCCGATACCGATGTTCACCACGTCGGTGATCGGTTTACCGGTGTAGCCTTTCCAGCTACCGGAGATAATCGCTTCTGAGAAGGCTTTCATCTTCTCCAGCACCGCGTTGACTTCCGGCATGACATCTTTGCCATCAACCACAATCGGCGTATTGCTGCGGTTGCGCAGCGCGACGTGCAGTACCGCGCGGTCTTCGGTACGGTTAATTTTTTCGCCGGAGAACATCGACTTGATAGCGCCGGCCAGATCGGTCTCTTTCGCCAGATCCTGCAGCTTAGACAGCGTCTCTTCAGTGATGCGGTTCTTGGAGAAGTCCACCAGCATCAGATCGTCAAAAGTAGCGGAGAATTTAGAGAAACGATCGCTATCTTTGGCGAAAAGCTCGCTGATAGTGACGTCTTTCATTTCATCGAAGTGTTTCTGTAATGCCTGCCATGCAGCGGTCTGCGTTGGGTTGATATTTTTCATTAGCAATACTCTTCTGATTTGAAAAATGTGACTTCGGTCGATTGTAGCCTCAGCGGCGGAAAATTGTGATGATTTTTGTGTTATGCCGTTGACGGGGGTCAGAAATAGGGTAAAGAGCTCCCATATTATAGCGATCATTAGGCTTTTTTCTGTTATCCGCCGATGCATGAAAAATCCGCATAACCCTGTCGTTGACATACCCGTCCGGAAGCCTTTATATAGCTGAACTGCCTACGGAACCGTAGGTATGTATTGCTCGCGCATTTCACGCTACAGCGAAGAGTATCGTTGGGGGGTATAATGACCAGTCTCTCCCCAGGCATAGTGAAAGACGTCAGTAATTGCCAGAAGAGGTGCGTTGCCCAGGTAACCGTATTGGAGGAACCAGTCCGGGGAAAATACGTGAGGGGGAGCAACGCCGAGGCGCACAGGCATCTGGTTAAGTCTGTCGCCGGCCACAGGGGCTGAATCCCCTGGGTTGTCACCAGAAGCGTTCGCAGTCGGGCGTTTCATACTCGCGAACCGATGCGCGTCATCGGCGAACGGGTCTACAAGGTGGAGCACTTCTGGGTGACATCGTAGTTTGTTTATCGCTCTGCGCCCACCCTACTTTTCGCTCTTCCCTTGTGCCATGGCTGAGTTAATTTGGCCTGGCTTATTAAGACATTTTGTAGCGCTCCGGTTATTTCCAGCCCGAACCAGGAGCGGTTGTTCAGGAATCGTTTTAATAAGTCAGGCCCCCTGACACGAGGTTGTTATGACAGATTTAGTTGTTGCTAAGTTCGGCGGCACCAGCGTGGCCGATTTCGACGCGATGAATCGTAGCGTCGACGTCGCGCTGCTGGATGCGAATACCCGCGTAGTGGTGTTATCCGCATCGGCTGGCGTTACCAATATCTTAGTTGCTTTAGCGGCAGGGCTGGAACCCACCGAACGTTTCGCTAAGCTCGATGAAATGCGCCAAATCCAGTTCAATATTCTGGAGCGTTTACGTTATCCCAACGTTATTCGCGAAGAGATCGAGCGTCTGCTGGAAAACATTACTACCTTGGCGGAAGCCGCCTCGCTGGCCAGCTCGGAAGCCTTGACCGATGAACTGGTGAGCCACGGCGAACTGATGTCCACCTTACTGTTCGTTGAGATCCTACGCGAGCGTGGTATTGCGGCGCAGTGGTTCGACGTACGTAAAGTGATGCGCACCAACGATCGTTTCGGCCGCGCCGAACCAGATATCGCCGCGCTGGCGGAACTGACGCAGCAACAACTCACGCCACGGCTGGAAGAAGGCCTGGTGATTACCCAGGGCTTTATCGGCAGTGAAGCCAAAGGCCGCACCACCACCCTTGGCCGCGGCGGCAGCGACTACACCGCCGCGCTGCTCGGCGAAGCCTTAAACGCCAGCCGTGTCGATATCTGGACCGATGTCCCTGGGATCTACACAACCGATCCGCGCGTCGCGCCAGCGGCGAAACGCATCGATGTGATCGCTTTCGCTGAAGCCGCGGAGATGGCCACGTTCGGGGCCAAGGTATTGCATCCGGCCACCCTGCTGCCGGCCGTACGTAGCGATATCCCGGTATTCGTCGGCTCCAGCAAAGAACCTAAAGCCGGCGGCACGATGGTCTGTCATAAAACCGAAAATCCACCGCTGTTCCGCGCGCTGGCGCTGCGTCGTCGTCAAACGCTGCTGACCCTGCACAGCCTGCATATGCTGCACTCCCGCGGCTTCCTTGCAGAAGTGTTCGGTATTCTGGCGCGGCATAATATTTCCGTCGATCTGATCACCACCTCGGAAGTGAGTATTGCGCTGACCATGGACACCACCGGTTCAACCTCCGCTGGCGACACTCTGCTCACCCAGGCGCTGCTGACCGAGCTCTCTTCGCTGTGCCGCGTCGAAGTGGAAGAAAATCTGGCGCTGGTCGCCCTGATCGGCAACGAGCTATCGAAAGCCTGCGGCGTCGGTAAAGAGGTGTTTGGCGTACTGGAACCATTCAATATCCGCATGATCTGTTACGGCGCATCCAGCCACAACCTGTGCTTCCTGGTGCCTGGCGACGACGCGGAGAAAGTGGTGCAGAAGCTGCATCATAATTTGTTTGAATAATCGCGACGGGAAAGCCCGTTATCAAAAGGCCCGGTTTCGTCAGAAGCCGGGCCTTTTTTATGGCGCCAGTACCGTGTTCATCAGCAAGCGATCGAGTTGCTCAACGCGCCCCGTTCGGCTATCCGGCAGCTCCGGCGCTATCTCGCCGCACGCCAGCTCATGTTGAATAAAGGCATGCAAAAGCGGGCGTCGCATGCCGTACTCAGCTTCGCCGGCACGTTGTTTGCGAACCAGCAGCTCATCAATTTCATTACGCAGGGCGGGTTCCAGTTCACTGCCCGCCAGTAGCTCGCTAAAACGCATCGGCGGCACGCCTTTACCGGCTTCAACCCAGCGCACTGCCAACAGCGGGCGCAGTACATAGAAGTATTTTTTCAACCGTACCTGCTCACCTTGCAGGTAACCGCGAAAGTTCTTCCGCGCCATTGAATAGTAGTGCCAACGAGCGCGCAGCGGTGAAAACCACTGCGGCACTAGCGCTTTTAACGCCGCCACTGTCGACGCATCCTGCTGATACATCACCGGTGAATCCAGCCACTCTATAAGCGTAGGGTTCGCCGCTTTCAATAGCCCCAGCGCTTTGCGCCACTCCCAGCCGCAGACATCCAGCTCATTATCAATCGGCAGTTCGATAACATCGCGCTGCGCTTCCACGCGTAAATACCATTCGGGTTGATGAACATATAAAAAGCGAACATCATAATCGCTATCCGGCGAGGCAAAACCCCAGCCACGGCTACCCGATTCGCAGGCATACAGCACTCTGACCTGGTAGCGTTGTTCTATGTCGGCTAACTGCCGCCGCACGCGCTGGCGCATCGCGGCATCGACGCTATTTTCACTCATTATTTTTTATCCTTTGACACAGACGACCTGACGCAGGGTATGTACCACCTCCACCAGCGACGATTGCGCGGCCATCACCGCCTCAATGTCTTTATAAGCCAGCGGAATTTCGTCGATCACCTCACTATCTTTTCGGCATTCGACATGGGCGGTGGTGCGGATCTGGTCTGCGACGGTGAACTGCTTTTTCGCCGCCGTTCGGCTCATCACGCGTCCTGCGCCGTGGCTACATGAGCAGAAACTCTCTTCATTACCCAATCCGCGCACAATGAAGCTCTTTGCCCCCATTGAGCCGGGAATGATGCCCATCTGCCCCTTCTGTGCCGATACCGCGCCTTTACGCGTGACCAGAACCTCTTCGCCAAAGTGCCGCTCTTTCTGCACATAGTTATGGTGGCAATTGACGGCCTCCTGCTGGGTCATAAACGGTTTCGTCACAATGGCCGATAGCGCCGCCAGTACCCGCGCCATCATTACCTCGCGATTATGCCTGGCGAAATCCTGCGCCCATTCCACCGCCTCGATGTAATCCTCGTAGTGAGGGCTACCTTCCTGAAAGTAGGCCAGATTTCTGTCCGGCAGGTTAGCAATATGCTGCTGCATATCGTTCTGCGCCAGGGTAATAAACAGGTTGCCGATAGCATTGCCGACGCCGCGCGAACCGCTATGCAGCATCACCCATACCCGCTGCTGTTCATCCAGGCACACTTCAATAAAGTGATTGCCGGTACCCAATGTCCCGAGATGCTGATGATTATTGGTTTTCAACAACTGCGGATATTTGTCCGTCAGGCGCTTAAAGCGCGGTGCCAGTAACGACCACTGCTGATCGACTTCCTGCGGCGGCGTCTCCCAGGCGCCTTTATCACGGCGGGAGCGCGTGTTAGTTCTCCCGTGCGGTACCGCCTGCTCAATCGCGCTGCGCAACCCACCCAGGTTATCCGGCAGATCGCTGGCAATAAGCGAAGTACGCACCGCAATCATACCGCAGCCAATATCCACGCCGACGGCCGCCGGAATGATTGCCCCTTTTGTCGGGATCACGCTGCCAATGGTCGAGCCTTTCCCGAGATGCACGTCCGGCATCACCGCCAGATGTTTAAAGACAAACGGCATTTTTGCCGTATTCAGCAACTGGACGCGCGCTTCCGGCTCTACCGGCACGCCGCGGGTCCACATTTTGATCGGCGCGCTATTTTCCGCCGTCAGCAGGTGATAATCGTTATGCGCCATGGTTCACTCCATTAATGTTGATAAGTCCATGTAATACCTGGTCCAGCCCGCCAAATACGGAAATTTTATCGATTCGCTCCGCGACGCGTTCGAGCGTTTCAAGCTCTTTTAAGCGCAGGGCGACCGGATTGTTTTCCATTACTTTGGCGGTGTTCAATAAAGAACGGGTTGCCGCCGTCTCTTCCCGGCGGCGGATAACGTTGGCCTGGGCCGATTTCTCCGCTTCCACCAACTGCGACAAAATGGCCTTCATGTCGCCTGGCAGGACGATATCTTTTACTCCCAACGAGGCAATCTCGATGCCGAATGGCGCCATACGCTCTTTCACCTGCGCGCTCACCACTTCATCAATCATCTGTTTATTTTCTAAAAGCTCATCCAGCGTACGTGTACCGACCGCTTCGCGCAGCGCGAACTGCAGTTCACGATACAGATGATCCAGCGGTTTAGTTAACTGGCAAAATGCCGTCAGCACGTCTTGATAACGCCAGTTCGCCGCCAGATTCAGACGTAAATTAACTTTGTCTTTGGTCAGGATCTCCTGACCGCTGACCTCCAGCACCTGCAGACGAGTATCCACCACTTCGGCTTCCACCAGATGGTTAATCTTCCAGTAGGCAGTCAAACCGGGTGGTAGAGCGTTCTGCAGCTCGCCGTCAATTTTCAACACCCCAACATGCCAGGCAGGAACCTGTACCGTCAGTATCGACTCACGCCCTTTTACCGCGCCGCTGCGCCGAGGTTGCAGTACCGCGTTCATCACCTCGGCGGGTACCAGCACCGCGCGGGTATCCATGCGTACCAGCTTCAGCGCATTATCATATTGCCAGTACAGGCGGCGCGTCGCTGGCGGGATGATCTCCTGCAGTACGCCATCGATATACAGCGCGCCGGCTTCCTCTTCCGCCATATCAGCCGCCAGACAGTAACGGCCGATCCATTCAGGCTGGAAGCGGCGCATATAGTCGGCCAACGCCTGCGGTACTTCGCTGCCGTCGGTGGTGACAATCAGCACTTCCGGCGTGGAAAACCACGGTAAGCGATGCTCGCCGGCTTCCAGTACCTGATAGTAGTCGCCCGCTTTCGCCAGCAGACCTAATTGACCTTTTCGTATCGTTATTTTCTTAGCCATTATTCGTTCCTTAAAAATGGAGCAGGCGCGGATGCAAAGGCGAAGCGGCAGGGGAACTCCCTTTTGCCTGGCGCCCGGCGTTATTATCGGCAACCTGTTTTGGGGACCGCCAAACTCGCAGTTCCCCGATTTATTATTTTGATTTTTTGCTCATAACAATGGGTGTCAGTTGCTGACGGAACGCGGCAGAAAAACGGACTGCGCCGTTTCTACAGCGCCGGCGGGGTTTAACCCCCTGCATTTCAGCGCGTTGACAATAGAGTTATTGCCAGAAGCGTGCCAAAAACGTAAAACAACAAAATAATTTTTTAACCAAATGAAAATTAATGACTTTTATTTATTAAGCATCTATTCAGATTGCCTACGGCAAGATATATTTTTATCCTTAAGTATCTAATTTTATCTTGTGGGATAAATCATGAGAAAACGTCGGGTGGTTATTGGCGTACTGGGGACGGTGCTCGATAAACGTGGCAAGCGCGCCAACCGTTTTCGCAAATGGCGGCCAACCGTTGGGTTGTGCCAACAAGCTGAAATGCCCATTGATCGGCTGGAACTACTGCATCAGCCTCGTGACATCGGCATGGCGCAGCAGCTCGCCGAAGATGTGGCGTTGGTCTCGCCACAAACCGAAGTACATCCGCATGCTGTAGCCATCGCCAATCCCTGGGATTTCGAAGAGGTGTATGCCGCCTTTCTTGATTTTGCGACCCGCTATCCGTTCGATACCGACAATGAAGAGTATCTGGTGCATATCACCACCGGAACGCACGTGGCGCAGATCTGCTGGTTCCTGTTGACCGAGGCGCGCTATCTGCCCGCCAGTTTGCTGCAGACCGGGCCGGCGCCAAAAGGCGCCACCGACGAGCAAATCGCGGCCGGTACCGCCTCGGTTATCGATCTGGATTTAAGCCGCTATGCCACTCTAACCAGCCGTTTTCAGCGTGAACAACAGCAGTCCGTTTCATTTCTTAAGGACGGGATTGAAACCCGCAACGCCACCTTCAATAAGCTTATCGATCGCATTGAGCGGGTTTCTCTGCGTTCAACCGATCCGATTCTACTCACCGGGCCTACCGGCGCGGGCAAATCCTTTCTCGCGAAACGCATTTTCCAGCTACGCCAGTCACGCCACCTGGTGGCGGGTAAGTTTGTCGCCATTAACTGCGCCACGCTGCGTGGCGATAACGCCATGTCGACGCTATTCGGCCACGTCAAAGGCGCTTTTACTGGCGCGCAAGCGGCGCGTAGCGGCCTGCTACGCGAGGCCGATGGCGGCGTGTTGTTTCTCGATGAAATTGCCGAACTGGGCCTCGATGAACAGGCGATGTTGCTAAAAGCGATTGAAGAAAAAAGCTTTTTCCCGTTTGGCTCCGACAAAGAAGTGCACAGTGATTTTCAACTGATTGCTGGTACCCACCGCGACATGCGCCAGTGGGTCGCCGATGGCCGCTTTCGTGAGGATTTATACGCGCGTATCAACATGTGGAGCTTTGCGCTACCCGGTCTGGCGCAGCGTAGAGAAGATATTGCGCCCAATATTGAGTACGAATTGCAACGTTTCTCCAGCGCCAGACAGCAGCAAATACGTTTTGATAAAGACGCGCGCGTGCGCTATTTGGCTTTCGCCAGTTCGCCGCGGGCCCAGTGGCGCGGAAATTTTCGCGAGCTTGGCGCCTCGGTGACCCGCATGGCGACCCTCGCCGAACAGGGCCGAATTACGCTGGATGTGGTCGATGAGGAAATTTCGCGACTGAGCGAAAGCTGGCAGATCAACGATCCTCTTCCCGCCGTCATCGACGAGATCGATCTGTTCGATCGCCGTCAGTTGGAAACGGTGCTGGAGGTTTGCCGCCGCAGCGCTTCGCTATCTGAAGCCGGTCGTGAGTTGTTTGCGGTCTCCCGGCTGAAAAAGGCCAATCCGAATGATGCCGACCGATTACGCAAGTACCTCGCCCGCTTTGGCCTCAGTTGGGAAAGCCTGGGCTAATCATCATGAGCATAATTTGTTTGAATAATATTCTTTTGCGCGATAAAAAATACCTATAGCCGGGCTCGAACCCGGCTTTTTTATAACAACACCAACACAACAAACACTGTCGCAAGGAATACACTATGCTCGCCACGCTTACGCGGCTGTTCCCGTTATGGGCGCTGCTGCTCTCCGTATTGGCTTATTACACGCCAACCACTTTTACCCCTATCGGCCCGTGGGTCACCACGCTGCTGATGCTGATTATGTTCGGCATGGGCGTCCATTTGAAGCTGGACGATTTTAAGCGCGTGCTGTCACGACCGGCGCCGGTCGCAGCGGGAATTTTTCTGCATTACCTGGTGATGCCGCTCGCCGCCTGGATACTGGCGCTGCTGTTCCACATGCCGCCAGAGCTCTCCGCCGGGATGGTGCTGGTCGGCAGCGTCGCCAGCGGAACCGCTTCCAACGTCATGATCTATCTGGCGAAAGGTGATGTCGCGCTGTCGGTAACTATCTCTTCCGTTTCTACGCTAGTTGGCGTGGTCGCCACGCCGCTTCTGACGCGCCTGTACGTTGATGCGCACATTCAGGTCGATGTGATGGGCATGCTGCTAAGCATCCTGCAAATCGTGGTGATCCCAATCGGCCTCGGTCTGATTGTTCATCACCTGTTGCCAAAAGTGGTAAAGGCGGTGGAGCCGTTCCTTCCCGCCTTCTCCATGCTGTGCATTCTGGCGATTATCAGCGCCGTGGTCGCCGGCTCCGCATCGCATATCGCTTCGGTAGGGCTGGTGGTTATCGTGGCGGTTATCTTGCATAACGCTATTGGCCTGCTCGGCGGCTACTGGGGCGGGCGCCTGTTCGGTTTTGATGAATCCACCTGCCGCACCCTGGCTATCGAAGTGGGTATGCAGAACTCCGGCCTCGCCGCGGCTCTCGGGAAAATTTACTTCGGCCCGCTGGCCGCCCTGCCCGGCGCGCTGTTCTCGGTATGGCATAACCTTTCCGGCTCGCTGCTGGCGGGTTACTGGTCCGGTAAGCCGACGACCAAAAAAGGCAACCAGCGCTAATCGGTATACGTCCGGGCCATATGCCCGGACGTGTCTTCCCTTCCTTTGCATTCTCGCAAGGGTAAGCTATCGGTAATTCACCTATTGCCGTACACTGGGTTCTCTGGTCTGATTGAGGGCACCACCATGGCACTCCCCCGCATTACACAAAAAGAGATGACCGAGCGCGAACAGCGCGAATTGAAAACGCTGCTGGACCGCGCGCGTATCGCGCACGGCCGCCCGCTGAGCAATGCGGAAACGAACAGCGTAAAAAAGGAATATATCGATAAGCTGATGGCGCAGCGCGAAGCGGAAGCGAAGAAAGCCCGCCAGGCGAAAAAACAGCAGGCTTACAAAGTAGACAAAGAAGCGACATTTTCGTGGTCGGCGAATACGCCGACCCGCGGCAGGCGTTAGCGGCCTTTCTTTTTACGTCCCGGCTGAGCGAAACGTTTACCGTTCGAGGCCGGGCGGCCTTTATCGTTGGTTTTTTCCATCTTCACCACCGGGCGCTTGATCCCGGCGGTCGCCGCTTTGGCCTTCGGTTTAGCTTTTGGCTTCGCTTCGGAAGAGGAGTTTTCAATCAGCTTGAACAGGTCGATCAGCTCATCATCGGTTAAATCGCGCCACTCACCCAGCGGAATACCCGTCAGGCTAACGTTCATAATACGCGTCCGCTCCAACTTCGTGACTTCATAGCCGAAATGCTCGCACATGCGGCGGATCTGACGGTTTAACCCCTGAACCAGCGTAATGCGGAACACGAACGGCGCTTCTTTCTTGACCTTACATTTCTTGGTCACGGTACCAAGAATCGGCACCCCCGCGCCCATGCCACGAATAAACTCATCGGTAACCGGCTTATCGACGGTGACCAGATACTCTTTTTCGTGGTCGTTGCCGGCGCGCAGGATTTTGTTCACCAGATCGCCGTGGTTGGTCAGGAAAATTAACCCCTGGGAGTCTTTATCGAGACGGCCAATCGGGAACACACGTTTACTGTGGTTCACGAAGTCGACAATATTATCGCGCTCGCCATCTTCGGTAGTGCTGACGATACCCACTGGCTTATTCAGCGCAATCAGCACCAAATCATCGGCTTCTCGCGGCTCAATCAGCTGACCGTTGACTTTCACCACATCGCCCGGCTTCACCTGATCGCCAATGGCGGCGCGCTTACCGTTGATAAAGACGTTGCCTTGTTCAATAAAGCGGTCCGCTTCGCGACGCGAGCAAATCCCGCTTTCGCTGATGTATTTATTTAATCGAGTAGATGAGTCGGTCAGCATAGTTTCTCCTTTGACAGCGAAATATACCTCACCTTACTGGCGATAAAAAACAGGGATGACGTTATTCATTACCCCATTGATTGAGGAAATTGGCGATATCGTCGATACGCTGTTCGGCAATGCCTGCTTCACGGGCCATCTCCTGCTGCGCTTCCTCGCTGATCTCCTCATTATTCATTAAGCGCGTAATCAGCAGTTGGAAGTAATGCGCCAGACAATCGCGCTCGGACTCTTTTACCGCTTCCGCGCACTCCGTCGAGTACTCATCCACGATGTCATAATATTTCAGCGGTATTTCATTGTTCATAGGTCGTCTCCGGGGTGGTTAGCATCTGCGCTTTCGGCCCCGATAATAACATTCAGCTTGCCTGCACCGTGAGCCATATCAGCGCCTCAAGGCCGGGCCAATGATAGAATCTGCGTCAAATGACATGCTTACACAGGATGAAAAGATGGAACTGCTGTTACTGAGTAACTCTACGCTGCCGGGCAAAGCCTGGATGGAACATGCGCTGCCGCTGATTGCCGGCCAGGTCAAAGGCCGCCGTTCGGCGGTATTTATTCCCTTCGCCGGGGTGACGCAAAGCTGGGATGATTACACCGCCAAAGCCGCCGCAGTCATGGCGCCGATGGGCGTCAGCGTGACCGGTATCCACAGCGTCGCCGACCCTATCGCCGCCATTGAAAGTACCGAGATGGTCATCGTCGGCGGCGGAAACACCTTCCAGCTTCTGAAAGAGTGTCGCAGCCGCGGGCTGCTGGCGCCGATTGTCGATGTCGTCAAACGCGGGGCGTTGTATATCGGCTGGAGCGCGGGTTCTAACCTCGCCTGCCCGACCATTCGCACCACCAACGATATGCCAATTGTCGATCCTCAGGGGTTTGACGCGTTAGGGCTGTTCCCGCTGCAGATTAATCCACACTTCACCAACGCTCTGCCGACCGGGCATCAGGGTGAGACCCGTGAGCAACGTATTCGCGAATTGCTGGTCGTGGCGCCGGAATTAACGGTGATTGGCCTGCCGGAGGGGAACTGGATTCAGGTCAGCGACGGACACGCCACGCTCGGCGGCCCGAACCCGACGCTGTTGTTCAAAGCGGGAGAAGAAGCGGTAACCCTGGCTACGGGCCACCGTTTCTAGGCTGGTTGGCGAACATTACCCGGATAGCGGCGCGTTGCGCCTTATCCGGGTTACCCAGCGTACATTCAGCTAATAATCATCCCGCTCGTCGTCTTCATCCGGCTGCTCCATCACGCTATAAGCAACAGCGCAGAACAGCGAGTTCAGACGCTTCATATCGCCCAACAGCGCCAGATGCAACGTACTGGTTTCGATACTCTGCACGTTTTGCTGATGCAGGCGGTCAACGTGCGCGTGCGAGTAACGGCGGTTAAGAATACGAAAACGGTGCTTACTGCGGCGCAACCGACGGGCGCTCGGCACGTCGCCGGAAAAGAAGACCGACATTGCCAGCTGCAGGTTACTGAGCAGTAGCTCGTATAACGCATCCAACTCTTTTAGCCCCTCGACGGAAAATGCGCGCCGCGCCGCCAGAGATTTATCGGCGATTTCGCTGCCCATTCGCTCGACGATGTCAGACGCCTGCTCCAGGTTGAGCGACATCTCGATAATTTCCGCCCAGCGGCGAGATTCCTCTTCCGCCAGCTCGTCCTTCGGCATCCGCGCCAGATAAAGCTTAATCGCCGTATACAGAACGTTGATATCGTCCGCCATCCGTCGCAGCTCTTTCTCTTCGCGCGGCTCGCCGTGCATCACCTTGCGCAGGCTTTCCAGCATCTGCTCCATGGCGTCGCCGATACGCAGGGTCTCACGGGCGGCATTGGCCAACGCCAGCGCCGGCGTATCCAGCGCCGAGGGATCCAGATGCTTCGGCTTGAGATGGTTATCCAGCTCCGGCTCATCGAGGATCAGGCGTTTACACAGGTTCGCCATCGGCCCGGCGAATGGCACCATCGCCACGCAGCGAATCAGGTTGTAGAAGACGTGGAAGTAGATGACCAGCTCCGACTCTTCCAGCGGCAATTTGTGCATGACATCTGCCAGTACGTGCACAAATGGCAAAATTATCAAGCTCCCCACCAGCTTGAACAGCAGGCTGCCAAGCGCCACCCGCCGCGCCGCCGCGTTGGCGCCGCTGTTGTTAAGCATCGCCAGCAGGCCTGAGCCAAGGTTAGCGCCGATGACCAGACATAGCGCCACCGGGAAAGAGATCACACCGGTGCCGGTTAACGTTGCGGTCAGCAGCACGGCCGCCAGGCTGGAGTAACTGATAATGGCGAACACGGCGCCAATCAGCGCATCCAGCATGATATCGCCGGTCAGCGAGGCGAAAATCACCTGAACGCCGTTGGCCTGGGTAATCGGATGCACCGCCTGGACGATGAGCTCCAGCGCCAGTAGGATAAGCCCAAGACCGATACCGACCCGCCCAAGCTGACCCGCGCGGGTTTGTTTACGGCCGAGGAAGAAAATAACGCCGATAAATATCAGCAGCGGCGATAGCCAGGAGAGGTCGAAGGTCAGTACCCTCGCCATCAGCGCCGTCCCCACATCCGCACCCAGCACCATGACCAGCGCTGGCGCCAGCGCGACCAGATCCTGGGCCACAAACGACGTCACCAGCATGGTGGTGGCGTTACTGCTCTGCACCAGCGCGGTGACGCCAATCCCCGCACAAAAGGCGAGCGGTTTTTTCTCCACGCTACTGCTGAGCACGGTACGCAGGCGTGCGCCAAAGACGCGCATCACGCCAGTACGCACAATATGGGTCCCCCACACCAGTAGGGCTACGGCGGAAAGTAGGTGTAGCAGCGTTAACACAGAATCAGCTTCTCCTTATCGTTATAAGTGTTCCTGAGGTTTAAACCTCCCTTCAGTATAAGGGGTTAACTTCAATAAAGAGACAAGGCGCTCAAAGAGCGCCCTGTCTGACTGCTGGCAAAGAAGGAAAAAACGTGGTTTTTCCTTCTTTGTGGTTATCAGCCGAAAATCAATAAATTGATTTTCCATGTTTTTTATCTGGCGCAATCGGTAAGTCCAACGGTTGCATGAGGCTTGTCATCAACCTCAAGGCGCTCAAAGAGCGCCCTGTTTGTTGTAACGAAACATATTTCGTTAGTCGGCATCATAACCGAGGTTAGGGGCGAGCCAACGCTCAACTTCCGCCGCCGTCATCCCTTTACGCAGGGCGTAATCTTCCACCTGGTCGCGCTGGATCTGCGCCACAGCGAAGTACTTACTGTCCGGATGGCTAAAGTACCAGCCGGAAACCGATGCGCCAGGCCACATGGCGAAGGACTCGGTGAGCTTCATGCCGGTACGCGCTTCCACATCCAACAGTTCCCAGATGGTCGCTTTCTCGGTGTGTTCCGGGCAGGCCGGGTAACCGGGCGCCGGGCGGATCCCCTGGTAGTTTTCGCGGATCAGCTCTTCATTGCTGAGGTTCTCATTGGCCGCATAGCCCCAGTAAACCTTACGCACCTTCTCATGCAGATACTCGGCGAAGGCTTCCGCCAGGCGGTCGGCGATGGCTTTGACCATGATCTTGTTATAGTCGTCGTGCTGCGCTTCATAGGCTTCCGCCAGCGCGTCTTCTTCCAGCCCGCCGGTCACCGCGAAAGCCCCGATATAGTCCGCTTTACCGCTCAGCTTCGGTGCGACAAAATCGGCGAGGCAGTAGTTCGCGAAGCCGACTTTTTCGGTTTGCTGGCGCAGGTGATGGCTGACCGTCAGCACGTGGGTGCGGGTTTCATCACGATAGATTTCCACGTCGTCGCCAACGCGGTTGGCCGGGAACAACCCGACCACGCCGCGCGGGTTGAGCGTTTTTTCGGCGCTGAGTTTATCCAGCAAATCGTTGGCGTCTTTAAACAGGCGTTGCGCCTCTTCACCCACCACTTCATCTTCCAGGATACGCGGATATTTACCCGCCAGCGACCAGGTCATAAAGAACGGCGTCCAGTCGATGTAGTTACGCAGCGTTTCGATGCTGGCTTCCACCTCCTGCACGCCCAGACGATGGGCTACCGGCGGAGTGTAGCTCTCCCAGTCAAACGCCAGATCGTTTTCCCGCGCCGCCTGCAGAGTCACAGGCGGCGTGCGCGGCTTTTTACGCCCGTGCTGAATACGCACCGTTTCATACTCTTTACGCGTACGGGCGACAAAATCATCGCGCTGGGTTGCCGACAGCAGGGCTGAGACCACCCCTACGGTACGCGAGGCGTTCTGCACGTAGACCGTCGGGCCACTGTAGTTCTGTTCGATTTTCACCGCGGTATGGGCTTTCGAGGTCGTCGCCCCGCCAATCAGCAGCGGGATGGTGAAGCCCTGACGCTCCATCTCTTTCGCCACGTTGACCATTTCGTCCAGCGACGGCGTGATAAGCCCGGAGAGGCCAATCAGATCGGCGTTTTCTTCGCGCGCGGTACGCAGGATTTTCTCTGCCGGCACCATCACGCCGAGATCGATAATTTCGTAGTTGTTGCACTGCAGCACTACACCGACGATGTTTTTACCAATATCGTGCACATCGCCTTTCACGGTGGCGATCACCATCTTACCGTTGCTGGAGCCCTGTTCTTTGCTGGCTTCGATGTAAGGTTCGAGGTAGGCCACCGCCTGTTTCATCACCCGCGCGGATTTTACCACCTGCGGCAGGAACATTTTGCCTTCACCGAACAGGTCGCCGACCACGTTCATGCCATCCATCAGCGGCCCTTCAATCACCTCAATCGGCCGTTCGGCCTGCTGGCGCGCCTCTTCAGTATCCTGCTCGATAAATTCGGTAATGCCTTTGACCAGCGAGTATTCAAGACGCTTTTTCACGTCCCAGCTGCGCCATTCCGCCTGCTGAGCGTTCGCGCTATCGTCCGCTTTGCTGCCGCGATATTTTTCCGCCAGCTCAAGCAATCTTTCGGTGCTGTCATCGCGGCGGTTAAGAATCACATCTTCAACCGCGTCGCGCAGCTCGCCAGGCAGATCGTCGTATATCGCCAGTTGGCCAGCATTGACGATGCCCATATCCATACCGTTGCGGATAGCGTAGTAGAGGAATACGGCGTGGATCGCTTCACGTACCGGATCGTTACCGCGGAACGAGAACGACACGTTGGAGACGCCGCCGGAAATCAGCGCATGCGGCAGCTCGCGTTTAATGTCTTCGCAGGCGCCGATAAAGTCCTGAGCGTAGTTGTTGTGCTCTTCAATACCGGTGGCGACGGCAAAAATGTTGGGGTCGAAGATAATATCTTCCGGCGGGAAGCCGACCTCTTCGGTGAGGATTTTGTAGGCGCGACGGCAAATTTCGATTTTGCGCTCGCGGGTATCGGCCTGGCCTACTTCATCAAAGGCCATGACCACCATTGCCGCGCCGTAGCGGCGAACCAGCTTAGCGTGATGAATAAAGAGTTCGACGCCCTCTTTCATCGAGATCGAGTTAACGATGCCCTTGCCCTGAATGCACTTGAGCCCTTTTTCGATGACTTCCCACTTGGAGGAGTCGATCATAATCGGCACACGGGCAATATCCGGTTCACCCGCTATCAGGTTGAGGAAACGCACCATCGCCGCTTCGGCATCGAGCATCCCCTCATCCATATTGATATCGATAATCTGCGCGCCGCTTTCCACCTGCTGACGCGCCACGTCCAGCGCTTCGCTGTATTTCTCTTCTTTGATTAAGCGCTTAAATTTAGCGGAGCCGGTGACGTTGGTCCGCTCACCCACGTTGACGAACAGGCTATCGTCGCCGATGTTCAGCGGCTCCAGGCCAGACAGACGGCAGGCAACCGGGAGTTCAGGCAGCTGGCGCGGCGGCAAGCCCTCTACCGCCCGGCTCATGGCGGCGATATGTTCCGGGGTGGTGCCGCAGCAGCCGCCGACAATATTAAGGAAACCTGCCTGCGCCCATTCGCGAATTTGCGCCGCCATGGTGTCGGCATCCAAATCATATTCGCCGAAGGCGTTCGGCAGGCCGGCGTTCGGGTGCGCGGTAACGTAGCATTCGGCGATCCGCGAAAGCTCCTGCACGTACTGGCGCAGCTCATCTGGCCCCAGCGCGCAGTTCAGGCCGAAGGTCAGGGCATCGGCGTGGCGCAGCGAATTATAGAACGCTTCGGTCGTCTGCCCGGACAGTGTACGTCCGGAGGCATCGGTGATAGTGCCGGAAATCATAATCGGCAGCTCGACGCCAAGCGCCTCAAATTCTTCTTTGACCGCGAAAATCGCCGCTTTGGCGTTCAGGGTGTCAAAGACCGTTTCAATCAGAATGAGATCCGAGCCGCCTTCCACCAGCGCTTTGGTGGATTCACGATAGGCGGCCACCAGCTGATCGAACGTAATATTCCGAAATGCCGGATCGTTGACGTCCGGAGAAATAGAAGCGGTGCGGTTGGTCGGCCCGAGCACCCCCGCCACATAGCGCGGTTTTTCCGGCGTACGCGCGGTCCATGCATCGGCGCTGGCGCGAGCCAACTTCGCGGCGGCAAAGTTGATTTCTGCCGACAGGGATTCCATCTGGTAATCCGCCATCGCGATGGTTGTCGAGTTGAAGGTGTTGGTCTCGATAATGTCCGCGCCGGCGGCGAAATAGGCGTCGTGGATCTCGCGGATGACCTCAGGCTTGCTGAGCACCAGCAGGTCGTTATTGCCTTTCAGGTCGCACGGCCAATCGGCAAAGCGTTCGCCGCGGAAATCCTGCTCACTCAGACGATAGCCCTGGATCATGGTGCCCATGCCCCCGTCCAGAACCAGAATGCGTTCTCTTAACTGCTGATGTAATTGTTCTACTTTGTTACTCACACAGACTCCCGACAGCGCTCAACTCAGACCAAAAAGCCAACAAACCATACTGGCATAAACCAACCTGCCGGAAAAGGAAACCTGCAGCAACATGAGACAAGTTCAACTTCACTCCTCCGATCAGTCTGGTTGTGATTGCATTATCGCCAAATAAAACGAAAATCATTTCCACGATACAGAAAAAAGGAGTTCATCATGGCTACCCCGGTTCCCGCCAAACGCGGCAGAAAACCCGCCGCTGCCGCCCCTGCAGCTCAGGCTGGCGGGCAAGTGCAGTCGCTTACCCGCGGTCTGAAACTGCTTGAATGGATTTCTGAATCGCATAGCAGCGTCGCGCTCACCGAACTGGCGCAGCAGGCGGGGCTACCTAACTCCACCACCCATCGTCTGCTTACCACCATGCAGCAGCTCGGTTTTGTGCGCCAGGTCGGCGAGCTGGGGCACTGGGCGATTGGCGCGCATGCGTTTGTCGTCGGCAGCAGCTTCCTGCAAAGCCGCAATCTGCTGGCCATCGTCCATCCTATTCTGCGCCAGCTGATGGAAGATTCCGGCGAAACGGTCAACCTGGCGGTACTGGATAAAAGCGATCATCAGGCGATTATCATCGACCAGGTGCAATGTACGCAGCTGATGCGCATGTCGGCGCCGATTGGCGGCAAATTGCCGATGCACGCGTCAGGCGCCGGAAAAGCGTTTCTGTCGCAGTTGAGCGAAGAAGAGGTCACCACGCTGCTACATCGGAAAGGGCTGCATGCTTACACCCACGCCACCCTGGTTTCTCCGGTACATTTGAAAGAGGATTTGGCCCAGACGCGTAAACGCGGCTATTCATTTGACGATGAAGAACATGCGCTGGGGCTGCGCTGTATCGCTTCCTGCATTTACGACGAACACCGCGAGCCGTTCGCCGCAATCTCCATCTCCGGGCCGATTTCACGCATGACCGATGATCGGGTGACCGAGCTTGGCGCGCTTGTCATTAAGGCCGCCAAGGAAGTCACGTTGGCATACGGCGGGGTTAAATAATAAAAATGCCCCAAAGGGGCATTTTTATTAGGCCTGATAAGCGTAGCGCCATCAGGCAGATCGGCGCACCTTGCCGGATGGCGGCGTAAACGCCTTATCCGGCCTACTGTCGGCGCCATAGCGCACGCTAAAACGCTGCTTACGCCGATAAGCGTAAACATCTTCCACGTGCCCGTTTTTAATTCGCGTCTGTAATTCGCGCCAGTAATCGGCACGCAGCAAATCCGCGTGCATTTCCTCCAGTAATGGTCCGATCCGTGGATCGGCGCACAGCCAGTGGCGAAACTCTTCCGGGAAGACATCGCCTGGGGACACGCTATACCAGGGTTCACTGGCCAGCTCATCTTCCGGATAGCGCGGCGGCGGAATATCGCGGAAATTCACCTCGGTCATATAGCAAATTTCATCGTAATCGTAGAATACCACCCGTCCGTGGCGCGTGACGCCGAAGTTTTTGAACAGCATGTCGCCGGGGAAGATATTGGCGGCCGCCAGTTGGCGAATGGCATTACCGTACTCTTCTACCGCGTCGCGCAGCGCCTGGCCTTCCACCTGCTCCAGCCAGATATTGAGCGGCACCATCCGTCGTTCAATATAAAGATGACTGATGGCAATGCGATCGCCGAGGTCGGTCAACTTATTCCCCGCTTCCGCCTGCAACAGCGCCATCAGTTCGGGCGCAATTTGTCGCTTATCGAGCACAAAGTTTTCAAATTCCTGAGTATCCGCCATTCGCCCGACGCGGTCGTGTTCTTTGACCAGCTGATAGCAGGCACGAACGTGGGCGGCGGTCATCTCTTTTTGCGGCGCAAAGCGGTCTTTAATCACCTTAAATACCCGGTCGAATCCCGGCAGGGTAAAGACCAACATCACCATCCCACGGATGCCAGGCGCTTCGATAAATTGCTCATCACTGCGGGTAACATAGTGCAGGTACTCGCGATAACTTTCCGTTTTAGCATGCTTCTGACAGCCAATCGCCATATACAGCTCGGCGGTAGTTTTTCCCGGCAGAATCTCGCGCAGCCATTCAACCAGCGCCGCGGGCAGCGGCGCGTAGACCATGAAATAGGAGCGGGCGAAACCAAAGACGATACTCGCCTCGGCGTGAGTCGTCAGACAGGCATCAACAAACAGCTGCCCGTCATCGCTACGATGTATCGGCAGCAGGAACGGCAGCGTCGCCATCGGCGTCATCAGTTTACCCACCAGCCAGGCGGCTTTATTACGATAAAAAAGCTCATTCGCCACCTGCAGATGCGACTGCGACAGCAACTCGCCACCGAGAGCTTCGCGTAAATGACTGACGATATAACCGATATCACGCCCTTTGTTTTGCCACGGCAGGCGCAGCGGCAAATCGGCAAGCAGGTTATGCATCAGGTATTCCCAGCCGCGTTCGGGATAAAAGTCCTTCGCCAGCGGTCGCGAAATCGTGCGAAAACGACGTTCCGGCTGGGAGCTAAAAATAAAGAGCCGCTCGGGGGTCAGCGAGCGGTGGTCAAACAGTCGGCAGTAGACCGAGTTGAAAAAGCTCTCCGCAATTTCAAAGCGAGGGTAATCCGGCAACAGTTGGGTGTACTGCTGTTTCACCCGCAGAAGAAAATCGACGTCGGTACTTTTCCCTTCGGTAATGCAGCG
Organism: Klebsiella sp. CN_Kp091; assembly: GCF_040065095.1. Lineage (NCBI taxonomy): Bacteria > Pseudomonadati > Pseudomonadota > Gammaproteobacteria > Enterobacterales > Enterobacteriaceae > Klebsiella > Klebsiella sp. CN_Kp091. The sequence goes on along the minus strand of NZ_JBEAIO010000043.1, from coordinate 4,785 downwards.
CAGCTGTTCTACCACCAGACCCACGTGGTGATCGTAGAGGTGGATACGCTGCTTCATCGCCTGCTGCACGGCGTGCCAGTCCGCTTGTTCGAAGCGCTGCTGTGCGCCGGAAGTGACTTCCAGAAAACGCCCGTACTGGGCGTCGAATCCCTGTAAAATGGTTTGGGCAATCAGTAGTTCCAGGCCACGCGTCATCGCTTTCCCCCATCCGGCACAACATCATGCCGGATGGCGCGTTAGCTTATCCGGCCTACACCTTTGTAGGCCCGGTAAGCGCAGCGCCACCGGGCATTGCTTAAAACTGTGATTCTTCGGTCGAGCCGGTCAGCGCCGTTACCGACGAGGTCCCCCCCTGGATAATGGTGGTCACTTTGTCGAAGTACCCGGTGCCCACTTCCTGCTGATGCGAGACGAAGGTGTAGCCTTCCGGCCCGGCGGCAAACTCCGGCTGCTGAACCTTTTCGACATAGTGACGCATGCCTTCGCCCTGCGCGTAGGCGTGAGCCAGGTCGAACATGTTGAACCACATGCTGTGAATACCCGCCAGGGTAATGAACTGGAATTTATAGCCCATATCCGACAGCTGCTGCTGGAAGCTGGCGATGGTTTTATCGTCGAGATTTTTCTTCCAGTTAAACGATGGCGAGCAGTTATAGGCCAGCAGCTTGCCCGGGAAGCGGGCGTGGATCGCCTCGGCGAAACGGCGTGCCTGTTCAATGTCCGGTTTGGAGGTTTCACACCATACCAGGTCAGCGTAAGGCGCGTAGGCCAGGCCGCGGCTGATTGCCTGTTCGATTCCGGCATGGGTGCGATAAAAACCTTCGCTGGTGCGATCGCCGGAGATAAACTCGCGATCGTAAGGATCGCAATCCGAGGTAATCAGGTCAGCGGCATCGGCGTCGGTACGGGCGATAAGCAGCGTCGGCACGCCCATCACATCCGCCGCCAGGCGTGCGGCGACCAGCTTCTGAATCGCTTCTTGCGTCGGCACCAGCACCTTGCCGCCCATATGTCCGCACTTCTTCACCGACGCCAGCTGATCTTCGAAATGCACGGCCGCTGCACCGGCCGCAATCATCGATTTCATCAGCTCAAAGGCGTTCAGCACGCCGCCAAAACCGGCCTCCGCATCGGCGACGATCGGCAGGAAATAGTCGATAAAACGCGGATCGTTCGGCTCAATCCCCGCCGCCCACTGGATCTGATCGGCACGACGGAAGGTGTTGTTGATCCGATCAACTACCGACGGCACCGAGTTAGCCGGGTACAACGATTGATCCGGGTACATACTGGAGGCCAGGTTGGCGTCGGCGGCGACCTGCCAGCCAGACAAGTAGATGGCTTCAATGCCCGCCTTCGCCTGCTGCAGCGCCTGGCCGCCGGTTAACGCGCCAAGGCTATTGATATAACCCTTTTTCGCTTCACCATGCAGCAGACGCCACATTTTCGCCGCGCCAAGCTGCGCCAGCGTGCACTCCGGGTTCACCGAGCCGCGTAACTTCACCACCTCTTCCGCGCTATATGGGCGGGTAATGCCTTCCCAGCGCGGGTTCGTCCACTCTTTGTTTAATTCTTCGATTTGTTGGGTACGGGTTTTCATGTGCAGATGCTCCATATTGTGATGGGGTGAATTACGCCAACAGGCGGTAACCTGGCAGAGTCAGGAAGTCGATCAGTTCGTCGGAAGTGGTGATTTGCTCCATCAGCCGCGCCGCATCGTCAAAGCGACCGTGGCTGAAGCGGTGTTCCCCCAACTCTTCCTGAATCACCATCAGCTCTTCAGCCAGCCACTGGCGGAACAGCGCCTTGGTAACCGGTGTGCCGTCATTCAGGGTTTTCTGGTGATGGATCCACTGCCAGATAGAGGTACGCGAAATCTCAGCCGTCGCCGCATCTTCCATCAGGCCGTAAATCGGTACGCAACCGTTGCCGGAGATCCAGGCCTCAATGTACTGCACCGCTACGCGGATATTGGCGCGCATGCCGGCTTCAGTACGCTCACCCTCGCAGGGAGCCAGCAGCTGCTCGGCGGTAATCGGCGCGTCGTCATTGCGGGTAACAAACAGCTGGTTAGGATGTTCACCCAGTACGCGGTTAAAGACGTTCATCGCCGTATCCGCCAGTCCCGGATGCGCAATCCAGGTGCCATCGTGGCCATTGTTAGCCTCCAGCTCTTTATCGGCGGTGACTTTATTCAGCACCTGACGATTGCGCTCGGCGTCTTTGCTCGGGATAAACGCCGCCATACCGCCCATCGCGAAGGCGCCGCGCTTATGGCAAGTCTTAATCAGCAGGCGTGAATAGGCGCTCAGGAAAGGTTTATCCATCGTCACCACCTGGCGATCCGGCAGGACACGGTCGGGGTGATTTTTCAGCGTCTTGATATAACTGAAGATATAGTCCCAGCGCCCGCAGTTCAGGCCAACAATATGGTCGCGCAGCGCATGCAGGATTTCATCCATCTGGAATACTGCCGGCAGCGTCTCAATCAGCAACGTGGCCTTAATGGTGCCCCGCGGCAGCTCAAAACGATCCTCGGTGAAACTGAAGACTTTGCTCCACCATGCCGCCTCTTGCCAGGACTGGGTTTTCGGCAGATAGAAATAGGGGCCGCTCCCTTTCGCCAGCAGCGCCTGATAGTTGTGGAAGAAATAGAGCGCAAAATCGAACAAACTGCCGGGAATCGCCTCACCACGCCAGGTAACGTGCTTCTCCGGCAGATGCAGGCCGCGAACGCGGCAGACCAGTACCGCGGGATCGGGCTGCAACTGATAAATTTTCCCCGCTTCGTTGGTGTAGCTGATGGTGCCATTGACCGCATCGCGCAGATTGATTTGGCCATCAATCACTTTGTGCCAATCCGGCGCCAGCGAGTCTTCGAAATCAGCCATAAAGACTTTAACGTTAGCATTCAGGGCGTTAATTACCATCTTGCGTTCAACCGGACCGGTGATTTCTACGCGGCGGTCCTGCAAATCGGCCGGAATACCGCGTATCTTCCAGTCACCATTACGAATGGAAGCCGTTTCCGAAATAAAATCAGGAAGATTACCACCATCAATGGCCTGCTGTTGCAGGACGCGTGCCGCCAACAGCTGATTACGCTCAGGCATAAAACGGCTCACCAGTTCCGTCAGGAACTCCACCGCTTCCGCAGTCAGAATTTGCTTCTCCTGCTCGCCATAAGGCTGGCTGAAGGCCAGTTCATCGGTCATTGTCGCCTGGTGCGTCATTGTGCAGCTCCTCTTGGTTGATCCTGGTAGCGCGAGCGAAAGATCGTTGTCTGCTTTTCGCTCAGCACAATTAAGACTACTCAAGAATTTTTCAAAATCAAAAACAATTTCCATTTTTAATTTAAAATCAATTCAACACTTTGATAACAAAGAAATTAAAGTTTGAATAGAAGGGGAAGTGATTTTCGGAAATAAAAAAGGCACCCTAAGGTGCCTGAGGCGAGATGCTGAAACGCTTTAGGATCGTACGCGCTGGTAGATTAATCCAGCGTTGGATTCATATGACGCAGATCGTATGGTGTGATTTGGTAGACGTAATAGTTAAGCCAGTTAGCAAACAGGAGATTGCCATGGCTGCGCCAGGTCGCCCGCGGTTTATTGTTTGGATCGTTATTCGGGAAGTAGTTGTCCGGAAGCTGTGGCGCTAAACCAGCCTCCAGATCGCGGAAGTATTCACTTGCCAGGGTATGCGGATCGTATTCAGGGTGACCGGTAACAAAAGCGATACGTTTATCTTTGCTGGCGAAAAGATAGGCATCGCCATCTTCGGTTTCAGCAAGAATGTCGAGGTCGGTGTAATCACGAATCAGCCCGGCCGGGAAGTCGGCATAGCGCGAATGAGGCGCAAGGAAGGTGTCATCAAACCCGCGAGTCAGCAGCGCATGCGGGTGCAAAATATGGTGTTCATAAACGCCAGAGATCTTTTCGGTACGAGTTTGCTTGGGGATACCATAAAGAATATTCAGCGCCGCCTGTACCGCCCAACAGACAAATAGTGTTGACGTGACGTGATCCTTAGCCCACTCCAGTACCTGTTTGATCTGTGGCCAGTAGGCGACATCGTTAAATTCAACCAGCCCCAACGGCGCGCCGGTAACAATAAGACCATCGAAGTTCTGCTCGCGAATATCTTCGAAATTACAGTAAAAGTTATTCAGATGCTCCGTCGGCGTATTACGCGACTCACGCGCATCGATGCGTAGCAGTTGGATATCGACCTGTAGCGGCGAGTTCGACAGCAGCCGCAGGAACTGATTCTCCGTCTCGATCTTCTTTGGCATTAGATTGAGAATTAACACCTTCAGCGGGCGGATTTCCTGAGTGGTGGCACGCGATGTCGTCATCACGAAGACGTTTTCATCGCGCAAGAAATTGACGGCCGGTAGCTCGTCCTGCACCCGAATTGGCATAGCTGTATCACCCCATTACATACGTATAAACGTTTAGACATCCAGATAGCTGACAATAACCAGGAATAAGCAAAATGTCGAGTCTGCAAGTGGAAGGTGAGAAAGTTTCAAGGAGGATTTAAAAGGTTGGATCTCACGCAGGCAGTGCAGGCCGGGGAAGTATTGATATGGTCGCTTTCCCCGGGGGCAGTGCTGCGCACCTTTTCCGGGCTACGCGGTCTGTAGCCCCGGTAAGCGCAGCGCCACCGGGGAGATAGACGCACACACAGCAAAGAACCCCGCACCTTTCGGTACGGGGTTCTTCTTGTTTGATGCCTGGCAGTTCCCTACTCTCACATGGGGAGACCCCACACTACCATCGG